>NZ_JBITDX010000006.1:296743-419516 GCF_044454585.1 Catenuloplanes sp. NPDC051500
GGGGCGGATCAATCGTCAGACACTTCGACGGATGGAGAGCTGAAGACCCATTGGCGCGGAGGCCGCTGCGACGGCGAGGAGTGCCAGCCGCACCGTGCGCACCGAATCCGCACGGAAGTTTGGATCGCAGTGGCGCAAGGAGCCCGCAGCGAGCCTGACGATGCGTGCGGCGATGCCGGTAGGCAGCGACGCAAGGCTGCTGCCGCCGAGCGCCACGGCAGCAGAGGAGTAGCGGATCGGTCAGTTGCAGGCCTGGGCCTACGAGAGTGCGGCACGAGAAGCCAGCCGGTTGGGCACGATTCAACCGGGCGGACACGTGCGCCGGCATACTTGCGATTCGCTCATCGACGGTAGACCGACTCGGTCGGCAGGCCGGTAAGGAAGCCGCGGGAGCCTGGCCCTCTTCTGGCGAATGGAGACAGCCACCACGATCCACAAGACCCGTGCCGCTATCTTGCTGCGAGCCTGACAACTAAGCCGCGGTGGATCAGCCTTCAGGCGATGAAGCAACCGCTCGAGACCGAGCCGCTGTCGATCGCAGGCGAAGCCTTGGAGGACGCGACGGTGTAAGCCGACATCGCTTACGCGAACCGACGCTATGAGTCCGGCGAAGGCGAGAACCAAGTCGGTGCGATGGGTGAACGGCGCGGGCCATCCGAGACAGCGCCGCCTCGACTGAAGCCGCCGTACCGACCGATGGCATGACGCTGCCGCACCTGGGTACGCCCGCCCTCGATGCCCGAGTCGGACGAGCAGACCAGCTCCCCCGCAGGGCCCGGTAGTTCTCCGTATAGCAATTCCTCCTCGCCGCGTGCCGACTCTTGGCCGACTTCAGCGCAGGCTCGCACGCCGGCTGCGAAGCCGCCCGCCGCTGCCCGGTTCTCCTGCCGACGCCCGCCGCGAGCATCGGCATCACGGCTGTGCTCGGGAGGCACCCCGCTCCTACACCTACGAACTGTTCGCCGCGATCAACACCGGAGTGCCCGCTCAGGGCGCCAACCCGAGCCGCCCGGTCCCGACGAACTCGCTCGTTGCGATTGTGGAGGGCCTGCCCTTGCGGCTTGCCCGGCTACGAACGCAGCTCGCATCGAACCCGCCTGCTTACTGCCCAACATGCGCTTCTCGCTATCCGCGGCCGGAGGGCGCCGGTACCCGACTCGTCTGAGGCGAATCCCGGCCGTCGGCGAACCGCTGAAGATGACCGGCCTCTCCGCAACTGCCAGCACCAGACCGCGCTGACCCAGCATCTGCTCCAGGTCCCGCGACCGCCTGCCTGCCTGCCTGCCCAACCCTGAGCCCGTGCACCAGGCTCAAGGGCCGACCCGCTTCAGGTCATGAGCGCAAGCCAGCCGTTGTCAACGCCGTGATAGCCGCCCGATAATCCGGCTCAGGTGGCACGCAGCGGGATCCCTGCCCGTGAAGCTGCGTTGAGAACGAGGGCATGGCGATCGGGCGACACTCCGGAGTCCCTGGCTGGCTCTCGGGGATAGGTGCCGAGGGCCAGCCTCTGCGACGCCTCTCCTCCAGCCCCGACACTCCAGTGCGAGAGATGCTGCCGGACGCGATCCGCGCAAGAGCCAGCCACGGTCAGACCGGGTGGACTGCGTCCCAAGAGCGATGATCTCGATGTGGCCGAACGCGCCCACCCGCGAGAAACCAGGCCTGAGAGGAACCCGGCAGCACGATGCAGATCAGCGCCATCCATGATCCGGAGCTCTGCCAGTGCCCACCTCACTAGAGGGCCCTGCTCCCCTGACCACCTCAAAACGCTCCAACAACGATCGCCAGAAGGCAGTCCGCTAAGGGGGTGCAGTCGGATCAACGCAGCAATCTGGAGGCGTGCCCCCAGCGCAACTCCCGGCCGTACCAGATGGCTCGATGGGTGCGAAGCGAAGAACGGGGCGGGCCAATCCCCCAACTCGAGCGGATTCGAAGCGGCACGACCTCCGGACCGCACCTGGCAAACCGAGCGGATCGTGCTGTCGAGAGAGGCCCACGACCTGCCGCCGTTCTCCCGCGCTAGCCGCCGAGTCGGGCCCAACGATGGCCGGACTCCAGCGCATTCCGTGACCACGTTGGTCACCTCTGCCACCGCGTACCCAGTGCAGTGCTATCGGCATTCAAAGGCAAACCTGCATGGGGGTACGAGACGGGCCGTGGGTCAGACAGTTAAGGGAGCCGCTGCTGGGCTACTCGTAGCCTGCAACACGGCGTCATCTACCTGTGGTCCGAGATCACGTGCCGGAGCGAGGAATGCGACTATCTGCAGCGACGCCGAGCAGCCACGTCCGACGACCATCCCGCAGGCCGCCGTCTTTTCCGGTGGCCAGCGCAGTCTGCCGACAAGACTTTATTGCCGCTGATTCAGCCTGCTTGCTGCGAAAAATCCTCGCGGATTCTGGGCTACGTCGCGAGCCAGCGAGACGCGCCGTTTCACGTGAAACGCTGCCCCGTCTCGCCCGGTGCGCATCGCCCGACGCCGTTTCACGTGAAACGAGATGATCGATTTCTCTCGGTCCGATGCCCGGGACAGCAAGAGTCGTCCTGTGGGCTGAGCCTGTGGAAAACTCCGCCCACTGGCCGAGACGGTCGGCGCATGACCGGCATGCGTCGCATGCCGAAGTTATCCACAGGAGTTATCCACAGGGCGACTCGTTTCACGTGAAACAGCGCGTCAGAGGGCCTGTCGGCCTGTGGACGAAGACGGTGGATAACCCGTTCGGAGGCGTCCACGCAGGGTATTTGATCGCTTTCACTGAGATGGGCATGCCGGGTCGGTAATCCACAGGGTGCGGGCAGTGCCTGTGGATAACTCGGTGGATAACTCTGAGTCGGGTGGTCCGAGGGCCGTAGGCGAGGGGGTGCCGGGAAACCCCACGTGACCGGCGCGACCGAGGGCCGAACAGGTAAGGACATCGGGCGGCAAACCCGTTAGGGTCAGCGTCGTGCCCCACACCCCTTCCTCCGTTCCGGAGTTCACGAAGTGGCCGTCGTTCCCGTTCGAGGGCGACATGCGCGTGAAGCAGATCGACGATCCCGTCGACGTCGAGCCGTCGCGTAAGGGCGAGGACTCGGCGGACTGCGTCGCCTGTGCCGCGCCCGACGAGGCGTATATCTGGGTCAGCGACCGCTGGCGGGTCCGCGCCATGGACCAGCCGTCAGGCCTGCCCATGGTCCTGATTCTCGAGTCACGGTCACACCTGGATCTGGGTGACCTGCCGAACCTGCTCGCCGCTGAGTTGGGCGTCATGACGGTTCGGCTGGAGCGCGCCATCCGATCGCTGGACGACGTGGCCCGGGTGCACGTCAACCGGTGGGGTGACGGGTCCGCGCATCTGCACATGTGGTTCTTGGCGCGACCCTACGGCCGGCTGCAGCTGCGTGGAACCTTCCTCTCGCTGTGGGATGCGATTCTGCCGCCGATCCCCGAGATGCAGTGGCGGGAGAATCTGGCAATGGTCGCCGCCTGGCTGGCCGAGTTCGGCGGGCGTCCGCTTGCCGAGCCGCCGCACATCCAGTGGCAGGCGCCATCCAGCTTCGCGGCCGCCACCGACGGCCCGGTGCCGACTGCCGACGGGGCCGCGGACAGCGCCGCCGACGGCAGCGCGTCTACGGAACCGGTCAGCTCGGTCGCCGCCCTGGAGGCGCCGGATGACGAAGCCGCTGCAAGTGAGGCCGGCTCCACACCCGCCGAAACCACCGACGACGCCGCACCCACCAAGGCCTGAGCGGCCTGCGGCTTGAGCGGCCTGCGGCCTGAGCGGCCGTATGTGTCGGTGCCGCAGTCGAAGGCCGCCAGGACGCAGCGGATTGGACCTTGCCGCCGGACAGTTCAATCACGCCGTCGTGAGGCACCGCCGGGACTAGAAGTCGGCGAGGCTTAGGACTCAGGTAAGACGGAGCTCGCCGGCTATGGGCGGACCCGCCCCAGCTCGGTCGATGACGAACGACCCGTTGTGGTGCGTTGTACATCTGGTGCCTAGGGCTGCCGACATGACCAGCCGGGAGTCTTTCTGCGCGCATTGAGGCAGCCCTGACCAGGCTGGTGCAAGCGTGAATCGAGCGCTGCCGCAGACGGACTCCCCCTGCGGCCGACCGCTGCGATGCTGACCCGCTTGGCCGGGATCGCGCTTCAGTCATCTCGGCAAGTAGATAGCCGGAGACCAACGCGTTCTGAGTCGGGAGGTGCTGATGCCACCCGAGACGACGGGCCGACTATGCGGCTCCCCGCTCCCCGCACCCGGCGGCCAGCGGCCAGCGGCCAGCGAAGAGGAAACAAGGCCGCCGCCATAACTGTCACTCACCGCCACCCCGACCAACCACGATCGACTGAGGCACCGCCAGGCCGTGCTCCACCGGTCGGACAGCCTCATCGGCGACGAAGCCGCGCCCACCGCTCGGCGGCTCCGGACGGCCGGCTCACCTCAGCAAGAGTCGGCTCCCTACGAGGATCCTTCATCAGTCGAAGGAAGACTTCCACATCCGGACGGAGCGAGGCCAGAACGAACCCGGCCCAGAACGAGCCCGCCCAGAGGGCGCATCGCGCTGCCCGCTACTTCACACCCCGACAACAAGACCAACGACAAGACCGACGAGCATCCGACCCAAGATCCAGACTCGGCAAGAGCGAGCCCCGCAAGTCACCGACTGAGATCCGCCGCCCGAACGGCTGCCCCGGATCAATAAAGTGCCCGAAAACAGCACCACCCCAGATACGCCCGCTTTGTCTGCTTCGCGAAGCCGGCCGCAGCGAAAAACCGCTCGATCGGAAACCGCGAGAGAATGGCTCTGACAGAAGCCGAAAGCGGCCCCTCACACCGCCCGGGCCACGGCCCTCTCGACCAACCCGTACAGCACCTTCCCGAGATCGAGGCCGGCCGCCCCCACCGCGAGCGGCAGCAGCGACGTCTCAGTCATCCCGGGCGACACGTTCACTTCGAGTACGTGCGGCGTACCGTCCGCGTCGACGATCAGGTCGACCCGCGACATGTCGCGCAACCCCAGCGCCTGGTGCGCCGCGACCGCCGTCTCCGCGACCGCTGCCGCGACCGGCGGGCTCAGCCGTGCCGGCGCGTGCCAGGTCGTCAACCCGGCGGTGTACCGGGCCGCGTAGTCGTACAACCCGTCGCGGGGCACGATCTCCACGGCGGGGAGTGCGACGGGCCCCTCCCCCAGGTCGACCACCGACACGGCGATGTCGGCACCGGCCACGTAGTGCTCGACCAGCGCGGTCGAGTCGTACGCGAAGCAGCCGACCATCGCGGCCGACAGTTCGGACTCCGCGCGCACCACTGACGCGCCGAGCCCGGACCCGCCCTGGGCCGGCTTCACCATGACGGGTACGCCGAGCCGCTCCACGATCCGGTCCAGCACTGCGGCGGCGCCCAGTTCGGAGAACCGGTCGTGGGGCAGCGCCACCCAGTCCGGCGTGTTGATTACGGACTCGCGGAGCACGGCTTTGGCGGAGGGCTTGTCCCAGGCGAGGCGGGCGGTACGGGCGTCGCAGCCGACATAGGGCACGTCGAACAGGTCGAGCACGCCGCGCAGGGAGCCGTCCTCACCGGTGGCGCCGTGTAGCGCGATGACGACGGCGTCCGGTGGGTCGGCGCGCAGGCCGGGGAGCAGCGCCACGTCGGCGTCGCGGAGTTCGGTCTGGACGCCGGCGGCTTGGAGCGCGTCGACCACCCGGCGGCCTGACCGGAGCGAGACGTCGCGCTCGTAGGAGAGGCCGCCGGCGAGGACCAGGACACGAAGATCGCGAGACATGCCGTTGATCATGCCAACTGGGAACCGGGCACATCCGCCCCGGCCTGCCCCTGACGTGGGGCCGGTGGTGGGCCGAAGACGGAACGGACGGAGATCTCCTGCTCCATCACCCCTGCAAGCCGGCGCACACCCTCCCGGATCCGCTCGGGGGACGGGAAGGAGAAGTTGAGCCGCATGAACCGCTGGCCGGTGCCATCCGCGTAGAAGCCGGTACCGGGCACGTACGCCACCCGGGCCGCGATCGCGCGGGGCACCATCGCCTTGGAGTCGAGACCGTCCGGCAGCGTGGCCCAGACGAACAGGCCGCCGTTCGGCCGCGTCCAGGTCGTACCCCCGGGCATGAGATCGTCGAGCGAGTCGAGAAGGGCGTCCCGGCGTTCCCGGTAGACCTCCCGGTAGATCTTCAGCTGCTCGCGCCAAGGCATGGAGGTCAGGTACTCGGTCACCGCGGCCTGCGCGAACGCGCTCGGACACAGGATTGTCGACTCGGTCGCGATGACCAGCTTGTCGCGCACCGCGTGCGGTGCCAGGATCCAGCCGACGCGCAGCCCAGGCGCGAACGTCTTGGAGAACGTGCTCAGGTAGAAGACGCCGTCCCGCCGGCGCGCACGCAGCGGCCGGGGCGTCTCGCCTTCGAAGCCGAGTTGTCCGTAGGGGTCGTCCTCGACCACGAGCAGGCCGGCGCGCTCGCAGATGTCAAGCACCTGCTCACGCCGCTCCTCCGACAGCGTCACACCTGTCGGGTTCTGAAATGTCGGGATCGTGTAGAGGAACTTGGCGCGACGGCCCGAGGCGCGCACGTCCGCGATCGCCGCCTCCAACGCCGAGGGAATCAGCCCATCGGCATCCATCGCGACGTGCACGACGTTAGCCTGCGCAGCCTGGAACACGCCGAGCGCGCCCACATAGGTCGGCCCTTCGGCCAGCACCACGTCGCCCGGGTCCAGGAACAGGCGCGCGACCAGGTCGATCGCCTGCTGCCCGCCGACCGTGACGACCACGTCATCAGGGGAGGCGCCGCAGCCGACGTCGATGCCGGAGAGCGCCATCACCTCGCAGATCTTCTCGCGCAGCTCGAGCGTGCCCTGGCCGATGCCGTACTGCAGGGTGCTGCTGCCGTGCTCGCTGCCGAGCCGGCCCAGCATCTCCCCCACGGCGTCCAGCGGGAGTGCGGCGATATACGGCGCCCCGCCGGCCAGCGACACCACCTCGGGGCGGCTGGCGACGGCGAAGAGTGCTCGGATCTCCGAGGCGATCATGCCCCCGACACGGGCGGCGTACCTATCGGTGTAATCATCGAGCGTCGTGCCGGACATGATCACCTCACTCCAGGAGCGCGCCCAGCGCGGGCGCCGGTCCACCGATGTTATGCCTCGCACATTCGCGCCGCCCTCGGATAACCGGTCGGTCCACATGGCGGACCCCTTGTCCAAATTTCGCGCTGAGCCGAATTCCCGGCGTACGATTCTCAGCGGACGTTCGTAAGCACCGTGGGGGATCGCAACCATGTCTCGTCGCCTGGTCAGCCTGACCCTTGACACACTCGAAGACCTTCCCCGGCGCTGCCGGAAGTGCGTCTTCTGGGAACTCGACCCGGTCAGCGCCGAGCGCGCCTGCGCCGACGGCGCCCCTGACCTGGAGAAAGAAGCCTGGGTCTCGCAGACACTGCTGGAGTGGGGCTCCTGCGGCAAGCTCGTCTACGTCGACGGCATGCCCGCCGGTTTCGTCATGTTCGCACCGCCCGCCTACGTGCCGCGCTCGATGGCGTTCCCCACCTCACCGGTCTCCGCGGACGCCGCACTGCTGATGACGTCGCACGTGGTCCCCGAGTTCGCCGGCGGCGGTCTCGGCCGCATGCTCGTCCAGGGCGTCGCGCGTGACCTCACCAAACGCGGCATCAAGGCCATCGAAGCGTTCGGCGACGCCAAGTTCGGGGACCCCGAGGACGACGCCACGGCCTGCGTCGCCCCGGTCGACTTCTTCCTCTCGGTCGGCTTCAAAACCGTCCGCCAGCACCCCCGCTACCCGCGCCTGCGCCTGGAACTGCGCACCGCGCTCTCCTGGAAGTCCGACGTCGAATACGCGCTTGAGAAGCTGCTCGGCTCGATGACGCCGGAGACGCTGCTCCGCCCGGTCCGACCCGCCACCAGCTCCACCGCCTGAACCCAAAATTCCAGATTTTCCCGCTCCCGCCGGGGTCCAGCCCGCATGCTCCCGCGGGCGCTCGAGCCAGCCTGGGGACGACCCCAGACCCCGATTTCCCGCTCCCGCCGAGGTGCGGCCCGCATGCTCCCGCGGGCAAACCTGCGCGGCGGGCTCCGCTGGCGCTCCGCACGTCGCTCCGGAGCCGATTCCGCTGTGCAAGGGCCAGAACCGCTGTTCACGAGCCTTCTGCAGCTCGTTGTGCAAGCGGCGAGGTGTGGCGACGGACGCTACTGAGCTGGGCTCACAAAGTCGGCAGCGCGGGTGAGCCACGATGAAGCCCCGCTAGTGAGCCTGCTTCACTTGCCGAGCAGCCGAGCAGCCGGGCGGGTTCGGCTCTTGCGACCGCGGATCGTGCAGGGAGGAGCGCCAGCGACGACCGGAGCCCGCGGGAGCATGCGGAACCTGACCCCGGCGGAAGCGGGAAGATGATGGTGCGCTTAGGCCTTGATCGGCTGGCCGGCTGCGACCGCCATCCGCAGCTGGCGGACGTCGATGGAGCCGGTGGGCACGTCGTTCTCGACAGGGAAGTACATGCGCTGGATCGCGGCGACGATCGCCTCCACCGACTGCTCGCGGAAGAGCGGGTCGACGAGGCGGGTACGGTCCAGCGGCGCGGTCAGGTAGCCGAGTTCGACGCGGACCGCGGGCATGCGGGTGAGGCGCAGCAGGTCCCAGGTCTTGGCGTGGGTCTGGCAGTTGCGCAGGCCGGTACGCGCGACGATCTCACGCTGGACCAGCCCGGCCAGGCGCTCTGCCACCGTGGACGTGACGCCGTCCGATGTCCCGTCGCCGTAGTGGTAGGTGGCGACGCCGTCGGCCTCGGGCGTCTTGTAGCCGTCGATGTGGATCGAGATCAGCAGGTCCGCGTGCAGGTCGTTGGCGAGCTGGGCGCGGGCCTTGTCCGGGATGCGGGCCGCGGGGTTCGGCCCGCGGGTGAGGTGGACGCGCATGCCGGCACCTGCCAGCCGCCCCTCCAGGCGGGACGCGAGGTCGAACGCGAGGTCGGACTCGGTCCAGCGCAACGGCCCGTCCGGCACGATGACGCCCTGGTCGGGGCCGCCGTGGCCGGGGTCGATGACCACTGTCTTGCCGAGCAGGTGCGGACCGGACTGGCGGAACGCCTCGGCCTCGCGCAGCCACTGTGGGCGGCCGCCGACGACCTTGCGGCCGAGGCGGCGCAACGCGTGCAGGCTCTGCGGTCCGAACTCGCCGTCCGGGGCGAGGCCGACCTCGCGCTGGAACTGCCCGAGTGCCTTGGCGGTACGGGTGCCGTAGACGCTGTCCGGGCGGCCGACGTCGTAGCCCATCTCCAGCAAACGTTCCTGCAGCGCGCGCACGTCCTCACCGATCAGCGGGTGCGGGATGGCGTGGAACAGCACGCGGGAGCCGAGCCGCCAGCGGGCCGCATCAAGCGCGAGCCAGGTCTCCTCGTCGACCTCGCCGCCGACGGTCAGGCCGCGCTGCTGCTGGAAGGCGCGAACTGCCTGGCCGGTCTCCTCGTCGAAGACGTCACCGGCAGGGTGGGACGGGTCGAGGCGGGTGAGGATCGACCGGATCTCGGCCACCGCGGGACCACGGTCTCCACGTCGGATCGGGCGCACAGACGACCTCCTCGGAACATCGGATCGGAGCGTATCGCGGGTGCACCGCGATCGCGCGCCTCGTGCTACCAGGCCGAGGCGAGGGTAGGGCTGGGTAGCAGTAAAGAGCCCCGGCTCCGCGTAACGCGTGAACCGGGGCACTTCGCGGCCAGAAGCCCTACAGCGCGGACTCGATCAGGTTGATCAGGGCGCCCTTCGGCTTGGCGCCGGCCACCGACTTCACCGGCTGGCCCCCCTTGAAGACGGTGAGCGTCGGCACCGACATCACCCGGTACGCCATGGCGGTCTCCGGGTTCTCGTCGATGTTCAGCTTCACGATGGTGACCTGGTCACCCATCTCCTTGGCGATCTCTTCGAGGAGCGGGGTGACCTTGCGGCACGGTGCGCACCACTCGGCCCAGAAGTCGACGAGCACCGGCTTGTCGGACTGCAGGACGGTGCTGACGAACGTCTTGTCGGTGACCGACTCCATGGGGGTTCCTCCTGTGGGCTGGGGGTTAGATCTCTTCGAACGACGCGATGAAGCGCTCGGCGTCGAGCGCGGCGGCACAGCCGGTGCCGGACGCGGTGATCGCCTGCCGGTACGTGTGGTCGACCAGGTCACCGGCCGCGAACACGCCGGGCAGGTTGGTCCGGGTGCTGGGCGCGTCGACCTTCACATAGCCGTCCGCGTCCATCGCGACCTGGTCGGTGAACAGGTCGCTGCGCGGGATGTGGCCGATCGCCACGAAGACGCCTGTCACGTCCAGCACCTTGGTCTCGCCGGAGACCGTGTTCTTCAGCCGGACGCCGCTGACCTTGCCGTCCTCGCCGAGGATCTCCTCGATCGCGCTGTTCCACTCGACCTTGATCTTCGGGTTGTCGAGCGCGCGCTGGGCCATGATCTTGCTGGCCCGGAACTGGTCCCGGCGGTGCACGATCGTCACCGTCTCCGCGAACCGGGTCAGGAACGTGGCCTCCTCCATGGCGGAGTCGCCGCCGCCGGCCACCACGATGTGGTGGTTGCGGAAGAAGAATCCGTCACAGGTGGCGCAGGACGAGACACCGTGGCCGAGCAGCTCCTCCTCGCCCGGCACGCCGAGCCGCCGCCAGGCCGAACCGGTGGCGAGGATCACGGCGCGCGCGAAGTAGGTGGTGTCGCCGACCCAGACCGTCTTCAGGCCCTCGGCGCCCGGCTCGGTGACAGTGGTGCCGGTCAGTTCGACGCGGGTGACGTCGTCGGTGATGAACTCCGCGCCGAACCGCTCCGCCTGCTTACGCATCGAGTCCATGAGCTCGGGGCCCATGATCCCGTCGGAGAAGCCGGGGTAGTTCTCCACCTCGGTGGTCGTCATCAGCGCGCCGCCGGACTGCACACCCTCGATGACCAGCGGCTTCAGGTTTGCCCGGGCCGCATAGACCGCCGCGGTGTAGCCGGACGGCCCCGAGCCGATGATGATCAGGTTGCGGACCTCGTCCACTGCCCACTCCTCGTGTCTTGTGCATCGCAGCCCGTCCGGCCGGTGGCGGGAGTGGGCGGCGATCGCCCCAGCAGAAACGTCAACGCATGGACCGGGATTCCCGGTCCGGCACCTCTGGTGGGCCGGCTCACGTCCACACGGTGCGGCCCGGAAGGTGTTGCCTGCTCACCCTACCGGCGCGTGGTACCGGGTGTCCGCAAGCGTGCCCTCGACGCCACAGTCCGGGCCGACCACCCACACCATGTCGCCGCCGGTCGGGTCCGTGAAGACGACAAGCAGGCCGGGACTGCCCTCGAAAGACGCGTAGTCGATCAGGCGGACGGCCATCGAGGCGACGCCGTGTTCGATCGCGATCGCCCCCAGGCAGTGGTTCAGCGCGGCCGGGTCGATGAGGCGCTGCAACAGCGGCGGTGTGCGAAGGTCCCGCCCGGCGGGCGCGTCCTGGCCGGAGGCGGACAGTGGGCTGGCGAACTGCTCGGTCTCCGCCCTGGTCGCCAGCGCCTGTGCGGTCGCCGCTGTGTAATCCCGGCCACTGACCATCACCTGCTGCGCGAGGGCTGGGGGAACCGCGGCCTCGGGCGCGCTGCCGGCGGCACTCGTCGCATCCTCGCTGCTGCCGGCGCCGCCGAGCAGCCCGGTGAGGCCGATCGAGGCGAACGCCAGCACACCGGCCGCGATGGTGGCCGGCAGCGCCCAGCGCGCCACCCGGCGCCTGCGCAGCGGGATCACGTTGTCGGTGGCGAACGCGGCCGCCAGCCGGGTCGCCACGTCGTCAGGCATCGGCCCCACCGGCGCCTCGGCCAGCAGGCGGAGATCGTCACGGACCGCGTCGTCGGCCGCGGCGAGCAGCGTGTGTGCCTCCCGCCACTCCGGGTCGGACTCGATCAGGCCGGTGACCTCGTCGTACTGGGGACCGCCGTCAAGCGCGCCACCGAGGTAGTCGGCGAGGAGGTCCCACTGAGCCTCGGTGAGTGACGCGTCCGAGCTGCTCACTGTTCCTCCGCCTTCACTCGCAAAGCCTTCCGCCCGGAGAGCGGTTCGCCTTCGGATGAGACGTCCCCGGCGACCGCCGGGTTCCGGGAGTGAGCCGGATCGCTCACCTTCTTCGTGACCGACCCGTTATCAGCTTGAGACCGGCCGGGCCGGAGGTAGCCGAGCGCGATCGCCAGTTTGGCCCGGCCCCGCGCGCACCGGCTCTTCACCGTGCCCTCGGCGATGCCGAGCACTGCCGCGGCGTCCGCGACCGAGTAACCCTGGAGGTCGACCAGGACCAGCGCGGCCCGCTGCTCGACCGGCAGCTCGTCCATGGCCTGCCGGACCACGAGCGCGGTGTCGTGGTCGACGGCCGGCGCGACCGGCTCGCGGTCCGGGCGCTCGTCGTCGGAGGACGTGACGAGCGGGACCGTGCGGTGGCTCTGCAGGCGCCGGATGCGGTCGAGACACGCGTTGACCACGATCCGGTGCAGCCAGGTGGTGACCGCGGAGTCGCCCCGGAAGCGGCCGGCCGCGCGGTGTGCCGAAAGCAGCGCCTCCTGCAGCGCGTCCGCCGCGTCCTCACGGTCGCCGAGCGTCCGCACCGCGACGGCCCAGAGCCGGTCGCGGTGCCTGTGGATCAGCTCGGCGAAGGCGTCCCGATCACCTGCGACGTGAGCCGCGAGCAGCTCATCGTCGGAAGCGTCAGGTGCCCTCGACGATGATCTCGTCGACAACGATCTTCCTAGAGTCCGGCAGCTCCGTGAACCACACCAGCAGGTACTGGTACTTCGCGTCCGGGTCGAGGCCGTCGATGAAGGCCATCGTGGACGCCTCCGAGTTCTTGAACCCGGCGCCGATCGTCCCGTACGAGTTGACCAGGTCCCGGTCGAGCGGCTTCAGCTCGTCGTTCGCCGCACCGCGCTTGGCCGCGCCCGGGTCGGTCTCACCGGTCTTCAGCTCGGCCGACACGCCCTTGTCACCGAGCTGGATCTTGACCGAGGAGACCTGGCGCGGGCTGCCCAGGTCGATCAGCAGGCCGAGACCGTCCTTGAGCTCGCCGAACTTGCGCGTGTTGTAGGTCTGCGTCTCCCACGAGGTGCCGTCGTCACCGTCGATCGCCAGCTCCGCGTTCTTGCGGTCGCCGCCGTCGCCGTTCGGCCCCGGGTCGACGACGCGGATCTGGTCCTTCGTCAGCTTGAACGGCTGCGGGTTCGGAATCGCGCCCGCGGCTGCGGGGCCGCCCTGGTCCGCGCCGGCCTCGACGGCCGGCTTGTCCTCCGGGTCGCCGCCGAGCGCAGAGATGCCGAGCATCAGGCCGATGACCGCGATCGCCAGCAGCGCGGCCACGCCGACCGCGATCTTGCGTGCGGCGCTCTGCGGCTGGTCCGGGCTCTGCTCGTCGCCATTCTGGGTGAACCGGAGCGGGCCGACCTCTTCGAGGTACTGCTCCTCGGCGGCCGAGTCGAGCCGGGTCAGCTCCGCGGCCAGCACGTCGGAGGCCGGGACCGCGAGCTTCGGGTCCAGCAGGTCCATCGTGAGGTCGTCGAGGTAGGCGGGCACGCCGGCGCGCGCCTGACGCGGCGCCACTATCGTGCCGGAACCGTCCCGGACCGCGTCCTGCACCCGGGTGACGCCGGCCTCGGCGTGCGGCCAGTGGCCGGTGAGCGCGAAGTAGAGGACGCCGCCGACCGCGCGCACGTCCGTGCCGGGCTTGTCGTCGCCGTCGGTGCGTGCGTCGGCAAGCACGACCCGGCCGTCGGTGCCGATCATCGTGGTGCCGGCGTGCACGTTGCCGTGGACCATGCCGGTGGCGTGCACGGCCGCGACCGCGTCCGCCACGCCGCGGGCGATGCCGATCGCCCTGGCCGCGTCAAGCGGGCCGGACTCGGCCACCAGGTCGCGCAGCGCGACGCCGTCGATCCACTCGCGCACGACGTAGGCCCGGCCGCCCTCGTCGATCGCGTCGTAGACGCCGGCCAGGTGGGGGTGGATGACACGACTGGCGGCCACGGCCGACTGCAGCATCTCGGCGGCGTCGTCGCCACCGGGGTAGCGCAGCACGACAGCGACCGGCCTGCGGAGGATCACGTCCGTGCCGCGCCAGATCTGCCGGCCCGCGCTGTCGTCGTTGACGTGTTCTTCCAGCTGGTATCGGTCCGCCATGACGTCACCGACGGCTGGTTCACCGAGGGTCATCACAGACGGAACCGCCTCGGCGGCCTCTCGACCTTCGCCGACCTGGGTCACCCGTCCTCCCTCGGTGAGCACGTGTCTCAATAGATCTGCGATCAATGAAGCGCGCCGCGGACATCCTCCCATTAAGGGTAGGCGCCACGCCGCTTCCGCCGAGAGCGACCTTACCTGGATCGTCCACGCCCCCGGCGGGTCATCCTCCCGCGCCGCAACGATCCGCGGTCCCGGGAGGTGGGCCCCGTAAAGATTGTGCGCCCTACCTGGGCGCTTACTCAAAGCCTGCACGGGTGATGAACATGAGTCGCGTCCGATTCATCCCCCGTGCCCGGCTGGCCGAAACTACCGCCTCACCTTGCGGATGACCATGTTCAGCACCTGGGTGACCTCGTGGATGCGCAGCAGTAGCGCGAGGCCCACGTAGGTGCCGCCGATGACCGCGCCGCCGACGAAGAGGCTGAGCAGCGCCTCCATCCGGGACAGTGCGCCGTCGCCCGGCAACAATTTCATCACGAGAATGCCGACGATGATCGCGCCCGCGCTGGCGGCCAGCACCTTGAGAAGCGTGCCGGCGACCTCGCGCATGCCGATCGCGCCGATGCGGCGACGGAGGATGGTGGCGGAAATAACAGCGGAAACCAGGTAGGAAGCCGCGTTACTCACCATCAGCCCCGCGGCGAGCCATTTCGCGTCGAGGATCAGGAAGCAGGCGACGTACAGCGCGATCCGGACCGCCACGCTCGGCAGGTTGACAAGCGCGGCGGTCTTGTTCTCGGACATCGCGTAGTTCGCGAACGTGAAGAGCTGGCTGATCGAGAACGGGATCAGGGCGATGCTCGCGCCGATCAGCACGAACGAGGTGGCGAACGCCTCGTCGCTGTCGACCGCGCCGTACCTGAAGAGCGCCACCACGATCGGCCCGGCCAGTACGCCGTAGACCACCGCGACCGGGGCCAGCGCCGCCGTCGCGGTCCGCATGCCGCGGGACAGGTCCGCAGCGATGTCGGCGAGCCGGCCGTCTGCGGCGGAGGCGCTCATCCGCGGCATCAGCGCCGTGATGATCGAGACGGCGATGATCCCGTGCGCCATCATCAGCAGCAGGTAGACGTTCTGGTACATCAGCGGGCCGGTGCTCTCCGCCCCGGCGGCGCTGTTCAGCAGGTTGAACGCCACGGCGAGGCCGATCTGGTTGACCACCACGTAGCAGAACATCCAGGCGCCGAGCCGGCCCAGCTCGCCCAGGCCGAGGTCACGGAAGTTGAACCGCCACTTCCAGCGGAAGCCGACGTTGCGCAGCGCCGGGATCAGCCCGGCCGCCTGCACCGCCACGCCGAGCAGTGTGCCGCCGCCGATCAGCGCGATCCGGCCGGGCGTCATCTGCTCCGGCGCGAGCTTCGTGGCGCCGTAGAGCAGCAGGTACGCGCCGCCGACGCCGATCACGATGATGTTGTTGAGGATCGGCGTCCACATCGGCGCCGCGAAGTGGCCGCGCGTGTTGAGCACGGCGCTGATCAGCGCGGACATGCCGGTGAAGAAGAGCATCGGCAGCATCAGGCGGGACAGGCCGGTGATCAGGTCCCGGTACTCCGGCGACACGTTGTCACCTGTGTTCAGGACCATCGTCAGCAGCGGCGCGGCGATCACAGTGATGACTGTGGCCACGGCCAGCACGATCACCGCGAGGCTGAGCAGTGTCTGGGTGAACGCTTGGCCGCCGTCCGCGTCCGCCTTGCGCCGACGCACCAGCAGCGGCAGCAGCACGCTTGAGAGGATGCCGCCGAGCAGGAAGTCGTAGACCATGCCGGGGAAGAGCTGCGCGTTCGCGTAGGCGTCACCGATCGCGGTGCCGAGCGCGGCGGTCAGCACCACCGTGCGCAGGAAGCCGGTGCCCCGGCTGACCAGGCTGCCGGCCGCCATGATCAGGCTGTTCCCGGCAGTGCTGTTCCCGCTGCTCGCCTGCGGCTCCGGGCTCGGCGCCTCCGCGCCAGGTACGTCGCCGCCACCGGCCATCACGTCGGCGTCGGGCACCGTCAGCCGGGCCTCGTCCGCTTCGATCAGCGGCGGCGCCTGCGTGTCGTCATAGGGGCCGTCGCGATGGCCTGCGTTCGAGCTCCGGTACAGACCGCCGGTCATGTCGCATCCCCTCGAACCCGCCCGGCGGACCCGCGTGCCGCCGGCGTTGCACGCACCCTAGTCAACCCGAGCCCGTTCCGCGTCCGCGAGCGGGACCTTCCGCTCCGGGCAGACCAGGCGCAACAGCGTGCCGGGCACGGCGCCGGCGATCTCCTCGACGACCCAGGCCGCCTCCGCCGGAACCAGCGGCGCGGTCAGCGCGTCAAGCACGGCCGGGTGATCACAGCCGGCCTTTTCAAGAGCATCGAGCAGCGTGGGTACGGCCGAGAGGTCGCCGGCCAGCACGATGCGCCGGGCGATCGGCACCACGGTGGCGGGCGAGCACCACGGCGCGCCGTAGACCTCCGCGGTGAGCCGTTCCCGCGCCGACGTCAGCAGCTCGGCCAGGCCGGCGAAGGGGAAGGAGCGTTCCGTACCCAGGCGAAGGCTTTTGATCGTGAGGCCCAGTTCGTTGTGCTCCGGGCGCTGGGCGGCGACCCAGCCGAGGCCCTCGCGCCGGTCCCAGTCCAGGCCTCCCCGGCGGCCGTCGACGCCGGTCAGCAGACGGTCGATCTCCCGGTCGGTGAGCGCCTCCGGGTCCACAGGCGCCGGCCACCAGCGCGGCTCGGTGAAGAACGGGATCGGCTGCTGCTCCGGGCCGGCCTCAAGCGGTGCGGGGCGCAGTGCCTGGAACGCGGCGGTGAACAGCGCCCGGGCGACCGGCACGTCGTCCGTGAGGGTGACCGGCGTGAACCGGCTGAGCAGCGCGACGACCAGTCCGGGGTGGGCAAGCGACGGGTCGCCGATCGCGATCACCCGGCCGATCAGGTCCAGCTCCGGCCAGCGCAGCGCGTGCGGGCGGCCCTCGTCCGGCGCGTCCCAGCCGAGCATCGTGCCCTCCCGCGGCCCGAACCCGGGCGCGGCCAGCTCCAGCCGGTGGAACGGCTGCGCGAAGTCTAGGTCCAGCTGAAGCCGGTAGCCGCCTGCGACCGGCAGCGTGACCAGCAAATCGGGGCGGTGCGGCGGCTCCTCGTCGTCGAAGAACCACTCGGACCAGAAGGAGGAACGGCCGGCGAACTCGCGCAACGCCTCGGGGACTGGCATGGGTAACCATCCTGCCCCGTCCCGCGGTGGCGCGCCGGTCGGGTCCGCACCCGCGCAGCGCTGGCGATACGCTGGCGGTCCCATGTCTGAAACGTCCCAGGGCCCCGTGGGGGTCGAGCAGCTTTCCGCGGTGCAGCGCAACGCGGTCGCGGAGCTCTTACGCGTCTCACCGGTCGCCGACGAGCTCGGCCGCCGCTTCGCCGACGCCGGGCACGAGTTGCACCTGGTCGGCGGCTCCGTGCGCGACGCGCTGCTCGGCCGTCTCGGCGACGACCTGGACTTCTGCACTGACGCGCAGCCGGACCAGACGCTCGCACTGCTCAAGGGCTGGGCGGAGGCGATCTGGGAGACCGGCCGCGAGTTCGGCACGATCGGCGCGATGCGCGGCGGCCTGCGGCTGGAGATCACCACGTTCCGCGCGGAGGCCTACGACGGCGTCAGCCGCAATCCGGTCGTCAGGTACGGCACCAGCCTCGCGGACGACCTGGTCCGCCGCGACTTCACCATCAACGCGATGGCGGTCAGCCTGCCGGGGCACGTCTTCACCGACCCGTACGGCGGGCTTCAGGACCTGGCCGCGCAGGTGATCCGCACGCCTGGCACGCCGGAGCAGTCGTTTGGCGACGACCCGCTGCGCATGCTGCGGGCCGCCCGGTTCGTCGCGAAGCTCCGGTTCACCCCGGACCCGGCCGTGGTCGCCGCGATGACCTCGCTGGCACCGTCGCTTGACCGGATCACGCCGGAGCGGATCCGTGAGGAGTTCACCAAGCTGCTCACCGGCGCCGACCCGATCACCGCGCTGCGACTGCTGGCCGACACCGGCCTGGCCGACAGGTTCCTCCCGGAGCTGCCCGGCCTGAAGCTCGCGATCGACGAGCACGCGCAGCACAAGGACGTCTACGAGCACACGCTCACGGTGGTCAGCAACGCGATCCGGCTGGAGGGCGGCGGCGAGCCGGACTTCGTGCTGCGGATGTCCGCGCTGCTTCACGACATCGGCAAGCCCGCGACCAAGGCGGTCGGCCCGGACGGCCGGGTCAGCTTCCACCACCACGAGGTGGTCGGCGCACGGCTGACGCGGCAGCGGATGAAGGCGATGCGCTACCCGAAGGACGTCACCGCGGACGTGACCCGCCTGGTCGAGCTGCACCTGCGGTTCTACGGCTACGGGCGGGGCGAGTGGACCGACTCCGCGGTGCGCCGGTACGTGACCGACGGTGGCCCGCTGCTCGACCGCCTGCACAAGCTGACCCGCTCCGATTGCACCACCCGGAACCGGCGTAAGGCCGCGGCGCTGTCCGCGGACTACGACGCGCTTGAGGAGCGGATCGCCCGGATCGCGGCCGAGGAGGATCTCGCGCGCGTCCGCCCGGACCTGGACGGCAACGCGATCATGGAGCTGCTCGGGCTGCCGCCGGGGCCGCTTGTCGGGCAGGCCTGGCGGTTCCTGAAGGAGCTGCGGCTGGAGCGCGGCCCGCTCGACCGGGACGAGGCCGAGGACGAGCTGCGTCGATGGGCGAGGGAACAGGGGCTGTAACGCCCGCGCTCGTCGTTCGGGCGTCCCGGACTGCCGATCCGTTCACTCATTTCGATCGGATCAACCGCTTCCGCCGTGCGTTCGGGGTCGGCTAGGTTCACTGCTCGGCCTCCCCACGGAGAGCCGGTTTCGGCTAAGGAGGGCCGGGCAGTGCGACCGTGCGCCATCTGCGGTGGGGTGACGGTCACGGCCGACGGCACGTGTGCCGGGTGCGGGGTGTCGCGGGGGCGGTTGCAGTCCCCGGCATATCCGACGAATCCGGCGTACCGCCCGGTGTCCGGGCCGCCGCGCGACACCACGTCAAGCGAGTCACCACCGGTCTCGCTGCGCACGGCGGAGACCACGCCGTTGCCGCCGGTGTCCGCTCCCCCGGTCGTCATTCCCGGGCCGAAACCGCCCTCCTGGCGTACCCCCGCTGCTCCTGTCTCTGCTCCTGCTCCGGTTTCTCCGGTGTCGGCGCCACCCCTGGAACCCGTCATCGGGTACGACGCGCGCTCCCCCGCGCTGGCCGGCACCGAGCGGGCACACCCGGTCGCGGTCGTGCTGACAGTGCTCGCCGGGGTGCTCGCGGCCGCGGTGCTCGGCGCGGTCGTGGTGCAGTTCGCCGGTGCGGACTCGCGGGCGGCCGACCGGCTGGCCGGACCACCGCCCGCGCCGGTCTCGCTTGTCTCCCCCACGCCGTCGCCGTCGGCGTCCGCCGCTCCCTCCCCCGTCCCGGGCCCGGTCGTGGACGCGTGCCTGGCCGGGCGATGGCGGATCGTCGAGCAGCGCGAACGTGTGGCGTTGCCCGGCATCGGCACGACAGTCGTGACGCTTACCGGTGAAGGACCGGCCGTCACGTTCGCGGAGGCCGGGACGGGCGTCACCGACTACGGGACCGCGACCGTCTACGACGCCACTGTGGACGGCCGGGAGGTGCGGCTCACGGTCAGCGGCGAGGTGACGTTCGAGTTCGTGTCCGCGGACGGTGTCACGGCAGCCACCGAGGCCCGGTCCGGCGCCACGTTCACGATCGGCGGGGGCGAGCCGGGCGAGTGGCCGGCCTCACTCACCGAGTGGAGCTACGAATGCGGCGCCGGGGAGCTGGCACTGACCGGTCCGGATACGCAGCGTGAACGGCTGACCCGCTGAGGCCGCTTCGCCGCCGTGCGGCCGGAAAACGCTCGGTGAGTAGGATCCGCTGACCGTTGAGGCCATTGGGCCGAGTGGATCGCACCGGCTAGCGTCACGGGCGGAAGCGGAAATACGAGCCGGGAGGCGACATGGGGCCCTGCGCGGTCTGTGGTGGCGGCACCATCGACGCGGCAGGTAACTGCACGCAGTGTGGCAATTACCGCGGGACGAGCGAGGTGGTCTCCGGGCCGCCGGCCAGTTACTCCCCGGCGACCGGATATCCCCACCAGCCGCAGTCCTCGCCGCCGGCCTCCGGGTACAACAACCCCTACCCGGTCAGCGGTGGCGGGTACCCGACGAGCCCGCCGGCGTACCAGGCCTCGCCCGCGTTCACGCCGCCACCGCAGGCGTATCCGCCCGTCTACACGCCACCGCCGCCGCAGAACAAGGGCCGGCGGGGCATCAACATCCTGATCGGCACGCTGGCCTCGGTCGTGGTGGTGTTGCTCTGCTGCATCGGCGGCGCGGTCTGGTTCACGAACCTGCCGGACACGCCGACCGACGACGCCACCCCGACCCCTGGCGCCGCGGCGAACCCGAACATCGATGCCTGCACGATCGGCACCTGGAACACTGCCTCGCACGTGGAGGACCTGGCGGTCCCCGGCGTCGGCACGATCAAGCTGACCGGGGGCAAGGGCGGGCGATTCACGCTCACCGACGACGGTACGGCCGTGATGAACTACGGCGCGGGTACGGAGTGGACCGGCTCGGTAAGCGGCCAGAACGTGCGGCTGCGGATCAAGGGCCCGGTGACGTACGACTTCACCACGCGCGACGGCGCCCTCACGCTGACCGGCGTGGAGACCAAGGCTACGTACATCATCTACGTGAACGGCGCGGAGAGCGCGGCGGAGGAAGAGTTCCTGGCCGCCAACGACGCCGCGACGTACACCTGCGGCGGCGATCGGCTCACCCAGACCGGCGCGGCCTACACGATCGAGTACACCCGCGCCTGACCCGGGCACAATGGGGCGATGCGCTGGGTGGTGATCGACTCTCCGATCGGTGAGCTGTCCGTGGGTGCGGACGGCCCGGCCGCGGTCGGCGGGGTGCACTTCGGGCGGCATCCGTCGGCGGTGCCGTACGCGGCCGGGGAGCATGCACTGCTTGACGCGGCCGTGGCGGAGTTGCGCGCCTACTTCGCGGGCGGGCTGACCGAGTTCACCGTGCCGCTGGTGGCGCCGGGCGGCTCGGAGTTCGAGCGCGCGGTGTGGGAGCGGATCGCCCGCATCCCGTACGGCGAAACGGTCACCTACGGGGAGATCGCCACCGGACTCGGCGACGTGGGTGCGGCCCGCGCGGTCGGCACCGCCTGCAACCGCAATCCGGTTCCGGTCCTCGTGCCGTGTCACCGCGTGGTCGGCGCGGGCGGCAAGATGGTCGGTTTCGGCGGTGGGCTACCCCGGAAGCGGGTGCTTCTGGAAATCGAGGCGCGGGTCACGATCGAGCGCGACTGGCTCTCTTTCGGGTGAATCTCCGACTCTGTATATAAGGAGAGGGCCGGCGCCGGCCCTCTCCTTACACGCGCTGTCAGCTTTCGATCTCACCGGCGATGAACTTGTCCACGGACGCGTGCGCGTCGTGGTCGGAGTACTGCACCGGCGGCGACTTCATGAAGTAGGACGACGCGGACAGGATCGGGCCACCGATCTTGCGGTCCAGCGCAATCTTCGCGGCACGGACCGCGTCGATGATGACGCCGGCCGAGTTCGGCGAGTCCCAGACCTCGAGCTTGAGCTCCGCGTTCAGCGGCACGTCGCCGAACGCCTTGCCCTCCAGCCGGATGTACGCCCACTTGCGGTCGTCGAGCCACGGCACGTGGTCCGACGGGCCGATGTGCACGTCGCTCTTGACCATCTCGTGCGGGATCTGCGACGTGACCGACTGGGTCTTCGAGATCTTCTTCGAGATCAGCCGGTTGCGCTCGAGCATGTTCATGAAGTCCATGTTGCCGCCGAAGTTGAGCTGGTACGTGCGCAGCAGCTCGACACCGCGGTCCTCGAACAGCTTCGCCAGCGCACGGTGCACGATCGTGGCACCGACCTGGCTCTTGATGTCGTCACCGACGATCGGCAGGCCGGCGTCGGTGAACTTCTTCGCCCAGGTGGGGTTCGAGGCGATGAAGACCGGGAGCGCGTTGACGAAACCGCAGCCGGCGTCGATGGCGGCCTGCGCGTAGAACTTCGCCGCCTCCTCGGAGCCGACCGGGAGGTAGGCGACGACGACGTCGACCTGGGCGTCGCGCAGCGCCTGCACCACGTCCACCGGCTGCTCGTCCGACTCCTCGACCATCTCGCGGTAGTACAGGCC
Source organism: Catenuloplanes sp. NPDC051500 (assembly GCF_044454585.1). Taxonomy (NCBI): domain Bacteria; kingdom Bacillati; phylum Actinomycetota; class Actinomycetes; order Micromonosporales; family Micromonosporaceae; genus Catenuloplanes; species Catenuloplanes sp. NPDC051500. Next base: position 319,180 of record NZ_JBITDX010000006.1, read on the forward strand.
GAGACCGTCGTACGTCGGGCCGCGCTGGACCTGCACGCCGGTCGGCGGCACGTCGGCCAGCTTGATCGTGTTGTTCTCACTTGCCACGATCGCCTCGGCCAGATCACGGCCGACCTTCTTGGCGTCCACGTCGAACGCGGCGACGAACTCCACGTCAGAGACGTGGTAGTCGCCGAACGTAACGTGCATCAGACCGGGGACGCGGTCGTTCGGGTCGGCATTGCGGTAGTACTCCACACCCTGGACCAGGGACGAGGCGCAGTTACCCACACCGACGATGGCCACGCGGACGGAACCCATCCCGCTTCTCCTTCTTTTGTTCAGCACGACAGGTGTCTGTCATGAGAGTCCCGGCTCTCCGCCTGTGCTGTCGGCGGAGGACGGGAGATTGGGGGGACCGGAGGGCCGGCCGGGCCCGCGGCCGGAGCGCTCGCTCGCGATGAGCTCCTCCAGCCACCGGACCTCGCGCTCGCAGGCGTCGAGGCCGTGGCGCTGCAGTTCAAGCGTGTACGCATCGATGCGCTCGCTGGCCCGGGCCAGCAGGTTGCGCAGGCCCTCGCGCCGCTCCTCGACCTTTCGCCGGCGGCCTTCCAGGATGCGCAGCCGGGTGGCGCGGTCGGTGCGGGCGAAGAACGCGAAGTGGACGTTGAAGGCGGCGTCGTCATACGTCTCCGGGCCGGCGTGCGCGAGCAGTTCGGCGAACCGCTCCTTGCCCTCGGCGGTGATCTTGTAGACGATCCGGCCCCGCCGGCTGGTCAGTGCCGGGACCTCTTCCGCGGTCGCGGGGGTCTCACCGGCCTGTGCGATCCAGCCGGCGAGCTGAAGCCGCTTCAGCGTCGGGTAGAGCGTGCCGTAGCTGATCGCCGCGCGGATCGGGCCCAGCTTGGTGCCCAGCTCCTTGCGCAGCTCGTAGCCGTGCATGGCGGACTCGGTGAGTAGACCGAGAATTGCGAACTCCAGCACGGCCCCTCCTCCTCCGATGTATCGGCCCGATACATCGAACCGTAGAGCGAGAGGTGGCCGATGCGCAAACGCTGCGGCGTTAAGAGTCGGTCACGGCCACTGTCTGTCACGGAAAGTGAGCGTTGTCGCCTCTTGGCCGTTCAGCCGTTACTCTTCAGTTCGTGCGGACGCAGCGGCAGGTGGTGGACTACTCGCTTCAAAGGCGAGCAGTGCTGCGTGACGTGCATTCGGGCAGGGTGGGCGTCCATGAGGTCTGCGATGCCTCGCCCTACCTCAAGAACGCGGCGCGCTTCCACGGTGAGCCGACCGAGGAGCGCTGCCCGATGTGCCGCCACGAAGACCTCACGCTGGTGCACTACATCTACGGTGACGAGCTGAAGCAGTCGGCGGGACAGGCCCGGAAACTGGCCGAGCTTCCGATGCTGGCGATGACGCTGAGTGAGTTCCAGGTGTACGTAGTGGAGGTGTGCCAGGGCTGCTCCTGGAACCACCTGGTGGAGCAGTACCTGCTGGGCCGCGACGGCCTGGAGGCGGACGAGACTGCCGGGGAGACCGGCCGGCGACGAGGGGCGGAACGGTGACGCGCTCGGAACCGGCCGAAGACGCACGTCAAGTCGTTAGCCTGATAAGTCCGTTTAATCCGGATGTATCAGCTACAAATTCAGATAAAGGGGTGTCGGTATGAGTACCGCGCCCCTTATGTCCGTTCGTGGCGAAGCTCACGGCCACCCCCATGGGTCGTCGACTCGCGCCACCGCGACCGGCAGGGTGTGACGAATGAACGCGTACGGCGAACCCAGTCCTCCGCACGGCCGGGCCTCCGGCCCGGGTGGAGGCCGGATGCCGGGCTCTGACGAGCCGGTGAGCCGCCCCGGAGCCAGCACGCCCCCGCGTGCCGCCGGTACTGCACGACCTGGCGCGCCCAGCGCACGTGCCTCGGTCGGCGGCAGCGCCGCGGTCGGAGGCGCGCGGGTGCCGGGCAGCTCCGGCGCCGCTTCGGTGCCCGCCGGCCCCGGACGTGCCTCCGTGGGCGGCAGTGCGGCAGTCGGTGGCGCACGCGTGCCGGGCGCGCCGACCTCGGGTGTACCGGGTCGCGCCTCGGTGGGCTCCGCGAGCCCCGGCCGCGCGTCGGTCGGCGCCAGTGCCGCAGTCGGTGGCGCGCGGGTGCCGGGCGCGGGTGTGCCCGGCCGGGCGTCGGTCCGCCCCGTCTCGCCGGCCGGGCCTGGATTCGGCGGTCCGGGCGGTCCGGGTGGGCCGGGGCGTCGCAGCCGCGGCTCCGCCTCGCTCGACCCGGAGGCCGCGAAGCGCGCCAAGCAGCGCAAGATCGCCAACTGGTCGATAGCTGCGTTCGCGGTGGTCATCATGACCGCCGGTGTCAGCATCGTCGGCCTCACGTACTTCTTCGACGACATCCCGGACATCAACACGTTCGAGCCGGAGGCGTCCTCGGTCGTCTACGCGGACGACAGCGAGGTCACCAAGCTCGGCGAGGTGAACCGGACTGTCGTACCGCGGGAGAAGATCTCCGAGGTCGTCAAGCACGCGGTGGTGGCCGCGGAGGACAACAAGTTCTACGACCACCACGGCATCGACATGAAGGGCATCGCCCGCGCCGCGTGGAACAACGTCTCCGGCGGCAACACGCAGGGCGCGTCGACGATCACGCAGCAGTACGCGCGGCACGCGGCGGAGCTGACCGGGATCAACTACAACCGGAAGATCCGTGAGGCGCTGCTGGCCCGGAAGATCGAGGACTCGTACGAGAAGGACGAGATCCTGTCGTTCTACCTCAACGCGATCTACTTCGGCCGCGGGGCGAGCGGGATCGAGGCGGCCGCCAAGGCGTACTTCAACAAGTCGGTCACCACGCCGCCGGGCGAGAAGGACGCGATCACGCCGTCCGAGGCCGCAGTGCTCGCCGCAGTGATCAAGCAGCCGGAGCCGGAGCCGGGCGGGCACCAGGGCTACGACCCGCACTACAACAAAGAGGCTTCCCAGGAGCGCTGGGGCTACACGCTCAACAACATGGTCTCGCTGGGCTGGCTGAGCACGGAGGACCGGGCCAAGCAGGAGTACCCGGAGGCGATTCCCTACGACCCCGAGCAGACCTGTCACCTGCAGTGCGTCGGTGACCAGCCGGTCGGGCACGTGCTGACGTACGTGAAGGCCGAGCTCGCGGAGATGGGGATCACGGACTGGCGGCAGAAGCCGTACAAGATCAAGATTTCGATCAACCCGACCATGCAGAAGCTCGCCCAGGAGGCGGCGTCGCGCCAGAGCAAGGCCTCGCCGATGAACAAGCTTGCGGAGAACCACCAGGCCGCGCTTGTCGCGATAGACCCGTCCAACGGTCAGGTGCTCGCCTACTACGGCGGTGACGACGGCTCGGGCTTCGACTACGCCGGCCTCAACGGCGGCCACCCGCCGGGCTCGACGTTCAAGATGTACACGCTTGCGGCGGGCCTGCGTGAGGGCATGTCGATGGACTCGTACTGGGACGCCACCAAGACCGAGGACAAGAAGCGCAACCGTGAGATCTCCGACGCGGGCCGTGCCGTTCCCTCATGCAAGCAGTACTGCTCCCTGGAGTTCATGACCAAGGAGTCCCGGAACACCGCGTTCTACTGGATGACCGACGCGATGGGCCCGGACAAGGTCGTCGCGGCCGCGCGGGACGCCGGTGTACGCAGCATGTGGACCAACGACGACGAGCTCGTCGACCTGTCGAAGGTGGAGCCCGCCAAGGTCGCGCCGAGCAAGTTCGACGTCGAGGTCGGCTTCGGCCAGTACAAGGTCAAGGTGCTCGAACACACAAACGGCCTGGCCACGCTTGCCGCACGCGGCGTCTACAACAAGGCGCACTTCGTGGTCAGCGTCGAGAAGCGGAACACCGCCACCGGCGAGTGGGCCAAGGTCAACGGCGAGCAGCTGAAGCCGAAAGAGGTCTTCGAGACCGAGCAGATCGACAGCATGCTCAAGGTGCTCCAGAAGCTCCCGGCGTTCAGCGAGGTCAACCCGCACGACCTGGCGGGGGGCCGGCCGGCGTTCGCCAAGTCCGGCACCTGGGAGCTCGGCCGCGGCAACGACCCGAGCGCGAACGGTGATGCCTGGTACATGGGCGCGACCACCCAGATAGCGACAGGTGTCTGGGTCGGCGGCAAGGGCGACCGGGAAGCGCTCAAGGAATCCAACGGCGGCAACATGTTCGGCGGCGGCACCCCAGGCCAGATCTGGGAGAACTTCATGAACGCCGTGAACAAGGAACTCAAGATGAAGGTCGAGAAGTTCCCCGAGGGCAGCTTCGTCGGCGACCCGAGCGTGCTTGCCAACGGCGTCTCCCCGGCGCCCAAGCCGCAGCAGACCCAGGGCGGTAACAACGGCGGCAACAGCCCGAACCCGGGCAAGAGCTGCGAGCCGTTCGACTTCGACTGCCTCTTCGGCAACAACAACGGCGGTAACAACAACGGCGGCGGTAACAACAACCAGCCCACGCCCACGACACCGGCCGTACCAGGGCTGCCCGGGATCCCAGGGCAGGGCAACAACAATAACGACGACGATTAGCGACCGTCCCGCCTGACATGACGAGGCCGGTGCACACACTGTGTGCACCGGCCTTCTCATTGCCGGATATCGATGTTGCAATCTTTGGACGGCCGTGTCCGGTTTCCCGGCGCCATGCGGCAAGATGCCTGGTATGAACGTCGAGCAGCAGCCGCGGGTCGACAACCCCGGACAGTCGGAGCCGTTCGTCCGCGGCCTCTCCGAGGCGATCGGCGGGCCGCTCGGCGAGCACGCCGCGCCCGGTGGACGCAACGGGCCCAACGGCGTGCGTTTCTGGACCGCCACAAGGATCGTGCTGGCGCTGGCCTGCCTCACACTCGCGCTGCACTGGGTGCAGAAGTCGCCCTGCCGCGACGGGGCCTGGGACAACCACGTGCAGTACACGCGGTTCTGTTACACGGACGTGCTCGCTCTCTACTACGCGGAGGGTCTGAACGAGGGCAAGGTGCCCTACCGCGACCACCCGGTCGAGTACCCGGTCGTGACCGGGTACTTCATGGGCGCGCTCGGGCTGCCGGTCCACTCGTACGGCCTGCAGAACCCGAACGTCAACCAGGGCATGCTCTTCTACGACGTGAACGCGCTTGTGCTGTGCGCGCTTGCGGTCGCGACCGCCGGGGTGATCCTGGCGCTGCGCCGCCGCCGGCCGTGGGATGCGGCGTTGTTCGCGGTGGCCCCGGCGTTGTTCGTGACCGCCACCGTCAACTGGGATTTTCTCGCGATCGGGTTCGCGGCGCTCGGGCTCTACGCCTGGGCCAGACGACAACCGGTGCTGGCCGGGGTGCTGCTCGGGCTCGGTGCTGCGGCGAAACTATGGCCGTTGTTCATTTTCGGGCCGCTGCTGATTCTCGGGCTGCGGGCCGGGAAGGTGCGGCCGGTGCTTGTCGCGTTCGGCACCGGGGCGGCCACCTGGGTCGCGGTCAACGCGCCGGTCTTCCTGCTCTGGCGCGACTCGTGGAACAGGTTCTTCGAACTCAACACGGAACGGCCTGTCGACTGGGGCACGTTCTGGTACGTCGGCCGCTACCTGGACGGGAAGCTCGACCCGATCCTGCCCGGGAACAAGGGCGTGTTCCAGTGGTTCAGTGACAACGTCGACCCGGCGCTGAACTGGACGACGTACGTGCTGTTCGCGCTCTGCTGCCTCGGCGTCGCCTACCTGATCATGTCCGCGCCGCGCCGCCCCCGCCTGGGCCAGGTGATCTTCCTGGTGGTGGCCGCGTTCCTGATCTTCAACAAGGTGTGGTCGCAGCAGTTCGTGCTCTGGCTGCTGCCGCTGGCGGTGCTGGCCCGGCCGCGCTGGGGGGCGTTCCTGGCCTGGCAGGCGGCGGAGGTGCTGTACTTCGTCGCGTTCTACGGCGAGCTGCTCGGCGCCTCCGGCAAGCAGGTCTTCCCGGAGGGCGTGTTCGTGCTCGCGGCCTCGTTGCGCCTGATCACGGTGGCGGTGCTCTGCTGGTTCGTGGTCCGCGAGATCCTCCACCCGGAGGAGGACGCGGTGCGGGCCACCTATGAGGACGACCCGGACGGCGGCGAGTTGGACGGCGCACCGGACGCGCCGTGGGTCGCGGCCCGGTTCGGGCGTAGGGGCGCGCTTCCGGTACCGGCGCTCGCGGGCGTCGGTGCCACTGCCGGGCCGACGGGCTTCCCGATCGACGGCTCCTCCGGTTACCTCGCCGACGAGGATCTGGTCCACGACAGCCTGGTTGATGGGAATCCGGCTGTTGGCAGCCCGGTGGCCGGGAGTCCGGTCGACAACGGCTCGGTCGACGGCGGTCCGGTTGACGGCAGTGCGGTTGACGGCGGCCCGGTCGACAGGGGGCCGGCTGACGACAAGGCGGCCGGCACCGACAGTGGCGGCCGGTGAGGGCATGACGGCGGAGGAGCCGGCCGAGGTGATCGACTGCCTCGGCCAGCGCTGCCCGCTCCCGGTGATCGCGCTGGCCAAGCGGATCACCGCGATCCCCGTCGGCCGGGTGATCCGGGTGCTGGCCGACGACCCGGCCGCCGCGAACGACATCCCCGCCTGGTGCCGGATGAAGTCCCAGGAGTACCTCGGTTCCCCGGAGCCGTCCGCGTTCGACGTCCGCCACACCGGCTGATCCACTCCGTACAGACGAGACGGCCCGGCCCGGCATGAAGCCGGACCGGGCCGTTCACTGTCTTCGGCGGACGTCAGAGGTGGTAGACGACCGCGTTGTCGATGTCCTCGCGGGTGATGTCGAGGTAGTCGACAGGGAGGTCGACGCGGGTCTCGAACTCCGTGCCGCCGATCCGGTCGCGCAGGATGACCACGGTCTTCACGCCGATGCCGCGCAGGTACGCGATGCTGACCTGGTCCGGGAACGACTTCGTCGAGTCGCGGATCTCGGTGGTCTTGGCCGGGGTGAAACCGCTGCCACCGTTCGTCACCTGCTGGAAGCGCGTGGTCGACCAGAGCATGACGTGCTGGTCCCAGCCGCCTTCGCTGGGCAGCACCAGCATCGGCCCGTCCACCGTGCGCATCGCCGCGGGCTGCTCCGGCACGACCGGGTGCGGCGTCGCGTTCACACCCTCGAGCAGGATCACCGCAAGCGGCACCAGCGTGACGAGCCGCAGCATCAGGCCGGGCCGGGCCGGCACCTGCTCACGGGAGAAGTCCTCCGCCCGCCGGGAGTACGCCGCGACCGCGCCGGCCGCAAGCACCGCAAGGAAGATGGTGGCCCACAGGATGAGCCGGCTGGGCGTGCGGATGCCCTGCCAGCCGGGCAGGTGCTCGAAGAGCGGCACGTAGGTGAACGTGCCGCCGAAGAACTTGGTGCCCATCGTGAGCGCGCCGCTGACCAGCACGCCCGTCAGCAACAGCACCCGCTGCCGCACGGTCCAGACCGAGAAGAACAGCCCGGCCACCGCGAGCCCCAGCAGCGCGAACCCGGGCAGCAGCGTCATCTCCGGCGCCCAGGGCAGTGCCTCCCGCGCCTGCGCGTGCAGCGGGCCCCAGAACGCGGACTCGCCGGAGGCGGTGAAGAAGCTGCTCAGCGGCGGCGAATAGAAGTCGATCTCCTCGATGCTGCGCTTCGCGTACGGGTGCAGCTCGGAAACCCGGAAGTACGGGATCGCGAGCAGCGCGCCGACCGCGCCGAAGACCAGACCGCCGACCGCGTCCGCGGTGAAGAGCCGCCAGCCGAACGGCTTCGGCTCCGCGCGCGTCACGAACCTCTTCACGAGGTAGATCACCAACGACACCAAGACGATGATCATCAGCGCGTACGCGAACGGCAGCCCGATGCCGAACCCGAGGCTGAGCTGCCAGGCCGCCATCAGCCAGCCGGCCAGCGCCCAGCCCGCATGCCGCTTCTCCGGCCGGTAGCCGTGACGGAACGAGTAGCCGTGCCCGCGGGCCAGCATCGCCAGCGCCAGCAGGATGCCGCCGCTGGACATGACGTGCAGGTGACCGGCCTGCGAAAGCCGCCACGGCGCGAGCGCGATCGCGGCGCCGGCGACAGCGCCCGCGATCCGGCCGGTGCCGAGCTGCCGGAGCAACGCGTAGCCGCCGACGAAGACCATCGCGTAGGCCAGCACGAAGACGAGGTTGTAGCGCAGCAGCGCGGCGACCGGGCCCGAGCCGATCAGGCCGAACGGGGCATACCCGATCAGGGCGTCGGAGAACGCGAAGCTCAACTCGTTCGGATAGAACGTGTTGGACTCCCAGAGCTGCGCCGGGTCGGTCAGCAGGGCATGCCCGGACCAGGCCATCTGCCATGCCTGCAGCGTCGGGTCCCAGATGTCCTGCGGGATCGTGTGCAGCGGGTACTTAAGCGTCGGCCAGGTCATCACCACGGCGAACAGCAGCCCGGCGAGCACGGCGAGCGTCCACTCGTGGAGCAGGCCGCGCCGGACGGCATCACCGACGCGGGCGACCCGGCCGAGCTGCACGGGCGGCGGCGGGCTGAACGACGCGAACGGATCCTTGTTCGGATCCGCGGTGACGGCGACCTTCTTGGCGTCACCGGCAGCGGAGGTGGCCCCGGCGGTGGACGTGGCCCCGGCGGTAGGCGTCACAGTGGAGTCGGTGGCGCCGGCGGCTCCCGCCGGTGCGGCCGCGCGCAGTCCCGCCTTGGCCTTCGTGGGCTTCCCGTCGGTGACGGTTGTCTCGATCGGTTTCGTGCCTTCGGCCGCCTTGCTCCCGCCGGTCGGCGCAGGGTCGGCTGGCGTGCCGCCGACCGACTCCGCCGATCCCGACGGGCTGTCGCCAGTCGGTGGGCCGTCGCCTGCCGGCACCGAGGCCCGCTCGCCCGCCGGCACCGGGGCCCGCTCGCCCGCCGGCACCGAGGCGCGCTCGGCCCCGGCCGCCGCGCCCGCCGACGCCGCTCCAGCCTGACCGTCGCCGGCCGGCCTGCTCTCCGTCGGCTTGTTCTCTGCCTGCTTGTTCTCCGCTGGCATGCTCTCCGCCGGCTTCCTGGACGCTGGCGCGGCGTCAGCCGGTGTGCCGGGACCCGCGACCGGTGGCGCTGCCGCCTGCCGGTCGCCGGTGAGGTGCGGCTGGTCCGTACTCATCGCCTGACTGCCCCTTGTGTGTGCGCTGTTTCCCGGCCCGCTGCCGAGAAGACTGTCTAGCCGCCGAGCCGGTTGCGCAGGAACGTGATGTCGGCACCCTGCCCCTCGACACCACCGGGAGTTTCCACGATCACCGGCGCGTCCGCAGCCCGGACCACTCCGACCAGCAACGCCGGGTCGATCATGCCGTTCCCGATGTTGTCGTGCCGGTCGCGGCGGGAGTCGAAGTCGTCCCGCGAGTCGTTGCAGTGCACCAGGTCGACCCGGCCGGTGATCGACTTGATCCGGTCGACGGCGTCGATGAGCTGCTCACCGCCGGCGTGCGCGTGGCACGTGTCCAGGCAGAAGCCGGCGCCGAACGACCCGACCGCGTCCCACAGTCGGGCGATCTTGTCGAACGTGCGCGCACACGCGTTCTCCCCGCCGGCGGTGTTCTCGATCAGGATGGGCAGCGGGAAGCCGCCCTCCTTCGCCGCGTAGTCGAACGTCTTGCGCCAGTTGTCGAAGCCGACCGCGATGTCGTCGCCGTCGCCGACGTGGCCACCATGGACGATCAGGCCGGCCGCGCCGATCTCCGCGGCGGCCCGGGCATGTGCCAGCAACAGCTTGCGGCTGGGGATGCGCACCCGGTTGTTCGTGGTGGCGACATTGATCCGGTACGGCGCGTGAACGAAGAGCTGCACGTCGGAAGCGCGCAACGCGTCGGCGTCGGCCCGTGGCTCGGGCGTGTCGAACTTCTGCGGGTCGGTCAGGAAGAACTGCACGGCATCGGCACCGCGGGCGGCGGCGCCGGCCAGCGGGTCGGCCGGATCGACGTGGGCTCCGATTCGCATGACGGGCAGCCTACGTCGCTCCCCCGGCCGGAACCGCCCCTGCCCGCCCGATCGGTCACGGTCCCCGTCCGTACCCCCGATGAAGACGTAACCCCGACAGCCCGGGCCGCGGCAGGCGGCCGTCACCCGCGGTGCTCGCGTTTCGTTGTGCCGATGAATCCGGCGAGGGGCGTTTTACGCCATTTGTCGCCTGCCGTCGTACCAGCCTGGGGAGTCTGCCGATGCGGAGCCGTATCGCGCGCATGTCGCTGGTCGCACTTGTGGCGGCGCTGCCGCTGCTGATCGGCGGCGCAGCGCATGCCAATGAGGAGAGCGGCGAGGAGGTCGTCTTCAGTGGTGGCGGCCTGCTCGGCGTGGCCTGCGGCGCGACCCCGAGCGTGGGCAGCGTCTCGGTGCCCGCGGAGTCCACGTTGCGGGTGGTCAACCAGACCGGCTACAAGGCGAAGCTGCTCCTCGACGGCGTCACCCAGGGTGAGGTCGGTAAGGGTGAGGCCGCCAAGATCCTCTTCCACCACGGCCCGGTCTCGCTGGCGCTGAAGCCGAACTGCGTGCTCACCGAGGAGTCCGCGTCCGTGCGGGTCAGCGTGCGGACGCCGGCTCGCCCCGCGCCACCGGCGGTGGCCGCCGCCCCGGCTCCGGAGGCGCCCGCTCCGCACGCGCCGCCACCGGCCGCGCCCGAGCCGGGTTCGCCGTCCATTACGACACGCCGGACCACACCCGGCGATCCACGGCCCGCCCCGGCCACCGCGACGACCTCATCAAAGGCCGGCACCCCCGGGGGTACGACCGGGAGCCCGTCCCCGTCGGCCACCACCGGCGCGGCCGCACCGTCGCAGTCCGCGCTCCCGGACCCGCTCGCGCTGCCGCTGGCCACCGGCGCCACAGTGGCCGCCGAGGGCGTCGCCGCGGAGCCGGTCGCGTCCGTCGAGCCGGTCCGGGAGGCCGGTCCGGTCGGGCTCCTAGCCCTAATTGCGACAATTTGCATTATTGGCGTGTCAGCTGGGGCAATTCGGGCTATTATCGCTCAGCGGGCCGCCCGAACAGGGATCGTGTAAGCCCGTGCCGAAGCCCCGCGGGGCGCCAGTCCAACCTCGTCGGTGTGGTCGTTCCTCCCCAGGTCCCACCCCAGGAAAGCGGACTCGCGCCCCGCGGTTCTCATGTACCGGCATCTGCGCCGGGCGCCGTGTGGATCTTCACCGGGGGTCGCTGAGCCGCCTCGTGGAACCCGGCTATCCTTGACAGGTTGTCCGCGGCCGGTGATCCCATCGTGCTCGCGGCAACGACGCAGACCTCCTGTCACGGATGGACCGTGGCCGCTAAGCCCATAGGAGGTGAGTTTGTCTTGCGTCACTACGAAATCATGGTGATCCTCGATGCAAGTCTCGAGGAGCGCACCGTCGCCCCGTCGCTGGACACGTACCTGAACGTGATCCGTACCGCGGGTGGCTCGGTGGAGAAGCTCGACGTCTGGGGCCGTCGGCGCCTGTCGTACGAGATCGTGAAGAAGGCCGAGGGCATCTACGCCGTCATCGACCTCCAGGCCACGCCTGAGGCCGTTGCCGAGCTGGACCGTCAGCTGCGACTCAACGAGTCCGTGCTGCGCACCAAGGTCATCCGCCCGGAAGTTCGCTGACTTCCCGGCTCCATCCGAATCGCGCCGAGGGCATTTCTGTCGCACCCGTGTGACAAGGTGACTCACCAAATCACCCTCGGTGGTAGGAGAAGGTCATGGCAGGCGAGACAGTCATCACCGTCATTGGTAACCTGACCAATGACCCAGAGTTGCGCTTCACCGCCTCGGGTGCGGCCGTTGCCAAGTTCACGGTCGCGTCGACCCCGCGGACTCTCGATCGACAGTCCGGGGAGTGGAAAGACGGCGAGCCACTGTTCCTCAACTGCAGCGTCTGGCGTCAGGTGGCGGAGAACGTCGCCGAGTCGCTGACCCGTGGTTCTCGGGTGATCGTCCAGGGGCGCCTGCGCCAGCGGTCGTACGAAACCCGTGAGGGAGAGAAGCGCACCGTCATCGAGATGGAGGTCGACGAGGTCGGCCCCTCTCTCCGCTACGCGACGGCGAAGGTGCAGAAGATGTCCCGCTCCGGCGGCGGTGGCGGGGGCTTTGGCTCCTCCAACGGCGGCGGTGGGGGTGGCGGCGGCTTCGGCGGAGGAAACTCCGGCGGTGGCGGCGGCAACTCCGGCGGGAACTCGGGCGGAGGAAACTCCGGCGGTGGCGACTACTCCGACCCGTGGGCGACCGCGAGTCCGGCCTCTTCCGGTTCGGGTGGCGGCAACTTCGACGACGAGCCCCCGTTCTAACAGGTTACGGAGCAAGCAATGGCTAAGGCTGCGGCACTGCGCAAGCCGAAGAAGAAGGTGAACCCGCTCGACAAGGAGGGGATCACCTACATCGACTACAAGGACACCGCGCTTCTGCGCAAGTTCATCTCCGACCGCGGCAAGATTCGTGCCCGCCGCGTCACCGGTGTGACCTCGCAGCAGCAGCGTCAGATCGCCAAGGCGGTCAAGAACGCCCGCGAGATGGCGCTCCTGCCGTACACGACGACGGCCCGCTGAGAGGGGGGACGGACATGAAGATCATCCTCACGCAGGAAGTGTCCGGCCTCGGCGCTCCGGGGGACATCGTGGAGGTCAAGGACGGCTACGGCCGTAACTACCTCCTGCCGCAGGGCTTCGCGATCACCTGGACCAAGGGCGCCGAGAAGCAGGTCACGGTCATCCGCCGGGCCCGCCAGGCGCGCGAGATCCGTGGTGTCGAGCACGCGAACGAGGTCAAGGCCACGCTCGAGGGTCTGAAGACGGTCAGTCTCGGCGCGCGTTCCGGCGCCGGTGGCCGACTGTTCGGCTCGGTCACCCCGGCTGACGTCGTCGGCGCGATCCGCGCCGCCGGTGGTCCGTCGATCGACCGTCGCCGGCTCGACCTTCCGGCCCACATCAAGTCGGTCGGTGCCTACTCGGTGGGGGTCAAGCTGCACCCCGAGGTCACGGCCCGGTTCACGCTGAATGTGACGCCGTCCAAGTAAGACCCTTGTAACGCGAGAACCCCGGGGCGTACCGCCTCGGGGTTTTCTGTTTGCCGGTGGCCTTTCGTCAGCCGATCGGCTGGCCACTGATCGCGGAGACCAGCACGATCGCCAGCCCGCCGCCCATCACGGCCGCGGCCAGGCCCACGCTCGCCGACTTCCACGTGCCGCTGACCAGGCGCAAGACGTAGGCGATCGCGATGCTCAGCGCCAGCGAGATGCCGAACTGCGGCGACGCGTCGATCAGGCTCGCGACCGCCCGGGCCCGCTCCGCCGCGCCGTTGGCGAGCGTGAAGATCATGTAGAGCACCAGCGGCACCGCGTACCAGAAGACGGTGAAGCCGATCGCGGACAGCGGGCCGCCGGGCGCCTCCTCCAGCTCCTCCAGGTCCTCGACCGCCAGCTGGCGGCGCATCGCCGGGGACATCTCCCGCCGCGGCGTGCGCTGCTCCGGCGGCGCCTCCGTGTACGACGGCTTGGTCAGCAGCCCGTCCGGGTGCGTGCCGGTGTTCGCCTGACCGGCCGCCCAGTCCCGCTCCGCGGCCGACGTGTCGTCCCATGGGCGCACCGGCCGGGCCGCCCGGTACACGCGCGGCGCCGCCACCTCCTCGCCGGTCGTCGGCGCGCCGGTCCACATCACGCCGTCCGGCGTCCGGCGCCAGCTGCTCGTGTCCGTCTCGGTCCGGCGCGGGTAGCGGGAGACCTCGCCGGTCTCACCGGAGTAGCGCGGGCGGCCCGGTGCCGGCTCGGCCCGGGTGAAGCCGTAGCCGCCGGCCCGGCTGCCGGTCTGATCGACCGTCGGCTCGTCCATCTGCGCGCCGCGTCGCCAGGTGCCGGTGTCCGAGACCGCCTGCGGTCCCCGCCAGTCCCCGTCATCCGCGTTCTGAGGGCGCCGGCGCCAGGTACCCGTGTCCGAGGTACCCGGAGCGCCCGCCGACCACTGAGAGGGCGCCTGTGGCTGGCTACGGCGTTCCTGAACGGCCTCGGGAGGCAGCGACGGCGCGTTACCGGACCGGGGCACCGGCGGAGTGGCGCCGCGCGTGCGGGCCGGGCCCATCGTCGGGTCGCCCCAGTCGGGCCAGTCGCTCTGCTGGTGGTGCCGTGGTGCCTCGGCCCGCTCGGCCGCCTCTGCCTCGGCCCGCTCGCGGGCACGGCGCTCCGACCGGGTCGGCCGGGCCGTGTCCCAGGTGCCGGTGTCCTCGCGGGTGGCCCGGCCGCCCCACGGGTCGGGCTGCTCCAGCGCGTCCGGACGACGCCGTTGGGCGGGCACGTCGGGCTGTTCCCAAGAGCCGGTCTCCGAGACCCAGGTGCGGGTTTCCGTCACCCGACGCCACGAACCGGCGCTCGCGCGCCGGTTCCGGGTGTCCTGCTCCGCGTCACGGCGCCATGAGCCGCCGTCGTCGTCCGGTGGCCGTGCGTCGGGTACGTCGTCCACCTGGTCGGCGCGGGATCCGTACCGGCCGCCGGGCTGGTAGGCGCGGAAGCCGCGATCGTCCGGCTCGGCCTGGGAGCCGCGCCGCCAGCTGGCCGTGTCGCTGACGTTGCGCCAGCTGCCGGTGTCGTGCCGCCGGTCGGCCCAGCTCGGCCTGGCCGGGGCGTCGTCGTAGCTGACGCTCTCGCTCACCCGGCCGTACGCGGCGCCGCCCGCGCCCTGCTGCCAGCCCTCGGCCTCGCGGCTCGCCTGCCAGCGGCCGCGCGACGTGCCGACCGCCGGGATGTCGCCCACGCCGGTGTCCCCGGTGCGGCGGTAGAAGTCCGTGTCCCTCACCGGGTCGGGGTAGCTCGTGTAGCGCACGACCTGCGACTCTTCCGCAGCCCTCGGCCGGGGCAGCGGGTCGCCGTAATCGTCGTCTTCCGACCAGGAATCAGCGCGGCGCCGCTGGCGCGGCGCCCGCTCGCTGGAATCCCGATCGTCGTAGTCCACCAATGGAGCGTGACCGTTCCGAGACCAGATCGCAATACGTGTTCCGCGGACATCAACTTGCGGCGATGAGCCTACCTTTGCCCGGTTCGCCGCCGAGAATCGGACAAGGTTTTTGTTCTCCACATGCTGGGGACAAAGTTCTCCCTGCTCAGAGCGGTTGGTGTGAGCTGATCCACGTAGTTGTGCACAAGTTATCCACAGGGCTGTGCACAGCATGCGGCGGGCTGTCCACAGGTAATACCCAGGCTCGTCCACCGACCCGTTTGGGGCTGGGGCCTCGGGGTTCGTAGTGTGATCGCTCTACCCGCGGACGTACCTGCCGATGTGCTTGTCGGCCGCCCGCCCGATGCGGGATAGTACGTGTGTTCGACTGAGAGGGGGGCTCGATGTCGATTACCGACGACGTGCGGCCCGGCTCCTTGTCCCCCGATGACTCCGGGGACGACCGGCCGCGCAAACAGAAGGACCGCAAGTCCGACGGCCCGCCGCGCGACGGCGGGGGCGGCGGCGGAGGTGGAGGCGGCGGCTTCGACCGGACCCCGCCTCAGGACATGGCCGCGGAGCAGTGCGTCCTCGGCGGCATGCTGCTCTCCAAGGACGCGATCGCCGACGTCGTGGAGATTCTCAAGACGCCCGACTTCTACCGGCCGATCCACGCCACAGTCTTCAACGCCATCACCGACCTCTACGGCCGCGGCGAGCCCGCCGACGCCATCACTGTCGCGGCGCTGCTCAACGACGCCGGCGACCTCGCCCGCATCGGTGGCGCCCCCTACCTGCACACGCTGATCGCCAGCGTTCCCACCGCCGCCAACGCGTCCTACTACGCCCGCATCGTGGCCGAGCGTGCGGTCCTGCGCCGCCTGGTCGAGGCCGGCACCCGCATCGTCCAGCTCGGCTACGGCGCCGCGGCCGGCGGCGGGCGTGACGTGGACGACATCGTCGACCTCGCCCAGCAGGCCGTCTACGAGATCACCGAGAAGCGCGTCAACGAGGACTTCGCGAGCCTCGGCGAGATGCTCCAGCCCACGCTTGACGAGATCGAGGCGATCGGCGCCCACGGCGGCATGATGACCGGCGTCCCGACCGGTTTCGCCGACCTCGACCGCCTCCTCAACGGCCTGCACGCCGGGCAG
The DNA here is from genome assembly GCF_044454585.1 of Catenuloplanes sp. NPDC051500. NCBI lineage: Bacteria > Bacillati > Actinomycetota > Actinomycetes > Micromonosporales > Micromonosporaceae > Catenuloplanes > Catenuloplanes sp. NPDC051500. The sequence goes on from NZ_JBITDX010000006.1 coordinate 335,171, forward strand.
CTCATCATCGTCGCCGGCCGGCCCGGTCTCGGAAAGGCGCTGGCGCTCGACACACCGCTGCCCACACCCGGCGGCTGGACCACGATGGGCGATGTCCACGCGGGCGACGTGCTGCTCGGCGCGGACGGGCGTCCCACCACGGTCACCCATGCCTTCGAGGTCATGCACGACCGTCCCTGCTACGAAGTCGAGTTCTCGGACGGCTCGGTCATCGTCGCCGATGCCGAGCATCTGTGGAAGACGACCACCCGGGCCGGTCGCCGGCGGCGGGCGGAGACGGTCAGCAGGCCGCAGTGGCCCGCCGAGCAGCGCGCCGTCGTCGGTGCCGTGCACGCGAGCGTCCAGGCCCAGCCGAACTCACTCATCGCCCTGAGCGAGGCCCGTGAGCTCGTCGGAGCCGAGTTCGGCGCGGTCCTGTCCGTCGTGGCCAACCGGGTCGGAGCATGCGGCACGACCGAGCGCGAGTTGCGGCGTGCGGGCCGGCCGTGGCGGCGGAGCGTTCCCGCGTACTCCCGGCATGATCTTTTCTCCGCGCTCAACACCCGGGTGAGTCGCCGGATGAACCAGGAGAGGACCACTCAGCCGCGTGACGTCGTCACGACGGCGGAGATCGCGGCGACGCTGCGGCTGCCCACCGACGGCCGTCTCAACCATGCGGTGGAGAACGCGGCCGCGCTCGACCTGCCGCATCGCGATGATCTGCCGATCCCGCCCTACACGCTCGGCGTCTGGCTCGGCGATGGCCACTCGGCCGGCGCGCGCTTCACCTCCGACGACCCGGAGATGGCGGACTACGTGGCGGCGGACGGCTTCGTCGTCGTGCCGAGCACGACGCACCGGCTCTACACGATCAAGGTCCCACCGTTGCCGGCCCTGGCCGAGCGCTCCTGCGTGATGTGCGGAGCGCGGTTCGTTCCGCGCGGTCCGAGTGTGCGGACCTGCGGCCGGGTCTGCGGTGGAGCCTCTCGCGGGGCGGACGCCCCGGAGACGAACCCGGGCTGTGAGCGCTGTGGGGCGGTGACCAAGGCTTCACACGGCACCGCACGCCGCTGTATGGACTGCCACCGCACGCACGGATCGTTCACCGCGCGCCTGCGGGTAGCCGGGGTGCTGGGCGACAAGCACGTTCCCGCCGATTATCTGCGCGGATCAGAGGCGCAGCGGCGGGCGTTGCTGGCCGGTCTGCTCGATACCGACGGCACGGTTACGCCTACCGGGAACGTGCAGTTCACATCGACATCCCGGCGGCTCACGGAAGGCGTCTTCGAGCTGGTCGTCAGCCTGGGGTACCGCTGCTCGATCACCACCCGAGCGGTCGAGGGCCGCCGCCCGGAGACCGCCGTGGCCTACACGCTGAACTTCACCACCGTGGACGAGGTCTTCCGCCTGCGCCGTAAGCGCGAGGCTCATCGCGACCGTCGTCGGTCATTGACGACCAGCCGGAGCGGCGCTCGCTACGTGGTGGACGTGCGTCCGGTCGCCAGTGTTCCGGTCCGGTGCGTCACAGTCGACAATGCGGACCACATGTACCTCGCGGGCCGCGCGATGATCCCCACCCACAACTCGACCGCGTCCATGGACTTCGCCAGAAATGCGGCTATTCGGGCGAACCAGGCGGCTGCCATTTTCTCGCTGGAAATGAGCAAGGTCGAGATCGTCATGCGTGTGCTCTCGGCCGAGGCGCGGGTACCGCTGCACGTGTTGCGGTCCGGGCAACTGTCGGACGACGACTGGACGAAACTGGCGCGCTCGATGGGCGAGATCAGCGAGGCGCCGCTGTTCGTCGACGACACGCCGAACATGAACCTGATGGAGATCAGGGCCAAGGCGCGCCGGCTTAAGCAGCGGCACGACCTCAAGCTGATCGTCGTCGACTATCTGCAGCTGATGTCGTCCCCGGCCCGCACCGAGAGCCGTCAGCAGGAGGTCGCCGAGCTGTCCCGTGGCCTGAAGCTGCTGGCCAAGGAGGTCGAGGCGCCGGTCATCGCGGTGTCCCAGCTGAACCGTGGCCCGGAGCAGCGGACCGACAAGCGTCCCCAGCTGTCCGATCTACGTGAGTCAGGCTCTATTGAGCAGGATGCTGACGTAGTTATCCTTTTGCACCGCGATGACTACTACGACAAGGAGTCGCCGCGGGCGGGCGAGGCGGACTTCATCGTGGCGAAGCACCGTAACGGACCCACCGACACCATCACTGTCGCGGCGCAGCTGCACCTGTCCCGCTTCGTCGACATGGCGATGTAAGAGGACATGCCGGTAGGGCCGCCCACAGCAGCGAGGCGGCCCTACCTCACCCGAAACTCAGTCGAACAGTTCGCCGAGGAAGCCACGGTGCCGCTTGTTGCGGTAGTGGCCGTGGTGCCGGTAGTGCCCGTGATATCCGCCGTGACCGTAGGCCGGGGCGGGGTGCCCGTAGGCAGGGGTCGCGGCCGGGTAGCCGTGCTGCACCGGCGGCGGGGGCGGCGGAGGCGCGTAGCCGCCACCGTGCACCGGAGCGGCCGGCGGGTAACCGGCTGGCGGGGGCGGCGGGGCAGCCGCGGGGCGCGCGCCCTGCGGGTTGCTCCGGTTCCAGTTCTGCTCGGCCTCGAAGAGCTTCTCCAGCTCACCTCGGTCGAGGAAGATTCCCCGGCACTCGCCGCACTGGTCGATGGTTACGCCGCTGCGTTCGTACTGCCGCATCTGGCCGTGGCACTTTGGACAGGTCATCTGCATGCCCGAAACGGTACCCCGGCCGGTCACGCACCGTGGGTCTACGACGCCAGCCACCAGCCCAGCGCGGCCGCGGACAGACCCAGGACCAGATTCAATGCCAGATTGAGTACGCCGTGCGCGCGCGGCAGCCGCACGGTGTCCGCGGCCAGCGTGGACCAGGTGGTGAGCCCGCCGCAGAAACCGGTGCCGGCCAACGCGACCAGCCAGGCCGGCACGGTGTCGTGCAGCAGTCCGAGGAGCAGCGCACCGAGCACGTTCGCGGTGAGGACGCCCCAGGGCAGCCGCCGTCCGAAGCGCGCGGCCGCGGCCGTGTCGATCAGCAGCCGTAGGACGGCCCCGGCCGCGCCACCGGCCAGCACCAGTACGAGTGTGATCATGCGCGCAGCCGTCCGCCGAGCCAGGCCGCGCCGACCGCGCCGGCGACCGTGGCGACGACGTACAACACTGCCGATCGCCCGCTCAGCTCAAGCGTCTGCACTGCGAATGTGGAGTAGGTGGTGAATCCGCCGCAGAACCCGGTCGTCAGGAACGGCCGCAGCAGCGGGCGTTCGCCGAGCCGGGCAAGGAACACGCCGATCAGCAGGCAGCCGGCCACGTTGACCGCGACCGTGGCCCAGGGAGCGGTCCAGGCCAGTGTCACGCCGTACCGCGTACCCGCGCCGAGTGCGCCGCCGGCCGCCACAGCACCGATCACCGGCCATCCGGGCAGGACCCGAGACGAGATCACGCGCGCAAGTGTGGCAGACGGCTCCCGGCCCGCCCGTTCCCGCGCCGGGTGGCGGAGAGCCGCACCACCGCGCCGGTGTCGTGCAGCGACGGGGCGAGGTGCCCGGGCCGCTCGCCGGAGCCGCGAAGCAGCGCGGTGACGAGTGCGTCGACCGGCATCGACCTGGCGAACAGGTGGCCCTGACCGGCGCCGCAACCGAGTTCCCACAGCCGTTTGCGCTGCGCCGCGCTCTCCACCCCTTCGGCCACGACCAGCAGGTCGAGGCTGCGCCCGAGCTCGACCGTGGCCCGGACGACGGCGGCCGCCTCCGGTGACTCCTCCATCCCGGCCACGAACCGGCGATCGATCTTGATCTCCTGCACCGGGATGCGCGGCACGGCCGACAGCGAGCTGTAGCCGGTGCCGAAATCGTCGAGCGCGAGCCGTACCCCCGCGTCTCTCAGCTCGTGGAGAACCCGGTCGACAACGGCGAGCTGGCTGAGCGCGAGTGTCTCGGTCAGCTCAAGCACCAGCCGGTCCGCGGGTACGTTGTGGGTGGCGAGCCGGGCCGCGACAAGCGCCGGGAAACCGGGGTCGAGCAGGCTGCGCGGTGACACGTTGATCGCGACCGGCAGGTCGAACCCGGCCTGCCGCAGCGCGGTGACCGCGTCGAGCGACTTCTCCAGCACCGTGTCCGTGAAGACCGGCAGCAGCCCGGAACGCTCGACCGTCTCCAGGAACCGAAGCGGGTCGAGATGGCCGCGGACCGGGTGGTGCCAGCGGGACAGCGCCTCGGCCGCGACGACCTCGCCGGTGCCGAGGTCGAGGATCGGCTGGAGGTTGACGACGAACTCCTCCTCCTCGACCGCGCGGGTGAGGTCGCCACCGAGCGCGAGTCGTGCGATGTCCGCGGTGTCCCGGCCCCGGCTGTACGTCTCGATCCGCTCGCCGCCGCGTTTCGCCTGGTACATAGCGACATCCGCGCGGCGCAGCAGCTCGGTCATGCCGCCCCGGCCGGGCGCTATCGCGATGCCGCCGCTGGCCTCGACCCGCAGCTGCATCCCCTCGGCCGTGAACGGATGGTGCAGCGTGTCGAGCAGCGCCTCGGCCCGGTGCCCGGCGACCGCGGGCGCGGAGAGCCCGCAGAGCAGCACCGCGAACTCGTCGCCGCCGAGCCGGGCCACGATGTCGCCGGGGTGGGCGGCCGCGTCCAGCCGCCGGGCGACCTCGGTGAGCACCTGGTCCCCGGCGGTGTGCCCGAGCGTGTCGTTGACCTCCTTGAAGTGGTTGAGGTCGACGAGCAGCATGGCGGTCAGCCCGTCGTGCCGGGGCGCCTGCAGGTGGCGTGCGCCGCGGTCGAGCAGCGCGCGCCGGTTGAGCAGGCCGGTGAGCTGATCGTGGGTGGCCTCCTGGGCGTGCGAGGCGGCGACGCTCATCAGTTCCTGGTAGGCCGTGGCGTTCCGCACCGCGGTGGAGAGCGCGGACGCGAACGTGCGAAGCGTGTACTGCTCCCGTTCGGAGAGCCGCACCTCGGAGTGGAACCGCAGCCGCAGCACGCCGATCTCGCCGCCTCCGCCGGCCCCGCGCAGCGGCACCGCGACCTGTTGTCGCTCGGCACCGGGCGCACCGGCCGGGTCGCCGTCGAAGACCACTGTCTCGCCGCGCCCGCGGACCAGCCGCCCGCCACCGGCGTCGATCTCGACCTCGATCTCGTCCGCGGAGAACAGCGGCTCGGCGCGCAGCACGGCGGTGTGCAGAACCAGGGTGAGATCGGTCTCGTTGAGCGTCTCGGTGACAGTGGCGAGCCGCTGCCAGGCCAGCCGTTCCTCCCGGTGACGCATCCGGGTGTGGTAGATCAGCTGGACTATCACCGCGACCGCGCCGACGATGACCGTCCACGGCGGATCGATGCGCCAGGTGACCGCCGCGGCCAGCGCGACGCCGACCTTGATGACCAGCGTGAGCAGGCGGATCGGCCAGTCGCCGAAGACCATCTGCCGCAGCGTGCCGCGGGTGGCGAGCGCGAGGACCGGCATCGCCATCAGATCGTCCGCGACAAGCAGGAACACGGCCGCGAGGACCAGCGCGCCGAGCTGCCGCCCGGTCGTCAGCTGCTCGCCGTGCAGCGGCCCGAACACGAGCGTGGTGAGCAGCAGCGCGCCGCCGGCGGTGAGGACGGCCTTGGCGGTGTTGAACGCGATTTTGTCAGGCCGGATCCGTCGCCAGATCTTGGGAAGCGCGGTGCCGACGGCGAGACAGACGAGCGCCCATTCGGGCGGGAGGAAAGCGATGGTCAAAAGAATGCCGGTCTCGGACCAGGTGTACGAGATGACCGCGCTGCGGATGCGGATCGCCACGCCGACGTCGCTGGTAAAAGCGATCATCACGGTGACCAGGATCGGCAGCCACCATTCGGAGAGATCCGATTTTTGGAAGATCGTTAATCCGGCCCAGATCAATATGGCTGAGGCTGCCAGCGTGAAAAGGCTGACCAGCTGCTTGAGCAGCTGGTCAGCCCGGTGGCTGGTAGTCGCCGCGACCATGTGACGCCTCGTTCCGGGGGACCTGACGGTCAGCCTACTGGGAACGTGTCTGCCGGCCTAGTTCCAGTTTGGATCGAGTCTCAGAGCCAATCGGTGCCACGCATTGCGCTCTCCCCCTTTTCCTGGTTTGTTCTGCGCCTATTTAAAAGTCTTGGTGGTCGTCGCCAAACCCCGCTTGAGTGCCTGACTGGAACCGACCATATATTCGTGGCGAAAGCAGCGAAAGATTGAAATGTCTCTCGTTTCGGGAAATGCTAAAGCAGGCGCTATTGATTACGTAGAGAAACCGAATGACAACAGAATGCATTGTTTTTGGATCCGTCCCGACCACGACCATGCCGGGCCGTAATTTCCCTGATCAGAGTAGGTGTGCAAGCCAATTGACGGCAGATCACGAACGAGTGACTGCATCGCAAATTCGAGTCTCATGAACGCGTCACAGCGCGTGGAAAGGCGATCGCCGCGAGTGCGTCAGCGGCGCTACCAGCCTTGCTCATAAACTGCCCTAGTGACCGATCCCCGAAACCTGACGCATGTCGATTCCGCCGGCGCCGCCCGGATGGTCGACGTGTCCGCGAAGTCGGTAACCACGCGTACCGCAGTGGCCGCCGGAGTGCTCCGGACGACCGCCGAGGTCATCACGCTCCTGCGCCGCGACGGCCTGCCGAAGGGCGACGCGCTGGCCACCGCGCGCATCGCCGGCATCATGGGTGCCAAGCGCACGCCCGACCTGGTCCCGCTCTGCCACCCGATCGCGCTCACCGGCGTGGTGCTGGACCTGACCCCCGGCGAGTCCACCGTGGAGATCACCGCCACCGTGCGCACCAACGACCGCACCGGCGTCGAAATGGAGGCGCTCACCGCGGTCACGGTCGCCGGCCTCACCCTGATCGACATGATCAAGGCGGTCGACCCGGCCGCCGTCCTCTCCGACATCCGGGTCCTCACCAAGACCGGCGGCAAGACCGGCGACTGGCAGCGTCCCGAGGAGCACCCGTGATCACCGCACGCGTCATCGTCGCCTCCAACCGCGCCGCCGCCGGCGTCTACACCGACACCAGCGGCCCGATCCTGGTCGCGGGCCTCCGCGAACTCGGCTGCGAACTCGGCGACCCTGTCGTGGTCCCGGACGGCGAGCCGGTCGCCGCGGCCCTGCGCGCCGCAGTCGAGGACGGCATTGCACTCGTGCTGACCAGCGGCGGTACCGGCATCACCCCCACCGACCGCACGCCGGACGTGACCCGCGCGCTGCTCGACTACGAGATCCCCGGCATCGCCGAGGCCATCCGCGCCCACAGCCGCGACAAGGTCCCGGCCGCCGCCCTCTCCCGCGGCCTCGCCGGCGTCGCAGGCCGCACGCTGATCGTCAACCTCCCCGGCTCCACCGGCGGCGCCCGCGACGGCCTCGCCGTCCTCACCCCGCTGCTCCCCCACGCCATCGACCAACTCCACGGCGGCGACCACTGACCAACCCCACGGTCAAAACCTTGATCTTCCCGCTCCCGCAGTGGTCCGGCCCGCACGCTCCCGCGGGCTCCAGCCCGATGCCATTCAGCCTAAATCGACCCATACGTAGCCTCGGCGAGCCCGCACGTCGCCGCCTTGCTAAACCGCACGTCGCCTTGCTGAACCGCAGGTCGCCGCCCTGCTGAACCGTGCGTCGCTCAGTCCGGTGTTGCGCGTCAGCATCTGCGGGCCCGGCGCAGATGTTCGCCGAATCCGATATTTCATCTTAATTCGGTACCGAGGGCGGCCCTTAGTATGCAGTGAAGATCGTTGTTGCGCTGACTGTCCTTTCGGCGCCCCCCAAAGAACAGTCAGCGCAACAACGATCTTGATGGTGGACGGCTGTGGGTCGCATCGGGTGGTGGGTATTGCCTCCGCCGGCGCATGGGGCGGCTCACGCCTCCCTTCCAGGCCCGCACCTGGTCGCGCCTCACGAAAGCGCAGTTCAGGGTGATGATCCGTCCGGCCGTCCGGCGCGATTACGTCCTGAGCCGCGGGCCTGAGCCGCGGGCCTGAGCCGCGGGCCTGAGCCGCGGGCCTGAGCCGCGGGCCTGAGCCCGCTCGGGGTGGGTCGCTTTACGCGGATATGTCGGGTGCGCAGCGCCCAGTATCGTCAGCCGCGCGCGGATACGGTTCAGGATCCGGGAACTGGTGTCCAGTGAGCGGGACTCAAGATCCTTGCGTCCCTGGTGGCCCTTATTCCGGACTCGAAAGGGCCACCAGGGGCGCAAAGATCTTGAGTTCGCCGGGAGAGCTGCCGAAGGCAGGGGCGGCGTCCTGACATGCTGGATGTGGTGCCGCCCTGACCTTGTGAAGCCGGGCCCCGACGACACCGAAGGGCCGCGACTGACCGGCACACCACGGGTCTCCCGCTTCGATGCCGGCTCTTGTCAGCACCGAGGCCGCACCCGCGCCGCCCGGCTGCCGCTGATGCGTGACCCGCGCCGCCCGGCTGCCGCTGATGCGTGACCCGCGCCGCCCGGCTGCCGCTGATGCGTGACCCGCGCCGCCCGGCCGCCGCTGATGCCGCACCCGCGCCGCCCAGCCGCGTCTGACGCGTGACCCCCTGGTCAGCGGCGTATGCGACATAGGTAAGCAGAGCAAGGGGAGATCATGTTGTGGGCTGGCAGGGGATCGTGACGGCCGGGTGACGGCGCGCGGGAGGGATGGGGCGGGGTAGCGGATAGGCTCGGGCGGTGAGTTCTGAGAGCGCGCCGGCGACGCCCGTCGCATGGGCCGAGGCGCAGCGGATCGCCTTCGAGGCGGGCCGGCAGGCGGCGGGTGAGGTCGAGCGGGTCGCGCTGGCCGACGCGGACGGCCGAACGCTTGCCGAGCCGCTGATCACCCTCACCGACCTGCCACCGTTCCCTACCTCAAGCATCGACGGGTACGCGGTCCGCGGTGCCCCGCCCTGGCGGGTCCTCGGCCGCATCCTCGCCGGCGCGGTCGCTCCCCCGATGCCGGCCGAGAGCGGCGTGGCGATCGAGGTGGCGACCGGCGCGATGGTTCCGGACGGCACCGAGGCGATCCTGCGCACCGAGGACTCCCGCACCACGGCGGACGGCCGGATCGAGGGCACGCCCCGTACCGAGCCGGAGTGGCGCGTCCCCGGCGACGAGGCCGCCCGCGGCGAGGAGCTGTTCCCGGCCGGCACACCGGTCGACCCGGCCGTGATCGGCCTGGCCGCGCACTGCGGGTACGACGCGTTGCCGGTCCGCCGGCGCCCGCGCGCGGCAGTGCTGGTCTTCGGTGACGAGCTGCTGACCGAAGGCCTGCCGGGTCAGGGCCTGGTCCGGGACGCGCTCGGCCCGGCGCTGCCGTCCTGGCTGCGACGGCTCGGCGCGACAGTCGGTGCGAACGTGACGGCCGGCCCGGTGAAGGACACGCTTGACGACCATGTGGACGCGATCCGCGCCGCGCTGGACTCGGCGGATCTGATCTGCACGACCGGCGGCACCATGCGCGGCCCGGTCGACCACCTGCACCCGGCGCTGCGCGAGCTGGGCGGCGAGTACCTGATCAACACGGTGGCGGTGCGACCAGGCTTCCCGATGCTTGTCGCGCGCGTGCCGGGCCCGGACGGCCGGGACCGCTTCCTGGCCGGCCTGCCGGGCAACCCGCAGTCCGCGATCGTGGCGCTGATGTCGCTTGTCGCGCCGCTGCTGGCCGGCCTGTCCGGCCGGGAGCAACCCCGACTGCCGGAGGTGACGCTTGGCGCGCCGATCCGGGGCCGGGGCGCGGACACCCATCTCGCACTGGTCCGGGTGGACGCGGCCGGCGTCGCCTGGCCGATGGCGCACGTGGGCTCGTCGATGCTGCGCGGTCTGGCCGGAGCGGCCGGCTTCGCGGTGATCCCGCCCGGCACGTCCGGCGAGGTGGGCGCGCGGGCCGGCCTCGTCCCGCTGCCTCTGGTGAACGGAGAACGACCGTGATCACGGTTACCGACCAGCCCTTGGACGTTCCCTCGCATGAGGCCGCGGTCGCGGATGTACGCGCCGGCGCGGTCGTCTCGTTCGCCGGCGTGGTTCGCGATCACGACCACGGCCGCTCCGTCGAACTGCTGGAGTACGAGGCCCACCCGAGCGCCGAGGCCGTGCTGCGCGAGGTCGCCGCTGAGATCCTCGCCGACCCCGACGTCTATGCGGTCGCGGTCTCGCACCGCTACGGCCCGCTGAAGATCGGCGACATCGCACTTGTGGCGGCCGTGAGCACGGCACACCGGGCGGCCGCATTCACCGCCTGCGCACGCCTGGTCGACGAGGTGAAGGCCCGCATCCCGGTCTGGAAGCGCCAGGTCTTCATCGACGGCACCGACGAATGGGTCAACTGTGCTTAGGTTTTGATCGTGTGACGCGGGACCGGTGTCGCCGGGAGGCCTCGGGTGGTGATGCGCGATCACATCGGTATATCGGTTATCTGGGTTGTGTTCGCAGGTAGCGGCCGAAGTGCGGGACGGTGAACGCGACAGTGCCGCGCTCGCCGGAGTAGATCAGGCCCTTCTTGATCAGGGCGTCGCGTGCTGGTGAGGGGCCTGCCGGGCGGCGGCCGAGGGACTTGGCGATGGAAGCGGTGGGGACCGCCGCGTCGAGGCCGTCGTCGTCTGGGGAGAGTGCGGCCATCGCGCGCATGTACTCGCGTTCGGCGGGGTGGCGCGCTCGGGCATGTCGACGGGCTGCCAGCACATGACTAAGGCCGTCTAGCGATATCGCTAGACGGCCTTAGAGAGGGCTGTCAGGAGGTCTTCGGCGCCTCGGTAAGCGTCTTCAGGCAGAGCACGTAGTCACCGACGCCGCCCACGGACGACGAGGTGTACATGTACCACGAGTCCGCGCCCTCGACGTCCTTGCAGGCCTTTTCGCCGTCGTCGGTGAACGGGATGCGGATCAGCACCTGTAGCGCGTCCTTGGCGCAGGGCACCTTGCGGATCTCCGCCTCGTCGTCCGTGCCGTCGTTGACGATGCAGTCGCCGACCTGGACGGTGTCGGCCGCGTCCGGCGCCTTGGTCGGCGTGGGCAGCGGGTCGTCGGTCGGCAGGGTCGGCAGCGTCGGCGCGTTGGTCGGGATGTTGTCAAGCGCGTCGTTCACCGCGTTGCCGGCCTGGTTGATGCCGTAGAAGATGCCACCGCAGATCAGCAGCGCGAACACCAGCACCGCGCCGACGATGATGCCGACGACCTTGCCGGCGCCGCTGCCCCCACCGGCCGGCGGCGGAGCCTGCCAGCCGCCACCCTGCATCGGGATGCCGGGCTGCGCGAGCGGCGTGCCGTAACCCTGCACGGGCGGCGGCTGATTCGGGTCGGCGTAGGGGGCCGCGTACGGACCGCCGCTGGTCGCGCCGTACGCCGCGTTCGGGTCGGTACCGTACGGCGGCGGAGGCGGCGGCGCGTCGTACCCGGGCGTGCCGTAGTTGGGCTGGCTGGAAACCGGAGCGCCGTAACTCGGCTGACCGTAGTCCGGCTGGCCGTAGTTGGGCTGGCTGGAGACCGGAGCGCCGTAGTTCGGCTGGCTGGAGACCGGGCCGCCGTAGTTCGGCTGGCTGGAGACGGGAGCACCGTAACCGGGCTGACCCGAGACCGGCGCGCCGTAGTTCGGCTGACCCGAGACCGGAGGCGGCGAGAAGCTCGGCCCGCCCGAGGTCGGGTACGGCGGCGGGGGCGGAGGTATGTCCCCCTGCGCACCCTGCGGCGGAGTCCCGTACGACGGCGTCCCGTAGGAGGGAGGCGGTGGCGGCGTCCCGTAGGAGGGGGGCGGTGGCGGCGTTCCGTACGACGGCGGTGTCGACTGGTTCGGATCCACCGGTGGCGGCGGCGGATAGTTCCCGGCGGGGTTGTTCGGGTCGTACTCGGGCTGGCCGGGACCGGGGGGTGGTCCGTAGCTCGACATCGGCACTCCTAGGTTGTGTTTCTCGCGCACCGAGGAAGCCTCACCAAGGTCCCCCCGCTGCTGGGGGACCCTACCGCTGCTTCAGGCAAAGGACGAAGTCAAGGGAATCAAGCTGACTGTTGAAGAAGTAATAGTTTGTATATCCCTCGACATCGGCGCACTTCTTTTGCGCGTCCTCCTCGCCCGCGGCGGGCGCGTCGAAGCGGTCGAGAACCTCGTACACGTTCTTCTGGTCACAGTCCGCGGCCTTCAACGCCGGCTTGGCGTCGGTGCCCGTGTTCTGCACGCACTCGCCCTTCTTGACGTCGCGCGCGTCACTGACAGCGGCCGTCGCGGAGGGGGTCGGCGTGGCGGAGGCGGCCGGGGTCGGGGTCGGTGAGTCGGCGGGCCCGGGGGTCGGGTCGCCGGTCGCCTCGTTGCCCTTGTTGTCGCCGCCCGAGTTGAGCAGGAAGTACGCGGCACCGGCGCCACCGGCCAGCACGAGCACGACCAGGACCGCGACCAGCGCGATCATCCCGGCGCTGCTCTTCCGTGCGGGCGGCACCGGCGGGGGCTGCTGGGCCGGCGCCGGGTTCCACCCGCCGGGCGCGGCATCGGCCGGGCGCTGCGAGTAACCGGTGCCGGTGACGTCGTAGCCGCCGGCCGGGGCGTAGGCGGGCTGCTGCTGTTCGTAGCCGCCGCCGTAGCCCTGGTGGTACCCACCCTGGTCGTAGCCCTGCTGTTGGTCGGGTCCGCTGTCGTTGGAGTCACGACCCCAGTCGCCCCAGGGGTCGGACGGCTCGGTGTAAGGCTCCTCGTGCGGGTCGCGGCCACGTCCGGGTGGCCCCCCGGGCGGTCCGAAATTCGACATGGAACTGCCTCCTACCGAGCTCCTGCGTCAGTTGCCTGCGTGGGCGGGCGACCTCAGCCACCGTATCCGGGGCACGCCCCTCCCCCACCTCCCGGAAGTGTGCCAGTGTCGACAACTCGTGTCGTGATCAGGCGGGCTACCATGCGGGCAGTGTCCGTCTCACTCGTTGTGGTCACGACCGCGCTTGGCGCGATCGTCGGTCTCCTGACGCCCCGGGTGGCCTGGCGGCTGTCCGTCGAATACGGCGAGCCGCCCCGTTCGGCCTGCGAGAACTGCAAACACCCCACCCTTTCGTGGGTACGGGTACGCGTGGCCTGCCCCGGCTGTGGCCGCCGGCTCGGCCCTCGGCCCTGGTTGACCACCGCGACCGGCGCCGTGACGCTCGGCGCGCTCGGCTGGGCGTTCGGCCCCGACCCGGTGCTCCCCGGCTACCTGGCGGTCGGCGCGATAGGCGTGCTGCTCGCGTTCATCGACCTGGCCGTGCTGCGGCTGCCGGACCCGCTTGTCGGCGCCGCGGCCGTGCTCGGCGGCGGCGTGCTGCTGCTGATCTCCCTGCTCGACCTGTCGTTCGGCCCGCTGCTGCGCGCGCTGCTGGGTGCGGTGGTCCTCTTCGTCGTGTACCTGGTCATCGCGCTGATCCCGGGCGCGAACCTGGGCTTCGGAGACGTGAAGCTCTCCGCCGTGCTCGGCCTGATGCTCGGCTGGCTCGGCTGGCCGGCCGTCGTGTTCGGCCTGATCGCGCCGCACCTGCTGAACGGTCCGGTGGCGCTGTTTCTCCTGGTCACGGGCAAGGCCGGCCGGGGCACGGAGCTGCCGCTCGGCCCGGCGCTGCTGGCCGGCGCGCTCGCCGCAGTAGTGGTTGCCCGGCACGGTCTACCACTCTTCGGCTGAAGATCCACTGCTCCGGACGCCTATCCGATCGGTGAGTGTCGATCGTCCGAACGGTGCGGAATCGCCGGGCGACTATCGGTTATCTGACATCACCGTCGTGAGTGACGTTCCGTGTCGCAAAACGGAAATATCTTCGATCTACGTGTGTGGATATGCGGCTTAAGCTCGGTTTGGGCTGGGCCGAACGGCCCATCGGTTGTCGCTGGCGGGTGTCATCCCATCGACATCCGCCTCCGACGCCGACGCTTCCCTCGGCCCGGTCGCCCGACTAGCCACGGTGGCTGTGGCGGGCAGAGTCGGTTCTCGGCCGGTGCCATACCGGCTGCTGAGCTCCCTCGGCGCGCGAACCTGCACCGCCCTGCCCTGCACCGCCCTGCCGTGCGCGCCCCCGCCGGAGCGCGCCGACCCTGCCAGAGCACCGACCCTGCCAGAGCACCGACGCTGCCAGATCCCGACCACGAAGGACCAAGGGGAGAAGAGATGCTGAACCTGTTCATCCGGGCGACCATGCTCGCCGCGGACCGGGTGGACGCCGCCCGCCGTAGCGACCGCGGCGCGACCGCGGTCGAGTACGCCCTGATCATCGCGGGCGTCGCCGCCGTGCTGGCCGTCATTGTCTTCGCGCTTGAGGACGTGCTGACCGGACTCTTCCGGGACACCTGTGAGGGCATCACCGCCGGCGGCGACGACCACGACTGCGTTGTGACGCCATAACCGTGACCGTGCGGGCAAAGTCGTCGATCTGATGAGACGGAAAGGCAGTCATGCAGGTCAGGGAGGTGCGCCGGCGCGCCGATCGGGGCGCCGCCGCGGTGGAGACCGCCCTGGTCCTGCCGCTGCTGCTGATGGTCGTCTTCGCCATGATCGACTTCGGCCGGATGCTGAACACGCAGATCCGGGTCACCGAGGCCGCCCGCGAGGGTGCCCGCGCACTCACCCTTGACGACGCGGACGGCGCCCGTGCGGCCGCGACCACGGTGATCGGTGAGCCGGCGGCCGACATCGACCCGGAGGGCCGCTGGCGGGACAAGGCGCACGGGAACTGCCTGTCCGACGAGAACCACATGTCCTACCAGGTCGTCTACGAGTTCGAGTTCATCACGCCGCTCGGCATCATGATCGGTGCCGCCGGGCCCGGTGACATCCCGCTGGACGCCGAGGCGGTCATGCCATGCCGCGCCTGACCGGGCGGCGGCCGCGCCGGAGGGACCGCGGCGCGGTCGCCGTCCTTGTCGCGATGATGATGACAAGCGGCATGGTCTTCGGCTTCGGCGCCCTGACCGTGGACGTCGGCCTGCTCTACGCGGAGCGGGCCCAGCTGCAGAGCGCCGCCGACGCGGCCGCAATCGCGGTCGCCAAGGTGTGCGCGCTGCACCTGCCCGAGTGCAACGGCGACGACATGGTGGTGGAGAGCCGCCGGTACGCCGAGTGGAACGTCAAGAACGCCGCCGTCGCGATAAGCGAGATCTGCGGGAAGGTGGTGAGGCGCCCCGGCGCCCCGACCGCGCACCTGCCGATCAGGAAGTGCACGCGCACCGAGACGAACCTGACCGGCTGCCTCGGCGACGAGTCGGAGTACAGCGAGTACATCGAGGTCCGGGTGCGTACCGACCGGCCCGGGGACTCGACGGCGCTGCCCCCGGTCTTCGCGGGCGCGGTGACCGGCACGGATGGCGTCACGGTCGGCGCCTGCGCCCGCGCCTCCTGGCGGGCGATCAGCACTGTGGAGGACGCGCTGCCGATAGTGGTCTCGGACTGTGTGGCCCGGCGCGCGCTCGAGCAGCCCGAACCTTCGGGCGGCGACCACCGGGCCGACGAGAGGGCGGAGCTCGCGCTGCCGTTCCGGGAGATCGGCGAGGACGGGGAGTACTTCGGCTTCTGCCGGGACCCCGGCTGGAAGCGACTCCCCGGCGAGCGGCCTGGCGACGCGACGGACGGCTTCGGCGGCGAGGTGCTCAACACCGGCTGCGTCACGGAGTTCACAATCGGCACGGTCCGCAGCCTGACCGGTACGGCCGGCGGCAACGAGGAGATGTTCTGGGAGCACTGCTTCGCGCGCCTGGTCGAGCTGGCGGAGGAGAAGACGCCGGTCCCGGTCGCGGTCTACTCCCCCGCCGACGGTGACCGCGCCTCAATCGTCAGCGTGCGCACCTTCGTCGTCACCGGCTGGCACAAGGACGACTGGCCGGCGGTGAAGCCCGCCGCTCCGAAGCCCGAGGACCGGTGGGACGTGCAGCCCCGGTACGCCGACTGCCCGACGGAAGCGGTCTCCTGCCTCTTCGGCTACTTCACCGCGGACCCGGCAGGCGGCGGCGCGGCCGGCCCGTCCTCGATCCGCATCACCGGCTGACGATAAGAAACGGACTGTCCCACATGTCACGTCGCATCCTCGCCGTCTTCCTGGCGATCGTCCTGGCCGTGCTCGGCACCTCGGCGGTGCTCTACTACGTGAACCGGGCCGACGACCGGGCGGTCGACGACGTCAGCGCGATCGAGGTCCTGGTCGCCCAGCAGCGGATCTCCACCGGCACCACCGGCGCGGTCATCCGGGACCGGCAGCTGGCGGTCACCACCCGCATGCCGGCCGCCAGCCTGCCCGAGGGCGCGGTCGTCGCGATCACGCCCGAGCTGGAGAAACAGCTGGTCACGTCCACGTTACAACCGGGTCAGCTGTTGCTGAGCAGCATGTTCGCGAACGCGACGGAGACATCAAGCGGCCTGGCCATCCCGAGCGACAAGGTGGCGGTGAGCTTCGAGGCGTCGATGGCGCAGCAGGTCGCCGGCTACGTGCGGCCGGGCGCGCACGTGGCGCTGTTCGCCTCCTACACCGCGACCTCGGGCGGCTCCCGGAAGACGATCGGCGGCGACGGCGTGCGCGGCACCGCGGTACTGCTGCCCCGGATCGAGGTGATCGCGGTCGGTCAGTACGGCACCGGCGAGACCACGATCACGCCGCAGGACGGCGCGACCGAATCCGAGCCGACCACGCTCGTCACCGTCGCGGCGTCCACCGTCGAGGCCGCGAAGATCATCACGGCGGCGAACGCGGGCGCGATCTACCTGGCGCTGCTCACCGACGAGTCCGACGTGCAGGCCGGCGTCGGCGTCGACAACAACAACGTGTTCGGGTGAGCGCGCGATGACCATCCTGTACGAGCCGTCCCGTCAGGCCTCCCAGCACTTCGGGATGCTCGTCGGCGGCGACGTGCGCACCGCGACCAGCCTGGACGAGGTCTACACGCTGCTCAACGAGGACCCGGACGAGCAGCTGGTGCTGATGGGCCCGAACACGCCGGCCGCCGAGGCGGTGAGCCTGGCCGCCCGGCAGCGGCTGTCCCGCCCGTCGCTCGGCGTGGTGCTGCTGCGCCACCAGCTGGAGGTGCACGTGCTGGCCGAGGCGATCCGTTCCGGCGTGCGCGAGGTCGCGGACGTCAACGACCCGACGAGCATCCTGGCCGCCTGCGCCCGCTCCCAGGATCTGTCCCGGCGTATGCACGGCGGCCTGCACGCGAAGACCTCGGAGCGGGCCGACGCGATCGACGGCAAGGTGATCACGGTCTACGCGGCCAAGGGCGGCTGCGGGAAGACCATGCTCGCCGCGAACCTGGCCGTCGCGCTCGCGGCCGGCGGCGACAAGCGCGTCTGCCTGATCGACCTGGACCTGACGCTCGGCGACGTGGCACTGATGCTGCAGATGTCGCCGGACCGGACCATCGCGGACGCGGTGCCGGTGGCGGACCGGATCGACGAGACCGGCCTGCGCACCATGGTCACCAACTACTGCCCGGGCGTGGACGTGCTGCTCGCCCCGGTCGTGCCGACGATCGCGGAGCGGATCAGCCGCGACCTGGTCAGCGAGATCCTCTACCTGACCCGGGGGATGTACGACTACGTCGTGGTGGACAGCCCGCCGGTCTTCAACGACCACGTGCTTGCCGCGCTCGACGCCTCCCACCAGTACCTGCTGGTCGCCACGCCCGCGGTGACCGCCATCAAGAACCTGCGGATCCTGCTGGACACGTTCGACGTGCTCGACTACCGCAAGGAGAACCGGCTGGTGATCCTCAATCGGGCCGACGCCCGGCTGGGCGTGACGCCTGCCGACATCGAGCGCGTGCTGCGGATCCCGCTTACCGCGCAGATCCCGGCCAGCCGCGACGTCTCCATCTCGATCAACCGGGGGGTGCCGATCGTGCTCGACTCGCCGGCGCACCCGGTCAGCGAGGCGATCCGCGACCTGGCCACACACCGGATCGGCGCGGGCGTCTCCACCCCGAAGGGCCTGAAGTCCATGCTGTC
Organism: Catenuloplanes sp. NPDC051500; assembly: GCF_044454585.1. Lineage (NCBI taxonomy): Bacteria > Bacillati > Actinomycetota > Actinomycetes > Micromonosporales > Micromonosporaceae > Catenuloplanes > Catenuloplanes sp. NPDC051500. The sequence goes on from NZ_JBITDX010000006.1 coordinate 353,061, forward strand.
CCGTCGTGGGAAGAGGTGATCTGCGGTGACCGACCAGCAGAAACGGCGCCGTTCCGACGAGATTCCGCGTACCGGAAGCGGGTTCTCCGCGGCCGAGGTCCTGGCGCTCAACGAGGACTCGTCGTACCCGGCCACCGCGATCCCGGTGACCGCGGTGCCGAGCACGAACTTTCCGCTCAGCGGCGCCACCACGCCGACATCGAGCGGCGCGACCGGCGCGTTCGGGCGGCGCAACGCACGGCGGGCGTACGACCCGCTCGCCGAGGTCCGCCGCCGGGCCCACGGCGCGCTGCTGGAACAGCTCGGCCCGCAGATGTACGAGGCCGGCGCGGACGAGGAGGAGCTGGAGCGCCGGGTCCGGGAGGCGCTGCCCGGCCTGCTCGCCAAGGAGGACCAGCTCACCGCGGGCGACAGGGGTGTCGCGTTCCGGCAGGTCATCGACGAGATCGTCGGTCATGGCCCGATCGAGCCGCTGCTGCGCGACCCGGACATCACCGAGATCATGGTCAACTCCTGGGACCGGATCTACGTGGAGCGCTTCGGCCGCATCCAGTCAGTGGAGACCGCGTTCCTTGACGAGTGGCACCTGCGCCGCGTCATCGACAAGATCGTGTCCCGGGTGGGTCGCCGCGTCGACGAGTCAAGCCCGATGGTCGACGCCCGCCTCCCGGACGGCAGCCGGGTCAACGCGGTCATCCCGCCGGTCACGCTCGACGGCGCCGCGATGACGATCCGGAAGTTCGCGGTGAACCCGTACGGCGTCGAGGATCTGATCGCGTTCGGCACGCTCAACCACTCGGTCGCGTCGCTGCTGTCCGCCTGCATCCAGGGCCGGCTCGACGTGCTGATCACCGGCGGCACCGGCACCGGCAAGACCACGCTGCTCAACGTGCTCTCCCAGATGCTGCCGCCGCACGAGCGGATCATCACCATCGAGGACGCGGCCGAGCTGCGGCTGGCCCAGGACCATGTGGTGCGGATGGAGTACCGCCCGCCGAACATCGAGGGCCGCGGCGAGGTCACCATCCGCGACCTGGTCCGCAACGCGCTTCGCATGCGCCCGGACCGGATCGTGGTCGGTGAGGTCCGCGACGGCGCAGCGCTCGACATGCTCCAGGCCATGAACACCGGCCACGACGGCTCGCTCACCACAGTGCACGCGAACTCGGCACGCGACTCGCTCTCCCGCCTGGAGACGATGGTGCTGATGGCCGGCATGGACCTGCCGGTGCGCGCGATCCGGGAGCAGATCGCGTCCGCGGTGGACGTGATCGTGCACCTCAGCCGGTTGCGCGACGGCACCCGGCGGATCACGCACGTCACCGAGGTGCTCGGCCTGGAGGGCGACGTGATCACGACGCAGGACATCTTCACGTTCGACTTCAAGTCCGGCACCGACGCGTACGGGCGCTACCAGGGCGAGCTGCGCCCCACCGGGATCCGGCCGAACTTCCTGGAGGCCCTCGCCGACCAGGGCGTCGACCCCTCGCCGCGCAACCTCGGACTGGAGGACGTGCTGCAGTGATCGCCACCGGCACACCGGCGTTCCGGATCGCGATGGCGGTGCTCGTCTTCCTGGCGCTGCTGGCGATCTTCCTGCTGATCTTCTCGCCGATGTTCGGCATGGTGGAGCGCCGCCGCCGGATGGCCCAGGTGGAGCTGTTCGCGTCCGCGGTCCGCGCCGACCGCTCCCCGGCGCCCAAGCCCGCGTCCCCGTTCGCCAGGGTCGCTGTCTCCGCGGCCGAGCGGGTGGTCCGCACCCGCGGCTGGGAGGAGCGGCTCGGGCGTCAACTCGACCGGGCCGGCCTCAAGCTGCGGCCAAGCGAATGGCTGCTGGTCCGGGCCGGCGTCGCGCTCGGCTTCGCGGTAGTGGTCACGCTGCTGATCGGCCCGCTCGGCTTCCCGCTCGGCGCGTTCCTCGGCGTGCTCGCCACCGCGCTGTTCCACAGGCGGCTCGCCACCCGCCGCGAGGACCGCTTCGCCGCCGGGCTCCCGGACGCGGTCCAGATGGTGATCGGCTCGCTCCGCTCCGGTTTCTCGCTCCAGCAGGCGCTCGACGCCATGGTCCGCGAGTCCGTCGACCCGCTGTCCGGCGAGTTCAGCCGCGCGCTCGCGGAGGTCCGGCTCGGCATGGAGATCGAAGAGGCGCTGGACCGGGTGGCCGCCCGCATGCGCAACAAGGACCTGGCCTGGACCGTGATGGCGATCCGGGTGCAGCGCGAGGTCGGCGGCAACCTGGCCGAGGTGCTCGGCAACACGATCACCACGATCCGCGAGCGTGAGCTGCTCCGCGGCCACGTCCGTGCGCTCTCCGCCGAGGGCAGGCTCTCCGCCTGGGTGCTGCTCGCGCTCCCGATCGTGCTCGGCGCGTTCATGTTCCTCACCCGCCGCGCCTACGTCGCGCCGCTCTTCACCGACCCACGCGGCGTCCTGCTGCTGAGCGGCGGCGTGCTGCTCGTCGTGGTCGGCGGCTTCTGGCTCACCCGCGTCGTCCGGGTGGAGGTCTGACGTGGACGTCCTCGTGCTCGGCGCCGGGCTCACAGTCATCTTCGCGGCCCTGCTCATCCTGCTGCTCGCTGTCGTGTTCGGCGGCGCCGGACGCCGCGGCCTGGCCCGCGCGCTCGCCGACATCGACGCGGTCTACGCGCCCGGCGCCGCCCAGGCCCGCCGCACCTCACTCACCGGCGCGCCGCCCGCCCGCAACCCGCTCGGCCGCGCGGTCACGTTGCTGGCCAGCCGGTTGACGCCGAACGCGGCCGCCGCCTGGTTGCAGCGCACGCTCGACCATGCCGGCAACCCGCCCGCCTGGCCGCCGGCCCGCATCCTCGAAGCACAGGGGTGGGGCCTCGTCCTCGGCGTACCCACGGGTGCTCTGCTCGGTCTTCTGCTCGTCGCGACCCGAGGTCTCTCGCCGGTCAGCACGCTGCTCCTGGGCGCGGCCGCGGGTGGCGCGCTCGGGCTCGGCGGCCCCTACCTGCTGGTGCTCAACGCCGCACAGCGCCGCCAGGAACAGCTGCTGGACACGCTTCCGGACACCCTGGACATGCTCACGCTCTGTGTCGAGGCCGGGCTCGGCTTCGACGCCGCGCTCCAGCAGGTCGCGGCCGGCATCGAGGGCCCGCTCGGCCGGGAACTAGCCCGGGCGCTCCAGGAGATGCAGATGGGGAAGCGCCGCGGCGAGGCGTTGCGCGCGCTCGCCGACCGCACAGTCATCCCCGAGCTGCGAAACGCGATGATGTCGATCGTCCAGGCCACCGAACTGGGCATCCCGGTCGCGGCCGTCCTGCGCGAACAGTCCCGCGAGATGCGCGTCAAACGCCGTCAGCGCGCCGAGGAGCGGGCCCGCAAGGTCCCGATCAAAATCCTCTTCCCCCTGGTCTTCTGCCTGTTCCCAGCCCTGTTCGTAGTCATCCTCGGCCCCGGCATCCTCCGCATCATCGACGCCTTCGCCAACTGACGACGACCACCCCCGACAATCACATTCACAAAGCCGCTTTCCCACTCTCCGGGTGGTCGCGACCCGCACGCTCCCGCGGGCCGCGGTTCCGCGCGGCGCGGGTGCAGAGCAACGGCGTCTACACCTGGGTGAGCAGGCCTCGATCGGTGGCGGCGGTCACCGCCTGTTCCCGGCCGGTCACGCCGAGTTTGTCGTAGATGCGGGCCAGGTAGGTCTTCACAGTTGACTCGCTCAGCCCGAGTGACGCGGCTATCTGCGGCACGGTCAGGCCGTCCCGGAGCAGGTGCAGCACCTCGCGCTCGCGCGGGCTGACCACCGTTGCCGAGCTTCGCCTGCGGCTGAGCGCGCCGGCCAGGTCCGGTGCGGTGAACGACGCGGGGGCGGCGGCCGCGTGACGGACCGCGGCCAGGATCGCGCCCAGCTCCTCGGTGCGCGGCAGGAACGCGGAGATGCCGGCCTCAAGCGCGCGCAGCAGCAGGTCGTCGTCGCGCGCCGCGAGGAGCACTATGCCGAGCGCCGGATGGCGGCGGCGGAGGTCGGCGGCCCAGGTCAGGCCGTTGCCGTCGGCCAGGTCAAGGTCGAGCAGCACCACGTCGGGCAGGTGCAGGCCGAGCAGGGCCAGGGCCTCGGCGCCGGAGGCGGCGGCGCCGGCCAGCGTCAGGTCGGGCTCGCCCTCGAACGCCGCCGCGATCCCCACCCGGGTCAGCGTGGCGCCGGCCGCGGAGACAACGGTGACGGTCATGGGCGGAGTCTTGTCGTTCCGCGGCGGAATGGCGGTCGCCTAGCCGACAGCCGTGCCGTTCGGCCAGCGGAGATCGGCCGATGGGTCAGGCGCCGCGGTGACCCGTGGCAACGCCCGGCGTGGTTCCGGCGTCAGATCAGCCGCAGCTGGCGGTCTTTCGGCTTGCGGGGCTCGGCCGCGCCGAGGCGCTCGAACAGTCCCGTGTCGATGTCGTTCAGGAACGGCGTCGGCACGCTCTCCCGTTCCGCACCGTAGCGGTAGCGTCGCGCGGCGTGGCTTACGTAGAGCCGGTCCTGGGCGCGGGTGAGGCCGACGAAGAACAGCCGCCGCTCCTCGTCGACGTCGTCCGACGACGGCTTCTCGCCGGGGAAGCGCATCGGCAGCAGGCCGTCCTCACAGCCGACCAGGAACACGACCGGGAACTCCAGGCCCTTCGCCGCGTGCAGCGTGAGAAGCGTGACCGCCTCCGCGCGCGGGTCGAGCGTGTCCACCTCGGCGCCCAGCGCGATCTCTCCAAGGAACAGCTGCAGGTCGTCGCCGCAGCGCAGTGCCAGCGGCTTCAGGATGTCGACAGCGGACCAGATGTCGGCCGGCTCCACTGTGGCGGCGGCGTCGAGCGTCGGCGTCGCGAACCGCTCGGCCAGCACCTGGCCGGTCAGCCGTACCCGGGCCGCGACCGAGCCGCCGAGCCCGTCCGCGTGCCGCAGCTCACGCGCGATCGCGGAGACGCCGGCCCGGTCCCGCAGCCGGTTGTGCGAGCGCTTCTGCACCGGGATGCCGGCCCGGCCCAGCGCGTCAAGGATCGGGCCGGACTGCGCGTCGGTACGGTAAAGCACCGCGATGTCCGAGAACGAGATGTTCGAGGTGCGCCCGTCCGCCCGGCCCGCGTCCATCGACCTGTGCGACACGCCGCCGACCAGCTCGTCCACGGTCCGCGCCACGAATTCCGCCTCGTCGCCCGCGGAACCGGCCGCGAGTCGCCCGACAAGCGGCGCCTCCGGGTCCAGCCGGGCCGGATCGAGCCGGCGCCCGCGCACAAGTGAGGCCGGGGCGATCGCCTGCACGGCCGCGGCCAGGATCGGCGCGGACGAGCGGTAGTTGCGGGTCAGCCGGACCATGCGGGCATCTGTGAAGTCCTGGGAGAAGCGCAGGAAGTAGCCGACGTCGGCGCCGCGGAACGAGTAGATCGCCTGGTCCGGGTCGCCGATCGCGCACAGGTTGCCGTCCGCCGGGCTGAGCAGGCGCAACAGGTCGTACTGGACCGCGTCGACGTCCTGGTACTCGTCGACGAAGATCCACCGCCAGCGCGCGCGGTACTCCTCGACCAGCGCCTTCGACTCGGTCAGCAGCGCCACCGGCAGTGTGACCAGCTCGTCCAGGTCGACCAGGCTGTCCGCGCGGAGCAGCTTCACGTACGCGGCGTCGTCCTCACCGGCCTCGGCCCGTGCGGCGGTGCGCTGCAGGTCGTCCGCGATCCGGAAGTCGTCCGGCAGCCCGGCCGCGCCCGCGTTCTCCCGCAGGATCGCCAGGCCCAGCGAGTGGAACGTGGAGACCGTGATGCCCTCGGCGACCGGGCCGAGCAGCATGTCCAGACGCTCCCGCATCTCCTCGGACGCACGCCTGGTGAACGTGATCGCCAGGCACTGCTCCGGAAGCACGTTCAGCTCCGCGCAGAGATATGCGATCCGGTGCGTGAGCGTGCGCGTCTTGCCGGTGCCCGGACCGGCCACGATCAGCAGCGGCCCGGCCGGCGCGGACGCGGCTACCCGCTGCATCGCGTCCAGCCGGTCCAGCAGCCCGGTGCCGACCTCCTCCATGCCGGAGAGCATCGGCTCGAACGGCTCGTGCGGCGACGGGGCCGGCGGCAGGTTCGGCCGTACCGTGGCCACGCCGCGCGCCGGTTTGGGACGCGGCAGGTCTCCGGCCGAGTGTCCGGACGCCTCGATCAGCAGCGGCGACGTCGCGTCGTCGGAGGAGGTCGAGGACGACGACGCAGAAGCCACAACCGCCGCCTTCTTCTTGGCCTTCGCCGGTGCCTTGACCGGTGCCTTGACCGGGGTCTTCGCCGGCGCCTTCGCGGGCACCCGCTGCTGCGGCACCGGCAGATCGAACAACGCGTCCGCCTGCGCCGCCCCGCCCGTGGGCGTCAGCTCCCCCGGCTCGAACAGCTTGATGATGCCGTACTCCCCGTCGTACCCCGGAGTCCTGTGCACCTGCCCGCGGCGCAGCCGCGAGATCGCCTCGCCGATCAGCTCCCCGCCGGCCGCGGTGATGTCCGCCACCGGCACAGTGGTCAGGATGTCCAGCTCCGAGCCGAGCGCCGCGATCAGCGAGTTGAGCCGGCCCTCGACAGTCTTCGAGCGGGCGCCCACCGCGTGGATCTCACCGAGGATCTCGCCGAGCGGCACCAGGTGGGTGACCTTCTTCGCGCCCGGCCGGTCCACGCCGGGCGCGCGGTCGGCCAGGTCCTCCACCCGGCTCAGCACGCCGATCGTCAGGCCCTTGCCGCACTCCGGGCATATGCCGCCGACCGCGCGCGACCGGGCGGGCTCCCAGTTGATGCCGCAGTTGCGGTGACCGTCGGAGTGGTACTTGCCCTCCTCCGGGAAGAACTCGATCGTCCCGTCCAGCCCGTCGCCGGTGCGCAGCGCCTCGCGCACCGAGAAGTAGTCGAGCGCGGAGGAGAGCACCGTCGCCTCGCGGGCCAGCGCCGGCGGCGAGTGCGCGTCCGAGTTCGAGATCAGCTGGTACGCGTCCAGGCTGCTGACCCGCCCGTTCATCTCCGGGTCGGAGGAGAGCCCGGTCTCCACAGCGAAGATGTGCGGTGCGAGATCGGCGTAGCAGTCAGCGATCGCGTCGAAGCCGGACTTGGACCCCAGCGCGGAGAACCACGGCGTCCAGATGTGCGCCGGGACCAGGAAGCCGTCCGGGCTCGACTCAAGCACGATCTCAAGCAGATCGCGCGAGTCCAGGCCCAGGATCGGCCGCCCGTCCGAGCCGAGATTGCCGATCCGGCCGAGCGCGGTGTTGAAGCGTGCGGCCGCGTCCAGGTCCGGCATATAGATCAAATGATGGACCTTGCGGGTACGGTCGCCGCGCTTGTAGATCGTCGAGATCTCCACCGACAGCATGTAGCGCATCGGGCTCGCCTCGGCCACGCTTGACAGCCGCGGCGGCAGGCGCTTCGCGATGTCCGCCTCGACGTCCGGGGCGAGTCGATAGAGGCCGGGCTCCGCGGGCTTGAGCGTCTCGCGGAGATGCTCGAACCAGGCCGGGTGGGTGAAATCACCAGTGCCGAGCAGTGAGACGCCTTTGCGGCGGGACCACCACGCCAGATTCTGCATGGTCAGATCGCGGCTGCAAGCGCGCGAGTACTTGGAGTGAATGTGCAGGTCCGCCACGAAAGTGGGCGCGACCGTAGCGCCGTCGAAGGGTGTCGCGCTCAACGGGGGCACGCCGCATCCTGCCACGCCGCGCTGACCGGCCGCGCGGCGCCACGCCCGCAATGTTGCGTCAACTCCACTAGAAAGATCCGCATGGGCGTGTTCACGCCTGCCAGTCTCCGCCCTCGCGCCGACTTCCGCCGGTCGCCGGTCGATTCGGCCTCCGGCCGCTGTTTTCCTGGCCGCTGGTTTCTTGGCTGCCGGCCGCTGGCTTCCCGGGCCGCTGGCTTCCCGGGCCGCTGGCTTCCCGGGCCGCTGGCTTCCCGGGCCGCTGGCTTGCCGGCCGCCGGCTTCCCGGGCAGCTGGCTTCTCGGGAGAAGGCTTCCCGGGAGAAGGCTTCCTAGCCGCCGGCGAACGGCGGGAGCACGTCTACCGTCGGGTCGGCTGGGAGGGGGGCGGTCCGGTCGCGCCAGGCCGCGCCGTCGACCAGGTAGCTCGCGCGGGCGAAGACCGAGGCCAGCCGGTCGCCGTGGTGCGTGGTCAGCTCGGTGAGCAGGGCATCAAGCGTCGCCGAGGAGGAGTCGAGCGTCTCCTCGCCGGTGCCGGCGGCGACGCGGGCGGCCGCGAAGTACCGAACGGTGATCTTCAAGGGGTCAGCCGCCGATCGCGGACATCGGGCGGACCGGCTGCAGGAACGACGGATCATCGATGCCGTGACCGGCGCGTTTGCCCCACATCGCGACACGCCAGCGCTGGGCCAGCTCCTCGTCGGAGACGCCGCCGCGCAGTGCGGCCCGCAGGTCCGACTCCTCGGTGGCGAACAGGCACGCCCGGACCTGCCCGTCCGCGGTCAGCCGGGTCCGATCGCAGTCGCCGCAGAACGGGCGCGTCACGGAGCCGATCACGCCGACCCGCGCGGGTCCGCCGTCGAGCGCGTCGTGGCCGTCGACAAGCCAGGTCTCCGCGGGCGCGCCGCCGCGGGCCACCGGGTCGGGCAGCAGCGTGAACGCACCGCGCAGGTCGCGGAGGATCTCGTCGGCGGTGACCATCGTCGCCCGGTCCCAGCCGTGCTGGGCGTCAAGCGGCATCTGCTCGATGAACCGCAGCTCGTAGCCGTGCTCCAGCGCGAACGCGAGCAGCGCCGGCGCCTCGTCGTCGTTGACGCCGCGCATCAGCACCGTATTGATCTTCACGGGCGTCAGGCCGGCATCGGCCGCGGCGCGCAGGCCGGCCAGCACGTCCGGCAGGCGGCGGCGCCGGGTCAGCGTGGCGAACCGCTCGTCGTCGAGCGTGTCAAGCGAGACGTTCACCCGGTTCAGGCCGGCGTCGAGGAGCGCGGTGGCGGTCCGCTCCAGGCCGATGCCGTTCGTGGTCAGGCTCATCCTCGGCCGCCGCTCAAGCGTCGCGACCTCGGTGATGATCTTCGTCAGGCCGGGCCGGATCAGCGGCTCACCGCCGGTGAACCGCACCTCGGTCACGCCCAGCCGCTCGACCGCGATCCGGACCAGCCGGATCACCTCGTCGTCGGTGAGCACGTCCCCGTTCGGCAGCCAGGGGAGGCCTTCCGCGGGCATGCAGTAGGTGCAGCGGAGGTTGCACCGGTCGGTCAGCGAGACCCGGAGATCGACGGCCTGACGCCCGAACCGGTCGAGGAGACCAGGATCGGCCGGGCGGGGTGCGGTGAGGTCCACCCGTCGAACTTAGCTCGCATGACGATCACAGTCGAAGCATGGATTCGGCGGCGGCCCGCACCGACTCCCGGTAGGCGGCGCCGAAGAGCGCGGTGTGCACGAGCAGCAGGTGCAGTTGGTGGAGCGGCACCCGGGTCCGCCACCGCTCGTCGAGTGGCCGGGCGAGGTCTGCCGCGCGCTCGGCGTACCCCCTGATCAGCTGCTCTTGATCTGGAATGCCGCCGAAGAGCTGGAGCGCGGCCAGGTCGGTCTCGCGGTGCCCGCCGTGCGCGGCCGGGTCGATCAGCCGGGCGCGCCCGTCCGCCCCCCACAGCACGTTGCCCGGCCAGAGGTCGCCGTGGATGCGGGATGGGGGTTCGTCGCCGCCGAAGTCCTCGATCCGGTCGAGCACTGTCTCCACCGATGCGCGCGTCCGGTCGTCCAGGGCCCTGTTGTCCACCGAACGCCGCAGGTAGGGACGGAGACGTCGCTCCGCGAACCACTGTCCCCACGGGCCCGGAACCGGCGTGTCGTCCTGCGGCAGCGCGCCGATGAGGCCCTCGGTGTGCCCGGGAAGCGCGCCGAACGCGGGCGCACCGGCCAGGTGCGTCGTGGCCAGCTCCGCGCCGAACCGCCCGGCCGCCGCGGTGGTCGGCGCCCCCGGCTCGATCCACTCAAGCGCCAGCAGCTCAGGAAGAACCACAAGAATCTCCGGCACGGGTACGCCGCCGGCCTCCCCCAGCCAGCGCAGGCCCGCGGCCTCCACCTCGAAATTCCCGCGTGTGCCGGCCGGCATGCTCTTGGCGAAGATCGAGTCGCCGTCGTCAAGCGTCAGCCGGAACGCGTCCGCGATGCTCCCGCCGCCCACCGGCGTCTGACGGATCCGCTGGTGGGTGAGAAATGTCGGGAGGTGCTGCGGGTGCGCACGAAGATAGGCCATGTCCACGCGCTAATCCCCTCAACTGGGTGCCGGCCGGCGGACCGCACAGTCATTATGTCCGTATGGGTGCCGTGACAGTCCGTCCTTACCGCCCGGCGGACCACAGCGAGGGCCGGCAGCTCTGGGGCGAGCTGACGGAGCGGCACCGTGAGCTCTACGACGACCCCGGGTACGGCGGCGCGGACCCGACCGCCGCGTTCGAGGAGTACCTGACGCGCCTGGACCTGTCCGGCGTCTGGGTCGCCGACCATCCCGAGCACGGCGTGATCGGCCTGGTCGGGCTGATCGTGGACGGGCGGCGTGGCGAGGTCGAGCCGGTCGTGGTCACCGGCGGTCACCGGGGCGAGGGCGTCGGCAAGGCACTGCTCGGCTTCCTTGCGGACGAGGCCCGGCGCCGCCATCTGACCTCGCTGAGCATCTCACCGGAGTCGCGCAACGTCGAGGCGATCACCTGCCTGCACGCGGCGGGGTACACGGTGCTCTCCTCGGTCGAGTTGACGCTTGATCTCGGCTCCACGCCCGCGGGCCGGTGCGAGACGCTCCAACTCCACGAGCTCGACTTCCGCTCCTGACCTGGGGTTCTGTCCGATCCGGACATTTTGCGCCTGTGGATAAGTCGCTGTCGTCCACAGAGATCCACGGCCGTGCCGCCGCCTCGCCACGCTTGCCGCATGAGCCTCTCCGACCTGCGGGTCTCCTCCCCCGCCCACCTCGTCGCGGTCGTGCCGTACCTGCTCGGGTTCCATCCACGCGACAGCCTCGTGGTGGTCGGCAGACGCGACCACGCGCTGGTCTTCGCCGCCCGCCAGGACCTGCCCCTGCCCGAGGTGCCGCTCGCCGAGCTCGACGCCTATGCGAATCGCATCGCGGCCGTGGTGGCGCGGCAGTCAGTCGACTCGGTCGTGCTGATCGGATACACCGGTGGGCAGCACAGCGGCGCCGCGCTTGTCGCCGCCGTCGGAGACGCGCTGCTGGAGCTGTCCATCCCGGTCGGCGAGCAGCTGCGGGTCGCGGACGGCCATTTCTGGTGCTACCTGTGCACGGACGAGAAGTGCTGCCCACCCGCCGGCCGGCCGTACGCGGACGAGGCCGCCGAGGTCCGCGCCGTCGCCGGCTACCCGGTGCACGCGAACCGGGCCGCGATGGTCGCGTCGATCGCGCCGGTCACCGGCGCCGCCCGAGAGGCGATGCTGCGCGCCACCGCCGCGGCCGACCGCCGGCTGGACCTGCTCTGCGCCAGGACCGCGACCGGGCCGGGCAGGCTGCTCGGCGCGTTACGCCGGGCCGGCTCCCGCGCGGTCGGCGCCGCCATGGCCCGGCACCGGGTCGGCGGCACGCTTGACGACGACGAGCTGGCCTGGCTGACCGTGCTGCTGGCTCACGATCCGGTCAGTGAGTACGCGCTGAATCAGGCCCAGGGCCTCGGGTGGGAGGTCGTGCTCTGGTCCGACGTGCTCCGCCGCGCCCGGCCCGAGCTGGCCGCGGTACCGGCGGTGCTGCTGGCGTTCACCGCGTGGCGCATCGGCCAGGGCGCGCTCGCGTCCGTCGCGGTCGACCGTGCGCTCGCCACCGACCCGTCTCTCGGCATCGCACGCCTGCTCGACGACGTACTTACCGACGGCATCCCACCGTCCGCGCTTGACGAGCCGAGCGCCGCGTGACCGCCCGGTCAGGCCGGCAGCCAGGCCCGGTGCTGGAGCGTGGCGAGCGAGACCGCGTCCAGACCGCCGGGCCCGGCCGTCCAGAGCGTGTCGCCGACGACAAGCGCACGGGTGATCGCGCCGCCGTCCGGGTGCAGCAGCCGGCCCGCCTCGACGAACGTGTCGCCGGTGAGCCGCAGCACCAGCGCGGACGGCGCGGCCCCGGTGTTGTCCGCGACCGGCACCACCAGGTGCCCGGTCGCCGGCCAGAAGAGGAACGCGTGCGGGTCGAATTCCGCGGCCGAGCTGGCCGACGCGACCCGGTGCTGGGCCAGTCGCGCGGGCGCCCGCGGGTCAGCCACGTCGAAGAGCGAGACCTGCAGCCCGGTGACCCTGCCCGCGTCGGTGGCGTCCTGGCCGACGCCGATCAGCCGGCCCGGCGCGGCCGGGTGCAGGTAGGCGGAGTAACCGGGGATCTTCAGCTCGCCGGTGACCGCGGGCCGGGCCGGGTCGCTCAGGTCCAGGGTGTAGAGCGGGTCCGTCCGGCGGAACGTGACCACGTACCCGCGGTCCTCAAGAAACCGGACCGAGTGGATGGTCTCGCCCCGGCCCAGATCGCCAACCGAGCCGGTGACGGTGAGCGCGGTGCCCTGCCGGGCCAGCGTCGTGACGACCGAGCTGGAGCCGCCGTTCCCGGCGCCGATAGTTGTCGCGGCGCGCAGAACGCCCTTCCACTCGGACAGCGAGTACTGGTTGAGCAGGTGACCCGGGACCACGCCGGAGGCGGCGTACCGCGGTGCGGCCGTGCCACCGGTGTCGAACCGGTAGATCTCGGTGTTCTCCCGCCCGCGGTCCGCGACGTAGAGGCTCTCCGCCGTGCCGTAGACGGTGTCGCCCTCCGCGACCACTGTCGCCGGCACGCCGCCGGTAAGCCCCGGCGCGGCCAGGTCGAAGCTGAACATGGTCAGCGTGCGTACGCCGTCGTAGGACGCGGGCCGGGTCACCCGGTCGCACGGGACCGTGCCGGGGACGGCCGTCCCGTCCGGGCCGGTCACCTCGAAGCGCGGCAGCCAGACGTCATCACCCGCGTTCCGCACGATCCCGCGGTTCCGGTCCTGGTCCGGCTCGTCAAGCGGGAAGTCGATTCGTGGCGACGAACGCAGCACGACCCGGGCGGTGTCACCGTTCTGCCGCGCGTCGACAAGCGAACCGTCCGCCGTGAACCGGCCGATCTGGCGCGGCGTGCCGGAGAGGTCGATCAGGCGCAGCTCCAGCCCGTTCCCCACAGTCGTCGGGATCCGGCCTTCGGTGTTCCCGGCGAACCCGTTCGGCACGAAGCGCTGGTCCGGGCGATCGGCCAGCACCAGCACGCGATCGCCGGAAAGCAGCAGGTCGGGCGTGCCGTAAAGACCGATCAGGGCAAGCTCGCCCGTCTGCGTGCGGGACGCTGCGTCGACCACGCGAAGCACCGGGGTGGCACCCAGGCCGGAAATGGTGACGATGCGCCGTCCGTCCGTCTTGACCGGGTCGGGCTCGTCGACGCCGCGCTCATGGGTGTTCGTCCCGGAGAAGCCCGCCGCCGGGGCGTCGCCCGGCACGGCCGCGGTGTCCCGGGCGATCTCGGCACCACCGCCCACCGAGGTCAGGATCTCCGGCGCGCCCTCGAAGCCGTACGGCCCGACCTTCGCGGCCGCGGCCCGGCGCAGCTCGTCGTAGAGGCCGGAGCACGAGTCGTATGAGACGAACCGCAGGCCGCCCGCCGGAGTCACCGGCGGACTCTCACTGTCGTGAGCGTGGTGGGCGCCGTCCGAGGACGACACCGTGCAGACCGTCGCCGCGAGCAGAAACGCGAGAACGGCCGGGCTCCGCCGGGACACAGTCATGTCCGGTTGGACGGTGGAGCGCGCCCGGCCGTTCCGTGCGAGTCACGTCAGAGATACATGCCGGTGCGGTGCTCCTCGCCGGAGTCCTTCAGCACAGGCTTGTCGCCCTCGCCGAAGAAGCGCTTCCCGCCGAACTCGCCGTGCAGCCGGTCGTCCAGCTCGTCTGCGAGGCCGGTCATCACCTGCACCGCAAGCATCAGGTGGGTGGCCTGGAAGTTCCGGCCGAAGACCGGGATCGACGCCCACACCGTGTCGTTCGCACAGTACAGACGGCCGATCGGCATGCGGTTGGTCAGCTCGGAGAGCTTGCCGTACAGCTGCTCGGTCGGCTCGACCTCGGTCAGGATCGGCGAGAACACGTCCACGAGCGGCGGGTTGTCCCGCACCCGGACGAAGACCATCGCCGAGCCGGCCCGGATGCCGATGTCGCCGTCCGCATCCACCTGGAGCTGCTCGACACTGATCTTGGTCATCGAGCTGACCACCATCTTGACCTGGTCGTCCAGCTCGAAGCCGGCAAGCGGATCGCCGTCCTTGCCGGAGATCAGCGCGTCCTCGAGCGCCAGCTCCGCCGCCTCGATGTCACCGATGGTCGGCTCGTGCCGGGCGGTGCCCAGCGGCGGCGCGTCGATCGGCTCGTCCTCGCTGTCGTGCACCAGGTACACCACGAAGGCCGGGTGCGGCGCGCCGTAGATGTCGCGCAGCGTGCGCGCCACAGTGCTCGCCAGCCGGGTGATGCCACCCGCGTTCGTCCGGATGCCGAACTGGCCGCCGGAGCCCTCCACCACACCGGGCGGGGACCAGCCGAGCGCCACCAGGTCGGCGACCGCGGCCCGGTCCATCCGATACCCCTCGGGCAGCTGCGTGTTGCTTACCGCGAACGCGAAGACGTGCCCCTCCTCCTTGACCGAGATGGTCACGGAGTAGACCGCGGCGCCGACGCCGGAGGCGGTCGGATCCAGCGTCAGCTCGATGTAGGCGCCCTCAGGCAGCGAGGGAAGCATATCGGCGAGCGCACGGGCGAACTCGTTCCACGCGTCCGTCACCTTGCTGCGCAGATCGGCCGTGGAAGGCTCGTCGAGCAGGATGTGCTCGTGGGTCTGGTCGGCCTGTTTGGCCGGTGGATCGTTCGCCGCTGCCATGTTCTCCGCCTCCGTCCTTCCGGTTCACCCTACCGAGGGCGCGTCGCCGTGCGGGGGCGCGTGCGCCTTTTGTTCGTGTGCATGGTCGACGATCTCCGGCTCGGCCGGAGATCAGGCCGGGGTCGGCCAGGTGAGCGCCAGCTCGGACAGGCGCGCGGCCGCGTCCGTCGGGTCCGCACCACGGCCCACCGCAAGTCCCAGCAGGTACGCGGTGACCGGCGCGCCCGGCCGCACCACGTTGTGCGCGACGTCCTTGGCCAGGTCCAGCACCAGCCCTGTCGGCACGTCGGCGGGCTCCAGCCCCAGTTCCACGGCCGCGGCCACCACCCACTCGTCCAACCCGTCCGGTCCCACCACAGCAACCTCCACAGCTCAGGATTCCCGGGAGACCCAGGTCTCGGCCCGCCGCAGATCCTCCTCCGTGTCGCAGTCGAACCACGGCGGCGCCCCGGCTCCGTCCCACGACATCTCAAGTACCCGCAACCCGGCGAACAACGCCCGCATGGACGCGCCGGCGACGTCGCCGCGGTCCGCCTCGATCCCGGCCAGCGACCCGGCCAGCGCGGCGACCCGCCAGACGCCGCAAAGCAGTTGCCGGCGGCCGTCCGGGTCGACGAAGCAGGCGCCGTCCACATCGGACGTGCCTCGCACCGCGGTGATCAGGGCGGCTACCGCATCCGCGCCGAGCAGCGGCAGGTCACCGGCGAGCAGCACGACAAGCCCCGCCTCGGGCGCCGCTTCCACAAGTGTGGACAGGCCGGCGGCCGCGCCCGCGACCGGGCCGCCGCCGGGGGGCGACTCCACGGTCCGGAACACGCCTTCGGGCAGCGGGACCGCGTCCGGGCCGACCACCACGCGTGGCGACCAACCGGCGGTCGCGTCCAGCACCCGGGACAGCATGGTCCGGCCGCCCACCGCCAGGCCGGGCTTCACCACCCCGCCGAGCCGGCTTCCGCGCCCTCCGGCCAGGACGACCACACCGCAACCCCGTGTATCCACGCCGTCGAACCTAACCCGCGTGACGCCGGGGCGGCGCCCGCACGAAGTCTGGGCTATTCCGCGTGACGCCCGCGGCGGCGCCCGCACGAAGTCTGGGCTATGCCGCGTTGATGCCGAGGCGGTGCCGCACGAGCTGGGTCATCATGCCGCGTGACGCCAGGTCGGTGCCGTGTGGCGCTCGAGCGGTGCCGGTCGGCGTCCGGGCGGTGCCGCGTGGCGTTCGGGCGGTGCCGGGAGCGGGTGGGCGGGGCTACGGTGGGGGTGTGGGCAGAGCGACGGATCGGCGCACTGTGGTGCGGATCGACGTGGACGGCGATGGAGCGGTGCGGCGGAAGCCGGATACGCTGAGTGCGGAGGAGCCGTTCGAGATCAGGGTCGGGCCTCCCGGTCCCGGCAAACGCGCGCCGCTGGCCGTGACCATGCGTACCCCCGGCGACGACCTGGACCTGGCGCTCGGCTTCCTGTTCACCGAGGGTGTGATCCGCTCCGCGGACGACGTGGTGACAGCGCAGCTCTGCGCCGGAACTGACACGCCGAACACGTACAACGTGGTCGACGTGGTGCTCGGCGCGGACGTGCCGGCCCCGGTCACCGACCCCAGCCGGAACTTCTACACCACCTCCTCGTGCGGGGTCTGCGGCAAGGCGAGCATCGACGCGATCCGGACCCGGTCGGTCTTCCCGGTCTCCGACGATCCGATGCGCGTCTCGCCCCGGATGTTGGCCACGCTGCCGGACCGCCTTCGCGAGCGACAGCGCGCGTTCGAGCGCACCGGCGGCCTGCACGCCGCCGCGATCTTCGACGCGGACGGCGAGCTGCTGGTCGTGCGCGAGGACGTGGGCCGGCACAACGCGGTGGACAAGGTGATCGGCTGGGCGGTGCGAGCCGGTCGGCTGCCGCTCACCGGGCACGTGCTGATGGTGTCCGGCCGGGCCAGCTTCGAGCTCACCCAGAAGGCCTGGATGGCGGGGATACCGCTGCTCGCCGCCGTTTCCGCACCCAGCACGCTCGCGGTCGACCTGGCCGAGGAGGCGGGCATGACGCTCGTCGGCTTTCTCCGCGGCACCAGCATGAACGTCTACGCCGGCGCCGAGCGGATCACTCACCCGTCCCCGGTCCCGTCCGCTCTCTAGATGCTCGACACCAGGCGGGACAGCACGATCATGCTGCGCGTCGAGGTGACGAACGGCTCGGCGCGCAGGCGTTCCAGCGCCTGCTCCAGGTGGGCCATGTCGGCGGCGCGGAGGTGGACGATCGCGTCGGCCTCGCCGGAGACTGTGTAGGCGGCCAGCACCTCGGGGTGGCGGCGGGTCGCGACCGTGATCTGCGCGGGCGTGGTGCGGCCGGTGCAGAACAGCTCGACGAACGCCTCGGTGTGCCAGCCGATCGCGGCCGGGTCGACGACAGTGGTGAATCCCTTGATCACGCCGGCGGCCCGCAGGCGGTCGACGCGGCGTTTGACCGCAGGGGCGGAGAGCGAGACCCGGGCACCGATCTCGGAGTAGGACGAGCGGGCGTCCGCGACCAGTGACGCAATGATCTGCTGATCGACGGCATCTATCTGCAACGAACCGCTCCTTCCAAGCATGATTTCGGTCTGTCTCCCGCGTCCGAGCGTACCTACTGTCTAGAGGCATGATGGTCGGGGAACGTAAGCCCATTTGCCGGACATATCTGATGTGCCCGCCGCGATTCTTCCGGGTCGAGTATGTGATCAACCCGTGGATGGACACGACCGTGCCCGTCGACGCCGATCTCGCGGTCAAGCAGTGGGAACGGCTCCGCGAGATCCTGATCGAGCTGGGCCACACCGTGCACGTGCTCGACCCCGATCCGGGCCTGCCGGACATGGTGTTCGCGGCGAACGGCGCGTTCACCGTCGACGGTGTCGCCTACGGCGCGCGCTTCCGGCACCCGCAGCGGTCCGCCGAGGCCGCGGCCCACCGGGCGTTCTACGCCGGGCAGGGCTGGCCGCACACCGAGCCGGTCGAGATCAACGAGGGTGAGGGCGACTTCGCCTACCTGCCCGGCAAGGGGATGGTCCTCGCCGGGTACGGCTTCCGCACCGCGCCACCCGCCCACGCCGAGGCCGCCGAGACGCTGTCCCGCCCGGTCGTCTCGCTGCGCCTGACCGACCCGCGCTTCTACCACCTGGACACCGCGCTGGCCGCGATCGACGACCACACGGTCGCGTACTACCCCGGCGCGTTCTCCGCACCGTCGCAGCGTGTCCTGCGCCAGCTCTTCCCGGACGCGGTGCTTGCCGACGAGGCGGACGCGCTCGACTTCGGCCTGAACCTGGTCAGCGACGGCCGACACGTGCTCCTCAACAGCGACGCCACCGCCCTGGCCACAAAGCTGGCCGCCGCCGGCTTCACCCCGATCCCCGTCGAACTCTCCGAGCTGAAAAAAGGCGGCGGCAGCGTCAAGTGCTGCATCGCCGAGTTGCGCCCCTGAGCCCCCCAGGCCCAGCTCCACTCCCCATCTGCAGTCCCCCCCGACCCGCGCGAATCGGAACCACATCATGACGCGCGGACGCCCAAGGAACCTAGGCGTCAGTCAGGCACGCAACGCGCCCACCGCTCTTTGTCTGCAGTTTCTCCTGACCGTCGCGTTTCTGTACCGCCCACGTGAGGCGCGGACGACCGAGGAACGTCGGTGTCAGTCAGACACGCTTTTCGTCTGCCTGACACCGACGTCCGCAGGCCGTGGCGTCGAGCCCGGAGGAGCGAAGCGACGACCATTAGCCAAGTGTCGAGAGTTCTGAGATCAGGACGTTCGCCAGGACGGAGCCGTCGGGGCGGACTTCGCGCAGGTACCACTTCTGCTGGGGGGCGCGGGGCTGGTTGAACTGCCAGGAGCCGCGCGGGCTGTCGATCGCGCCGACCCGGCCGATGGCCAGGTTGATGTCCTGTGCGCTCGGGCCTTCGCCGGTGATGCCCACGGCCCGGTCCAGCACCTGCCCGGCGTCGAACGCGGCCACCGACGCCGCGGTCGGTACCGCGGAGAACCGCCGCCGGTACGTGTCCGCGAACCGCCGGTTGAACGTGTTGTCCAGGTCTGCCGCGTAGTTGTGGGCCGTGAAGATCCCCACCGCGAGCGTGTCCATCTGCGCCAGGTTCGTACCCTCGGTGAACAGCCCGGGTGCGTAGATCGGCTGGTCCAGGCCGGAGGCGCGCAGCTGCTTGACGAGCGTGACCGCGGCCGGCCCGATCGCGTGGCAGAAGAGCACGTCCGGGTTGAGCTGGTCGATCGCGTTGATCGCTTCGAGCAGGTCACCGGCCGTGGGGTTGTACGCATCAGGCATCCAGATCGGCCCGTCGGAGATCTGCGCCGCGGAGTTGCCGAACGCGTTCCGGAACCCTTCGACCGCGTCCCGCCCGGAGGTGGCCGGCGCGATCATCGCGATCTTGCGGGCGTTGACGGTGGCCTTCATATAGATTCCGAGTGCTTCGCCCGGTTCGTCGTCTACGTACGACGTGGACCAGGTGTACACCGCGCTGTTGACGCTCGCCGGCCCGCCACCGGTGCCGAGCAACGGCACCTTCGCATTTTCGATCTTGGCACTGACCGCTTTCAGCAGCATGGAATTGCTGACTCCGACGATCGCCGACACACCGCTGTTGACCAGCTTGTCCGCGGCCTCCTCGGCGGTCTTGGCGGTGTCGCCCTCGTCCGCGGTGACCAACTCGACCGGATGGCCGCCGAGCAGGGAGGAGTTGAAGTCCAGGTAAAGCTGCAGGCCGTTGACGATCTCGTCACCGGCCGGTTTCCGATCGCCGCTCAGTGGTGCCAGAACGCCGATCTTGAGCACCTTGTCGGTGATCTTGCCGGTGGCGTCGGCCTCGGCGTCACTACCGCATCCGGCGAGCACACCGGACATTCCTGCCATTCCGATCCCTGCACCGAGTCCACTGAAAAGGCGCAGTGCCCGTCGACGGTCCATGTGCGACACGCGTTCGCTCCCACCTGAAACAATTTCCGATCTCCGGGTCCATCGCTGTCTACCCCAGCGAGGGGGCTTCGTCAATGCCCTAATCTCGTGGCATTGCAACGAATCAATGTCGCGGAACCCGTGAGGCCCGGCGCTTGGCACCTACGTCGCCGGGTGAGCGAAGATGGGGTCATGAGCGAGGCATCCGGTAGCACCGAAGACAAGGACGGCACCGTGCTCGTGGTCGGCCCGGACGGGCGGCCGCTGGGCACCGTCCAGGCCGGCGACGCGGCCGAACCCGAGGACCCGTCCCGCCTGATCGAGCAGCCGGCGAAGGTGATGCGCATCGGCAGCATGATCAAGCAGTTGCTGGAGGAGGTGCGCGCCGCACCGCTCGACGAGGCGAGTCGCGGCCGGCTGCGGGAGATCCACAAGCGTTCGATCGCGGAACTCGAGGACGGTCTCGCCCCGGAGCTGCGCGAGGAGTTGGAGCGGCTGTCGCTGCCGTTCGAGGGCGAGACCCCGCCGAGCGAGTCTGAGCTGCGCATCGCCCAGGCCCAGCTGGTCGGCTGGCTGGAAGGACTGTTCCACGGCATCCAGGCCACGCTTGTCGCCCAGCAGATGGCGGCCCGCCTGCAGCTGGAGCAGATGCGCGGCGGCCGTCCCGCGCTGCCCGCCGGCCCCGGTGGCCTGCAACCCGGCATGGCACCGGGCGCCGACCTAGGCCAGACCGGGCAGTACCTCTAGAAACCGAAGACCTTCTCGAGGTACGCCGCCACGCCGTCCTCGTCATTGGACAGGGCGGTGTCGGCGGCGATCTCGAGGACGGCGTGGTGCGCGTTCGCCATCGCGATCGGCCGGCCCGCCCAGGTGAGCATCGGCAGGTCGTTCGGCATGTCGCCGAACGCGATCACGTCCGCCGCGTCCACGCCGTGCTTCCGGCAGAACCACTCAAGTCCGGCGGCCTTGGTCACCCCGACCGCGGAGATCTCCACCAGCCCGGAGTAGGACGAGTGTGTCGCCTCGGCCAGTCCGGTCAGGGCGCCGTTGACAAGCGCGGCGAACTCGTCCGCGTCCCGGCTGCCTGATCGGGCCAGCATCTTCACCGCGGGCGCGGCAGTGATCTCCTCAGGCGAGCCGACCACGCGGATCGTCGGGATGCCGGACTCGTACCGGACCGGCCACTCCGCCTCGTGGCGCATGTGCCGGCTGTCCTCGATCTCGACCGCGAGCACCACGCCCGGGATCTCGGCGCGCAGCCGCTCCGCGATCCGGGCCAGCACGTCCGGCTCCATCGGCGCGGTGTGCACAGGCGTGTCCGTGTCCGGGTCGTAGATCACCGCGCCGTTCGCGCAGATCGCCGGGAGCGGCGCGCCCAGCTGGTCGTACACCTGGTCCAGCCAGCGGATCGGCCGGCCGGTGACAAGCACGACCGGCACCCCGGAGTCCACGACACGCTCGAGCGTGGCGATCGTCCGGGGGCTGATCGTGCGGTCGCCCCGCACCAGCGTGCCATCGATATCCGTGGCCACCAGGCGCGGAAGGCTGTTCATCAGTGCGAGAGTAGCCGATCGAGATACACCGCTACCCCGTCATCGTCATTACGCAGCGTGATGTCATCTGCGGCCGCGCGGACGCTCGCGTGCGCGTTCGTCACCGCGACCCGGCCCCACCCCGCCCAGCGGAACATCGGCAGGTCGTTGGGCATGTCGCCGAAGACCAGCACGTCCGCCGGGTCGACGCCGAGGTGCGCGGCGACCACGGCCAGGCCGCTCGCCTTGTCCACACCGGGCGGCGCGATCTCGACGTACCCGAGGCCGGCCTGGGTGACGGACGCGAGCGACGGCGGGATCACCGACTGCGCGCGGGCCAGCAACTCGTCCACGTCCAGGTGCGGCGCGCGGGCGAACGCCTTGATCACGTCGCGGTCCAGGCACTCCAGCCGGGTGCGCTGCTCTATCCGGTCGTAGCGCCAGTGCGGGTCGAGGTCTCCCCACAGCGGCGCGTCATGCTCGTCCGAGGCCTCGACCATCACCAGCAGCGTGCCCGCCGCGGCCGTCTCCAGCAGCGTGAGCGCGGTCGTCAGGTCCGCGGAGGAGAGACGGGCGTCGCGCAGCACCACGGGCTCGCGCAGGTCGCGCTGGTCCACCACGCGGCCGCCGCCGGCCATCACCAGGAAGTCGGCGTCGCGGATGTCGTTGCGGGTCAACTCGGTCAGCCGGGGTCCGCGACCGGTGGCGCCGACGATCGGGATGCCGGCGGCCCGCACCCGGTCCAGCACCGAGTGCGTGAAGTCGGAGACGGTCTCGTCGCTCCGGACCAGCGTGCCGTCCAGGTCGGTGGCGATCAGTTTGGGCAGACCCGTCCGGATGCCCACCCTGGAGATGACTGAAGGCTGACCCGCCATGGCTCCTCCTCGACCCTGCCCCGCACCGGGAACGGCGGATCCGCACCCGGCGGCGGGGGAGGGCAACCATAGCTCACTGATTGCTACGTCACCACGACTTCTCTGTGACGTACCAATCAACACGCGGGGTACGCGAAGATCAGCGCTTGGCGACCGGCTCCAGCACCTCACGGCCGCCCAGGAACGGCTGCAGCGCCTTCGGCACGAGCACCGAGCCGTCGGCCTGCTGGTGGTTCTCCAGGATGGCGACGATCCACCGGGTGGTGGCGAGCGTGCCGTTGAGCGTGGCGACCGGCGCGGTCTTGCCGTCGGAGTCCCGGTACCGCACGTTGAGCCGGCGGGCCTGGAACGTGGTGCAGTTCGACGTCGAGGTCAGCTCGCGGTACGCGCCCTGCGACGGCACCCACGCCTCGCAGTCGAACTTGCGGGCCGCGCTGGTGCCGAGGTCGCCCGCCGCGGTGTCGATCACCCGGTACGGCAGCTCGCACTTGGCAAGCATCTGCTCCTCCCAGGCGAGCAGGCGCAGGTGCTCCTCGTGCGCGTCCTCCGGCCGGCAGTAGGAGAACATCTCGACCTTGTCGAACTGGTGCACCCGGATGATGCCCCGGGTGTCCTTGCCGTAGGACCCGGCCTCGCGCCGGAAACAGGTCGACCAGCCCGCGTACCGCTTCGGCCCGTCAAGATCCAGGATCTCGTTCATGTGGTACGCCGCGAGCGGCACCTCCGACGTGCCGACCAGGTAGAGGTCGTCCGCCTCCAGCCGGTAGATCTCGCTGGCGTGCGCGCCGAGGAAGCCGGTGCCCTCCATCGACTCCGGCTTGACGAGCACCGGCGTGATCATCGGGGTGAAGCCGTAGTCCACCGACTGCGAGATCGCCATCTGCAGCAGCGCCAGCTCAAGCAGCGCGCCGACGCCGGTCAGGTAGTAGAACCGGCTGCCCGAGACCTTCGCCCCGCGCTCCATGTCGATCGCGCCGAGCGTCTCGCCCAGCTCCAGGTGGTCCTTGATCGGGAAGCCCGGGTCGCGGTCCACGCCGATCCGGCCGTCCGGCGCGACCTCGCGGAGCACGACGTAGTCGTCCTCGCCGCCGGCCGGGGCGCCGTCCTCGACCAGGTTCGGAATGGCGAACTGGGCGCGCTTCAACTCCACCTCGGCCTCGCCGACCGCGGCCTCCGCGGCCTTGACCTCGGCGGCCAGGTCCTTGGTGCGGGCCAGCAGCGCGGTCTTCTCGTCCGGCGCGGCCTTGGGGATCTGCTTGCCGAGCGTCTTCTGCTCCGCGCGCAGCGCCTCGAAGCGCTGCACCGCTGACCGCCGGGACTCGTCCGCCGAGAGAAGGTCGTCAACCACGGAGTCCGACTCACCCCGCAGGCGCTGGCTTGCACGGAGCACGTCCGGGTTGTCACGAAGCAGGCGCAGATCAATCACAGCTGTTGAGCCTACCGGCCCGCCTCGGAGCGCTCACGTCGATATCGGCCCGGCGGTCACCGCCAGGGTTCGCGCCGCTCATCCGTGAAGCGGAACGGCTCGACCGGCTCCACGCTGAGGTCCAGCGGCGCGGCCGGGCGTTCGTCCGCGTGCCGGGGGACCACCGGCTGCCGCCACTCGTCCGAGTCCGGATCGACGCCGGGCCCGGACGCGGTCGCCGGCGGCAGCTCGCGCGGGTGGGGGACCAGGAAGACCGCGAGCCCGAGCAGCGCGATGCCGGCGACGCCGTACCACGCGCCGGGCTGTATCGAGATCCGCATCTCCGCGCCGTTGGTGTCGAAGACCAGCCCGCCGACGCGCACGGTGTCCGTGTCGCCGGTGATCAGCAGCGCGGCCGCGCAGGCGAGCGCGGCGCCGGCCATGCTGAGGCCGAGCACCCGGGCCTGTGCCCTGCCGGGCGCGCGGCCGAAGAGCGCGAGCGCGGCACAGCCGGCCAGCGCGATCGCGGCGCCGATGTAGCCGAACGCGACCACGCCGAACTGGTCCAGCCGCACCAGTATCGGCTCGAAGTCCTCGATGCCGAACTCCGCCCGGTTCACGGCGAGGTCGTAACGCTGCCACGCGGTGATCATGGAGGCGAAGACGCCGGCCGCACCGAGCGCCGCGAGCGCGCGCAGGCCGAACACGTCCAGCCTCGGCCGGACACGCCACCGGGAAAGGCGCGCGGGCCTCGTACCCTCGGCGGGTGATGGTGTCTGTGGTTCGTCGCCGCCGGACATCAGCAGGTCGGGGACGGCATGACCGTTGATCGGGGCTGAGTTGATCGGGGCTGAGTTGATCGGGGTTGTGGGGTCGCGGGGCGCCGGGTCTTCCATGGGAACGCCTCCCCTCCGGAGGATTCTGTCACGCCGAACTGGGATTTCCGCCTCCCACTGGACATGACGTCACAGTCCCGAGAGCGGTTGCCGGTTCCCCGCGTCTTTCCACGCCGGAGTGGGCTAGCGTCGGAGGCATGCCAATTCGCTCCGGCTCTGCCCGCTGGCAGGGCGATCTCACCGAGGGTTCCGGGACGGTCCGCACCGGCAAGGGCGGCCTCCAGGGCAACTACTCCTTCAAGTCCCGATTCGAAGAGGGCGAGGGTACGAACCCTGAGGAGCTGATCGGCGCCGCGCACGCCGCCTGCTTCTCGATGGCGTTCTCCAAGGCCCTCGCGGACGCCGGTTTCACGCCGACGTCTGTGGACACGACCGCCAAGGTCCACATGGGCAAGACGGACGCGGGCTTCTCCGTCACCAAGATCGACCTGGAGACCACCGGCGACGTGCCGGGCGTCGACGCCTCGACGTTCCAGAAGATCGCCGAGGAGGCCAAGGCCAACTGCCCGATCTCCCGGCTGCTCGCGCCCGGCGTCGAGGAAATCACGCTCAGCGCGAAACTCGCCTGATTCCACTCCGCGCACCCACCGGGTCGACGTCCGTGTCGGCCCGGTGGTGTCATGATTGCCGCGTGCCCGTGGAGATGGACCGCGACCGTTTCGAGGAACTCGTCGGCGAGGCGCTCGACGAGGTGCCGGAGCAGCTGCTCCGGCTGATGGACAACGTCGTCATCCTGGTGGAGGACGACTCCCCGCCCGACGGTCCCGAGCTGCTCGGCCTCTACGAGGGCCACGCGCTCACCGCGCGCGGCTGGGATTACGCGGGCGTGCTGCCCGACCGGATCACCATCTACCGCCACCCCATCCTGCGCATCTGTGACAGCGAGGACGACGTGGTCGACGAGGTCGCGGTGACGGTGGTCCACGAGATCGCCCACCACTTCGGCATCGACGACGCGCGGCTGCATGCGCTCGGCTGGGGTTGAACGCGCAGCTTAGGCTCAATATCGACACAGTCGTCCCGCTGGAGGAACACATGCGCAGCGCCCTATTCTCCGCTGAGAACCTGGAGAACAACGAGTCCCAGCAGCCCGGCATGCGACTGCAGAACTCGAAGATGCTGAAGTACCAGCTCAACGGCGAGATGATGGCCCGCACCGGCACCATGGTCGCGTACCAGGGGCAGATGCAGTTCCAGGCTCTCGGCTCGGGCGGCCTCGGCAAGTTCCTCAAGAAGCAGCTCACCGGCGAGGGCGTCCCGCTGATGAAGGTCTCCGGCCACGGCGACCTGTTCCTCGCGGACCGCGCCTCCGACATCCACCTGGTCGACCTGGAGCCCGGCGACGCGCTGTCCATCAACGGTGCCAACGTGCTCGCGTTCGATCCCACGCTCAACTACGACATCAAGATGGTCCAGGGCATGGGCATGCTCTCCTCCGCGGGCCTCTTCAACTGCGTCTTCACCGGCTACGGCCGGATCGCCATCACGTCAAACGGCTCCCCGGTCGTGCTCAGCATCGACGCCCCGACCTTCGTGGACCCCCAGTCCGCGATCTGCTGGTCCGCGAACCTCCAGACCGGCTACCACCGCGCCGACCAGCTCGGCATCGGCACGCTCCTCGGTCGTTCCACGGGCGAGGCGTTCACGATGAGCTTCGCCGGCCAGGGCTTCGTCGTCGTCCAGCCCTCCGAGGAGCCCCCGGGCGGCCACCCGGTCGGCGGCAGCACCCAGTCTTCCGGCGGCGGCCTCCTCGGCGGCCTGCTGGATTAAAGATCCAAAATCTTTCTTCCCACTCTGTGGGTGGCCGGGGCCCGCACGCTCCCGCGGGCACCGGTCGTCGCCCAGGGGCTCCTCCCTTCCAGCCCCGCGGTCGGCCAAAAACCCCCTGGCTGCAAACCGTCGATCACGCTCACCGACCCGGCGTCCCCAAGCGGGCAGCCTGCCGCGAACGTCCGGGAGGGCCCGGCGGCAGTGATCATGCACTGGGTTTCGCCCCCAGCGGGACCGCTCCGGAGCGACGTGCGGAGCGACGTGCGGAGCGCCAGCGGAGCCCCGGCGCTCCGCAAGGGCCGGCACCGAAGCCGCGAGTTCCGCAGATGTGCGGGTCGGTCGCGGCACTTCGGCAGCGCTCAATGGCCGGGCATGAACGCAAAGCCACACCGGATCCGCATATGTCAGGACACAGCCGACGCTCACGACCCGGCGCCTATGAAGATCCGCGGTCAGTGTCCGGGTTCGAGCGCTGCGCGCCCGATATTTCGTTATATAGCGGCCGCCTCGTGCGTTCGTCCTGACGTCGAAGGGTCAGGAAGGCCCACGTCAAGATCCTTGCGGCTCTGGTGGCCCTTATCGGAGCGGAATAAGGGCCATCAGAGCCGCAAGGATCTTGCATCCCGTCAGATGGACACGAGATCCCGAACAACGAACCCATCTCGGCGTGGAGTGCCCGAGCTGCTGTTGTCTCTGGCGCAGCGACACGTGAGAGCCAAGATCGACTGACTTCTTCGGTAGCTCCCGGCTTCGGTGCAGGTCCTTGCGACTACCCAGGCCGAGGTCAACTGCCCTGCTGTCAGCCGGCGGCTTCGGTGTGGGTCCTTGCGACTACCCAGGCTGAGATCAACTGCCCTGCTGTCGGCCCGCGGCTTCGGTGTGGGTCCTTGCGACTACCCAGGCTGAGATCAACTGCCCTGCTGTCAGCCCGCGGCTTCGGTGCCGGCCCTTGCGACTACCCAGGGCAAGCTCAACCGGCTTTCCCGGCTACGCCCGCTCTCTCGGTGCCAGCCTTGCGACCGCTCAGACCGTGACCGCTCAGACCGTGACCGCTCAGACCGTGACCGCTCAGACCGTGACCGCTCAGACCGTGACCGCTCAGACGATGACCGTGCTACCCCGCGTGCCGCGAGACCGCCGACCAGCCGGAACGGCCCGTCAGACTCCTGGCCTCGATGCCGGCCCTTCGATCGTCAGGCCCCGGGTCGCCGCACGCGAATGGGCAACAGAGTCGGGAGCATGCGGCCCGGACCACCGCGGAGTGGAAATTGGCTTTCCAGCTCTTGATCATGGGTTTGCCTATGGTGGTCCGCTGTCGCGGAGGATCGGCCGGGCTAGTGGCCTCGGCGGAGCTGGTCGACCCAGGAGGCCGCGGCGGCGAAGTCACCGTCGGAGAGGTTGGCGGGGGCGGGGACCGGATTGTCGAGTTCCGGGGTCCAGCGGTGGCGGGGGTAGGAGCCGAGGAAGCGGACGTCGGCGCAGACGCGGCGCAGGCCCTGGAGCGCCTCGCCGAAGCGGATCTCGGCGACGTGGCCGGCGCAGTCGAGGAAGAAGACGTAGCGGCCGAGCTGTTCGCCGGTCGGGCGGGACTCGATGCGGGTCAGGTTGATGCCGCGGACGGACAGCTCGGTCAGCACGGTGAGCAGCGCACCGACCTGGTCATGCCGGATTATCAGCGCGAGTGAGGTGAGGTCGTCGCCGGTCCGCGCGGGGGGTGCGCCCGGGCGGGTGACAAGCGCGAACCGGGTCACGGCGTGCGAGTGGTCGGCGATTTTGTCGGCCAGCACGGACAGCTCGTATCGGGTGGCGCCCAGCGGCGCACAGATCGCGGCGTCGAACTCGCCCTCCGCGGCCGCGATCGCCGCCGCCGAGTTGGACAGCACGTCCGTGACCTCGGCCTGCGGCAGGTGGGCGCGCAGCCAGTTGCGGCACTGGGTGGACGCCTGTGGGTGCGCCGCCACGGTACGGATGTCGCCGAGCCGGGTCCCGGCGCGCGCGCCGAGCACGAACTCCACCGGTATCACCACCTCGCGGGTGATCATCAGGGGCGCGCCGGCGATCAGCTCGTCAAGCGTGATCGGGACCGCGCCGCCGATCGAGTTCTCAAGCGGAACCAGCGCGGCGTCCGCGTCGCCGGCCCGGACCGCATCAAGCGCCTCCGGCACGCTGCGCGCGGGCACGCGGTCACCCGCGATCGCCTCCTTCACCGTGAGCAGCGCCTGCTCGGTGAACGTGGCCTCGGGACCCAGATAGACGAAGCGCATGCGCAAACTCTAGAGCCTTCGCCGATCCGGGGATCGCAGCGCGGACCCCACAGCCTCCAGGCGTTCAGATCTCCAGCCGGTTCGACGGCGTGCCCTCGGGAAGCGTGGGAGTGCCCCCGGGAAGCGTGGGAGTGCCCCCGGGGAAGGCCGGCGTTGTCGGCGCGGCGGTGGGCAGCGACGCCTCGTCGCAGGCGACCGCGCGAACCGCCGCCGGCGCCGCGCCCCGCACCCGGGGACTGCACACGTTGGTCCCGGCCGTGACCAGTTTCAGGCTCTCCGGCGCACCGCTTGTCACCACGAACATCGGCTCCGCCTCAGGGATCGTGACCAGGCTTATCTGCCACGTCCCCGCGCAGTACGGCCCGCTTGCCACCCGCGCCGTACCCGCCGCCGGCACCAGCCCGCCCGTGCTCCGCAGCACCGCGATCACGCCCGCCGCCGCCGGCCTCCCCGCACACGCCACAAGCACCGCCTCGGCGAAGCCCGTCGTAGTCGGCACCCCGGCCGGCGTCGGCCACGGCGCCGTCTCGGTCGGCTCCCCCCACCCCGGCACGGACGCAACCCCCGACGGCACCGCCCGCGGATGACGCGACTGCTCCAGCTCAGGGGGCACCCCACAGGCACCAGTCACAACACAGACCCCAAAAGCCGCGAGGGTACGCAGCACGCGCGAGACAGGCACGACGCAGATATTAGGCCCGTTCCCCCCATTCATCGAGCACCCCCACTGCCCGCCCAGCCGAGTCCACGCGAGGCACGCCCGAAATCGCCGGCGTCAGCCAGTCACACCGCTCGCTCAACCCGCGCTTTAGTCTGCAGTTTCTCCGGACCCGCCGCTTGCTTGACCACGTCGTCAGGCGCGGACGCCCAAGGAAGGCCGGTGTCAGGCAGACACGCAACGCGCCCACCGATCTTCGTCTGCAGTTTCCCCCGACCCGCGCGGAAGACGACCACGTCGTGAGGCGCGGACGACCGAGGAACGTCGGTGTCAGTCAGACACGCTTTTCGTCTGCCTGACACCGCCGTCCGCAGGCCGTGGCGTCGAGCCTGGAGGAGCGAAGCGACGACCATAAGCAGAGCGCGGACGACCGAGGAACGTCGGTGTCAGTCAGACACGCTTTTCGTCTGCCTGACACCGCCGTCCGCAGGCCGTGGCGTCGAGCCTGGAGGAGCGAAGCGACGACCAGAAAATCAAGTGATCTGCGCGAAGAAGGTCAGGGAACCGCTGACGGCGGCGTCCTGGAAGAGCGGGGTGGCGATCCCGTCGACCGTTTCGTCAGTGCCGGGCTCAGCCGCGCCGTCGACGCGCATCAACCCACGGGCCAGGCGCCCGGACGTGACCGCGAGCAGCGGCGGGATCTTGTCGATATCCGAGTCGGTGAGCAGGTTCCGGTTCGCCGTGAAGTCGATCAGCCGGAGCACGGTAAGCAGCGGCCGCCCCACAATCTCGCCCGGCTCACCCATGCCGAGCAGCGCACAGCACGACGGCGAGGCCGCGACAATCTTGAGGTTGGTGTCGATCACCAGGCACTGCTCTGCGGCGGTCTCCGCGACGGCCGCCCACCCCGCCATGCCGGTCAGCGGCGCGGACACCGGCGGCGCGAACTGGTGACCGGAGAGCGACAGCTCGATCTGGTGTGCCAACACACGCCTCCCAACCTGGTGCCGACGGACCGCAGCGGGCCGGACTCGACAACTCTAGCCCCGAAAGATCGCCCCAGCCCTGCCGGGATACCGACAGTGTCCATGGTCGTCGCTTCGCTCCTCCTGGCTCGACGCCACGGCCTGCGGACGGCGGTGTCAGGCAGACGAAGAGCGTGTCTGACTGACACCGACGTTCCTCGGTCGTCCGCGCCTCACGACGTGGTCCAGAACCGCGCGGGTCGGGAGAAACTGCAGCACAACCCCGCTCTTCCCCAGCCAGCACGCCTGGCCAGAACGTCAACTTCGCAAAACCGCACCACACTGCTCTTTATCCGCAGTTCCCCTCACCACAGCGGTTCTGCACCGCCCACGTGAGGGCCGACGATCGATGAAAGTCGGTGCCAGCCAGACACGCAACGCGCCACCGATCTTCGTCTGCAGCTCTCCCTGACCACGGCGGTTCGGACCGCCCACGTGAGGCACGACGAGTGAGGAAGGTCGGTGTCAGCCAGACACGCAACGCGCCACCGATCTTCGTCTGCAGTTTCTCCGGACCGTCGCGTTTCTGTACCGCCCACGTGAGGCGCGGACGACCGAAGAAAGTCGTTCTCAGTCAGACACGCTTTTCGTCTGCCTGAGAACGACTTTCTTCGGCCGTGGCGTCGAGCCCGGAGGAGCGAAGCGACGACCAGAAGCAGAGCGACGACCAGAAGGCTAGTGCGCCGTGCGCCCGTCGGAGTACCAGCGGTAGTTTTCGGCGGCGCGGTAGGGGGCGTTGAGCCAGGTGGAGGGGTGTTCGGCGACCTGGGTGAGCTTGCTGGCGGTCTCCGCGCTGATTCGGGCGCCGCCCGCGACCAGGAGACGGTCCAGCTCGCGCTCGGTGGCGACGAGACAGTCCTTCGGTAGGCCGTAGACGCTGATCACGCCGGTTCCCACGAAGGTGAGCACGGGCGTGACCGGGATCGCGTGACCGACTGCGGCGGTGAGCGCCTTGGCGGCGCGCTTGGCGTCGCGCCTGGCCTCGGACACGTAGTTCGGCCGCTTACCGTTGATCTGTACGACGTCGCCTGCGATGAGCACGCGGGCCCGGCCGTGATCTGCCACCGCGACCGCGAAGATGCCTCCGGGGCCGATTGCGAGGAACCCGGCGCGCTCGTCCTGCGCGTCGAGGTCAAGCAACTGGCTTGGGGACATGTCGGCGCGGGGCCAGTCGACGATGTGCCACGCCGGGCCGAGACGGTCCAACCGCGACAGTGCACGGTGGCCGGCGGCCTCGATGCGGCGTGCGTCACGCTCGGCGCGGCGGCGACGGGCCCATTCGACGGGACCCGGTCGGACGCCGTCCAGCGGCACCGGGAGTCCGTCGTCCTGGCGGGGACGGATCTCGCCGGCGGTGAGCGCACGTTGAGTGGGGACGGTTGTACGAGCGGAAAAGACAGACATCGGTACCTCCGGCAAAAGGTCCCATTGGTTGTCGTGACACTACGGTACGTGGTTGACCCGGTACGGAAGAAGCCCCAAGCCCCGGAATTCTGCGGAGTGAGACGTGAATCCGTGCTATTCACCTTTTTCCCACATGGCGCACGCCGCCGCGAGTCGACGGCGGGTGAAAATCAGCGCAACGTGAGCTGGCGGCCGAGAAGTCCCTGCTTGGCGCGCCGAGCAGCACTGTCCAGAGTGTCCTCGCTCAGAGCGTCGGCGTACCGCTTGGCGAAATCCGCGAGTGGCGCCTCCCACTCTGCCGCCTCCCGGTCGACCGGGAGGTCCCAGACCGGAACCAGCACGCCGTGCGCCCGGAACATGCCGGCGAACTTGGTGTCCTCGCCGAGCTTGAGTTCGCCGGCGGCGCTGAGCCGGGCCAGCGCGTTGAGCGCGGCGTCCTCATTGTCCGAAAGCACCCACCGCACGTGGGATTTCTCCGGTACGCGACACCAGTACGCGGCCGGCGCGGCGGCGAGCCGCACGGTCGGGTAGACGGAGGCGTTCGCCCGCTCGAGCGACGCCTTCACGTTCGGGTCGTCGGTCGCGCCCTCGTCAAGCCAGAAGTCGAACCCGTCGTGCATGGTGACGTCGAGCGGGCCGTCCTCCAGCACGTCCTGCAGCCGCGGGCCGGGGCCGGGCAGCGCGGGCACCGAGACGGTGCCGCCCGGGGTGGTCTCCAGCGCGGAGAGCAGCGCGGCGGCCAGGTCGCGGGAGACGTCGCCGGACTGGATGTGCCGCTGGAGGCCGATGAAGACGCGGCCGTCGGGGCGGGTCATCGCAGGCCAGGCCATCGGCAGCACGGTCGCGAGCGTGACGCTGCGCTCGCCGTACCGCTCCACCAGATCGGGGGCCAGGCGCAGTGGGGCGGACGCGGCCGGGACCAGCTCGCGCAGCGCGACCCACTCCGCTTCGTCGGTGAGGCCCTCGAACGGCCGGTGGACGAAGATGTCCCGGACCTTCTGGCGCTTGGGTGCCGCGTCGGCGGCAGACTGAGTGTTCCTACGGCGCTTGCTCACGGCGACCCAGCCTAGGCGGTCGGCCTGCCGGGCGTCTCGTCCGGCGCGTCCCGTTCGCGGGAATTTCGTCAGGCAGGGTTGAATTCGGCCCAGACCGAGTGACCTGACGCGTCCCGGTCGGTGCCCCAGCATCGGGCCAACGCGGCCACGATGCCGAGTCCACGGCCGTCGATCGAGCGCGGCCCGGCATCGCGTGGGCGTGGTCCGGTCGAGGCGCCGCCGTCGGTCACCCGCACTTCGAGAACTGGTGCGGCTCCGGTGGCCCGGCGCAGCGCCCAGCTCAGCCGGATCACGCCGCCGGGCAGCGGGCGCGCGTGCCGGATCGCGTTGCTGAGCAGCTCCGCCACGACCATGACGACGTCGCACAGCAGGTTCGGGGTGATCGACCCGGTCAGTTCCTGGGTCAGGCGGCGGCGTGCCGCGCGGACGCCCTGCGCGTGGTGCGGTACAACGAGGTTCCAGGACTGAGCGGCACCGTCGCTCCCGTTCTGTCGCACGGCCGTCATGCGCCGCCCCCTCGCAGGTCTCGGAGATCCCCGCTGCGGCGTGACCGGTCGGTCAGCCGCGGGGCAGGCGTACCTCTACGATCGCCCCTCCGCCCGGCCGTGGCCGGATGGAGGCCCATCCGTTCTGCCGCTCGACGATCCGGCGGACCAGGAACAGTCCGAGGCCGGCGCCGGGATAGCGGCGGTGGTCGCCGGATTCGCCCTGCCAGAAGCGGTCGAATGCGCGTTCCACGTGCTCAGGACGTACCCCGATGCCCCGGTCGCTAACCCGGAACGCCACGGTCTGCTCGTCCGCCTCCGCGGTGAGTTCGACGGGGGAGTCGCCCTCGGCGTACTTCCCGGCGTTCGTCGCCAGCTCGGTCAGCACGGTGGCGACGGCGGCACGGTCGCCGAGCGCCTTCGGCAGATCGTCCGGAAGCGCGAGCGTGATCCGGCGGCGCAGGTCACCGGGGAGCCCGGTCACGGCCGCGCGCAGCGCCTCCACCAGGTCGAACGGTGCCGGTGTGGCGCCGCCGATCGGGCCGAGGCCGCCGGTGGTGGCCAGCAGCCGGTCGACCAGCCGGGCCAGGTCGGTGGAGCGCTGGCCGATCGCGCGGGCGGCCTCACGGCGGTCCTCGTCCTCAAGCGCGTCCCAGTGTCCGGTGAGCGTGTCCGCGTACCCCTTGATCACGGTGACCGGCGTGCGCAGCTCGTGGCTGGTGACGGCGAGGAAGAGGTCCCAGTCGTGGTTGAGCTGGTGCTGGTCGCTGACGTCGCGGAAGGTGACCACGCGGGAGTACGAGCGGCCCGGCAGGTCCCCGGCCGCGATCTTCATCCAGCGGCCGTCCGGCAGGCGGTGGTCGATCACCCGGCCGGTCGGCGGCGACGGGAACGGCAGCGGGCGGTTCAGCGCCTGGACGGCGGTGCGGCCGGTGATCCGTTCCGCCGCCGGGTTCCACAGCCGCACGTAGCCCTGGGAGTCGACGATCGCGAGACCGTCCGCGAGCGCGGCCACCACCGGGCCGTCACCGTGCACGGGAAGGCCGGACTGGTCGCCGTAGAGGTGGGCGACGGAGACCGCGACGTAGCCGAGCAGCGCGTGCGCCTCGGACCCGCTGGTCTCGTCGTCCGCGAAGTAGGCGTGCAGGGAGCCGAGCGCGAGCCCGCCGGCCTCGACCCGGGCACCGAGCATGCGCCGGATGCCGCGCGCGGCGAACTGCTGCGCCAGCTCGGCCGGGAGCGTGGAGACCGGCACGTCATTTGTCGCCGGGCCGGAGAGCAGCCGGGCGACGGACGGGTCGGCGTGGTCGACCGCGCGGCCGAGCGCCCAGCTGGACGCACCGCAGGCCGCGATCACCCGGCCGCGGCTGGGCCCGTATTCGGCGAAGGAGACGCCGAGCGCGCCGAGCGCGGTCTGCACGACCTCAAGCAGGTGGTTCAGCGCGGTCACGCCTGATGCACCCGAGTTGATCATGTTGATGACGGCGGTGTGCCCGGCGATGAACGAGGCATAGTCGGGACGTTCCGGCATGGTATGAGTCTGCCTCGCCATCCGGGTTTCCGGCAGTGTCCGGTCGCCCGAGGGCGCCGAGCGTCACACTTGACGCGCCGGACGTCAGATGATGCGCGGGGGATTCCCATCGTCGGTTACCACGTCGCGGGACGCCGCCGACCAGGCCTTCATGCCACCGTCAAGGTTGCGCACGTTGTCCCAGCCGTTGTTGAGCAGATAGTTCACGACCTGACCGCTGCGGCCGCCCATCCGGCAGACGACGACCACGTCGCCGTCGGACGGGATCTCGTCCAACCGCGCCGGGACCTCCTGCATCGGCAGGTGGTGGGCGCCGGGCGCGTGGCCGGCGTCCCACTCGTCCTGCTCGCGGACGTCGAGGAGATAGGCACCGGCCGGAACGTCGCCGGCGGTCACGCTGGGGAGTTGTGATCCAAACACGCCTTCAGCGTACGACGCGTCAGCTCCGCGAAACGACCGCGGGGTTCTCGACCACGAAATCGAGCAGACGGTCCTCCCGTACCGCCTCGAACATGGTGACGCTGAGGTCGGAAAGCTGCTCGTACTCCGTACCCTCGATGGTCACGGGGTTGAATCTGCCGCCGTTGGTGTTGAGTGTCAGCACGTCGCCGGCGGGCACGCCCTTGAGCGCGAAGATGAAGTCCGCGATCGGGATGCCGCCGGTGTCGAGCGTGAACGCCGCGCCCGCCGCGTGGATCAGGTTGTTGACCTGCAGCGGGTTGGTGGTGACGCCGCTGCTCGTGGCCTTCCGCACGATCGCCTTGATCATCTGCTGCTGGTGTCGCTGCCGGCCGTAGTCGCCGTCGCTGAGGCTGTAGCGCTGCCGGGAGAAGTCGAGCGCCTGGGTGCCGTTCATCTCCTGGCAGCCCTGCTGGTAGACGACCGGCTCGGCGGCCCAGCGCTGCCCGGCCCGGCGCGCGTCCGTCTTGTACATCTGTTCGCCGTCGACAAGCACCATGTGGTGCGAGACCGTCTCCTCGTCCACGCACATCCGCACGCCGCCGAGCGCGTCGATGACGTTCTTGAACCCGCCGAAGTCGATGATCGCCGCGCCGTCGAAGCCGATGCCTGTCGCCTTCTTGAGCGTCTCGGCCATCAGCTGGGCGCCGCCGGCCCAGTCGCCACCGTTCTGCGCGCCGTAGTAGAACGCGTCGTTGACCTTCGCGGTGGCGCCCGGGAAGCCGTTGCGCTCGAACGGCGGGATCTCGGCAAGCATGTCGCGCGGTACGGAGATCAGGAACGCCTGGTCGTGCGTCGCCGGGATGTGCAGGATGACGATCGTGTCGGCGCGGGTGTTGTTCTCCTGCCAGCTCTCCCGTACGTCCACGCCGAGCAGCAGCATGTCGATGGCGCCGTCCACGCTGTCGCCGCCCTCGGCCGCGCTCTTGCTGCCGTCGCCGAGCAGGTTGTCCTGGGTGATGTTCCTGGTCGCCTCGTCGATCAGCACGTGCGCCCCGGCCAGCGCGCCGACGCTGAGCATCAGCACCACAGCGCCGAGCGTCACGGCGAGACGGGCCCAGAGCGGGCTCCGGCGGCGGGGCCGGGCACGGTGACGTTGCCCGGTGACCGGCGGCGGCTGCGGCCTCTGCGACGGCTGCGGCCTCTCCGGCCTCTGCGGAGGCGGGGTCGGCTCGATGACCGGCCGGACGATGGTCTGGACGCGGGTCGGCGCGTTCCACCGGGGCTCCACGAGCGGCGC
Source organism: Catenuloplanes sp. NPDC051500 (assembly GCF_044454585.1). Taxonomy (NCBI): domain Bacteria; kingdom Bacillati; phylum Actinomycetota; class Actinomycetes; order Micromonosporales; family Micromonosporaceae; genus Catenuloplanes; species Catenuloplanes sp. NPDC051500. Next base: position 389,450 of record NZ_JBITDX010000006.1, read on the forward strand.
GTCAGGACGGTACCGGACATGCATGCCGAACTCTCCCAGGTGGTGACGATACGGACATCACCTGGTGTAACGAGTCTGCCGAAGTTCGGGTCAGGCGGACTTCGCGATGAACTGCGGGTGCTCGATCAGGAACGTGCCGAGTGTGCCGGTCTTCGCCGCGTTCAGCATGGCAAGTGACTCGTCGTCAAGCGACTCGTAGGAGACGCCGTCGATCAGCTCGGAGCGCAGGTTGCCCTCGTTCGTCTTGATCAGCATCAGGTCGTTCGCCGCGACGCCCTTGAGCGTGAAGATGTAGTCCGCGACCGCGATGCCCTGGGTGTCCAGGATGAACGCGTCGCCGGCCGCCTTGGTCAGCTCGTTGAGCTTGCCGAGGTCGGTGAGCACGCCGCTTGTGGTGGCCTTCTTGGCGATCGCCTTGATCAGCTGCTGCTGGTGGCGCTGGCGGCCGTAGTCGCCGTCGCTGAGGCTCTTCCGGATGCGGGCGTAGTCGAGCGCCTCTGTCGCGTTCATCGTGCGGCAGCCGGTCTTGTGGACCAGTGGCTTCACGCCGGCCGGCAGTTGGATGCCGCTGGTCTCCGAGTACCACCCCTGGACGAGCTTGCCGTCGGAGTCGACGCCGAGGTGGGCCGACTCGGCCTCCTCGTCGACGCACATGTCCACGCCGCCGAGCGCGTGGATCACGCTTGCGAAACCGTTGAAGTCGATAAGCGCGGCGCCGTTGAACGTGATGCCGGTGATCTTATTGAGCGTGGTGGCCAGCAGCTCCATGCCGCGGCTGCGCTTCTCGATCTCGGTGCCGTCGCCCTGGTAGCCGTACGAGAAGGCAGAGTTGATCTTCTCGGTCGAGCCCTCGAAGCCGGTCTTCGCGAACGCCGGGATCTCCACCCGCCAGTCGCGCGGGATCGAGATGAGGTAGGCCTGATCGTGCGTGGCCGGAATGTGCAGGATGATGATCGTGTCGGAGAGCACCGACGTGACGGAGGAGCCCTCCTCGCGGGCGTCGATGCCGACGAGCAGCAGGTTCACCGCGCCGTCGATGTTGTTGCCACCCTCCTGGGCGGCCGCACCGGCGTTGTCCTGCAACAGGTTCGTCTGGGTGATCGAGTCGGTCGCCTGACTGATCAGCGTCTGCGCGGCGACAAGTGTGCCGCCGCTCACCACCACCAGCACCACACCGAAAACGAGGATGAGCCGCGCCCACAGCGGGTCTTTTCGTCGCTTGGCCGCCACTCGTGAGATCCCCTCGACTCTTGACCGATGAGCGCCAAGTTAAGGTCGAGCTGTCAAACACGCGGCGTCCCAGAGGTTGCCGGAAGGTAAACAACCCCTGGGAAACCGCTAGGTGTCACGGAGTCGTTTTGGCTTGTGGCTCTGCGTTTGCCTTCGTCCAGTCGCCCATCCGGTCGTTCGCGATCGCGTCGAAGAGTGCGAGCGCCGGCTCCCGGTCGGAAAGCACCACCGACTGACCGTCGCGCTCGTCACTGCCCTTGTTCGGGCTGGTGATGAACGTCAGATCGTCACTTCGCAGACTGCGGAATTCCAGCGCCACGTCGACGAGCGAGAAGTTCTCGTCCACTGTCACCGCGTTCGTCGTCGCCTTGAGGAACGCGTCCATCCGCCCGGCGTCGGTAAGCGTGCCCGAACTCGCGGCCTTGTCCAGCAACGCCTTCAGGAACTCCTGCTGGTGGCGCATCCGGGCGAAGTCGCCGTCCGGGAACTGCTTGCGCTGCCGGATCCAGTCCAGCGCCTCCTCGCCGTTCATGTGGTTCACACCCTCCTCGAAGGTGCGGAACGGCTTGTGGATCGAGGTGGTCTTCTGCTCGACCTTGAGGTCCACACCGTCAAGTGCGTCAGTGACCTCCTTGAAGCCGGCGAAGTCGATCGCGGCCACGTTGTCGATCCGCACGTCCGTGAAGCACTCCACGGTCTTCACCGCAAGCGGCAGGCCGCCGAACGCGAACGCAGCGTTGATCTTGTCTGGCGCGCTGTCCTTGCAGTCGGCGCCGGCGCTGGTCGGGATCTGCACGTACAGGTCTCGCGGTATCGAGACGAGGTACGCCTTCTGATGGTCGGCCGGGATGTGCATCAGGATGATGGTGTCGCTGCGCCACTCGCTTGCCTGGCCGCTCTGCGCGTCCGGGTCCCGGGAGTCGCTGCCGACAAGCAGTATGTTCATCGTGCCCTCGACCGGCTTCTCCGGCCGGCCGTCGCGCAGGTCCGAGAACGCGTCGGTGCGCTTGAGATCGCCGTTCAGATTCGACGCGTACGCCCAGAGGCCGCCGCCGAGCGCGAGCAGCAGCACCAGCACCGCGATGCCGCCGACAAGCGCGATGCGCCGCCAATTGGGGCGCAACGGAGGCCGGCCGCCGCTGTAGGTGCCCCGGCCACCCCGCGGCGGCTCGCCACCCCGGCCGCCGCCACCGGAGCGGGCCGGCGCGCGGGTGCCGTTTCCGTAGGACCCGGATCGGCCGGCGCCCCGCCCGGGACGCACCGATGTGCCCCCGCTCGGCGCCGACGTCCGCCCGCGCGGGCCGCCCGCGTCACGCCGGTACTCTCCGGCGCCGAATGATCCAGTTTGAGCCGTGGGTGACATGTATCCCAGAGTACGTAGCTATCGCACGTTCGCTCGGCAACGCACAGTAAATCCAGGTCAGCTCACTCGGGACCGGAAGTACTCGATAGTCCTGCTCAGGCCCTCGTCCGGCCCGACGGACGGCTCGTAGCCGAGCAGCGTGCGGGCGAGCGTCAGGTCGGGGCGGCGCTTCTCCGGATCGTCCGAGGTGCGCTCCACGAACGCCACGGAGGAGGAGCTGCCGGCCAGCTCGGTGATCTTCTCGGCCAGCTGGCGCATGGTGAACTCGTGCTCGGTGCCGCAGTTGATCGGCCCGGTCTCGGTCGAGTCGAGCAGCAGCAGGATGCCGCGGACCAGATCGTCCACGTAGGTGATCGAGCGGGTCTGCGAGCCGTCGCCGTGCACGGTGATCGGCTCGCCGCGCAGCGCCTGGCTGATGAAGGTCGGGATCGCGCGGCCGTCGTCCGGGCGCATACGCGGGCCGTACGTGTTGAAGATGCGGACGATCGCCACGTCCGTACCCCGGCTGCGGTGGTATCCCATCGTCGCGGCCTCGGAGAAGCGCTTCGCCTCGTCGTACACGCTGCGGATGCCGACCGGGTTGACGTTCCCCCAGTAGGACTCCGGCTGCGGGTGCACGTGCGGGTCGCCGTACGCCTCGGAGGTGGAGGCCATCAGGAACCGGGCGCCGTCCGAGGTCGCGCGCTCAAGCAGGTTGAGCGTGCCGATCGAGCCGACCCGGAGGATCTCCACCGGCAGCGAGCCGAAGTCGGTCGGGCTGGCCGGCGACGCCATGTGCAGGATCGCGTCGAACCGCTCCGCGATCGCCGGGTGGTGACCGGGCAGGCCCTCGGAGATGTCCGCCTCGACGAGCGTGAACCGCGGCTCGTCGGCAAGGTGCCCCAGGTTGTCCTTGGCACCGGTGATGAAGTTGTCCACCACCACGACCGTGCAGCCACGGCTGATCAACGCATCGACAAGGTGCGACGGGACGAAGCCGGCTCCGCCGGTGACGAGAACCCGGTGGCCCTCTCCGAAACGCTGGGCAATGACCATGGTGCCCAGACTATAGGTCGCTCCGGACGCAGCGAAGGGGCGGTCAGGTGCTGACCGCCCCTTCTGCACAGCGTGTCAGTGAGCCCCGGCGCCGGTGATCGAGCGGACCTCCAGCTCGGCGAACTTGGCCGGATCCGCCGGCTCGCGGCCGATGATCGTGCCGAGCCAGCCGCAGAAGAAGCCGATCGGGATCGACACCAGACCCGGGTTGGAGAGCGGGAAGATGTCGAAGTCCGAGTTCGGGAACATCGAGGACGGGGCTCCGGAGACCACGGGCGAGAAGATGACGAGCACGACGGCGCTGATCAGACCGCCGTAGATCGCCCACACCGCGCCCGAGGTGTTGAACCTCTTCCAGAACAGGGAGAAGAGGATCGCCGGCAGGTTGGCGGAGGCCGCCACCGCGAACGCGAGCGCCACCAGGAACGCCACGTTCAGCCCCTGCGCGAAGATCGCCAGCGCGATGGACACGGCTCCGATGCCGAAGGCGGAGATCCGGGCCACGTTCACCTCCTGGCGCTCCGAGGCCTGACCACGCTTGATCACGTTGGCGTAGAAGTCGTGCGCAAGCGAGCTGGACGAGGCCAGCGTGAGGCCGGCCACCACCGCGAGGATGGTGGCGAAGGCCACCGCCGCGATCAGGGCCAGCATGATCGAGCCGCCGGTGGCGCCACCCAGGTACTTCTCACCGAGCGCCTGCGCCAGCTGCGGCGCGGCCGTGTTGCCGGTCTTGTCCTGCGCCGTGATGGCCGCGCTGCCGACAAGTGCCGCCGCGCCGAAGCCAAGCGCAAGCGTCATCAGGTAGAAGGTGCCGATGATGCCGATCGCCCAGAGCACGCTCTTCCGGGCCGCCTTCGCGGTCGGCACGGTGTAGAAGCGGATCAGGATGTGGGGCAGGCCGGCCGTGCCGAGCACAAGCGCGATGCCGAGCGAGAGCAGGTCCAGCTTGCTCCAGAGCGTCTTCATCGCGTCGCCCGACTCCACGCCGTACCGCAGGCCCGGCTGGAGGAAGGCCTCGCCCTTGCCGGACTTCTCCGCGGCGGCGCCGAGCAGCGACGACAGGTTGAACTTGAAGTACGCGAACACCATGATCGTCATGATCAGTGCGCCGGTCATCAGCAGGAACGCCTTGACGATCTGCACGTAGGTGGTGCCCTTCATGCCGCCGATCGTCACGTAGACGATCATGAGCACGCCGACCAGGACGATGGTGAGCAGCTTCGCCGCGTCCGCGCTCAGGCCCATGAACGTGGTGCCGGGCTTGATGCCGAGCAGCAATGCCACAAGCGCACCCGCACCGACCATCTGGGCCAGCAGGTAGAAGATCGACACTGTGATCGTGGAGACCGCGGCCGCGGTCCGGACCGGCCGCTGCCGCATCCGGAACGCCAGCACGTCCGCCATCGTGTACTTGCCGGAGTTCCGCAGCAGCTCGGCGACGAGTAGAAGGGCCACCAGCCAGGCGACCAGGAAGCCGATCGAGTAGAGGAAGCCGTCGTACCCGGAGAGCGCGATGATGCCCGCGATGCCGAGGAACGACGCGGCCGACATGTAGTCGCCGCCGATCGCCATGCCGTTCTGGAAGCCGGAGAACGAGCGGCCGCCGGCGTAGAAGTCGGCTGCGCTCCTCGTCTGCCGGCTGGCCCAGATCGTGATGCCGAGGGTGGCGACCACGAGGACCAGGAAGAGCGAGATCGTGAGGGTACGGGCCGTGTCGTTCGTGGCCTCGGCCGCGAGCACGTCCAGGTCGATCGTCTTCACTTGGCCTCCTCCGAGCCCTCGAGCTCTGCCCGGATCCGGTCCGCGATCGGGTCGAGGCGCTGGTTGGCGTAGCGCGAGTAGAACCACGCGATCAGGAACGTGGTCACGAACTGGAGCAGGCCGAAGATCAGCGCCACGTTGATGTGGCCGATGACCTTGATGGCCATGAAGTCGCGCGCGTAGGCGCAGAGGATGACGTAGAGGGCGTACCAGAGGAAGAAGGCCGCCGTCATCGGGAACACGAAGTTGCGGAGGGACTTACGTAACCCCGCGAACTCGTCCGTCGCCTGCACGGCGACATATCTGCTGTTGTCCGGAGTGTCCGTACTCATGTTGCCGGTACACCAACCTTCACGGGTGTCGGGCCGATTCGCCCCCGCACCGTAGAAAGCGGCCGACCGGCCGTGAAGCATTGATCGTCATCCCGGCCGGGAGATGCGCTGAACGGACGTGTCACTGCGCCCAGTGACTTGAGTCACCGCGTTTACCGGTCGCTCAGCTCGCGGTATCGCCCTCGGTAGTGCAGAAGCGGCGCAGCGTCCCCGGACGTCTCGACGTGTGCGACAGTCGCCTCGACAAGCAGCGCCCAGCCGACGTCACGAGCGCCGTCGATGCGGCAGCCCGCCCAGGTGCCGCTGCCGGACGGCACCGGGCCCCACTCGGTCTCCGTCCACGAATCCGACCGGAACAGGCCGCCGGGCGCCGGCATCAGACCGGCGAACCGGTCCGCCAACTGCCGGTGTGCCGGGCCCAGCGGCGTGACCGCGATCCGGCCGGTGCGCTCGGCCGCGTCCCACAATTCCGACTCCGGATCGATCAGGCCCAGCACGCGTGCCGGGTCGCCGTCCGCGATAAGCGTGGAGGAGACGGTCAGGCCGGCCGGTCCGGGCGTGGTCCACAGCGTCACCGGCGACGCCAGCCGGCCCCGGAACCGCCGCACCGGCGACTTCTCCGCATCAGGCGTCGCGAACGGGTCGGTCGAATGGATCCGGGCGCCGGGCTCCTCAACAGTCATGGGGACATCATCGTCGTGGCGTGATCGCGGACAGCAGCTCGGGCATCCGCCGGTCCAGCAGGCGGCCGGCGAACCGGGTGCCAAGCCACAGCGCCGTACCGCCGTAGACCACGCCAGCGGGCAGCCCGGCCCACACCCAGACGTTCCCGGCCAGCGTGGACATCGCGAAGACCGGCACCGACAGCAGCAGCGTGCAGAGCATCGCCGCGAAGCTGAACAGGCTCTTCGTGACGCCGGCGCCGGTGTTCACCGCGAACGGGTTGGTCGTCTCCGGAAGCGAGAACGCGCCGAGCACCGACACGAACAGGTTGATCGCCACGCCACAGCCGAACGCAGCCGCGGACGCGCCCCACATCGACGGGATCCAGCCCGGCCGGTGCAGCACAAGTGCCAGCACCACCGGGATCGTCACCACCAGCGGACCCAGGTACAGGGCGAAGCCGGCCACCCGTGCGCGCAGCTCCGTGGAGCCGGGCACGCCCGCGATGATGTTCGCGGCGTAGGCGGTCCCGTCGTAGCCGAACTGGTTCGCCAGCCCCACGCCGCCGAGCACGCCGACGAACACCATCGACGCGGTCACCGTGGTCAGCGACGGCGGCACCGCGGCGGTCCCCTCGATCAGCCCGCGGCTGCCGATGTTCACCATCAGCGGCACGAACATCCCCACCACCGCGAACGTGATCAGGTTCGCCCGCCGCCGGGTGTCCCGCCACCAGTACCGCACCTGCAACGCCACAAGCGCGCCGCCCCGGGTCCGGGGCAGACCACGCAGCAGCCGCGGATACAACCTGTCGGTCGGCGACCGGTGCGGGGTGTCGCGCGTACCCCGGCCGGATGTGGTGGTCGCGGTGCCGACCATCGCGCTCTCCAGCGTCACGGACCACCACCACAGCAGCGCCGCGATCGTGCCGGCGGTGATCAGCAGCTTGACCGGAACCGCCCACCAGCGGCCCTCCGCCACATCCACACCAAGCGTGTACGGCGCGGCAAGCGGCGTCCAGCCCAGCACCCGGGCCACGCCGGCCAGCACCTTCCAATCCGCGGTCCGGGCCGCGGCCAGCAGCCCGATCTGCAACGGCCCGAGCAGCGCGGCAAGCACCGCAAGCAGGATCGCGGCCAGATCCCGGACCCGGCGCGACCGCAGCATCGCGGAGAACGCGCTGGTCGTGGCGCGGCTCAGCGACACGCACAGCAGCAGCCCGGCGATCACGCCCACCGCCTGCAGAACGCCCGCCGCCACACCGCCGCGGAGCAGCGCGGCCACCGCCAGACCCGACGTGGCGGCCAGCGTGGCGAACGCGGGCACCCCAGCCAGCGCGGCCGCGAACATGCCGCTGACAAGCGTGCGACGGTCAAGCGGCAGCAGCGCGAACCGGGCCGGGTCAAGCGTCTCGTCCACACCGAAGAAGACAAGCGGCATCAGCAGCCAGCCGGCCACCACCGCGGCGCCGCCCAGGCCGCTGACAAGCACCATGCTCGTGCTGGTGCGGGCGAAGCCGGTCGCGGAGAACAGCACGAAGCCGACCACGGAGAACCAGGCGCCGAAGACCAGGCCGATGACGAACAGCGCGATCCGCCACCGCTGGCCGCGCAGGCCGTTGCGCATCACCCGCATCTTGAGCCCGACGAAATGCTGTGGGCCGACGCGATGCTGTGGACCGATGTGCTGCGACGGCGTCACAGCCATGCGAGCTCCTGGCCGGTGGCCGTACGGCCGCCCACCACCTGCACGAACACGTCTTCCAGTGAGCGGCCCGCCCGGACGTCCGCGATCGTGCCGGCCGTCAGGATCCGGCCCTGGGCCAGGATCGCCACGTGCGTGCAGATCCGCTCCACGACCTCCATCACGTGGCTGGAGAAGATCACCGTGTTCCCGCCGGCCACGTACCGCTGAAGGATGTCCCTGATCAGTGCGGCCGAGACCGGGTCGACGGCCTCGAACGGCTCGTCGAGCACAAGCATCTTCGGGCCGTGCAGCAGCGCGCAGGCCAGGCCGATCTTCTTCTTCATGCCCGCCGAGTAGTCGACCACGAGCGTCCGGTCCGCGTCGCCGAGCGCAAGCACGTCAAGCAGCTCGCGCGCCCGCTGGTCCACCACGCCGGACGGCATGCCGCGCAGCAGGCCGTGGCAGGCGAGCAGCTCCGCGCCGGTCAGCCGGTCGAAGAGCCGCGCGCCGTCCGGCATCACGCCGAGCGTCCGTTTCGCGGTAAGCGGGTCGGACCAGACATCGTGGCCGAGCACGGTGGCGGTGCCCGCGTCCGGCCGGAGCAGTCCGACGGCCATCGAGAGCGTGGTGGTCTTCCCGGCGCCGTTCGGCCCGAGCAGGCCGTAGAACGACCCGGTCGGCACCTCGAGATCGACGCCGCCCACCGCGACCTTGTCCCCGAACCGCTTCGCCAATCCGTGCAGCGCCAAGGCGAACGTCATGAATCGACCGTATCGGGTTACGGCGCTCAGAGGTGTAAAGACTCCGGCGCGTGCAACCGGAGCATTGTCGCGCCGACCGTGCCCGGCAGTTGCCGCCGCGTCGCAAGCGACACCAGCACCATTGTCGCGAACGCAAGCGGGACGGTCCACGCGGCCGGCTGGGCCACCGCCTCCGCGGGCCACCCGTGCAGCGGCGGCCCGAGCACCGTGACCAGGACCGCGAGCACGGCGGTGCCGCCCCCGGTGACGATTCCGGTGACCGCGCCCGCGGCGGTCAGCCCACGCCACCAGATGCCGAGCACCAGCAGCGGGCAGAAGCTGGACGCCGCCACCGCGAACGCGAGCCCGACCACCTGGGAGACGTCAAGCGAAGCCACGTTCAGCGCGAGCAGCAGCGGCACCGCGCCACCGGCCACCGCGGCCAGCCGGAACGTGTGCACCGAACCGCCGCGGCCGAAGACGTCGGTGGCGAGCACGCCGGCCACGCTTGTGAGCAGGCCGGAGCTGGTGGACAGGAACGCGGCGAACGCACCGGCGGCGACCAGCGCGGCCAGCAGCTGACCGCCCGGCCCGGTGCCGACCGCGGCCGCCGGCAGCAGCAGGACCGCAGCATCCGTGTCGCCGGTGAGCAGCAGCTGCGGCGTGTAGACCCGCCCGAGCGCGCCGTAGATCGTGGGCAGCAGGTAGAAGAGGCCGACGAGCGCGAGCACGACAAGCGTGGTGCGCCGGGCCGCCGCGCCGTCCCGGTTCGTGTAGAAGCGGACCAGCACGTGCGGCAGGCCCATGGTGCCGAGGAACGTGGCCAGGATCAGCGAGTACGTCCCGAAGAGGCTGCCGCCCCGGCCCGGCAGCAGCCAGTCGAGCCCGTCCGCCACGCCCGCGACGGCCGGCACCGCGGCCCCGGCGGGGAACGTCAGTTCGTCGCCGGCGTGCACCGCAAGCGTGCTGCCGTCGGCCATGGTGAGCGTGGCCGGCGCCTCGATGGTGACCACCGTGGCCTGCGGAAATGTGAGTCCCTCAAGCGGCGTGACAGGTGGCCGCCCGTCCGAGTTCCAGACCAGGACCAGAAATATCGCGGGTACGGCGAGCGCGGTCAACTTCAGCCAGTACTGGAACGCCTGCACGAACGTGATCGCCCGCATGCCGCCGAGCGCCACGTTCGCCGTGACCACGATGCTCACCAGCACCGCCCCCAGCGCATAGGGCGCGCCGGTCACGGTGGCCAGCGTGAGCCCGGCCCCCTGCAGCTGCGGCACCAGGTAGAGCCAGCCGATGAAGACCACGAACACGGTGGCGAGCACGCGCAGCCGTCGCGAGCCCAGCCGCAGCTCGCAGAAGTCCGGAAGCGTGAACGCGCCGGACCGGCGCAGCGGCGCGGCCACGAACAGCAGCAGCGCGAGATAGCCGGCGGCGAACCCGACCGGGTACCAGAGCACGTCCACGCCGTTCTTCAGGATCAGCCCGGCGATGCCCAGGAACGACGCGGCGGACAGGTACTCGCCGCCGATAGCGGCCGCGTTCCAGCTCGGGCTGACCATGCGCGAGGCGACCAGGAAGTCGGAGGTGGTCCGCGCCATCCGCAGCCCGTAGAAGCCGATCGCGAGCGTGGCAGCGGTCATCAGGACCACTGTCGGGATGACGAACGGGTTCGGCGTCATCGGTCCGGGCCGGGACGCTGGACCAGCGCGGCGAAGTCGGAGTCGTTGCGCTCGGCCAGGTGCACGTACGCCCACCCGACCACCACCAGGAACGGGAACGGGACCACGCCGAGCAGCAGCCACGGGAGGTTCACGCCGAGGACCTTGACCGTGCCGATCGACGGCGCGATCGCGAACAGCAGCGGCAACCCGCCCAGCCCGACGCCGACCACCACCGCCAGCCGGACCGCGAGAGCGAACTGGGCACGCATCAGGCCGCGTAGCAGCGCCTCACCGACCTGGTTCTGCTCGGCCAGGTCGGCGCGCGCACGATCCGCGGCGACACGCGGCCGGCCGACCTCGGCGAGCACCACCCGTACCCGCGGAGGTCGCTCTGGCATGTCAGCGGTTCCAGTCCTGCTTGGCCGCGCGGACCAGCCGGTCCTTCAGCTCCCTGGTGTGCCGGCGGGAGACCGGCAGCTCGGTGCCGTCGACCACCACGACGTAGCCGGAATTGGCCAGTCGCAGCTCGGCTATCAGTCGCAGCTGCACCAGGTACGACCTGTGGATCCGCACGAAACCGGCATCGGCCCAGCGTTCGGCAAGCGTGGCAAGCGGCACCCGGACCAGGTGCGAGCCGTCCGACGTGTGCAGCCGCGCGTAGTCGCCCTGCGCCTCCACCCAGCGCACCGCGGACCGCGGCAGCATCCTTGTCGTCCCAGCCAGCTCCACCGGGATGGTCGGGTCGTCCTCGCCGCGGGCCATCGCGGCCCGCTGCGCCGGGATCACCCGGGCCTCGGCCACCCGGCGCAGCGACTCGGCCAGCCGCTCGGTCCGGACCGGCTTGCGCACGTAGTCGGTGACGCCCAGGTCGAACGCGTCCACCGCGCCGTCGTCGTAGGCGGTGACGAACACGATCGCGGGCGGCCGGGCGAACCGGCGCAGCACCCGGGCCAGCTCCATGCCGTCCAGACCTGGCATGCGGATGTCAAGGAACACCGCGTCCACGTCGGTGTCCCGCAGCAGCCGCAGCGCCTCGGTGGCGTCGCCCGCGGTGTGCACCCGGGCCACCCGCGGATCCGTCCGGAGCAGGTAGGCCAGCTCATCAAGCGCGGGCGGCTCGTCGTCCACCGCCAAAACCCGCAGAAAAGCCGTCATGCCCGTACCGAGGGGTGGAACTTGGGCACTCGCATGCTCACCTTCATCCCTGCGCCGAGGGCGGTCTCCACGACCAGGCCGAACTGGTCACCGAAGGCCGACCGTAACCGCTCATCCACGTTCGACAGACCCACGTGCTGCCCGGAGTCGTCGGACTCCGCGGCCGCGCGCGCCATCCCGGCGATCAGCGTCGCGGGGTCCATCCCGACCCCGTCGTCCTCCACCGTGATGTGGCACTCCGCCCCGGCGTCGGTGGCGTCGATGCTGACCATGCCGACGCCGGGCTTACGGGACAGCCCGTGCCGGATCGCGTTCTCCACAAGCGGCTGTAAGCATAGGAACGGCAGACTGACCGGCAGCACCTCCGGGGCGATCTGCAGGCGGACCTGCAGACGGTCCCCGAACCGCGCACGCTCGATGGTCAGGTACCTGTCGATCGAGCGCAACTCCTCGGCGAGCGTGGTGAACTCGCCGTGGGCCCGGAACGAGTACCTGGTGAACTCCGCGAACTCAAGGATCAGCTCGCGGGCCCGCTCCGGATCGGTGCGCACGAATGAGGCGATCGCGGTCAGCGCGTTGTAGATGAAGTGCGGGCTGATCTGCGCGCGCAGCGCCCGCACCTCCGCGCGGGCCAGCCGCTCCCGGGACGAGTCAAGCTCGGCCAGCGCCAGCTGCGCCGCGGCCCAGCGCGCGGTCTCAAGCGTGGCCTGCACCAGCCCGGGCGCCGGCTGGCCGTCCGCGATCGCCACCAGCGCTGCCCCGGAGGCGCCGTCCGCGCCGGTAAGCGGCGCCACCACGGCGCCGCGCACCACACAGTCCATCCGGTCGCAGGGCAGGTCGGACTCGCCGAGCACGGTGGAGCGGTTCTGCGCGATCGCACGCTCACCGGCCGCGGCCAGTTGGGTGTTGTGGTGCGCGCCGCGCCCGTCCAGCGCGAGCACGCCGTCCGCGCCGACCAGAGCAAGACCGGGAGCGCCGACGAGGGTACGGAGATGGCGTACCGCCTTGGCCGCGTTGGCCCGGTCGAGCCCGGCACGGAGTGGCTCAGCCGCCATGCCGGCCGTGTGCAGCACCTGGTACGTCGCCCGCTGCGCCTCAGTGGCGATGCCCCGCCGCTGCCGGAGCCGGATCACGGCGGCGACCGCCGCGGCCAGCGCGCTGATCAGCGCGAGCACCGAAGCCGCCGTAGACACGTTCGCCCTCACCGCCGAATCCTGACGGTGGGGGCGGGAAATGTACAGGCTCTAGTAGGCACCCTTGCGTGCGACGACCACGCCGATCGTCCGCCACAGGATGCTCAGGTCGTACGCCAGCGACCAGTTGTCCACGTAGTAGAGGTCAAGCCGGACCGCCTCGTCCCAGGAGAGGTCCGAGCGCCCGGACACCTGCCACAGCCCGGTGATGCCCGGCCGGACCAGCAGCCGCCGCCGCACGTCACCGAGGAAGTCGCCGTCGTCGGCCGGCAGCGGGCGCGGCCCGACGAGCGACATCTCGCCGGTCAGCACGTTGATCAGCTGGGCAAGCTCGTCGAGCGAGCTGGCCCGCAGGAACTGTCCGGCCGGGAAGATCCGCGGATCGTTCTTGACCTTGAAGAGCATTCCGTCGGTTTCGTTCATGTCCTTCATCGAGGCCCGGCGCTCTTCGGCGTCGACGTACATGGTCCGGAACTTCCAGACCCGGAACACCTTGCCCTCGTGGCCGACCCGCGACTGCCGGAAGAACGCCGGCCCGGGGTCGGAGATCTTGATCGTGATCGCGATCGCCAGCAGCAGCGGCGACAGCAGGACCAGGCCCAGCGCGGCCGCGACGCGGTCCATCACGTTCTTGACCAGCCAGCCGAGGCCGGAGATCGTCGGCTCCTCGACGTGCAGCAGCGGCAGACCCTCGATCGGCCGGATATGCACGCGCGGACCGGCGATGTCGGTCAGCTGCGGCGCCACCACCAGGTCGATGCCGGTGCCCTCAAGCTGCCAGGCCAGCCGGCGCAGCTCGCCGGGCTCCGCGCTGGCCGAGCCGCAGAACGCGATCGTGTCGGCGCCGACCTCGCGGACCAGCGCCAGCACGTCCTTGCCCGCGTGCACCGGGACCGGCGTCTCCAGGCCCTTCGCGGCGGCGTAGCCGTCGGTCAGGTGGATCGCGACCGGCACCAGGCCGGCGGCCGGGCTGCGGGTGACAGCGGTGTAGACCTCGAGCGTCTCCGGCAGCGTGCCGAGCAGCACCATGCGCTGCGCGGCCGCGCCGAACCGGCGGCGGGCCATGTGCAGCACCAGCCGCGCCAGGTAGCGCGCGAGGACGATGAAGACGGTGGCGCCGATAAGCGCGGTGGCCACGGAGAGACGGGAAAGATCGGTCTTGGTGGCGAACGCGATGAAGGACACGCTTGCCGCGACCGTCACCGAAGCCCGGGTCACCCGTTTGAACTCATCGGTACCGAGGCCGAGATAACGGCGGTCGTAGGCGCCGTTGGCCCACAGCACCACGAGCCAGCCGGCCGGCAGCAGAAGGTACGCCACGGCCTGGAACCACGGCTCGCCGTTGTCCGTCTGGAAGCCCGAGATCGCCTGCTCGAAGAGCGAGATGGCGATCAGGCTGGCAAGGGCCGCGGCGCCGAAGTCGAGAAGGAGCAACATGACCGTGTACGGCCGGTGCCACCGGGAGACGGTGCGCTTCGCCCGTGACCATGCGGAGCGCGGCACACCGTTGGTGGTCCGCTCCGGCTGGGCAGGTTGAATCTCGAACTCGTCGTACTGGGGCACGCTGTTGCTCCGGCCTGTTTTGACGACCGGGCGTTGGAGGCTCGTCGTCACCTCACCTACGTCCTCCCGCGGGGCAGGTGCTTCCCACCCGCCCTCCGGGCTATGGGAAGCCCACCGCATCAGTTTCCCATGTCTCCTCGGGCGTAGCGGTGACCCGGCAGACATTACGCTCCGTCGCTCGGTCCGGGAAACCGGCACCGGCCGGAGGGCCGGTGTTTCCGCGCTTCGGTACGTGAGACCGGGACACTATACCGGCGGAGGCCCGGTGCGAAAGAACGGCGAGACGCTTGCTTCATGGTTGAGACCGCATTGTTCATCTCCGGCCGCTGGGGAGTCCGTGCAGGTCACGCTGAGGGTGTGAGCGATTACTGTGGAGATTTATCGCACGATCCGGGAAAGCCGCCGATCCGCGAGCGGCTTCCCGCCGGTCTGGCAGGTCGGGCAGTACTGCAGACTCGTGTCCGCGAACGAGACCTCACGCACAGTGTCGCCGCAGACCGGGCACGGTAACCCGGTCCGGGCGTGCACGCGGAAGCCCGAACGCTTCTCGCCTTTCAGCTCCGCGGCCCGCTGACCCACCGACCGGGTGACCGCGTCCGTCTCCACCGCGCGCATCGCCTCGAACAGCCGGCCCAGCTGTTCCGGCGTCAGCTTGTTGGTAAGCGCGAACGGGGACAGCTTCGCCACGTGCAGGATCTCGTCCGAGTACGCATTGCCGATCCCGGCCAGGATCTCCTGATCGGTGAGCACGCCCTTGATCTGCCCGCGCCGGCTGGTCACCCGCGCGGTGAACGTCTCCAGGTCGACCGCGAGCGCGTCCGGCCCGAGGCGGGACACGCCCGGCACCTCCGCCGGATCCCGGACCAGGTATGCCGCGAGGCTCTTCTTGGTACCGGCCTCGGTCAGGTCGAAGCCGGAGCCGTCGTCAAGCCGCACCCGCACCGCGATCGGCCCCTTGCCGGGCTTCAGCGGCGTGGTGGCCGGAAACGCGTCCCGATAGTGCAGCCACCCGGCCCGCGCGAGGTGCGCCACCAGGTGTATCTCCGAGCCGAACTCGACGTCGAGAAATTTGCCGTGCCGTCCCGCCCCGGTGACCGTCAGGCCCGCGACCGCGGTGGGCGGCGGGTCGTACGTCTTCAGGGCGCTGATCGCCACGATCTCCAGGCGGTCGACGGTGCGGCCGACCGCGCGCTCGCGAAGGTACGCGGCGAGCGCTTCCACCTCCGGTAACTCTGGCACGTCTTGAACGGTAGCTTCTTAGACCTATGAAGGTCCTGGTCGCGCACAATCGTTACCGCGACGCCATGCCGTCCGGCGAGAACACGATCGTTATTCAGGAAATGGCGCAACTGTCCGGCGCGGGCGTCGAGGTGATCCCATTCCTCCGCAGCTCGGACGCGATTCCGGCGATGTCCGTGCGGGAGAAGGCGCTCCTGCCGATCTCGCCCGTCTACGCGCCTCAGCGCGACCTTGCCGATGCGCTGCGTGAACATCGCCCCGACATCGTGCACCTGCACAACCCGTACCCGCTGATCTCGCCCTGGATCGTCCGCACCGCGCACCGGCACGGCGTCCCGGTGGTGCAGACCGTGCACAACTACCGCCAGGTCTGCGCGCCAGGCCTGTTCTTCCGCGACGGCCGCATCTGCACGGACTGCCGCGACCGCACGTTCCCGCTGCCCGCGATCGTGCACGGCTGCTACCGCGGCTCGCGGGCGCAGAGCGCGATCATGGCGACCGCGCTCGCGGTGCACCGCCCCACCTGGCGCTCCGTCGACCGCTTCATCGCGCTGACCGCCCAGATTCAAGAGCATCTGCGGGGGTACGGCGTGCCGCCCGCGAACATCGTGGTCAAGCCGAACGCGGTGCCCGACCCCGGCCCGCCCACCCCACTCGGCGACGGCTTCCTCTACCTGGCACGGCTGTCCCCGGAAAAGGGCCTCGGCCTGCTGCTGGACGCCTGGCGGCGGCACCCGGACGGCGCGCTCGGCCCGCTGCGGATCGCCGGCGACGGCGAACTGCGCCCGGAGGTGGAGGCCGCGGCCGCGGCGCGCGCGGACGTGGAGTACCTCGGCGTGCTGGACCGGGACGGCGTGCACACGGCGTTGCGCCGGTCGGCGGTGGTCATGGTGGTCTCGACCTGGCACGATGTGCTGCCGACGGTGACGATCGAGGCACTGGCCGCGGGCCGGCCGGTGCTCGGCACCGCGCTCGGCGGCATTCCCTACCTGGTCGGGGATGCTGGATGGGTGGTGCGCGCGGACGCGGGGGAGCTGTCCGCCGCGCTGCCGGTCGCCCGGGCCGGTGCGGCCGCGCTGACCGCGGCGGCGCGGGCACGGTACGAGTCGACGTTCCATCCGCAGGTGGTGACCCGCCGCCTGCTCGACGTGTACGACGACCTTCTCAGCCAATTGAGAGCGTAGTTCGCGATTCCCCTGGGAATGACGCGACGCGTGACGGAGAGCGAAGCATGATTCCTCCTTCCCCCATCAGCGCGATGCCGGACAACCTGCCCGAGCCGCCGCGCCGCTGGTCGCGCCGTCAGCTCCTGATCGCGGGCGGCGGTCTCGCGGCCGCGGGCCTGGCCGGCTGCGGAGCCGGCTTCGTCATCGGCGCGGACTCCGCCCGGGAGGCCAACCGCGGCGCCGAGGCCGGTGGCGCGGACAACCTGCTCAACTTCGTGTCCCGGCCCGACCTGCACGTGCAGCGGGTGGTCGTCTCGACGCCCGCGCCCGACCCCGGCGCCGGCCACGTCTTCCTGACGCCGGGCCAGGGCAAGGGCCAGTTCGGCCCGCTGATCGTGGACGCGACAGGCGTGCCGGTGTGGTTCCGTCCCGTGCCGGAGCCCGCCACAGTCGCCATCGACCTGAAGGTCCAGAAATATCAGGACAAGCCGGTGTTGACCTGGTGGGAGGGACTCATCGGCGGGACCGGCGGCCTCGGCATAGGACAGGGCGAGTTCGTCATCTTCGACAACCGCTACCGCGAGGTCACCCGGATCCGGGCGGACGGCGTCACCCAGGCCGACCAGCACGACCTGAAGATCACCGACCGGGGCACCGCGCTGTTCTGGGTCTACCGGCCGATCTCCGCGGACCTCACCCCGGTCGGCGGGCCGGCCGCCGGCGCGCTTCACGACGGTGTGCTCCAGGAGGTGGACATCGCCACCGGGAAGCTTGTCTTCGAGTGGCGGGCCAGCGACCACGTGCCCTACTCCGAGTCGTTCGCGCCGCTGCCGACCGGCGACTCCGCGCTCCTGCCGTACGACTACTTCCACGCCAACTCGGTCGCCGAGGACACCGACGGCAACCTGCTGATCTCCGCCCGGCACACCTGGACGATCTACAAGGTGGACCGCACCACCGGCGACGTCATCTGGCGCCTCGGCGGCCGGAAGAGCGACTTCACGGTTCCGGCCGCCGCCGCCTTCTCCTGGCAGCACGACGCGCGCCGGCGCACCGACGGCACAATCAGCCTCTTCGACAACGCGGCAGGCATCACCAAGGAGCACGACCGCTCCCGCGGCCTGATCCTCACCCTCGACGAACAGGCCAAGACCGCCACGCTCGCCCACGAGTACATCCACCCGCGCCGCCTCTCCGCCGCCACCCAGGGCAGCATGGAGGAGCGCCCCGAGGGCCGGTCGTTCGTGGGCTGGGGCGAACTCCCGTACTTCACCGAGTTCGCCGAGGACGGCACCGTCCTCTTCGACGGCCGGCTCCCCTCCGACAGCCAGTCCTACCGCGCATCCCGCGCCACCTGGACCGCCGAGCCCGCCGACCAGCCCGCCGTCGGCCTGCGCCGCGAGGCCGGCAAACTCGTCGCCTACGCCAGCTGGAACGGCGCCACCGACATCGAGACCTGGCAGATCCGCGCCGGCCGCCAGCCCGGCACCCTCGGCGTCGTGGCCGAGGGCGACCGCACCGGCTTCGAAACCGCCCTCACCGTCACCAACGACCCCGAATACCTCCGCGCCGACGCCTTCGCCGACAACGGCCGCCTCCTCGGCTCCTCCGCAATCGTCCCGGTCCGCGCCTGACCCGCCGTCACGGAATGATCCAGGCCGTGATCTCGATGCTGACGCGCTCGTTGGCCGCGACGCCCTTTACTTCGGCCCGGATCATTTTGCGGGTATCGCCGGCCTGCTGAGCGCTGGAGAAGTCGGTGAGCACGCAGAACAGTTGTCCCTGCCGCGCGGGAATGTTGGTTTCGGGAAGCAACGGACCCTTCTGGATGCGTTCTGCGCAATCCTGCGGTGTGGCGGTAGGGGAAGTGATCAACGCGCCCTGTGCGCCACCTTGAAGCTCAAAATCCGGATTCGGCGATCGGGAGTTTCCACATCTGCCGAGCGAGAGATCAATTCCTGGGCCGCCGAACACGATCACACGTGGTTCGTCGAGATCAACATTTGTTCTCTCGCTCGGTGCGCATCCATTGGGCCACTGCAGATCGAGCACCTCGGCCTCGTATTTGATGTTGTAGCGGGTCTCTGGATTCAGGTCCGGTATCGCGGTGGACGTGGGAACGGTCGCAGGAGTCGATTCGACCGGCGCCGATGCCTCGGTGGTCTCGACGACCGTGCTCGGCAGCGGCTGGGGCGTGGCGGGTGTGACCGGCTGCTGACCACGGGCGGTGAGTGCGAAGTCCCGGGCCATGTCGGCCCGGTCCAACGCCCTGACCGCGACCGCCATCGACCCGAGCGACACCAGCAACGCGACCATGCTGATCGTGACCGTCAGGAGGCCGCCTCGCCGCCGCGTCCTCGACCCGGAACGCGTCGGCTGACCGGGTGATTGCGGGGGACCGTCGGGGCCAATCGTGGGCTGCCCGACGCTGAATTCTGGTGTTGTGGCCATATGAGCATCTCCAGAAAGGCTGAGCCGACCAATTAATCGACGATCCGTGAATGCCCGAGTCGTCGATTCGCGACGATGTCGCCGGCTCTATTCTCAGGGAGAAAGCCGCTACTGAACGCCTCGTGATGAGATTTAAGCGGACATTTATCCATTGCCGTTCGGTTGGAGTTCTCTCCGTACCGGACGATCGATTTCGGCTGTTAGGTGAGCGGAACAGTGACCTCCTCCCCCGAAACGGGCCGGCGACCGACCTCCGATCGGAAGCAGAACCTCGGTCACCTGGTTGCCGTGCTGAGCCTGATTGCCACGGTGGTCGGCGTTTATTTCGCCTGGGCGCAGCTGGAAGCCACCGTGGGACCGCCGCAGGACACGGCGGCAAGTACCACGGCGACCCTGCCGACGAACGGCAAGCCGACGCCGGGACCGGCGACCGGACGGCTGACAACGCCGGTTCCCGTCGTGCCCCTCGACTCGCTCTCGCCCGAGAAGGGCGGTGGAAGCCTGACCGAGCTTCCCCGCCCACTCCGGGACGCTGACGGCTATGCCCATCCGCTCGCAATCGCCTGCCCGTCCAACGCCGCCGGTGACGCGGTACGTGAGGTCTCATACGCTCTGAGCGGGCGGTATCTGAGCCTGAACGCCATGGTGCGGCCGTACTACGAGCCCGAACCGGACCGCGCCTCAGTCACCCACGTCACCGTCTCCATCGGCACCCGGCAGCGTGACGGCACGATGGTCACACGCGAGGCCGGCGCGCAGCGAGCCGCCACAATGGCCGGTCCCCAGCCGCTCGCCGCGGATCTGGAGAAGGGCGACCTCATGACCATTCGGGTCCAGTGTCAGTCCCCTACCGGCGTCATCGTTCTCACCGATGCCGGCCTCTCTCCCACCGGGTAAAAAAAATCAGCCGCGGGGGAGGTCGTGTTCGCGGAGGGCGTTGCGGGCGCTGAAGGCGATGCTGGTGAGGAGGAAGGCGCCGTTGACCAGGGTGAAAGCGCCGATGAACCAGACCATGGCGATCGGGGCGACGGTGAGGACGATGCCGGCCACGGCGATGACGGCGCCGTAGTCGCGGATCAGCTTCAGCAGGCGGATCGGGAGCGTGCTGGAGTTGAGGAGGCTGACCGGGTTCGGGCCGGTGGCCATGACGGACGTGATGAGGTTGACCATCCAGCCGCCGGCGAAGAGACCGATCAGCCAGGCGGGGGTGGCCGGCTCGTGGGCGACGGCGACCGAGGAGAGCGCGGCGACAAGCGCGATCTGGCCGGCCACGTCGCAGAGCACGTCGACGCGGGCGCCGTCGGGGCTGGTCTGGCCGGTGACCCGGGCGAGCTGGCCGTCGGCGCAGTCGAAGGCGTAGGCGAGCTGCCAGCCGGCCAGGGCGATAAGGCCGATGACGATGCCTGGCACCTCACCGTCGGCGACCGGGCCGGCGGTCACGATGACAAGTGCGGAGACGACCGCGCTGATGCCGAGGTTGAAGATGGTCAGCGTGGTCGGCGCGAGGCGTTTGCGGTAGCCGAAGAGTGCGAGCTTGGCGCCGAGCCGCTGGCTGATTGCCTCGCTGTAGAGGCCGCCGCCGCGGTTGACGCGGTAGAAGTCGGACTCGGCCGGCTGGTGATCAGGAGCGCTGGACTGCATCAACGTAGTCTGCCAGCCGCATGCGAATCTCCTTCGGGCCCAGGTCCAGGTGTTCGATGATCGTGTATCGGTCGGGGCGGGTGCGGGGCGCGAAGCCGACCACGTCGGCGAACTGCTCGTCGGAAAGGCCGAAGTCCCGGTGGGTACGGTGCAGCGCGTGCCGAGCCAGGCAGGCGGACATCTGCCGGAACCGCAGCTCGTCGCCGCGCAGGAACGTGCAGAACAGCGCGCCCATCCCGGCCAGTTCGCCGTGTGAGCCGGTGCCGGGGTTGAGCACGTCGACCGCGTGCATGATCTCGTGGCAGCCGCCGCTGCACGGGCGGCTGGAGCCGGAGACGGCCATGGCCAGCCCGCTGGCGATGAGTCCTTCGGCGAGCACTGTGACGAAGCCGTCATCGGTCATGTCGCCGGGGTGGCGCAGCAGCGCTTCCGCGCCCATCCGGGCCAGCGACGCGGCCAGGCCGTCGACCGGTTCGCCGCGGACGTCGCGGGCGAGTTCCCAGTCGGCGAGCGCGCTGAGGTTGCTGAGCACGTCGCCGATGCCGCCGCGGTTGTAGCGGGACGGGCCGGCCTCGACGAAGTCCAGGTCGACGATCACCGCGATCGGGATGTGTACCCCGTAGGAGCCTTTCATCCCGTCGTTGACCAGGCTGGCGACCGGGGATCCGATGCCGTCGTTGGCGAGGCTTGTGGCGACCGAGACCATCGGGATGCCGTACCGGGTGGCCGCGTACTTCGCGGTGTCCAGCGTGGTGCCGCCGCCGATCCCGACCACCGCGTCGTACGACCGGGCGCGCAGCTTCGCGGCCAGCTCGTTCGCGGTGTCAAGGGTGCCGCCGGAAACGGTGAAGATGTCCGCGGCGCCGAGGCTGGGCCGGATCAGGTCCGCGACGCGCGCGCCCACGCCGTGCCCGACCACCACTGCCACGTCGCCGCCCGCGGATATCCGCCCGTCGGCGAGGATGCGGCCCAGGTCGGCCACGGCGCCGCGCCGCACGTCGACGTGGAGCGGCGTGAGGATCGTGCGGGCTAGTAGCGGCATGCCACGGTCCGGGCGCGGGCGAGGTCGGCGTGGTCGTCGACCTCGACCCAGGGGATGTCGCCGATGTCCGCGTGCCGGATCGCGCCGCCCCGGTCGGCGTACTCCTGGAAGCCGTCCTCGTAGTAGAGGTTCGGGTCGCGTCGCCAGACCGCTTCCAGGCAGTCGGCGAGCCCGGTGGCGGCGGCCGGTTCGATGAGCGTGAGGCCGATGTACTCACCGTGCGCCTCGGCCGGGTCCATCCGCTTGGTGATCCGGGTGAGCAGTCCGTCGGGGGAGAAGCGGGCCTTCATCTCCTCGTCGGCGAGCTGTTTGCCGGTGTCGACCGCGAGCAGGATGCCGGGCCCGCGCGAGGCGAGCAGCGTCTTCTCGACGCTCACCGGGTGCACGGTGTCGCCGTTGACGAGCAGCGCGCCGCGGGCGAAGTGGTCGCGTGCGAGCCAGAGGGAGTACGCGTTGTTCCACTCCTCGGCCCGGTCGTTGTGCACGAGCGTCAGCCGTACCCCGTGCTGCTTCTCGAGGTCTGGAACGCGGGCCGAGACGGCGTCGGCGCGGTAGCCGACCACGACCACGACCTCGGGCAGGCCCGCCTGGGCGAGGTTGTGCAGCGCGATGTCCAGGATCGTGGTGTCCCCGTCGACCGGGATCAGCGCCTTGGGCAGCTCGTCCGTGTACGGGCGCAGCCGGCGCCCGGCTCCGGCCGCGAGCACGAGACCTGTCATGTCGTTGGCACTCATACCTGGCTCAACGACCGAAAGCCGCGAATGGGGCTAAAAGCCGAATACCCTCAGCATGGTGAAGCCGTCCGACACGATCCGGCGGATGGTGTCGTCGTCCTGGCGGTTCTCGTCGAGCAGGTCCAACTCCGCCTCGGAGATCCAGACGAACTCGGTGTGCTTGCCGTCCTCGAGCCGGGGCCGGGACAGGTCTCCGTCCACCCGGCAGAGGAAGTCGGTCTCCAGCCGGTAGAGCCCGTCGTCACCCTTCCAGGTGTGTTCGCCGACCGTGCCGAGCACGTGCGACAGGATCCAGCCGGTCTCCTCGCGCACCTCGCGGAGCAGCGTGTCCTCAAGGCTCTCGCCCGGCTCCACGTGCCCGCCCGCGATGTCCCACGTGTCCGGGAACAGCCGCCGGTCCGGTGACCGGCGCTGCACGAAGATCCGTCCGTCGTCGTCGACGATCAGCGCGCCGACGCAGAGCAGCGGATCCGCGGCCGACCGGCCGGTGGGCGAAGTCACGACCGAGACATTAGCGGAACGCCTCCCTCTTGCCGTCTCACATGTGATGTGGCGACCATGTTTTCAGCAGGTCAGGAACGAACAGCGCGCCGTGTCAAAGGAGATGCGCCATGCACGTTCGCGAAGCCATGTCCGCTGAGGTCCTCACCGTGGGCCCCGATCACACTCTCCGCCAGGCGGCCACGATGATGGCCGCCCGCGGCACCGGATCCGCAGTCGTGCTCGACCCGGACGCCGACGGCGTGGGGATCATGACCGAGCGCGACCTCCTCAGGGCGATCGGCGCCGGGCTGGACCCCGACGTCGAACGCACCGGAACGCACATGACCTGGGACGTCGTCTACGCGGGTCCGGATTGGACCCTTGAGGAGGCGGCGCTCGCCATGGCCCGCGGCGGATTCCGCCACCTGGTGGTGCTTGAGGGCGGCGAGGTCCTCGGCGTCATCTCGGTCCGCGACATCATGCGCGTCTGGGCCCGGGAAAAGGCCCTGAAAACCTCTTGAGGGTACGGGTGGCGCCTGTCGTTTTCTGCGGCCGGCGCCCCCGGAAACCGGCTGACTTACCGACTTTCCGACTGCCGTTCACCTGGCGGGAATGGGCGTAGGGACCGCGATCCCCCTGCTCGTAAGCTGTAGCGCATGACCGCTGAGCAGCTGATCTCATTCGCCCGTGGCGCCCCCTCCCTGGACATCGTGGACATCGAGGGCCTCAAGGCCGCGGCCGTACGCGCGTTCGACGCGGACCCGGCGGGCATCACCGCCTACGGCACCTCGGTCGGGTACCTCCCGCTCCGCACCTGGATCGCGGAGAAGCACGGTGTCACGCCCGAGCAGGTGCTGATCACGAACGGCTCGCTCCAGGCGGACGCGTTCCTCTTCGACCACCTGGTCACGGCCGGCGACGCCGTGGTGGTGGAGAAGCCGACCTACGACCGCACGCTGCTCAACCTGCAGAACCTCGGCGGCAAGGTGCACCAGGTGACGCTCGATGCGGACGGCATCGACACCGCGGAGCTGCGCGCGCTGCTGGAGTCCGGCGTGCGCCCGACGCTCGCCCACATCATCCCGAACTACCAGAACCCGGCCGGTGTGACGCTCTCCCTGGAGCGCCGTCACGAGCTGCTGGCACTGGCGTCTGAGTACGGGTTCACGATCTTCGAGGACGACCCGTACGCGGACATCCGGTTCCGCGGCGAGGCGCTGCCGTCGATGCTGTCGATGGACACCGAGGGCGTGGTCGTGCACGCGTCAAGCTTCACCAAGACGGTCTGCCCCGGCGTGCGCGTCGGCTACCTGGTCGGCCCCGCGAAGCTGATCGCGGACATCGCGAAGCGCGCCACAAACCTCTACATCTCGCCCGGCATGGTGTCCGAGGCGATCGTGCACCAGTTCTGCGTGTCAGGTGACATCGACCGCTCGATCGCGACAGTGAGCGCGGCCCTCGGCGAGCGGGCCCGGGTGCTTGCCGAGTCGCTGCGCGCGCGCATCCCCGGCGTGCGGTTCACCGAGCCGGACGGCGGCTACTTCCTCTGGATCGACCTGCCGGACGACGTGCACGTGGACAAGGTGCTGCCGGCCGCGGCCGAGCGCGGCGTGGCCGTCGTCAAGGGCACCGACTTCCTGCTTGAGGGCGGGCAGCACTCGCTGCGCCTCGCCTTCTCGGCGGTGACGGCCGACCAGATCGACGAGGGCGTGCGCCGACTGGCCGAGGCGATCGACGCGGTTCGCGGCTGAAGATCAACCGCGCTAGACCTCCCTAACGCCTGACGGTGCAAAAAGGTGCCCGTTCGGCTTGTCGGATACCCGACAAAATGGCATCAGGTCCGGTCCGGGGTTTCTTTCCGGCCGGGCCTGCGACAACAATGCGGATGGCCAATCGCCATGCGGTGGCCCTCATAGACATAACCCCGCCCCCTTGGCGCCGGGTGGACCGCTCGCGCCCCCACCCCCCGAAAGCGGCCGGTCCACCCGGCGCCACCCCTCTGGGCTTGGTTATCGTCGGCAGCCGGTGGTTGGATCCCTTCGCTCACCCCCGAAAGCGGCCGGTCCAGCCGGCGCTATCCCCCTCCGCGCGTAACCTCCATGCGGGATACCTGAATAAGGGACGAGGGGGTGAATGCGGATGGCTGACCAGAACAACGGCGCCAACGGACACACGAGGGGTCGCGGCCGAACGTGGACCGCACCCGTCCGGGCGATGACCAGGATCATCGGCGCCGATGGAACCCCGCGTCACCTGCCCGCCGAGGGGTCACCGACCCGCAGCGCGGTCGTGGACTGTGCGCTCTACGTCGACGGCGTGCGCCAGGACGGCCAGTGGGACTACGCCGGCGCGCTCGCCGCGGCCCGCGAACAGCCCAACTCGTTCGTCTGGCTCGGCCTGCACGAGCCGGACGAGCAGGAGATGGCGCCGATAGCGGAGGCCTACGGACTGCACGAGCTGGCGGTCGAGGACGCGATCAAGGCGGAGCAGCGCCCCAAGCTGGAGCGCTTCAACGACGTGGTCTTCCTGGTCTGCCGCACCGCGCGCTACCTGGAGCACGGCCGGCTGACCGAGCACTCCGAGGTGGTGGAGACCGGCCAGGTGCTGATCTTCATCGGCCCGGCCTTCGTGATCACGGTCCGGCACGGCAACGCGGCGAAGCTCTCCCCGGTCCGTGCGGACCTGGAGGCGCGCCAGGAGCTGCTGGCCCAGGGCCCGTGGGCGGTCGCCTACGCGGTCACGGACCGGATCGTCGACCACTACATCGAGGTCGCGGACGGCATCGAGGACGACCTGGACGCGCTTGAGGAGGAGGTCTTCTCCCGGACCGGCGGCGCCAGCATCCAGTCGATCTACCAGCTGAAGCGGGAGCTTGTGGAGTTCCGCCGGGCTGTGGTGCCGTTTCAGCGGCCGCTGCTCACGCTCACCTCGGACGCCAGCCGTGGCACGGTGCCGAAGGAGGTCCGCCGTTACTTCCGCGACGTGCAGGACCACCTGAGCCGCACGATCGAGCAGATCACGGCCGACGACGACCTGCTGAACTCGATTCTTCAGGCCCGGCTCGCGCAGGTATCGGTCGACCAGAACAACGACATGCGGAAGATCGCCGCCTGGGCCGCGATCGCCACGGTCTGGACCGCGGCGGCCGGCATCTACGGCATGAACTTCAAGTTCATGCCGGAGCTGGAGTGGCGCTACTCGTACCCATTCCTGATCATGCTTCTGGTCATCGTGTCAGTCATCCTCTACCGCTCGTTCCGCCGCAACGGCTGGCTTTAGACAAGAATGCAGCGGGGGTACGGCGTGCGTACCCCCGCTGCATTCAAAGGTTTGTGATCAGCCCGCGGGCCAGCGGTCCTGGGCGCCGAGCGGGTCGCCGTGGGCCTTGTTGCCCGCGCCTGCCATGCCGGCCGGCCGGATCGTCGAGGACGGCGTCGCCGAGTCCGCGGCCAGCCGGTCCGAGGCGGACATGCGGTCGGCCGCGGGTTCCTTGCTGTCCGACGCGCCGTCCGACGAGATCGCGCTGGTGCCGGCCTGGACCGCCCGCTCCGCGGTGCTCTTCGCGGTGTTGGTCGCGTGCTTGACCGTGTCCTTGGCCGTCTCGGTCGCCGCGTGCAGCTTCCCCTTGGCGTTCTCCGTCATCTGCCGGGCCGCGTCGGTGGCGCTGCGCGCCGTGCTCGACTCGTGCGTCGTCCACTGCTCTTCCTCGCGCTGCCGGCGCCGGCGCATGATCATGCTGCCGGCCGCCCCCGCGGCGACGCCGATCATCAGCAGACCGGCCAGCTTGCGGTTCCGCGACATGCCTCGCTCCTCACGGCCGACGGTGCGACGCAGCGCCTTGGCGCTCTTGCGCTTCACCCGGCGGCTCGATTTCCCGGTCTGCTTACCCGCCTGCCGGGCGCCCTCCGCGGCCGCCATCGCCAGCGGAGTGATCACCGCGATACCGCCGGCGGCCGCGTTACGTGCGCGACTGGCGGCCGGTGTGACGACCTCGCGCGCGGCGTGCACCCGCGGCCCGACCGTCGCACCGACGCCTTCCGCGGCGTGCGTGGCGGCCTGCTTCAGGTGATCCAGGCCCTCTTCGAGTTCTGCCCGGACCAACTGGCTGCGGGTTTTGCTTCGCCCGATTCCGAACACCAGCACCACCTCCGAAAGGGTGTCTGTCCTGCATGTGATCCTCCCCCCTCGGGTGCCGCCGTGTAGGCGGAACCGGCACATGGGAGACTCCGCAAGGAAACTGAACTGTCCAACCGACGAAGGAGTACCCGTGGCCCAGGCTGTATATGCCACCCTGCACACCAACCACGGTGCGATCCGGCTCGAGCTGTTTCCGCTGCACGCCCCGAAGACGGTGGCCAACTTCGTAGAGCTGGCCGAGGGCACCAAGGAGTGGACGGACCCGCGCACCGGCCAGGCCGGCAAGGGCCCGTACTACGACGGCACCATCTCGCACCGGGTGATCAGCGGCTTCATGGTCCAGATGGGCGACCCGACCGGCACCGGCACCGGTGGTCCCGGCTACAAGTTCGCCGACGAGTTCCACCCGGACCTGGTCTTCAACCGGCCGTACCTGCTGGCGATGGCGAACGCGGGACCCGGCACCAACGGCTCGCAGTTCTTCATCACGGTGTCGCCGACGCCGCACCTGAACCACCGCCACACCATCTTCGGCCAGGTCGCCGACGATGAGTCCGCGCGCGTGGTCGACGCGATCGCCACCACGCCGACCGGTGCGATGGACCGCCCGAAGCAGGACGTGGTCATCGAGAAGGTCGAGATCGAGCGCGTCGGCTGACCTGACGTACTTTTGATCGCATGAGTGACGTACCGGCGACCGTCCCGGTCTGCTACCGGCACCCCGACCGCGAGACGTATGTCCGTTGCACCAGGTGCGACCGATCGATCTGCCCCGGCTGCATGAACGAGGCGTCGGTCGGCCACCAGTGCCCGGAGTGCGTGGCCGAGGGGAAACGTACGCAGCGGCCGGTCCGCACCGCTTTCGGTGGCAGTGCGGCCGGCCGTGCCGGTTACGTCACGATCACCCTGATCGCGCTCAACATCCTCGGTGCCGCCCTCGGGGTGGCACTGTCCGGCATGGGCTCGCTTATCGGCTCCGGCCTCTTCACCGGCTCCTCGACGATCCACTTCTTCGGCGCGGTGATCGGCCCGAGCATCACGCCGCTCGCGGACGGCTACATGTACCTGGAGGCGGTGCCGGAGGCCGGCACGGTCTACCCCGGCATCTGGGACGGCGCCTACTACCGGCTGTTCACCGCCATGTTCATCCACTTCGGCATCCTGCATCTGCTGATGAACATGTGGGCGCTGTGGGTTCTCGGCCGCCAGCTGGAGACCGCGCTCGGCCCGATCCGCTTCCTGGGCCTCTACCTGCTCGCCGGCCTCGGCGGCAACGTCGCCGCGCTCCTCTTCGACGCGGACCGCCTATCGGCCGGCGCCTCCACCGCCATCTTCGGCCTGTTCGCCGCGCTGTTCGTGCTGCTCCGGCGGCTCGGCCGGGACACGTCCACAGTGCTCCCCGTGCTGATCGTGAACCTGGTCATCACGTTCGCCGTCCCGAACATCTCGATCGCCGGTCACCTCGGCGGCCTGGTGGTCGGCTCGCTTGCCGCGGCCGGCCTTGCCTACGCGCCGCAGAAGAACCGGTCGCTCTACCAGGGCGGCGCGCTGGCGTTGCTGTTCCTGGCGCTCGCCGCGCTGACCCTGACCGCGTCGGCCTAGCTCCTCCGCAGGTGCGGAAGAACATCCGCCGGGGGTACGCCGAGGTCCGCCTTGGTGAAGACGTGAAGCGCGTCGCCGGTGTCGACCTCAAGCGTCTCGCTGCGCAGGCCCAGGCGCGGCCGGGTGTCCAGGCGGACCGCCTCGACCTGCGGCCACGGCACGCGCACCCGGCGGGCGAAGCCGGCGACCACTGTCAGCCCGTCGTCGTCGGCCGCGAGCCGAACCGGGGCGAGCAGGTCGCGGGCGGCCCAGACGAGCAGACCGGCGCAAACCGCGCCGGCCACGCCGAGCTGGACCGGGTCGCCCTCGGCGAGCGCGACAGCGAACAGGATCAGGGCGACGCCGCCGGCGGCCTTGACCGCGGGTAGCCATCGGGGAACTCGCCACGTCATGCCGGCCAGCATGCCATCCGTGGTGTCCGGAAACCGCAGCCGCGGCTGTCCGATGCACGCACGACGCCGAGGCCCGGCACGTCATATCGGGGTCACACGTCGTTAACCGCGCATGGACGTCTTCTCGCGAACGTTCCTGCCAGCCGCCGCCGAAGCCGGAGTGGCCATCCCGACCGTCAGCCGGCATATGCCGGTGTTCCGCCGGTGCGTCGAAGCCGACGACACCGCCGTCCTGGTCGCTCGATGTCTCCGACCCGATCAGCCGCTGCAGGGGGAGTTCCTGCTCGTTCTGACCCACCGGCGGTTGGTGGTGACCCAGGAGACCCGGCTGCTGCGGAGGTTGCGACTGCACCTCAACGCGGAGCTGCGGCACCTGGGCAACGTCAACTGGAACCCGGACGCCCAGCAGTCCGCGGTCGAGCTCGCGGCCACCGCGATCGACGGCGTCCGGGAGCGGTTCTGGATCCGTGTCGGCCACCCGAAGCAGCTGTGGCACATGGACGCGCTGCTCAACCGCATGTTCCGGCCGAAGCGCCCGACCCCGCTGGCGGCCGCCGGCTGACGTCCACCGCGCGCGGGGGCGCACTGACCGTGACGGCAAAAGCGCAATTAGTCAGACGCGACGGATCGGGGAGGTAATACGCTGTAGCGACGCAAAGTTGATCACGCCAGACTCGAAACCCAGGATTACGACCGAGGCGATCCTGCGGTTAGGCTATGGCCGATCTCGTCGCCCCGCAGTGTGGAGAAACCTCCGGTGAAGCTCTCGATCC
Organism: Catenuloplanes sp. NPDC051500; assembly: GCF_044454585.1. Taxonomy (NCBI): domain Bacteria; kingdom Bacillati; phylum Actinomycetota; class Actinomycetes; order Micromonosporales; family Micromonosporaceae; genus Catenuloplanes; species Catenuloplanes sp. NPDC051500. The sequence continues at coordinate 419,492 of NZ_JBITDX010000006.1, forward strand.
TCATGCCGGTTTACAACGAGGAAGC
>NZ_JBITDX010000007.1:0-103362 GCF_044454585.1 Catenuloplanes sp. NPDC051500
GGCGGTATGCAAGATCCTTGCGGCTCTGGTGGCCCTTATCGCGCTCGAATAAGGGCCACCAGAGCCGCAAGGATCTTGACGTCGGCCTTCCTGACCCCTTCGGCGTCAGGAAGAACGCACAAGGCGGCGCTTATATAATGAAATATCGGGCGGGCAGCGCTCAGGCCTGGGCATTGACCGCGGGGCCTCCTCCTGACGCGGGTCGTGAGCGCGGGCTGTGTCCTGACATATGCGGATCCGGTGTTGCTTTGCGGTCATGCCCGGCCCTGAGACCTGCCGCAGTGCCACGACTGACCCGCACGCCTGCGAAACCCGCGGCCTCGGTGCCGGCCCTTGTGCCCGCCCAAGCCGCAGCTCTCCCTGTCGTAACGCACCGGGACTGTGCGGCGCACCTGCGGCGCGGGCCGTCAGCGGGCCGGGGGTAGCCACGCGGTAGGTTATGACGTCCGGCGCGGCAGGGCATCGGGGTGCGGCGGAGGCGGGGTTGACTGTGGTTCTGCGGGTGAGTGGCCGTAACGCGCGGTTCCAGCAGTGGGAGGCGCTCCTCGCCAACCGGACCAAACGGCAGCGCCGCGGCGAGTTCCTGGTGCAGGGCGTGCGCCCGATCAGCATGGCCGCCGAGTACGGCTGGGAGATCCGCGAGCTGCTCTACGACGCCGGCGCGCAGCTGTCCGGCTGGGCACGCGACACCCTTGACACGGTTCCGGCCGAGAAGATCGCGGTCGCCCACGACCTGATGCACGACCTCGGCGGCAAGGCGGACACCGTGCCGGAGCTGCTGGCCGTGGTCGCGCTGCCCGACGACGACCTGCACCGCATTCCGGCCGGGCCGGCCATGCACACGGTCGTGTTCGACAGGCCCACAAGTCCGGGCAACATCGGCACGCTCGTGCGGTCCGCGGACGCGTTCGGCGCGTCCGGCGTCATCATCACCGGCCACGCCGCCGACGTGTACGACCCGAAGGCGGTCAGGGCGAGCACCGGATCCCTGTTCGCCCTGCCCGTGGTCCGGGTGCCCGCACACCAGGCCGTGCTGTCCTGGGTCGCCGGCATCCGCGCGGACGGCATCGGCATCACCGTCGTGGGCACCGACGAGCGCGGTGCCGTGGACGCCGCCGAGTACGACTTCACCAGGCCGACGCTGACGGTGATCGGCAACGAGACCACCGGGCTCAGTGCCGGCTGGCGCGAGGTCTGCGACCAGCTCGTCCGCATCCCCATGTTCGGCTCCGCAAGCTCGCTCAACGCGGCCACCGCCGCCACCGTCGTGCTGTACGAGTCGGCACGTCAGCGGACCGCCGGGCGGACGGCGGAAAACCCGGTGCGGACGGCGGAGCCGAACCCCTAACCTCCACCACGGGACCACCACACGAAGAAGGAGATCGATCATGACGGCTATCGGCGGTCACTCCAGCCACCTGATCGTCTTCAACGCCGGAAAGGCACTTCGTGTTACTCGGTCTCTTCGAGAACCCCACTGATCCGTTCCCCGACCGCACCGGCACCCCGGCGCGCACCGTCTGCCGCTTCCTGCTGCAGGAGCTGCGGCCGCTGAGGCTCGTCGTCGTCGCGGCGGTCGCCACCACAGTCCTTGGCGCGCTGCTTGAGGTGTGGCTGATCGGCTACGCCGGGCGGATTGTCGACACGCTCGCCGCGGGCAGCCCGGACACGTTCTGGGCCGCGCACGGCCGTGAACTGATCGCGGTCGCCGCCGTCATCCTGCTGGTCAGGCCGCTGCTCAATCTGGTCGGCGAGGCGCTCGACGACATCGCGTTCCGCGCCAACGCCCGCGCGCTCGCCCGCTGGCGCGCCCACCGGCACGTGTCCCGGCAGTCCGTGGGCTGGTTCCGCGACGACCTCGCCGGGCGCATCGCCACCTACGTCCGGGACGGCGGCGACGCGGCCGCGACCGCGGCGTACAGCGTGATCCACACGCTGATCGCGGTGACCGCGTACATCGCCGGTTCGGTGTGGGTGATGTCCACGGTCGACGTGCGGCTGCTGGTCCCGCTCGGTGCCTGGATCGTCGCCTACTCGCTGCTGATGCGCTGGGCGGTGCCGCACTACCGGCGCGCATCCGAGCGCCTGCAGGACGCGGAGTCCGCGCTGACCGGGCTGCTTGTCGACTCCTACGCGAACGCGGACACGCTCGCGCTGCTCGGTCACCGGCCGGAGGACGACGAGCGGGTCTTCGCCGAGGCCCGCCACGCCCACCTCGGCGTGCAGCGCGTCGAGGTGACGATCAACAGCACGATGACGGCGCTGAGCAGCGCGCTTCTGGTCGGGCTGGCCGGATACGGGATCGTCCTCTGGCGTACCGACGCGGCGCCGTTGGGGTTGATCGCGGCCGCGCTGGCGCTCAGCTTCCAGATCACCGGGATGGCCGAGTGGCTGCTCGACGCTGTGTCGTCGCTGTTCGGCGCGGTCGGCGCGCTCCGGCGGGCACTGCGCACCGTCGCGCAGCCGCTCGCGGTCCAGGACAGACCAGGGGCACCATCGCTCACGGTACGGGGTGGGGCGATCCGGTTCGCGCAGGTCAGCCACCACTACGGACGCGGCACCGGCGGGCTGGACCGGCTGAGCCTGGAGGTGCGGGCGGGGGAGCGGGTCGGGATCGTGGGCCGGTCCGGCGCCGGCAAGTCCACACTGGTCGGGCTGCTGCTGCGCTTCCACGACCCGGAGTCCGGCACGATCACGATCGACGGCGCCGACATCACCGAGGTGACCCAGGAGAGCGCCTGCGGGCGCACATCGCCATGGTCGCGCAGGAGGCCACGCTGCTGCACCGCTCGATCCGGGAGAACATCGGCACCGATCCGGCCGCGGTCGACAGGGCGCTGCGCCGGGCCGCCGCGGACGGCTTCGTGGCGGATCTGCGCGACTCCGACGGCCGGACCGGCCTGGACGCGCACGTCGGCGAGCGGGGCGTGCGGCTCTCCGGCGGGCAGCGGCAGCGGATCGCGCTCGCCCGCGCGTTCTACCGGGACGCGCCGATCCTGGTCCTGGACGAGGCCACGTCCGCGCTCGACTCCGAGTTCGAGGCCGCCATCCACGACACGCTCGGTGAGGTGATGGCCGGCCGTACCGTGATCGCGATCGCCCACCGCCTCTCCACGATCGCCCGGATGGACCGGATCGTTGTCCTGGACGCCGGCCGGATCGCCGAGTCGGGTACGCACGCGGAGCTGCTGGCACGCCACGGCCTCTACGCGGACCTGTGGGCGCGGCAGTCCGGTGGGTTCCTCGGGGACAATCGGGACCGTGCGCGCGTCCCGGCTGATGTCCCTGGTGTTGTTGTTGCAGGCGCGCGGGACGCTGACGGCCGCGCAGATCGCGTCTGAGTTGGGCGTTTCCGAACGGACCGTATATCGGGACGTGGCCGCGCTCGGTGGCGCGGGCATCCCGGTCTACGCGGAGCAGGGCCGGGCCGGTGGCTATCGACTCGTCGACGGCTACCGGTCCCGGCTCACCGGCCTGTCGGCGACCGAGGCCGAGGCGGTGTTCCTGCTCGGCCTGCCCGGCCCGGCGCGTGACCTCGGTCTGGGTGAGCTGGTCACGGCCGCGCACCTGAAGGTGGTGGCCGCGCTGCCGGCGTCCGCGAGGACCACGCAGCGCTTCCACCTGGACGTGCCCGGCTGGTTCGGCGACCGCTCGGTGCCGCCGCTGCTTGCCGAGCTGGCCTCCGCGGTCTGGCGTGATCTCGCGGTGGAGCTGGTGTACCGGTCCGCCCCGCCCGCGCTCCGGGACCGGATGCGTGCGGCCGCCCTGCTCACCGCCGCGCTCTACCGCTGAGCGCAAGCGCCTCGTCGAACACGTCCGCGCCGTCCGCGACCGGCAGCGCCGGCCCGAAGATCCCCATCTGGCGTCCCTGCTCGCCGGACGCGGCCACGAAATCCCTCGTGACGGCCGCGACCGCGGGATCGCACAGGTATTCCTGGCCGGTTGCCTGGGCCAGGTCCCAGCCGTGGAGGGCCAGGTCACTGACGAGCATCGTCACCGCCTCGGGCGCGGTCATCGGCGCACCCATGTCGATCTTGCCGTCCCAGGCGGCCGGCTCGGACCAGGCCTCCAGTGCGTCCCGCCGGTCGTCCTCGAAACGGTCCGCCGGGCCGTCCGCGCCTATCAGGTCGCGCGTCCACAGATCGTCCGGGAACGGCGCGCGCCGGCCGGCCAGCCGGAGCGCGGAGCCGACCTGGAGCACATGGTTGGTCAGGGCCCGCACGTTCCAGTCCGCGCACGGCGTCGCCGCGCCCAGCTGCTCCGGCGTGACGCCGCGCACCACCGCGGCCGTACCCGCGAACGCCCTGACAAGCACTGCGTGAAGTTGCATAAATTGCAGGCTAGGCGGCCTGCGGTGCACCAGGCGCCGAATAGTGGCAACGGAAGTGTCACACCGGGAACGTCACCGGTAGCCGGTGACGTCGGCGGGTCTGCCCGCGTCCTGGACCTCGGTGAGGTACCGCCACGCGTCCGGGCGGCTGCCGTCCAGGTCGGTGAAGCCGTAGACCTGGGCGAGGCCGCCGCTGGACAGGGACCTGCCGTTCCAGCGTGCCCGGTCCGGGTCGGCGGCGAGCGCGGCCACGGCCCGGCCGGTGAACCGCGGCGTCTCCGAGATCGCGAAGTGTGGTTCGCTCGCGAGCGCGTCCCGCCACGTACCCTCGGCGGTGTTGAAGTGGTCGAGCATGATCTCGGAGCGCATCCAGCCGGGGGTGAGCGCCACAGCTGTCGCGCCGAGCGGGCCGATCTCCTGCGCCTGGGCGAACGCCATCCGCAGCACCGACGTCTTCGCCAGGTCGTAGAAGAATGAGACGCGGTAATTGTCCCGGTTGTAGTCGGCGGTGCCGTCGGTCATCTCCACCACCAGACCCCCGGGGGTACGCAGCAGCAGCGGCAACGCGAAGTGGCTGGTCACGATGTGCGTGTCCACGGCCAGCCGGAGGATGCGCAGGCCGTCGTCGAGCGAGTGCTCCCACAGCCGGTCCGTCCAGCTGAACAGCAGCTCGCCGCCCCAGATGTCGTTGACAAGCACGTCCAGCCGGTGGTGGTCCGCGTCGATCCGGTCGACGAGCGCCTTCACCTGCTCCGGGACCAGATGATCCACCCGCACCGGGATGCCGGTGCCACCCGCGGCCGTGACCAGCTCCGCGGTCTCCTCGATCGTCTCCGGCCGGTCCATCTCCGAGCGGCCCGCGCGCGTGCTGCGCCCGGTGACGTAGACGGTCGCGCCGGCCGCGCCCAGCTCGACCGCGATCCCGCGACCGGCCCCGCGCGTGGCGCCGGCGACCAGCGCGACCCTGCCCTCACATGTGCGGTTCATGCGGTCACGGTCGCAGAGAAACCTGACAGACCATGGCAGTCTTTCTACGGCTGGTGCGCGACCGCGTCCTCAAGCTCGTCCACGACCTGCCGCCAGTGCTCGGCCAGCCGGGCCGCGTCGAGTCCGCGCAGCTTCCAGCGGTTCTGCCGGCGCAACGCCTCGTCCAGCTCGTCAAGCAGCGAACCGGGGGCCAGCAGCGTCCACACGTCCAGGTGCAGTGCGTAGGCGAGGTCGCGGGCGATGACGCCGGCCCCGAGGATCAGCTCGGGGATCCACGAGTCGCGGCCGGCGGCCAGATTGTCCGCGACCAGGTCCAGCTCGTAGCGGTGCTCCGGCGCCGGGAACAGCACCGGCGGGCTGACCCAGCGCAGGTACTCCGGCCAGCCCGGACGGTGGCGCAGGTCGTGGGCGGCGTCGCTGTGCAGGTAGGCGACCAGGCCGGCCGCGGTGTCGAAGATCTGCACGCGGCCGTCCGCGGCGAGGAACCGCGGCTCCTCGTGCGTGCCGCCGCTGCCGTCCCCGTCCAGCTCCCGCTCGATCCAGCGCAGCGTGATCCCGGCGGCCCCGTCGATCGCGATCTCGACCGGCTCGACGCGCGGGTAGCCGGGAGCGGGGATGGTGGCGGACTGCCACGGCGCCATCGCGGGCGGCGCGGACTGCCAGGGCGCCGATGCGGGTGCGGGTGCGCCCCAGTGTGGCCCGGCCGGTTGGTGCGGCGCCACCGGGGGCACCGGGCCAGGTGCGGACTGCTCCGGTGTCGGCGCGGGCTGGGTCGCCGCCGGCCACCCCAACGCCAGCGCACCCTGCGCCACCACCAGCTCCGGCCGCTCCGTCAGCACCGGCGTGATCCCGAGCGCGCGATGAAGCAACGACGCCACCAGCGGCGTCCGGCACACCCCACCCGCCAACAGCAGACCCGCCACGGGTACGCTCGCGCGCTGCAACGTCTCCCGGGTCAGCGCCACCGTCCGCTCCAGCAGCGGCGTCGCCTCCGCCTCGAACTGCGCCCGCCCGATCTCCACCGGCGCCCCGAGCATCGGCACCTGCATCAACGCGGACCCCTGCACGGACAGTTGCTCCCGGACCACGCGCGCGGACTCCCACAACCGCACCTGCGCCCGGCGGTCGTCGGTGGTCTGCGGCCGTTCCAGTCGCGCCCACACGTCCGGCGCCGCGCTCGCCGACGCCCGCCGGGCCATGCCGACCACTATCGCGTCCAGGTGCAGGCCGCTCACGTCGGACAGCCCGGCCGAGGCGACCAGCTCGCCGGACCGGACCACCGCGATGTCGAACGTGCCCGCGCCCAGGTCGTAGACGGCGAGGCACTGACCGGGCGGCACCTGGCGCAGCGCCGCGGCCGCGACCGGCTCCGGCACCAGTCGTACCGTGGCGAACCCGGCCCAGGTCGCGGCCTCGGTAAGCGTCGACAGCTGCGCCGGGCCCCACGCGGCCGGGTGGGTGAGCGTGACCGCCCGGTCCTCGCCGCCCACCGCGCGCGTCACCTCTGCCCCGGCCCGGTGCAGGATCGCGCCGACCGTGTACGCGGCCGGCAGCTCACGCCCACCGGCCCGGATCACGCCGTCGCCGACGCGGAGTTTCGGATGCCGGTCCACGCTTTCCGGCGCGCTCGCGGCCGCTTCCGGGCCGGTAAGCATGCCGCCCTCCGCGGTGACCCCGACGGCTGAGTCGAGGACCAGCGGCCGGGGCGGCTCGCCGAACATGGTGACTGTGGACGCGGTACCGAAGTCTATGGCGAGCTGCACCGCCCTAGTGTGCCCACAGCCAGCAAATGTAGGACTGCAACTCGCCGGTGGACGCGATCCAGCCGCGGTCCATATAGGAGATGATCCGGGACACCTCGCCCGGGAGCAGGTCGTAGGCGGTCGCGCCGGTCTCCGGCACACGCGTCTCCGGCGACACCGCGACCGGAACCGGCCACATCGGCACCCGCGCGCCGGCCCGGTCCAGCGCCTTGAGCACTGTCAGATAGGCCCGGAGCAGATGGTACGGCGAGACGACAAGCCCGAAGCTGGCGATCCGCAACGCCTGCACGCGGTCGGCGATCCACAAGGCCTGCAGCGCGGTGTTCGGCGCCGGTTCCGCCTGCACGTGCACACCGTCCATCCGGCGCAGTCCGAGCCCGCGCAGGTAGTCGAGGGTGAGCGCGTCGTAGGTGACCTCGGCCGGGTTCCCGTTCGCGATCAGCAGCAGGCGGAGCCGTGGGTTAGCCTCCCAGAGCCGGATCGCGTGCGTGATCCGCCACTCCTCGCCCTGCCCGCTCGGCACGATCAGTGCGTCCGCCGAGTCCGCCGCGGACTGCGGCAGGCTCAGCACCGCGGTCATCGCCCGCATCACGTCGAGTATCCGCGCCGCCGGGATCCCGTCGAGGTCGTCGTCCCGGACGATCCGCGGCGTCGTGCTGCCGAGCTGCACCTGCACTCCTGATCATGCCGTCGTCGTGTCCCGCCTCCGTGGAGAACGCGTCACCGGCACGCCGCGACACGGTGTCTCACAGGAACTCGACGCGGATGTTCCAGTACGCCATCACCTCCACGATGCCGGACTTGAGAACCGCGAGCACATCCGGCGGTACGACGGTGCCGTCCGTCCAGACCGGCATGGCCGGGATGTAGAAGCCGTAACTTCCGGAACCGCGGTCGACGGGCACGACAAGCGTCGAGTCGTGGTAGTCCACCCGCATGGTGGCCCGGTCGCGGCTGCTCACGGTCACGCCGGCGTCGTTGCGGGCCGACTGGTTGCCGAGTCTCTGCACGGTCACGGTGGCCGCCCTCCTCAGCTCGGGTACGGATCGATGATCCTGATATCGGTCACGTGCGGATTGTTCCGCAGAGCCTCGAGTTCGTGCTGGGTCCAGACGCTGCCCGGCCGGGGATTGTGCACGTAGGCAGTCACGGTACCGGTGGCGCCCTCCGCGTACCGCGTGGACAACGTCTCCCAGATCTGCTGCGCCTGCGGCATGGTGACCGGCGAGTTCGCGCTGAACAGGTCAAGCTCGTCGAAGTACCCGCCGCCCGGCGTCTGCTCGATCGTCACGGTGTTCACGCCGTCGGTGTTGGCCTCCGCCGTGTCCTGCAACGACGTTCCGTCCGGCGCCACCCCGGACCAGAACGTCGCCCCGTTCGGCGGCGTGCTCACGTCCACGGTCTCCGCCTGGCGCAGCAACTCCTGGAAGGCCAGCTCCGGGTCCGCGGGCAGCGCCGGGGCGGGCTCCGGTTCGGCAGTGCGAAGCGACTCCGACACCTGCCGGAGCTGCGCCAGGATCTCAGTCTCGATCATCCCGAGGACCTCGTCGATCAGCCCGCGGAGCACCTCCCTGCTGATCGCCGCCAGCGCGGCGATCGCGAGCGCGGCGACCCCGCCGGAGAAGAACGCGGCAGCGATCGCCGCACCCACCGCCCACGCCAGCGCGGTCAGCTCGGCAACGAACCGGCCTTTGAGCCACAGCACGAACCCGGACATTGCGATCAGCGCCGTGCCGATGACGTCGGCGGCCGCCGCCGCATCCGCCAGGTGCGTGCCGGGTCCGTCGTCGCCGTTCCAGAACCGCTCGAACGCCTCGATCGATTCGCCTTCGTTGTCCCGCCACACCCGCATGGCTGTCGCGTTCGCCTCGTCGCCCTGTGCCCGGAGCGCGGTGCCGTAGTCAAGCCAGGCCTGGCCGTGCCGGGCGAGCGCGTCCTCGTCGCCTTCCGGCCACTCCAGGCCGACAAGCGCCAAGGGCTCGGCCAGCCACGGGTCCAGGGTGATCGTCATCGGGGCGGGCCGCCCGCCTCTCGTACCATCGTGAGGTTGTGGGCCTCGGTGGCCGCCACCTCGCGGGCCTGACGATCCAGCCGGGCCCCGGCGTCGGCGACCTGGGCCACGTAGCTCGCGATCGCCGCCTCCGCGTGCGCGAGCACCTCGACGTAGACCGTGCCGAACTTCGTGCCCGGCTCGTCCGCGCCCCACGGACTGCCGTCGTGCACCGTGGCGGACAGCCGTTGCAACTCGTCGTTCATCCGGGTGGACAGGCCGGTCAGCTCGCGCGCCGCCCGGGCCAGCGCCTCCGGGTCGATGTTCACAGGCGTGCCCGCCGCGCGACCTCGTCGAGGATCGACACGATCTCGTGCATCCGCCGGTCGACCTGCTCCACCGCGCGCACGCTCGCCGCGAGCTGCTCCTCCCGGTCCGGCATCGCCACCATCTCGGCGCCACGCTCCCGGGCCGCCGCCTGCGCCTCCCGCAGCGCCGCGACCACCGCCTCGGCCAGCTCCTGCGACGCCAGCCGCATCGCCCGCGCGTCGAGGTGCACGTCGACGACCCGGCCCACGCCGTCGACCTCCGCCCGGACCAGGCCGTTCGCCGCGCTTCCCCCGGCCCGCAGCTCACCCAGCCGCCCCAGCACATCCTCCATGCCGGGACCATAACCGCGGGGGTACGCCGCGCGCCTGACCCTCGAACAGGGACTGTCCACCCCGCCGCAGCGCGCTCGCCCACCTCGCCGCCCGCTTCACGGCGCAGGCGGGTGGCGATCAACATCGGGTCGACACGAGCCGGCGATCGCAGAACAACTCGGCGCCGGTCAGCACAGTCGCTCGCCATCACGGTCGACTGACCACGTCGAGTAACGTTCGCCCGCGCGGCCTCGTTCGCGAGATGATCAGTGGGTGAACGGGTCCGAGATCCAGGCTGCCTTCGACGACGTCTTCGACCAGGCCCTTGTGTTTCACGGCTTCGCCGACTACATGCGCGACTACGACATGTTCATCTACGCGACCGCCGATCCCCGCACCGGCATCGCCCCCCAGCACCTCCGCTACCGGTTCACCCACTGCGTCCGTGCCTCCACGACCTCAGCGCTGTCACCACAGATCTGGAAACAGTCGCTCGACGAGCGGCTTGTGGACCACGAACAAGGCGCCGACCTCGACGGGTACGTGTGGGGCGTCAAGTGGCAGGCGCTCTACCCGGGCCTGGCACTCGTCGCGTCGTCCTCCGAGGCGCAACAGTGGTCCCGGGACCTCGGCTTGCCGTTCCACGAGGCGACCATCGGGACGAACGGCCACATCATCTCGCTGGTGTTCTCCGACCTGGTCGTTGATGTGCTGGAACCGGGCTACGCACCCTTCGCCGTATCCGACTGAGCTCCGCTCCACGCTCCCGGTAGTCCATGTGCCTGGCTACCGGAAGCTTTTCGTCGGCGAACGACGGACAGATCAGTTGCCGTGCGGTAGGGCTGCTTCAAGCATGTATTGGTGATTGTCGAGACTTACATTGATCGCTGCCATGGTGGGCACGTAGAAAACACGGTATGACATCACTCCGCGTCACTGCCCGGGCGGCACTCGCCGCCGGCCTGCTCATGGTTGCCCAATTCGTCGCGATCCAGCCCGCGCACGCGGGACCCACTTCCGGATCCGGGCTGTTCAGACTGAAGAACTACAACAGTCAAAAGTGCCTCGACCAGACCTTCACCAACAACATCGAGCACCCCGAGGTGATCGCCTTCGACTGCACGGGCGGAACAAACCAGATGTGGTACATCGAGCAGTGGCCCAGCGGCACGCATCTGATCAACGCCAGAAGCGGGAAGTGCCTCGACCAGAACTACACGAACGGCGTGGAGCACCCCGACATCCTCGCCTGGCATTGCAGCGTCGACGCGAACCAGGTGTGGAACGTGCTGAGCCTCGGCACCGGCGGCAACCAATTCCGCGTGCGGAACACCCGCAGCGGCAATTACCTCGATCAGGACTACACGAACAATGTGGAACACCAGGCGGTGCTCGCGTACCCCTTCAAGGGCGACGCCTACAACCAGATCTGGCTGATCACCGAATACTGAGCCGGTCTGGTCGTCCGCTGGGTTCAGGTCGGGGACCGGGGCGCCGCCGAGCGCGCGACGGTAGTCCGTCGCCGAGCCGGACACCGCGGCGGGACCGGGAGCGCGTCGGACGACCAGGCGCATGCTCACCGACGAACCGCTCGTGGCCAGAGCCACCTGATCATCAGTCGAAGACTTCTCTGACACCAACGCTGGCCTAATTATCGGATTGCTAATACCAGTAATCCAATAAACCAATCGCACTACTCAAAACGGACATAACAACCTGACCCGCATGTACACCATAATGACGGTTATGTTGTAGCAACGGACGACGTTGTATGTGCTTGCATGGTTGACCAGCTAAAACAGTGGCCGCCGCTGTGGCGAGGAGAAGCCGCGAGCGGCGTTGGCGCAGCCCACCACGCCCCCGCCGGCTGGCCGTCGACCACGACCACCAGACCGGTGTGGTGCGCCAGCTGCTGTGCCACCGCTGCAACCTGGTCACCCGGGCGGTCGAGGAGGACCCGGCTCTACTCGACGCCATCCGGCACTATCTCGGTCAGCACGGCTCCTGAGGGGAGCCTGAACCGGCTAATCCGAAATCGAGCGGCTCACGAAATCTCAGGAGAATTGTTCTGACAGAACTCTGTGGGCCGATACCGGGTTGAGAAGCCTCACCGAGGACCGGCTCGACGAATTATTCGCCCGCCGTGTCGATTCCGGCCGAGGCCGTTCGAGGGTGGACATGACAACGATCCAGGCCACCCGCTCCTCCGGTGTCCTGCTCGACACCCGAACAACGCACCCCACACGGTGGTACGAGTCGGCGTATCGTTGCCAGGCCCCGAGCGATGGAGGAGCCGCACGTGCCCACCAATCCACAGGAGATCTTCGGGCGGTACATCCACGCCGGTGCCCTGACCCGTGACGCGGACGCGCTGGCCGAGTTGTTCACGCCGGACGGCGTCTACGAGTCGCCGTTCATACCGGACGGCAGGATTTTCCCGCGGCGGCTGGCCGGGCGGGAGGAGATCCGCGCCGGCATGGCCGCCTACTACGCGCACCCGGCCGACAGCGGCGGCGTGGTGGACACGGCGCGGTCCCGGTTCGTGCTGCACACCACCGCGGACCCGGACGTGTTCATCGCCGAGATCGACACGGTCGTGGTCGCGCCGGACGCGACCACGACCACGATGTCGCTGGTGCAGATCTTCCGGATCAGCGACGGGAGGATCGCGCTGCTCCGGGACTATTTCGACCCGAGCACTGTGGACTGAGGTTACGCGTCCGGGTCCCAGGCGAAGAGCTTGTCGAAGACGCGCGGGTCACCGTCCAGCTTCACCGCGTCCGGCGAGATGCGCCCGTAGAAGAACTCGACCAGCTGACTGGCGGTGCCGGTCGCGGTGGCGTCGGCGGCCTCGGCCGTGAGCGGGCCGACCTGGGCGCCATCCGCGGACAGCCGCACCCGCCAAGAGCGGCCCTCGGTGGCGTGGTAGTCGACGACCGCGGGCTCGTGCGGCCAGGCTGCGGTCGTTGCGCAGCAGGTGAACAGGAACTCCTCGACGCCGTCAAGCGCGATCTCCTCCGGCAGCGGCTGCGGCGTACCCACGGTGATCTGGGCGTCGTAGGTGTGGACAGCCATCTGCTGGAGCTGGTGCCGGGCGACGGCGCCGCAGGTCGCCGGCGACTGCGACTGCTCCCACCAGACCCAGCAACCGCGGTCCGGGCCGGCGTCGCGCAGCGCGTCCACGAGCGCCCGGGTCGAGTCGGCCAGCCAGGCGGACAGCTCCGCGCGGTCCACCGGCGCAACCGCGTCCGTGCTCGACTTCGTGGTGGCGTCCGGCCCGGCGGCGACGGTGGCGGCCCAGGCGAAACGGCCCGTGCCGATGTGCTCCGCCAGGTCGAAGAGAGTCCACTCCGGACACGTCGGCACGATCGCGTCCAGGCTGGGCGCGGCGGCGACGACAGCCTGGAATGCGGTCGATCGTTCCTCGATCAGCCGCAGCAGATCCGAGAACTGCAAGGTCTTTTCCACCCCGGCTGTCTACCACCCCGCCGCCCATCCGAACAGCGATTTTCCCCAAGCCCTTTTCACAGATCGCGGGTACGACGTGAGCGTGCCGTTCGGTTCCCGGCGGCACCAACAGAAAGCGGGACCTGCTCGCCCTCCACCGACGCGGATGTCTCCATCGAGGACGCCGACCGAGTCACATTCGGCGCGCCCATCCCGTCCCTGAGGCAGATCATTTCAACTGGAGGTTTCGTGTACGTCGCCTACATCGCGGTCACCGTGCTCGCCATCCTGTTCAACGGGGCCGCCGCCGTCACCTATCTCAGCGGCCACGACTATCCCAAGCGGCAGGCCGACATGAAACGCATCCCGCGCTCCTGGGTGCCGGTGCTCGGCTCGCTGCTCGCCGCGGGCACGATCGGCCTGGCCGCCGGCTTGGTCGTGCCGCTGCTGGGCGTGCTCGCGGCCGGCGGTCTGGTCCTCTACTTCATCGGCGCGCTCATCGCCCACACCCGCGTCGGCTCGCGCGCGCTGATCGGCCCCTCGGTCTTCCTGCTGACCGCGGTCAGCGCCCTGGCCCTGACGCTCCACCAACACTTCTAGAGGACCGCGACCATGTTCCCGCTTCGGCGGTGGCCCAGCCCGCATGCTTCCGACTCTGTTGCCCATTCGCGTGCGGGCGGGCGGTCTGGGGCGTGACGATCGAAGGGCTGGCATCGAGGCCGGGAATGTGGTGGGTCGTTCCGGCTGGTCGGCGGTCTCGCAGCACTCGGGGTAGCGCGGTCATTGCCTAGGCGGCGGCTGGTCCGGGTGGCTGCGGTCTGGGTGGTCGCAAGGGCTGGCACCGAGAGAGCGGGCGTGCCGGTGCACCTCGGCCCGGGTGGTCGCAAGGGCCTGCACCGAGGCCGAGGCTGGCGGGAGAGCGGTTGACCTCGGCCTGGGTGGTCGCAAGGGCGGCACCGAAGCCCGGGGCTGCCGAAGGATCAGTCGATCTTGGCTCTCGCGTGCCGCCGCGCCAGAGATAACGGCAGCTCGGGCGCTCGGCGCCGAGATTGGCTCGTTGTTCGGGATCTCGCGTCCACCTGGCGGGATGCAAGATCCTTGCGGTTCTGGCGGCCCTTATCGAGCTCGAATAAGGGCCACCAGAACCGCAAGGATCTTGACGTGGGCCTTCCTGACCCTTCGCCGTCAGAACGAAACGCAGAGGCTCGACCAAAGCCGCTTCGACACGCGGCCGCCGAGACGACGGCAGTGCTGCTCTCGCCCTCCGCAACCACAACGAACAGCCGAAACAACGCCCCAACCATTCGATCGTCGGTCCCCAGGGCGGCCCGAATGGGCAACAGAGTTGCTGCCGCGGGCAAACCCCCGGTGAGGGAAAGCGGAGCGCCAGCGGAGTCTTCCCGTCACCGGAGGAGCCGGTTCCGCCCTGGCCGGGACGAGCAGGCGAGACCCGCCGCTGGTCACCGTTGACCGTGCGGGTTCCGGGGACGCTCGCGCCCGGTGAGCGAGCGGGGCCGGCGGTTACGAACGGTCGACGACGTAGCGGCCCTTGCCCTGGTGGCCCTCGATGAGGCCCTCCTGTTCCAGCAGCGTGACCGCCATGTAGACGGCGTTGTTGCCGACGCCGTACTGCTCCTGGAGTTCGCGGGTGGACGGGATCTTCGCGCCCGGGGGGAGGTCGCCCTCCTCGATCTGCCGGCGGATCTCGGCGGCGACGCGCCGGTAGTGCGGCGTACGTGACATGCGCGGTGACCACTTTCTGGGCGCGAGGAAAGTCCTGGCTGGCAGAGCCCATGAGATCACGCCCCGACTTACCGCGACAAGCACACGATCGTGTCAGGGCCTCGACGTTTCGCGGTTACCGCGTTAAGTTGCTTCTTGTGACACCTGGCTGGCACCTGGTCGTCACGACCGGGCCGGCATCGCACCGAGCGGCGATGCCGGCCTCCTACAGGCCTTTCGAGACTGACGACCGAAGCCTTTCTCGGCCCACAACCGCGGGCCCGGCGGTTCGCCCCGCCGGGCCCGCGACGTCCACTACAGAACCTCAGGACGCGTAGGTCTCGAACTCTGCCACGCGCGGCGTACCCGATGCGCTGGTGATCTCGAATGTGATCTTTTTGAGGGAGGTGGCGCTGAAGGTGATCGCGCCGGCTCCGCTCCCGGTCTTCAACACGGCGCCGGTGTCGCCGTTGAGCACGCGGTAGGCGCCGATCAGCCCGGTGGCGCCGCTCGCCTCACGGATGATGATCCGGGAGACGCTCGTCGCGGCGGACCACTTGATCGAGATTGTGCCGGTGGTGGCGGCCGGTGACCAGTAGGTGGTCAGGCTGCCGTCGCGCACGTCGCCGTAGCTGGTGCCGCTGGCCTTGCTGGAACCGTCCGAGCCGGCGCCGATGCTGAGGTTCGTGCCGGACGGCGGGGGAGTCGTGCCACCCGGCGTGGTCGGGACCGGGGTGGTCGGGGCCGGAGTCGTGGGCGCAGGCGTGGTCGGGCCCGCGCTCGGCGAGGTCGGCACGCAGTTGCCGTTGGAGACCTGGAGGCCCTTGTTCGCGCCCGCGGTCGCGGTCACGATCTCCGGCACGCAGCTCGCACCGTCGAGCGTGTACGGGTACGGGATGCTGACAGTGGTGTTCGACGTCGGGTTCGGACCGGCCGGCTTGTGGTCGCTGCTCGCCGCCGACCAGGTCACGTTGTCGAAGATGTTGCCGCTGACCTGCCAGTATCCGGCCTCGGTGGTGTAGAACGTGCCGAGTACGTCGACCGAGTTCTTGAAGTAGTTGTTGTCGACGCGAGCCTTGGCGCCGGCCCGGGAGTTGATTCCGGACTCGTTCAGGCTCACGTAGTAGTTGTTGTAGATGTGCGCGGTGCCGCCCCGCAGCAGCGGCGTCCGCGAGTCGATGTTCGTGTACGAGTTGTGGTGGAACGTGATGTAGTTGTTCCCGGTGTCCGTCTCGCTGGACCCGATCAGCCCGCCGCGGCCGGAGTTGCGCAGGATCGCGTAGGACAGCGTCACGTACTCCACGTCGTCCTTGAGGTCGAACAGGCCGTCGTAGCCCGCATCCTCGCCGCCGCTCGCCTCAAGCGTGACGTGGTCGACCCAGACGTTGCGGACCGTGCTCTCCATGCCGATCGCGTCGCCGCCGTTCGACGTGGGCGAGCCGGACTTCTTGACGTTCCGCACTGTCACGTTCTGGATGATGATGTTGCTCGAGTCCCGGATGTGAATGCCGAGCTGGTCGAAGACCGCGCCCGACCCGGTCCCGATGATCGTGACGTTGCTGATCTCCTTCAGCTCGATCTTGTCAGCCGCCGTGTTGCAGCTGTTCCCGGACACCTTCGTGGTGTTCCCGTGGTTGATCGTGCCGGAGACCTGGATAATGATCGGCGTGCTGCTGCTCGCCCTGTTGCACAGCGCGGTGTGGATCGCGGTGCCGGTGCTTGCGGTGACGGTCTGCCCGCCCGCGCCGCCGGTGGTCCCGCCGTTCTGCGTGGCGTAGCCGGTGACGCCGCCGGTCGCCGCGTTCGCCTGCATGGGCAGCGCGACGGCCAGCACACCCCCGATCGCGGTGACGGCGACGGCCGTCCCCAGTCCCAGAGCCGCTCGTGGTGTCATCTGATCCCCTTTTCGGTGGTGCGCGTGCGGCGCCGTGCCTTGGGCGAGGACCGGAGCCGATTGGAAAGCGCTTTCCAGGCAGGATAGAGAGCTGTCGATAGGATTGGCAAGGGGAAGACTCAGCGACGATTCACAGCGGTGGCAGGCCCGCGTACCGGCCGGACGGGCGGAATCGGCTGGGCTGGTCCGCATACTCCTCGATGGCGTGTGCGATCCACCCGGCGGTCCGCGCGATCGCGAAGATCGCCTCCCCGGCCTCGGCAGGCATGTCGTGAAGCATGGTGAACGCGGCAAGCGCCAGGTCGATGTTCGGCGCCGTGCCCGCCCGGGTGCGCATCGCGTCCGCGACCGCGGCGACCGCGTCCGTGACCGGCGACGGCGTGGCCAGCAGGCCGAGCAGCACAGTCGCACGCGGGTCGCCGTGCGGGTAGAGCGGATGGCCGAAGCCGGGCACGCCCCCGCCGGTGCGCAGCCGGTCCGAGACGGTGCCGAGCGGGTCGCCGCCGCGCACGGCCGCGGCGAGCATCTCCACCGCGAGCCCGCTGGCCGCGCCGTGCAGTGGTCCGTCCATCGCGGCCAGCCCGGCGCCGACCACCGCGTACGGGTGCGCCCGGGTGGACGCGGCGACCCGGGCGGCGAACGTGGACGCGGCCAGATCGTGGTCGGCGAGCAGCACCATCGCGGCGTTCAGCGCGTGCACGCCGTCGGGCGTGGGTGGCCGTACGGTGAGCCGGCTCCACAGCAACCCGGCGAGCGAGTCGTCAACAGGCGTGCTGAGCTGCGGCAATGCGGTGATCATGGTGCCGAGGATGGTACGGCCGGTGGCGGTGACCGCGGCCGGTGTGGTGTCGAAGCGCAGCCGGTCCGCCGCGCCGGCCGCCGCGACGATGATCCTGAGCCGGTCGGTGAGCCGGGCCGTCGCCGGGAGTGGCGCGGTGACCGACTCGGCAAGCGTGCGCAACGTCGCGTCCGGCGGGAACGGCGTCTCCCGCAACTCGCCTGTCCACAGCAGTCCGGCGACGGCCTCGTAGGACTCGCGGCGGGCGAGCGCGCCCACGTCGTACCCCCGGTAGAAAAGGTTGTCGGAGGTGATGAGCGTCAGGCCGGTGTGGACCGCGGGCGAGTCGGTGCGCTCCGGCCCTCCCCGGCTGCGGGTCGCCTCGAACGCGCGCACGTCCGCCTCCGCGAACAGGCTCTCCTTGCCGTTGGCGTTGCGGCGGCCGGTCAGCAGGCCGCGGCTGACGTAGGCGTAGACGGTCGCGCGCTTCACGCCCAGCCGCCGGGCCACCTCGTCCGTGCTCAACATCCGGTCGTCCATGTGTCCATCTTCTCATGTTGACTGAATCAACATTGACAGCTGTACGGCATGGGTCGACAGTCATGGCATGACAACCACCGTGCAGCCGGGCCTCGCCGGCGTCGTCGCGTTCGACACCGCCATCGCCGAGCCCGACTCCGACGGCGGCGCGCTGCGCTACCGCGGCATCGACGTGGAGAAGCTCGTCGCCCGCCGGACGTTCGCGGACGTGTGGGGCCTGCTCGTCGACGGCGACTTCACCAGCCCGCTGCCCGCGGCCGAGCCGTTCGCACTGCCGGTCCACTCCGGCAGCATCCGCGCCGACATCCAGGCCGCGACCGCGATGATGGCGCCCTACTGGGGACTGCGCCCGCTGATCGACATCGACGACGCGCAGGCCCGCTCCGACCTGGCGCGTACGTCCACGATGATGCTGTCGTTCGTCGCCCAGTCCGCACGCGGCGTCGGCCTCCCCGCGATCCCGCAACGCCGCATCGACGAGGGCCGCAGCCTCACCGAACGCTTCATGATCCGCTGGCAGGGCGATCCCGATCCACGCCACGTCGAGGCGATCGACCGCTACTGGGTCTGCGCGGCCGAGCACGGCATGAACGCGTCCACGTTCACCGCCCGCGTCATCGCCAGCACCGGCACCGACGTCGCCGCCGCGCTCTCCGGCGCGGTCGCCTCGATGTCCGGCCCGCTGCACGGCGGCGCACCCTCGCGCGCGCTGGGCATGGTCGAAGCAGTCGAAAAGAGCCAGGACCCACGGGGGTACGTCCGGGAGCTGCTCGACTCCGGCCGCCGCCTGATGGGCTTCGGCCACGCGATCTACCGCGCCGAGGACCCCCGGGCCCGCATCCTCCGAGCCGCCGCCCGCGAGCTGGGCGCGCCGCGCTACGAGGTCGCGCTCGCGCTTGAGGAGGCCGCGCTCGCCGAACTCCGCGAGCGCAAGCCCGACCGCGTCCTCGCCACGAACGTCGAATTCTGGGCCGCGATCGTCCTCGACTTCGCAGGTGTCCCCGCCGATTTGTTCACCCCGCTCTTCACCTGCGCGCGTACCGCCGGCTGGAGCGCCCATATCCTTGAGCAGAAACGCCTCGGGAAGATCATCCGTCCGTCCGCCGCCTACGTCGGCCCGGCCGACCGCGACCCGTCCGACGTACCCGGCTGGCATGCGCTCTAGATTCTCAACGCCGCCTGGCCCGGCTGGAGCGCCGCACCCCGCAACGGCGCTGGCGCCTTAAAGACGGCCCGTCGTCTGCTCGGCGACTCCGCATGAGTCGCCAGCGCAGCTGACGATCACCAGTCCCGCCACGAGTCGGTCAGTTCTGCCCGGCTGAGGCCGCGCCGGGCGGTAAGGGCAGCGACATCTACGCCTGCATTCGTCAGAACGGCGTCGATGTACTCGGCAAGCTCTTCGCGCTCCCCGGTCTCGATGGCGCCATGATTCTCATCGGCAGCGTTCAACCCCAGTACCACTCGCTCAACGGCGGCCCAGACCGCGTCGTCCACCGTCGGGTCCAGGGCGGCGGCGTCGTGCTCGTACGCGTCCAAGACGGCGTCGACCTCTGCCGTGAAGTCCGCCGGCCACAACTCAGCGGCGTGCGCCTCAGCCGGATCCACATCTCCGGCGGCTACGGCTGCTTCCTCGGTTGCCACCTTGCGTCGCCAGCCCTGCGTAGGCCTCTCGATCATGGTCGTCAGCGTAAACGCCCTCTACTTCCCGTGACCCACGAAGGCGTGGATGGTAGTCCACGCCTTCAGAGGCAGGAGGACGGCGGCATACCGCCGGTCGTCGGCTATGCCCGGCCGCCCGGGAGAGCAGGTTGACATCACGAACACCCCCCTGTCAGACTCACCCGACAGGGGGGTCATTGATTCCTGACACCCCTGTCGCGGAAGAGGAGGTCCTGGATGAGCGGCGCCCCGCCCACCGGTGACGAGCTGGTGACGGTGCTGGCCGCGCTGGCCAGTCCGCACCGGCTGCGGATCCTCGGCGCCCTGGCGTCGGGACGCACCTATGTCAGCGAGTTGGCGCGGCGGCTGGAGATGAACCGGCCCCTGCTCTACATGCACCTGCAGAAGCTTGAAGCGGCCGGTCTGGTGACAGGCGAACTGGTCACGGCGCGCGACGGCAGCTCGGTGAAGTACATCGAGGCCGTGCCGTTCACCCTGGCGCTGGACCTGGACGCGATCGCGCTGGCCGCGAGCACCCTGACCGGCCCGGCGCCGGCGACAGAACGGGAGAAGTAAGTGATGGAACGCCACCTGGCCGCGGACATGGCTCAGACCTCCACAATCGCGTTGGCGGTGATCCTCGTGGCGGTGATCGTCGTGGGGGGCCTCGTCGGAATAGGCATCTACCGCGCCCGCTACGCCGCGGCCCGCGAAGAGGGTTACCGGACGCTTGCCGGGCGGAGCGCCGACAACGCGCAGGCCACCGCGGAGGAGCTCAAGGGCGTGCGGGCCGAGCTCGGCGAGGTGCGGCAACGCCTGGCCGCGCTGGAGAAACTGCTCAGCCAGATCGGCTGAGCGTCAGCACGTACACGGGGGAGACGTAATGACAACTGCACCACGACGGAAATGGGCGCAACGGCTGGCCGTGGCCTGCGTCGCAACGGCAGTGGCAAGTACAGCCGCGACTGTTCCGGCCGCGGCAGCACCGGTCGATGCGGCGGTGGCCTCCGCCGACGAGCTGGCCGCGGGCGAGGCCTACATGCGCCGGTACATGGAGCAGGTGCAGGCGCCGGGGATGGCGTACGCCGTCGTGCGGGGCGACCGGGTCCTGCTGCAGGGCGCCTGGGGCGTCGACGGCGACGGCCGCCCGATGACCGCGCAGACACCGTTCCTGCTCGGATCCACAAGCAAGTCGTTCACCGCCCTCGCGGTGACGCAGCTGGCCCGGGCCGGCCGGATCGACCTCGACACCCCGGCGCGCACCTACCTGCCGTGGCTGCGGGTGGGCGACGAGGACACCACCCGCACGGTGACTGTGCGACAGCTGCTGACACACACCAGCGGACTGCCGGCCGTGTCCAACTCCACGCTTACCGATCGCTACGACAACAGCTCCGGCGGGCTCGCCCGGTCGGTGCGCGATCTGGCCTCCGTGCGTCCTGTTGCCCCGGCCGGGCAGGGGTACCGGTACAGCGACGCGAACTACATGATCCTGGGGGCGCTTGTCGAGAACGTCACAGGTGAGACCTTCGGCGGGTACCTGCGCCGCCACGTCCTGGACCCGCTCGCGATGACACATTCCGCGGCCACCGCCGAGGAGGCCCGCGCCGTGGACGTACCGGCCGGGCACCGGTACTACCTGGGCCACCCACAGCGACACGACACACCGTTCGACACCGCCGGGGTGCCGTACGGGTTCCTCGCCGCCAGCCTCGACGACCTCACCCACTACGTCAGCGCCCAGATCGGGGGCGGCCGATACGGGGACGCGCAGGTCCTCGACTCCGACGGAGTGCTGCAGATGCACACCGGAACCGCTGACACCGGACACGGCGGCAGTTACGGCCTCGGGTGGAAGAACAACACCCTCGACGGTACGGGCGCCGGCATCGTCTGGCACTCAGGTGCCACGCCGAACTTCTTCAGCCACGTCGTGCTCGTACCGCAGTCGAACCTGGCGGTGGTCGTGCTGACGAACGTCTACGCGCTGCCGATGGACGCGTCGTTCAATGCCGGAGCTTTCGACCTCGCCCGCATTCTGCACGGCCACGCCCCCGCAGCGGCCGCCGCCGAGGATCCGATCTTCCTGTGGGTCCTGGCCGGGCTGCTCACCATCGCGGCCGTACTCCTCGTCCTGCTGGTGGTGACGCTGGTCCGCCTCCTTCGCGCCCGCCGGCGGAACACGGTCCGCTCACGCCGCCGGACTGTCGCCACCACCGCCGCGTGGCTCGGCGGATGCGCCCTCGCCGCAGCCGTTGCCGCCTGGCTGGTACCGACCCTGTGGGGAGCCGGCCTCGCCAAGGTGCAGATGTGGGCCCCCGACATCGGTCACGCCGTCGTTGCCGTGGCGTCCCTGGCCGGCGTCCTCGCGCTGACCAGGATCGGCATCGGCGCGCACGCCCTCGGCCGGTCGGGCCATGGAGGAGGCGATCAATTCTTGACTAACTAGTCCATAATTGCTACGATTACGGACTAGTTAGTCAAGAATGTGGAAGTGGACGCTTGCTGAAGGACGTACTCGTAGCCAAGGTGGCGGCGGAGCACTGAGCCCCGCCGTGTCCAGGCGTTTCGCCGCAGGGATACACGAGTGCTCCTGGCCGATAGCCGCCAGACGCGGCCGTCGCAGCATCGGATCGGCGGCCACCGGCACAGCGAACACGGCCGGCCGAACCAATGCGAAAGCGCACCACGCACCTACACCAGGAGAAAAAGTGGACGCCATCACCGAGATTCAGAAGCGCCGCGAAGAGATTGCTGTCGATTACTTCCGTATGGTGGACGCGGGCAACCCCGCGGTTGTCGACCTCTTCACGGAAGACGCTCGCATGTTCTACCCCAAATTTGGCATCGCGAGCGGGAAGGCACAGATCGGAGCGTTCGCTCAAGGTCTCGGCCGGGGAATCGCGTCGCTCGAGCACGAGATCGACGGCTTCACCGTGCTGTCGTCCGGGAACTACGTGATCGTCGAGGGTGCGGAAAAGGGAACGACGACGTCAGGCGTGAACTTCCCTGACGGCGTTTCCTCGTTCGGGCTGTTTTGCAACGTGTTCGAGTTCCAGGGCGAACTCGTCAAGAGGCTCCACATCTACGTGGACCCGGACTTCGCAAACACGCACACCGAAGGCGTGGCCTGGGGCAAGTCGGTGCAGGACAGCATCACCAGCCTGTAGTCACCCGCCCGCACCGTGGTGTTGTCGCCACTGGTGCGGGCGGCTACATGGCGTCGAGGAGGCAGTCCTCCCGCGCCAGCGAGTGACCAGGGCGTTTCTTGGAGACCCGGGCCACCGCCTCGGCAGTCCTTTCTGTCGTTCTTCGACCACTCACTCGATCTTGAACGCGCGGATCTCGGCGGATCGAATTCTCGTTTGCGAATGCGTTCACGCGCGAGCACGGCACATCTCCCGGCCGCTACCGTCGCCCGAACAACGAAACGTGAACCTCAAACGCGCTCTTCTCGGCAAGAGCGTGCGTTCGCCAGCGTTCCGCGCCCTATATGCAGCGTGACGACCCGCGAGGGCGCCGGCGCACTCGGCGGCAGATGAGCATGTGTCAGAGGCGTTCCACGCGGTCGGCCTGCGGGCCCCGGTCGCTCTGACGCACCGTGTACCGGACCTGGTCGCCCTGCTGCAGCGGTTCCGGCCCGGTGACCACGGAGACGTGGACGAACAGGTCGTCGCCTCCGGCGTCCGGGGTGATGAACCCGAACCCGCGGTCGCCGTCATAACGTGTGACGACGCCGTGGCCCGCGCGTGCGGGCACGCCCCGTGACGGCGACTTACTCCTGGCGGATGACGGCCCGGCCGGTGCCGGGCGTTGCGGTGGCGGCGCGGGCTCGGCCCCTCGGACCAGCTGCACGTCGCGGGCCTGCGGGCCCTTGTCGCTGCTGGCCACCTCGTACGCCACACGGTCGCCCTCTGCCAGCCAGGTGAGACCCTCGGCCAGGGACCGGGCGTGGACGAAGACGTCCGCGGCGCCGGAGTCGGGGGTGATGAAGCCGAAGCCCTTGTCCTCGTCGAACCAGGAGACGGTTCCGTCCGCCCCGTCAGCACCGCCCGCCGTGACGGACAGGCCGGCCCCAGGACCGAGCGGGATCACGTGCGCGGCCTGCGGCCCACGCTCGCCCTCCACGACGACGAAGGCCACCCGCTGCCCCTCGCTGACCACGCCGCCGGTCACGATGGCCGAGCTGTGCACGAAGATGTCGGGGCCGCCACCGTCCGGCGACGCGAACCCGTACCCCTTGGTCGGCTCATACCAGTTGACCGTGCCGAGCACACCCACGGCACCGCCGGCAGCCTGCTCTGCGGAGCCGCGCACGCGCAGCGCCTGTGGACCGCGCTCGTTCGTGCCGGTCTCAAACTCGACAGCCTGGCCCTCACGGAGCACCTTCGAGCCGCCGTCCCCGACGATCTCGGAGGCGTGCACGAACACGTCTGGTGATCCGTCGTCAGGCGCGAGGAAGCCGAACCCCCGTTCGGCGTCGAACCAGCGGACGATCCCGTGCGGCATAGGAAAACTCCAGATCGTTGAAGCGGCATTGCTCCCAGTCTCGCTGACGTCGTCGCACCCGGAACCACCGGGACCGGCCATGGTCAATCGGTTGTCAGCAGGTCATAGGCGGCCAAGGTCTTTCGCCAAGAGCGTGCGTTCGCCAGCGTCCCACGTCCTATACGCAGCGTGACGACCCGCGATGGCGCTGGCGCGCACTGCGGCATGAGAGTGAACCGGCCACGTGGGGCATGCATCGATCCGGCACACTCGTGCGGTGACCGAATTTTCTGTCTCCGTTCCCGCCTATGACGCCATGCGCGGAGTTGTTGCTCCGGCCGAAGGCGGCACCGTCACTGTCGAGATCGTCAATGGCGCCGTAGAGATTTTCGGCGATCCCACGAGCTTTCGGGATCTCGCACGTCTGTGTCTCGCGCTGTCCGACCCGGATGCACCTTCCGGTGCGCACATCCACCTCGACGAAGGCTCCGGCCCGCTCGACCTCGGATCCGCGCCGCTCATGCTCGCTCGAGATCCACGCGCTTAGACGTAGACGTCCGGATCGCGGCATGAGAGTGAACTGTCGGGGGTATATAGGTCGTGATCGACTCAAAGGGCACCGCGAGGGAGGCATCGATCCATGGACGTGCGCACTGAAGGCCCTGGCCCATACAGCAAGAGCGCCATGCGGCTTCTCGGCGGCGCGACCGCGCTGTTCGCCGTCTTGTCGCTCGTGTGGGGCGGCATCCTGGCGGCTGATGACGACTCTCGCGGCGTGAAGCTGATGATCCTCGGTGGTGTGCTGGTCATCGTTGCCGCTGTTGGAATTCCGCTAGGTCTGCGGCGCGGTCGAATGTAGAACCGCACCTCCGTCGGCACGAGCCTCGGCGCGGGTCACCAGGCCCCGGTATCCACGCCGCAACGCCGCCCCTGTCGACCAGCGCGCACGGTCGGCGGCAGATCCGAATGCCGGCGAGCCGCATCAAATACGTCGACGAGCGCTCGCTAACTTGCCGGGATGACCTCTGACCGTCACACACCGGCTCGAACGCTTGACGACGCACAACGTCAGCGAGCGCGCGATCTCATTCAGCGCCTCAGAGACCCGAAGCTGCCGGACGAAGCCAGTAACGAGCTGTTGGAGGCTCTGGAGAAGGTGCTGCTGTACCCCAGGGTCAGCGATCTTCTGTTCTGGCGCACACCCGAGTTCACCGCTGATGAAGTCATCGACGAGGCGCTGCGCTACTGGCCCTTCGTCGGCTAGCCGACGAAGCTCAACACACGCATACGCACACGCACACGCGCTCATCGGCAGATCCGGATGTTGAGTGCAGCCCAGGAAGACTACGCAGCGTCATACCGACGCTGTCAATGAGATGAACACCGACTGTTCGATCAACGGAGCCTGTCAATCTCAAGGGCCGGCTTGAAGCGGTCAGCCATGGATGCCGGCTGTGCGGAGTACCGCGTCAAGTCCGGCGGGACTGCCGGGCCAGTGCTGGCGCAGCGCGTGCGGCCCGGCGCGGCGGGCTACCGACCGCAACGCCAGCGCCACGATGATCGCGTCGTCGGCGTAGCCGATGACCGGGATGAAGTCGGGGATCAGATCGATCGGTACGGCGAGGTAGGCCAGCAGCAGCCACAGCCGGATCCGCACGCCGTGAGGGAGGGCGGCATCGCTTGCGAGCCGCTTGAGCAAGCGCAGGAGATCCGGCAGCAGCCGTAACATCTCGCCGAGCCCCGGGCGCTGGTAACGGCGTCCCGCCAGGAGCAACGCCACGATCAGGGTCAGCCACACCGCAACCACGCCCGCACCGGCGCCGATCACGATCTTCCACACGATGTCCATCGATCGTGACTGTACGGATCGCCGGGCTGCAGCGCCGGTGCGGACGAACGTCCGCGCTGCCACGCCAACCGGCGGATGGCAACCGCTGATCCGGCTCGACGGTCACCACACCAATGGCGGCCGCCTGGGAGAGCCATGGCTGCCTGGCATCGGGTCGTGTCAGTCGAGCCGGGCCGGGCGGCGTTGTCGGCATCTACCTAGGATGTTCACCGAACGATTTTCGATCCTGGGGCAGCCCGTGGCGGAGGGCGTCGAAAAGACTTTCGAGGCGGGCGCGGTGGGCGCTGGTCACGACGCTGAGCGGTTCTGCGGCGATGACCTGGCGCGCCGTGTCGACGAGCAGCGCGCTGTAGCCGGCGATGAAGAACGCGGCCAGCAGGGTGGCATCGCCGTGGAAGGTGTCGTCGTCGGTGAGTTCTTCGGTCAGCACCCGCTGCAGGTCGGCGGCGATTTCCCGGGTACGCGCGATCAGCGCCGGTGAGCCGGCCACGGTCCGGAAGAAGGGCACGGACCGCTCGTCGAGGCCGGACAGCGCGTGCCGGGTGTCGAGCAGGCCGAAGACGGCTTCGCGAAGTGAGTCCTGCACCTCGACGCCGGGTGCTCGCTCGCGTACCGCGGCGCGGACGAGTGCGACGGCGTCGTCGGTGCGATCCAGCAGCAGGTCCTCCTTGCGCGGGAAGTGCTTGAACACCGTGACGCTTGAAACGCCGGCCTCCCGCGCCACGTCGGTCACGGTGACCTCGTCGAACCCACGCTCCAGGAACAACCGGGTCGCGACCTGCGAGATCCGCGCCCGCGTCTGTGGCCCACCTCTCTGGTCTGTCCGGGGCATTCGACCCTCACTCCATTGCGTGACTTAACTTAGTCGCTTAGTTTAGTGGATGTGACCACCACTGCACAGCCTGACATCCCCGCTCACGCCCCCACAGCCCACCGGTCCCTGCGCGACGTGTGGATCGCCCTGGCGGGGCTGTCCGCGGTGTTCCTCTTCGAGATGCTCGACAACTCGATCCTCAACGTCGCCCTGCCCACCATCGGCCGCGACCTGCAGGCCTCCGCGAGCGGGCTGCAGTGGGTCACCGGCGCCTACTCGCTTGTGTTCGGCGGCGCGATGCTGCTGTTCGGCGCGATTGCCGACCGCTTCGGGCGGCGGCGGGTCATGCTCACCGGCCTGGTCCTGCTCGCCGCCACGAGCTGCGCGACAGTCCTGGTCACCTCCGCCGGGCAACTCATCGCGATCCGGGCCGTGATGGGGCTCGCCGCGGCGATGACCACGCCCGGGTCGATGGCGCTGGCCTTCCGGCTGTTCGACACCGACGATCTGCGGGTCCGCGCCCTGACCGTCATCTCCACCGCGGGCCTGGTCGGTCTGGCCCTGGGCCCCACCGCGGGCGGCTTCCTCCTCGCGGTGACCGGGTGGCAGGCCCTGCTGCTGATTAACGTGCCGATCGCCGCGCTCGCCTTCATCGGCATCCGCCTCGGCGTCGGCGCCGATACCGCGAGCGGCCTGCACCGAGACCCGATCGACGTCACAGGTGCCGTGCTCGGTACGGCGACAATCGTGCTGGCCCTGCTCGCACCGACACTGTTCGTCGCCCAGGGCGGCCACTCCTTGGCACCCTGGAGCGTGACCGCCGGCGCGATCGTGGCAGCGGTCGTCTTCACCTGGCGGGAGAGGACGGCGCATCACCCGCTGCTGGACCTGGCCCTGGTCACCCGGCCGATGGTGTCGAGCGGGCTGGCCTACAAGGCTGCCGCAGGTCTGGCCGTGGCGGGCTTGAGCTACCTGGTGACGCTGCAACTGCAGTTCGCCTGGGGGTGGTCACCGGCCGCCGCAGCCCTCGGAATGCTGCCGCAGGTAGTCGTGCTGCTGGCCGGCGGCCGCCTCGTCGGCCCGTTCGTCACGCGCGCCGGCCTGCAGCGGGCCGCCTGGCTCAGCGCCGTGGCGGTCGTGTCAGGCCTGGCCGTGTTCGGCGCGTTGAGCCGATTCGGCTACCCGTGGATCGTCGTCGCGCTCGTGCTCGTCGCAGCCGGAATGCGGGTGGTCGGCGCCGTCGCGGGCAACAACGTCCTGCAGGGTCTGCCACCGAATCGCACCTCCATGGGCGCAGCCCTGGTCGACACCAGCAGCGAACTGGCCTCCGGGATCGGGATCGCCGTTACCGGAACCATCCTCGCCGCACTCTTCACCGGCAGCCTCACCGCACCGGCCTGGAACACCGCGCAGAGCACCCAGTTCCAGGACGCGGTGCAGATCGCCGGCCTCACCCTCACCGTGGTGGCCGCCGCCCTGGTCGGCTTCGGCATCCTGCGCTCCCGGCAGGTACCCACCGACCCGCAGGCGCCCACCGCTGCGCAGCACGCCGCCACACCGTCTGCCTGACCGGAGACGGCCGGCCCGCGCATGAGAACCGTCCACAGTTCCGACAGGAAGAAGCGTTCCGCCATGACCGAGACCATCGCCCGCCCGCCGTTCGATCCCGAACTGGCCACGTTCCTGACCGGGATGCAGCAACACGGCCCGTTCGTGCTCACCACCGAGATGCTGCCCCGGATGCGGGCCCTGGAGATCAGCGAGGCACAGCTCGACGAGAACCTGCGAGCCCGCGGACTCGAACGCCGTACCGTCACCGTTCCCGGCCACCTCGGCGACCCCATCGACCTGGCGGTCATCCAGCGGGCCGGGCGTACCGGGGAGCCTGCCGCCTGCTTTTACACAATCCACGGCGGCGGAATGATGTTCGGGCACTACCTGGGCAACCTCGACTCGTACGACGACTGGCTGCTCACCCACGATGTCGTCCTGATCAGCGTCGACTACCGCCTGGCCCCGGAACACCCCGACCCCTACCCGGTCGAGGACTGCTACGCGGGCCTTGTCTGGACCGCGTCGCATGCCGGCACCCTGGGCATCGACCCCGAACGTATCGTGCTCGTCGGGCAGAGCGCCGGCGCCGGCCTGGCAGCGGGAACCGCCCTGATGGCCCGCGACCGCAACGGCCCCGCAATCATGAGCCAGATCCTCGTCTCACCCATGCTCGACGACAGCGACTCCACCATCTCGACACGGCAGATCGACGGCGTAGGTGTCGCCGACCGGGCCATGACCCGCTTCGCCTGGAACGCCTATCTGGGCGACAGAAGCGGCGGTGGCGACGTGTCCGTCTACGCCGCACCAGCGCGCGCCGATGACCTGTCCGGCCTGCCCCCGACGTACCTCGACTGCGGCAGCGCCGAGGTCTTCCGCGATGAAACGGTCGCCTACGCCGGCAGACTCTGGGCAGCCGGCGTCCACGCCGAACTGCACGTCTGGCCCGGCGCCTTCCACGGCTTCACCTCCATGATGCCGCAGGCGGCCCTGTCCCGGACCGCCATCGCAGCCCTGGCCGACTGGACCGCCCGCATCCTCACCGCCTGAGAACCACATGATCAGCGCGACAGCGACGGCGTCTCCCAGGACGCGAGGATCGGAAGCAGCCGGGCCGTGTCCGATTCCGGCGGGCAGGTGTACACGATGAGCCGTTGGTCGGGCTCGTGCGGGGCGGCCATCACCTCGATGTCGAAGTGCAGGTCGCCGGCGGCCGGGTGCCGCAGATGCTTGACCACGGAGGCGTACTCGCGCACGCCGTGGTCGTCCCACCACGCCGCGACGAGCGGATCCGTGGCGCGCAACTCAGCGATCAGCCGGTGCGTGGCCCGGTCGTGCGGGTCCCGGGCGGTCTCCCGGCGCAGCGCCGCGACAGTGGCCCGCGCGAACGTCGGCCAGTTCACGATCCGTTCCCGGGCGGCCGGGTCCTGGAACAGCCAGCGGACCAGCGACGTACCAGGCGTCATCGGGTGGCCGAGCACGGCCGCGAGCAGGTCGTTGCGGGCCAGGATGCGGCTGTGCCGGCCGAGGATCAGCGCGGGCAGGTGGTCGAGCGCGGTCACCATCCGCAGCAGCCCCGGGTCCGCGCGCTGCGGGCGGCCGGTGGCCCGGACCGGCCTGCCTGGTGCGGCGAGATCGTGCAGGTGGGCGCGTTCGACGTCGTCCAGGCGCAGTACGCGGGCCAGCGCGTCAAGCACCTCGCGCGAGATGTTCGCCTGCCGCCCCTGCTCGACGCGGCTGTAGTAGTCCGGGCTGAGGCCCGCGGCCACGGCCAGCTCCTCCCGGCGCAGCCCCGGCACCCGGCGCGGACCGGGAAACTCCTGGATGCCCGCCTGGGCGGGGGTCAGTTGCGCGCGCCGGGCGCGCAGGAACGCACCGAGCTCCGCTCGATCACGGGCCATCCGTCGAGGGTACGGACCCGGCGCGCGACCTGGGTGGTCATGCCGTGCCCAGGTTGGATGGACTCTGGCGCACCCCCACCAGCCGGGCGTTTCCTGAGCACATGAACAGCACAACTGCCCTCGTCACCGGCTCCACAAGCGGCATCGGTGCCGCCATCGCCCGCTCGCTCGCCGAGGCCGGCATCCTGGTCGCGGTAAGCGGCCGGGACACGGCACGCGGCGAGACACTGGCCGCGGAGATCGGCGGGGTCTTCGTCCCGGCCGACCTGGCCGGCGACTACCAGGGCCTGCGTGACCTCGCGGCCGAGGCGACCGCCCGGCTCGGCGGCCGGATCGACATCCTGGTCAACAACGCCGGCATCTACCCGGCCACGCCGACGGACGCGCTCGCGGACGCCGACCTGGACGCGATGCTTGCCGTGAACGTCCGCGCGCCGCACGTGCTCGTCGCCGCGCTCGCACCCGCGATGGCCGCGCGCGGCGACGGGGTGATCATCAACATCGGTTCCTGGATGGCCCGGGTCGGCGTCCCGTTCGCCGCGGCGTACACCGCCACGAAGGCCGCGCTGGAGCAGATGACCCGTACCTGGTCCGCCGAGTTCGGCCCGCAGGGCGTGCGCGTCAACACTGTCGCGCCCGGCGTCACGCTCACCCCTGGCAACGAGGCGTTCCGGGAGGTCCTCGACCACCAGACCGCGGGCACCCCGGCCGGTGTGGTCATCCGCCCCGAGGACATCGCCGCCGCGGTCCGGTTCCTCGCCTCCGACGACGCCAGGATGATCCACGGCAGCACGCTCGACGTCGACGGCGGCATCCTCGCCACCCGGCTGCGCTGAGGACCGGACGGGGTCTTCCCGGCCGCCCACGGATCAGACGGCCGCGGGAGCTCGCGGAACCGGACCACCGCGGAGGCGGGACAATGATCTGGTGTTGACTCTCCAGCCGCTGGAAGCCGCAGGCTGATCCGTGTGACCGACGAGCTGTACACGATCGGGCAGTTGGCTGGCCGGGCCGGGTTGCCGGTGACTTCCGGGCCCGGACGCGGGAGATGGCGGTGGCGGGTACCCAGCCGCGGCCGGTCGCGCAGGGCGACTACGACTACGGCAGGCTGACCACGCTGTCCGCGGCGGCGCTTGACGAGGGCGTCGCGCCGGATTCCGCCCGCGGCCAGGAGATCGTCCGGGAGGTCGCCGGTGACCTGGACGCCGAGGCCCGCCGCACGCTCGCGGACGAGATGGCGTTGTTCTCGGACGCGCGGGTGGAGCGGTACTGGGCGTTGCTCGGCACGCTCAACGGCTGGGAGCCGTTCACGCCGAAGGTGCCGGTCTTCGAGTGGTTCATCGCGGCCCTGCGCGCCGGCAGCTGAAGGATCACGACCGCGGCCAGGATCGCGGCGCCGCCCACCAGCTGCGCCGCGGTCAGCCGCTCGCCGAACACCAGCGACGTTGACAGGACCGTGATCGCGGGTTCCAGCCCGCACAGGATCGCGGCCGTGGACGCGCCGACCAGGCGCACACCGGCGAACATCCCGGCGATCGGCAGGACCGTGCCGACGACAGCGATGACCGCCACCCAGATCCAGGCGGACGCGGCGTCCGGGGCGTGCAGGCCGCCGGTCGCCGCGCCGCCGATCCCGAGGCTGACCGCCGCGGACGTGCAGACGATCGCGGTCAGCAGGAACAGGTCCAGGTCGGCCGGGAGCGACTCGGACACGGTCAGGTAGATCGCGTAGGTGCCGGCGGCGGTGAGCGCGAGCACGACGCCGAGCACGTCGGCGCCGGCACCTGAGAGCCCGAGCAGCAGGACCAGCCCGGCCGCGGACACCCCCAGCGCGGCGACGCGGCGGCGGTCGGCCCGTGCCCGGCGCAGCACCACGGCCAGGACCAGGGTCAGCGCCGGGTACGTGTAGAGCAGCAGCGCGGCCAGGGACGCGTCGATGACCGCGACCGCGCCGAAGTACGCCGCGCCCTGCACCGCGTAGCCGACCGCGCCGAGCCCCACGCAGAGCGCAAGCGTGCGGGCGCTGATCCGGATCGGCCGGCGCCGGACCGCCACGATGATCCAGAGCAGCAGCGCGGCGAGTGCGAACCGCGCCGTCAACATCGTGGTAACCGAAAGGCCACCCGCGTACGCCTGCTTCGCGAACAGCGGCGCCAGACCGAACCCGGTAGCCGAGACCAGGCACAACACAAAACCCATGGCACAACGCTAAGCCGACACGATCTAGAGAGGTAGCCTTGGTTTCCTTGACCGTCTGAAGGAAAAACCTTGGTCACTTTGCATCAGCTCCGGTGTTTCCTTGCCACCGTCGAGCACGGCTCGTTCACCGCCGCCGCGGCCGCGCTCGGCTACGCCCAGCCGTCCCTGTCCGAGCAGGTCAAAGCGCTCGAACAGAGCCTCGACGCCCGTCTCTTCCGGCGGGCCGGCCGCGGCCTGGTCCCCACCGAGGCCGCACACGCGCTCCAGCCGCACGCGTCCGCCGCGCTGGCCGCGGTCGACGCCGGTGCCCGCGCGGTCGCCGGCGTACGCGAGGTCCTCACCGGCACGGTCCGGTTCGGCGTGTTCGGCACCGCCCGCCTCTACCTCGGCGCCGGGCTGGTCGCGGACGTGCTTGACCGCCACCCCGGCATCCGGCTCGAACTCGCCGGGCTCAACTCCGCGCAGATCGCCGCCCAACTGCGCCGCGGCACGCTTGAGGCGGCGGTGATCGCACTGTCCGGCTCGTCCACCGAAGGGCTTGCGGTCACGCCTGTCATGCGCGACGAGCTGGTCTACGTCAGCGCGGACCCGGACCGGCTCGGCGCGGCGATCACCCCGGCCCGGCTTGCGGCGGCGCAGCTGGTGCTCCCGGACGTCAGCTGGCGCGACGACGACTCCACCCGCCGGATGCTCGCCCGCGACCTGCAGGGCGCCGGACATCAGCTGACCACGCGCGTCGAGGTCGAGGACCCGGAGACCGCGCTGGAGATCGCCGCCCGCGGCCTCGCGGACACCGTCACCTGGCGCGGCGTGCTTCACGCGCAGGGGGACAGGGTGCCGGACGGGCTCGGCTGGGCACCACTGCGACCCCGGCGCTACGAGACGTTCGCGATCGCCCACCGGCCGGACGCGGTGCTCTCCCCGGCGGTCCGGGCGGTCGCTGACCTGGTCGCGGCCCGCATGCGCGCCTTGAACGATCAGCTGACCTGGCAGCGACCGGCCGTACCCCGGTAGGTTTCTGCGAATGAGCACGGAAGTGGGCCTGGACTATGCGGGCCACCTGGCCGCCCTGCGCGGCGCCGTCGGGCACCTCGTCGACCTGGTCGCCGACGCGGATCCGGCCACCCCGGTCCCGGCCTGCCCCGGCTGGGACCTCGGCGCGCTCTCCGGGCACATCGGCGCCACCCACCGCTGGGCCGAGGCGATGGTCGCGTCCGGGATGCCGCGCCGGCTGCCGTTCGACGCGTTCGCCGCGGACGTCCCGCACGACGCCGGCGAGCTGACCGTGTGGCTGCTGCTCGGCGCGCAACAACTGCTTGCCACGCTGGAGTCGACCGACCCGGACCGTCCGGTGTGGACGTTCGGCCACGACCGGCGCGCCGCGGGCTGGCCGCGCCGGATGCTTCACGAGGCGGTCGTGCACGGCGTGGACGCGGCCGAGGCGCTGCGCCTGCCGTCCCGCGTCGACGCGGCCGTGGCCCGGGACGGCATCGAGGAGTTCCTCGGCGTGATGCTTCACCACCCGGCGATCCTGCGCCGCCTGAAACCCGCGGGCGAGGAGCCGCTGACCGGCACGCTCATCCTCGCGGCCGCGGACACCGGCGAGATCTGGCGCGTCGACCTCGGCCGCTCCGGCCCGCTCTGGCGGCGCGTGACAAGCACCGCCGACGGCGACGCGGTGGTCCTCGGCGGCATCTCCGAGCTGTACCTCTACCTCTGGCACCGGATACCGGCCCCGACCGTGATGGGCTCGCCGGACCTGGTCGCCCAGTGGTCGCGCGCCACCACCCTGTAGATTGGGGTCCGACAGCGACTGGCGGCACGGGGATGGCAGCGACCATCGGGGAGCTCATTCGTGGGGTGTCGACCGCCTGGGCGCCCACGGGTGCAGGAGCCGTCATGTCCGCTCGACTTCTTCCCGGCAAGCCGGTCGCCGAGGCCGTCCTCGCCGACGTCTCCACCCGCGTGGCCGCGCTCAAGGCCAAGGGCGTGACGCCCGCGCTCGCCACGGTCCTGGTCGGTGACGACGACGCCAGCGCCGGCTACATCCGGATCAAGCAGAAGCAGGCCGCGGAGCTGGGCTTCGTCTCCCCGCACGCGCACCTGCCCGGCGACACCACGCAGGACGAGCTGGAGCGCGTCATCCGCGGCTTCAACGACGACAAGGACGTGCACGGGCTGCTGCTGCAGTACCCGATCCCCGGCCACCTCGACTACGATCGCGCCCTGCAGGTCCTCGACCCGGACATGGACGTCGACGGCCTCCACCCGCTCAACATGGGCCGTCTCGCGATCGGCCTGCCCGGCCCGCTGCCCTGCACGCCGGCCGGCATCGAGGCGCTGCTGGCCTTCCACGACATCCCGGTCTCCGGCCGTGAGGTCGTCATCCTCGGCCGCGGCGCCACGCTCGGCCGCCCGCTCGCCATGCTCCTCGCGCAGAAGCGCCCCACCGCGAACGCGGCCGTCACGGTCGTCCACACCGGCGTCCCGGACTGGGCCCGCTACACCCAGCGCGCCGACATCCTGATCGCGGCCGCCGGCGTACCCGGCATCATCCAGCCCGAGCACGTCAAGCCCGGCGCGGTAGTCGTCGGCGGCGGCGTCCGCTACGAGGGCCGCCGCATCCTCCCCGACGTCGACGAGTCCTGCGCGGACGTGGCCGGCGCCATCACCCCGCGCGTCGGCGGCGTCGGCCCGACCACAGTCGCCATGCTGTTCCGCAACGCGGTCGCCGCCGCGGAACGCGCCACGGCCTAAACCTTTAGAAGCGGATATTCCCGCTTTCGCCGGGGTCCAGCCCGCATGCTCCCGCGGGCTGGCAGCCTCGTCGCCGGTCGCCCTGAGAGCAAAAGGCGCGGGACTGCCGCCGCATCCTGTTCGAGGCCCGGCGGCCGGCGTGTCATGACAAGCACGCTCGCGGCGGCGATCGGGCCACGCTGCAGGTGTCCCCGCGCTGCGGAGGCACCTGCATCGACGATGGCGGGTCGCTACATGCCGCCGCGGTAGACGCCGTCGCGGCCGGCCGCGCGGGCGAAGCCGGCGAAATCGGTGGTGGCCAGGTCCAGGTTCGTCTGGACGCTGAACAGCTCGGAGGCGATCACGCGGAACGCGCGGCCGGGCTCGTCGGCCAGGTCGACCGCGATGACCGGGTACTCCGGATCGTTGAGCGTCTCGTCGTCGGCGAGGAAGGCGAACGCCAGATCCTCGTCGCCGTCGGCGAGGCGGATCAGGCCGCCGGGGGTCAGGCCCTCGTAGGCACGGTCGCTGACGAACAGCATCGACGCGCGGTAGTCGTCGAGGTGCCGCTGGAGCGTCTTCCGGAACATGTCCCAGGCCGCGTCGTCCGCGAAATCGATGCGGAGGAGCAGGCCTTGCGCGTCCGGGGGGATCGGGAGGGTCATCGTGTCCTCGGGGAAATCGGGTCAGGTGCGGTGAAAAATCACCCCGCCGGGCGGGGTGGGCGCCAGCGTACAACGCGGTGAGCTGCGCACCCTCCGGCGGACCGGGACGCCGCGCCGCCTCGTAAGGTTGAAGAATGCTCATTGACAAGGTCGCCTGGCTCCGGGTCGAGAACGGCCGGGTGCTCAGCACCCGCTCGCACGGCAAGGACGTCTTCTACTTCCCCGGTGGGAAGCGGGAGGCGGGCGAGTCCGACGTGGACACGCTGGTCCGGGAGATCGCCGAGGAGCTGACAGTGACGATCGACCCGGCGAGCGCGACACCGGCCGGCGTGTTCGAGGCGCGGGCGCACGGGCACGCGTCTGACGTGACGGTGCGGATGACCTGCTACACCGCGGACTACACAGGCACGCTCACCGCGGCGGCGGAGATCGCGGAGGTGGTGTGGCTCGGATTCGCGGACCGGGCGCGGACGTCAGCTGTCGATCAGGTCATCTTCGGCCATCTACACAAGGCCGGTCTGCTCACGTGATTGCGCGATCCCGGCGAAGCCCGCTAGAGTCACCGCTCGTGACTGCCGGGTCGGCCTTTGGCCATTACCGGATCGGGCGCCCGGCCGGCGCGTGATCCACCGGCGGGCGAGAAGCCCGCCCGTCCTGTCTGTGTTGCCTCGCCTCGACATCTTCCGAGCGCCGCGAACAGACAGGGGTTACAGCGCGCGTGTCTTACGACTTCAACACAAGCAACATCGCAGAGTTCCGGGCGAACCGGGGCCGGGTCGCCATGTTCGGCGACTCCCGGCTGCTGCTGCTCACCACAATCGGCGCCCGCAGCGGCCGCCCGCACACCACGATCCTCGGCTTCGTGCCGGACGAGGGCAACCGGCTGCTTGTCATCGCCTCGGCCGGCGGCGCGGACACCCATCCGGCCTGGTACCACAACGTCCGGGCGAATCCGGACGTCACCATCGAGGACGGCATCTTCACGTACCCGGGTGTCGCGGAGGTGCTCGGGGGTGCGGAGCGGGACCGTGTCTTCGCCCGGATCGTCGAGGTGCAGCCCGGCTACGGCGACTACCAGCGCAAGACCAGCAGGGTGCTGCCGGTCGTGGCGCTGCGCAACGCACAGGAGGGGCCGCCGCGGGCCGGTAACTCGTTCGGCGAGACGCTGAAGGCGATCCACGACTCGTTCCGGCGCGAGCTGGCGATCATCCGGAACGAGGTCGCCGGCGCCGGGCCGCGGATCGGCGCGCAACTGCGGATCAACTGCCTGGCGCTCTGCGGTGGGCTGCACAATCACCACCGGGGCGAGGATCTCGGCATCTTCCCGGCCGTGCTCGTGAAGAACCCGGAGCTGGCGCCGGTGGTGGAGCGGCTGCGGGCCGAGCACGAGACGGTGGCGCGGCTGATCGGCGAGCTGGAGGCCGCGATTCGCACCGACAACCCGCTGCCGCAGGTGGAGGCGCTTATCGCCGAGCTGGAGGCGCATCTGCGCTATGAGGAGGAGACGATCGTGCCGGCGTTGAGCGCGCCGGCGTAAGACCGTATGCACAGGCCCGGGGCGGGCAGACGTCCGCCCCGGGTGCGGCGCTCTCCGCGTACCCCCGGAGGCTTTCAGGTCTGTGAAGCGGTGATCAGGGCGCGGCCGGCGGCGGTGAGGGAGTAGAGCACGGTGCGGCCGGCGCGGCGGCGCAGCACCAGGCCGGCGTCGAGCAGGATGCCCAGGTGACGGCCGATGGTGCCGAGCGCGAGGCCGGTCAGCGCGCACAGCTGGGTGGTCGATTTCGGCGGGTCGAGCAGCGTCAGCACTGTGGCGCGGACCGGGCCGAGCAGGCGGCCGAGCGCGTCCGGGACCGGGTGCGCGGGACCGTTTGCGGCAAGTGGCGCGGACGCGGGGTAGGCGATCGTGTGCCGGCTCGCGTCGAGCTCGTCCCAAGCCACCCAGCCGTGACCTGTGGTGATCGGCACGAACAGCAGCTGGGTGCCGGAGACGTCCCGGGACGCGTAGGGCGCCGCGTTGACCTGCAGCCGGCCGTTGCCGAGCCAGCGCATGTCCGCCTTCAGGTCCGCGAACGCGGCCACCCAGCCACCCTGGGTGAGCTGCCGGGTGCG
Organism: Catenuloplanes sp. NPDC051500; assembly: GCF_044454585.1. NCBI lineage: Bacteria > Bacillati > Actinomycetota > Actinomycetes > Micromonosporales > Micromonosporaceae > Catenuloplanes > Catenuloplanes sp. NPDC051500. Next base: position 38,067 of record NZ_JBITDX010000007.1, read on the forward strand.
CGCGACGATGTCCGCCTCAAGGATCCGGCGGCGGCGCGGCCAGTCCGGCGCGATTGTCGTCTCCCACACCCAGGCCAGCACCTCCGCGACGAGCGGGCCGGGCGAGAGGCGGCGGATCTCGTCCGGCAGCGGCGGCCCGTTCGTGACCGCGAGCGCGCGGGCCAGGTCGTCGCGGGTGCGGTCGTCGGGCAGGTTCCGGATGTCGTCGAGTTCGTCCGCGAGCGGGCGTTCCGTCTCCGCCTGCGGCGGGGAGACGAAATCGGCAAGCCAGCCGGGTCGCATCGCCGTCGCGAGCACGAGTCTCAGGTCGGGCCGGGTCGTGAGCATGCGGTGGTACGTGTCCGCGTGCGCGTCGAGGAACTCGCGCTCGCCGGGCAGGAGCGTCGGCGGGCCGTACCCGTGGAGGCCCTTGTGCAGGCGCAGCAGCGCGCCGGTCGCCTCCGCGCGCGCCGAGATCACGAACCTCGCGCCCGCGAGCGTCTCCGTGTCGACCTGCCACCAGCTCACGTTTCGCCTCCCCGCGAAAGATTAACCGGCGTTTCTCCTGACCGCCCAGACTGCCGATCATGCAGACGTATGGTGCGCTGTTCCGGACGCCCGAGTTCGCCCCGCTGTTCGCGGTGGCGTGCGCGGGCGCGTCCGCGAACACGATCGGCGGGCTCGCGCTCGCCACAGTTGTCTACGCCGGAACCGGATCGCCGCTGCTCAGCGCGATAAGCATGTTCGGTCCCGCGCTCGCCCAACTGCTCGGCGCCACGCTGCTGCTGTCCGTCGCGGACCGGGTGCCGCCACGGGGCGCGCTCGCCACCGTGGCCGCGCTGTCCGGCCTGTGCCTGGCCGTGCTCGCGATCCCGGGCCTGCCGCTGCCCGCGATGTTCGCAGTCCTCGGCGTGATGGGCCTGGTCGCGTCCGTCGGCGGCGGCGTACGGCTGGGGCTGCTCACCGACGTGCTGCCGGTCGAGGGCTATCTGCTGGGCCGGTCGGTGCTGAACATGGCGGGCGGGTCGGTGCAGATCGTCGGGTTCGCGGTCGGCGGGGTGCTGCTCGCGCTGGTCCCGGCGTACGGCGTACTCCTGCTGGCCGCCGCCTGCCAGCTGACCGGCGCGCTCATCGCGTTCGCCGGGCTGCGCCGCCGTCCACCGCGCGCGTCGGGCCGGCCGTCCGTGGCCGCGACCTGGCGGGCGAACGCGCGGCTGCTGTCGTCGGTGCCGCGCCGGTACGTGTTCGCCGCGCTGTGCGTGCCGAACGGCCTGATCGTCGGCTGCGAGGCGCTGTTCGTGCCGTACGCACCGTCGCACGCCGGGATCCTGCTCGCCGCGGCCGCGTTCGGCATGCTGTGCGGGGACGTGCTGGCCGGGCGGTTCCTGCCGAAGGAGTGGCGGGAGCGGGCCGGGGCCGCCCTGCGACTGCTGCTCGCGGTCCCGTACCTGCTGTTCGCCGCCGGGATTCCGCTGTGGCTCGCGGTGGCGCTGACGGCTGTCGCGTCCGTCGGCTACTCGGGAACGCTTGTCCTTCAGGAGCGGCTGATCGAGCTGACGCCGGAGGAGCTGCGCGGGCAGGCGCTGGGGTTGCAGGCGTCGCTGATGATGGGCATGCAGGCGGTCGGCGCCGGGATCGGCGGGGTCGCGGCCGAGGTGACCGGCTCGGCCGCGACCGGGATCAGCGTGATGGCGGTGCTGTCGATCGGGGTGACGCTGCTGCTCGCGGCCGGGCTGCGCACGCCGGCCCCCGTGGCGGCCGGGCTCGCGACCTCCGGGTGAAAAGATCTCGGCATGTACGACTGGAATCCGCCCGGTTCGATCCCGGCCGCGCGTGCGTGGCAGGACACCTTCCTCGACCTGCACGGCAGCAGCCGGTTGACTGTCGCGGATGACGGGCCGTGGGCCGGGCGACTGGACTGGCAGCGGTCGGCGACGTTCGGCATGGTGCTGTGCGGCAACGTCCGGGAGGAGTTCACCAGGCAGCCCCGGCACATCCGGGCCGACCCTCGGGGGACGTTCGAGCTGCTCATGCCGATCGCCGGGACCGCCCGGGTGGAACAGGGAAGCACTGCGGCGCAGATCGGGCCGGGCGCGCTTGCGCTCTGCGAGATCGACCGGCCGGTGGCGTTCGCGCACGCGGCCGACTTCGTGTCGATCGCGATGATCATTCCCGCGGTGGAGGTCGAGCGCCGCAGTCCCGCCGCCACGCGCACCCCACCGGCCGTCGACGGCGCGAACGGGCTCGGGCGGCTGATCCGGCGGATGGCCCTCACCCTGCACGAGGAGCGCGCGCAGCTCACCGAGACGACGTTCGACTTCGCCGGCGGGCAGCTGCTCGACCTGCTGTTCTACGCGGCGGACGGCGGGACCGACACGGCACCGGCCGGGCAGCGCGCCAGGGTCGAGGAGGAGATCCGCCGGTACGTACGCCGGCACGCGGACCGGCCGGAGCTGAGCATCGCCGTGATCGCCGGTGCGCTGGGCTGGTCACCCCGCTACCTGCAGGACGTGCTGCGGGACGCCGGTACCACCGCGCGCGATCTGATCCGCGCGGAACGGCTGCGGCTGGCCCGCACCAGGCTGGGCAGTCCGGCCTGGGGCGGGCGGTCGATCGCGCAGATCGCGTACGCGTGCGGATTCGCAAGCCATGCGGTGTTCACCACCGCGTACCGGCGGGAGTTCGGCGAGACGCCCCGCGACACACGTGCGGTCGCCTGACCGCGCGGCAATCTGCGCAGCAGGCCCTCGCGACCGGCCCGCGGACGTGGCACTCAGGTACGGCGCCCGCCTGCCGAATGCTCCGACGACCCGGATCTGCGATCAGCACGCGAGGTGCCCGAATGCTCTGCTCAGCGTGTGGCGCGCCGCGCCCGTCGGACACCGCGATGCGGTGCGGGCGGTGCGGGGCCGGATTCGGCAGGTCCACGGCGTTGCCCGGACGGCGTCAGGCGACCGCGATCGGCGGCCGCACGTCAGTGCTCGACGGGGTGCTCGTCGTGCCGCCGTCCCGGCAGAACTCGCCGGTCAACCGGCTGCCCGTGCCGCAACCGCTGCTTGTCGCCGGGCCGGGGCCGACAGACCCCGACGAGGACGGCTCGCTGCACTGGCCGCACCTGTTCTCCGGCGTCTGGCACGCCGCGGTGGTGCTTGCCGCTGCGCTGGCCGCGGTCACCACGGTCGTCGCGTTGATCATGGTGCAGCAGCCCGCGTCCGCGCCGCCCACCTACTTCTCGGACTGGCTTGCCACGGCCGTGGCCGCGATCGGCCTGGCGCTGGGCGGCGGGCCGGCCGGCGTGGACCTGGGCAGCGTGACGCTTCACGCGATGCCGATCCTGCTCACCGCCGGGATCGCCGGGCCGCTTGCGGGCCTGGCGATGCGCGACGAGCGCCGCCGCCCGTCCCCGGCTCTGGGGGCGCTTGTCACCCGGTCCGTGGTCACGGCGGGCGCGGTTGCCGGGGCGGTCGGCTTCGCGGCCGGTCTGTCGCCGGTGCCGGCCGTGACCTTCGCGCTGGTCCTGGTCGTGACGCTCGTCGCGCGCGCGACCGCGAGCCCGGCCGCCGCGCCGGAGCGACTTCGGGCCGTGGTCCGCCCGGTCTCCGACGCGCTCGCGCTGGCCGGCCGCTTCGGGGTGACGCTGCTGATCGGCGCGGGCCTCACCGGTGCGGTGCTGGCCGTGGTCACCGGCAGCTCGCCCACGCAGGCGGGTACGGCGCTGACCGTGCTGCCGTCGCTGGTCCTCGCGCTGCTCGGTGTGCGGGTGGTCGCGGCCGAACCCGCAGGCACGGTCTCGCTCGTCACCGACCCGTCGTGGTGGACGCTGCTGCTGCTCGTACCCGCGGGATCTGTGCTTGTCGCCGCCGTGCGGCATGCCCTGTCCCGCCCGGTCGGCGCGCCCCGCAGGCCGCTTGCGACCACCGCCGTGACCACGGCCGCGGTCGTGCTCGCCGCGCTGGCCGGCGCCGGCCCCGCACCGGCCGGCGCCGCCGTGGCCGGTCTGGTCTGGGGTGTGCTGCTCGCGCTGACAGTGCACGTCGCCGGGGATCTCGCGCTGGTGTCCCGCCGGCTGCTGACGCCGGCCGAACCGTCCTGGCGGGCGCTGCTCTACGGGACCGCGCGCGCCCGCGCCTGGGCGGTCACCGCGGTGGCCGCAACGCTTGTCCTGCCCGTGCTCGCGGTCGGCGGTGTCGTGCTCACCAACAGGTCGGTGTTCGGGCCGGACCGGGCCGCCCGTGACTACCTGGCGGCGGTGTCCGCAGGTGACGCCGCGGCCGCGCTCGCGCTGCGCGGTGACAGTCCCGGCGGGCCGCTGCTGACCGGGGCGGTGCTGCGCGCACCCGGCGTGGACCGGCCGGAGAACGTGCGCGTCGTAACCGGCACCGTCGACGGCGGAACCGCGACCGTCACCGCGTCGTTCACGCTCGGCGGCGAGACGCAGGTGATGACGATGGCGCTGGCCGCGGGCGCCCGCCGGTACGACGTGTTCGACGAGTGGCGGGTCGTGTCAGGCCTCGGCACCGTGACGCCTGATTCCGCGCTCCCGGTCACGGTCGGCGGGGTGACGCTTGACGGCGGCGTGACTGTCGCGGCGTTCCCGGCCCGCTACCCGATGGCGTTGGCGGACCCGGCCGGCACGTTCTCCGCCGAGCGGACGTCCCTGCTGGTGCTGGGCGGGGCGACCACGGCCGCGCCTGGTGCGCGGATGTCCGAGCAGACCCGGGAACTGGTGAAGCGGGCGCTCGACGACCGGCTGAGCGCGTGCGCGGCCCGGACCGACATGTTCATGTTCGACTGCCCGTTCGACCTGCGGGCCGCACACATCTTCTTCGCGCGCAGCGCCCGCTACACGTTGCAGCGCACCGCCCAGGTCGAGCTGCGTGCGGCCACGCAGGGCGGCGTCGACCTGGTCACGACCACGCCTGGCACCGTCGAGTACCGGGCGATGATGCCGGACGGCGCGGACGAGACCGGCACCGTCGACTACACCGTCAGCGGGACCGCCACGCTCGGCCCGGACGGCACGGTCACGATCGAACTGGCTTCGTCAGCGCCAGCTGGGTCTTGACGACCGTGTAGCCGCGCTTCTCGTAGAAGCGGTGGGCGCCGGTGCGGGTGCTTCCGGACCGGACGTGCATGGCGGCGGCGCCGTGGCGGGCGGCCCAGCGCTCGGCCGCGGTCAGCAGCGCGGTGCCGGCGCCCTGCTTCTCCGCGGAGACGGCCAGGCCGCCGAGCTCGGCGCGGGTGCCGGCGATCAGGCTGTGCGTGATCAGCACGTGCGCCCAGCCGACGATCCGACCGTGCCCGGCGACCGCGACGAACACGACGTGCGGGCCGGTGAGCGCCCGGAGGCGGTCGCGGACGGAAGCGGCGGGCACGTCGTACCCCATGGTGGTGATCAGATCGTGAATCGCCTCGGCGTCGTCCGGGGTGGCGGTGCGCACGGCAGGGGCGGGGGACAACTGGTGGGCGTAGTCGGTGAAGTCCGAGGCCAGCGGCGGCCGCGTCGACGTGCCGTCCCACTCCTCCCGGGAGGACGCGATCATCGCCGCAGTGCCGTCAGCCCCCAGAAGCACCACCGGGGGTACGGTGTCGACAAGCCACAATGCGATGCAGCTGCCGTCGTCGTGCTCCGCGATCACCCGGAACTCGGCGCCGGACACCTCGGGCGCGGCGGTCCAGCGCCGCCACCAGTCACGGGTCTGCTCCGCGCTCCAGGTGACGGGTGCCCATCCGCTCATCTGCGGGCCAGGAACTCGTCCACAGTGGTACGGAAAAGGTCCGGCTGCTCGACCCACGGGTAGTGGCCACACTCCGGGATCGTCACCGCGCGGCCGTGCGGGAACAGATCCGCGACCGCGAGCACCGGCGCAACCCCGACTGAGTAGTCGTTCCCACCGGCGATGACAAGCACCGGCGCGTCCACCGCACCCAGCCGGGCCGGCAGGTCGTCGGGCGGCGTCACACCGCTCAGGTAGGCTCGGTTCGCCCGGTAGCTGACCGTGCCGACCTGCGCGTGCGCCTGCTCGACCGGCCCCCACGAGGCGTAGCTGACCGGTGCGGCGCCCCGGAACCAGTCGGTGAGCAGCGCGTCATCCGCGGCGTCGTCACCCGTCACCGGGGCGGGACCCGCCTCCCAGACCGCGAGCGCGTAGTCGACGACCGGGTCGCCACGCCGGGGTGCGATGAGCGTCTCCGCATCGGACGGGACCGGGACCAGCCAGGTGGCCGGCGGTGTGATCAGGATGAGCGCGGCCACCCGGTCCGGATGCTGTGCCGCGTAGGCGAGCGCGAGACGGGTCCCGGCGGAGTGCCCCGCGATGATCAGCTTGTCGCTGTGCAGTTCTCGGCGCAGCTCGTCGAGGTCCGCTGCCTGCTCCCAGAACGAGGTAGGCGTCAGGTGAGCGGACCGGCCGACACCCCGCAGGTGCGGCACGACCAGCTGATAGCCGTCCCCGCCGACGCCGGCGAGATCCCCCAGGTAGTCGGGGTGACGCGCAGCGCCGCCGGCAAGCGCGACGATCGGTTCGCCGCCGTCTCGAATCGTTTCATAGGCAAGCATCGCCCAAACGCTATCGCCCAAAGCCCCCACCGCAACACCTTTTCCCCGGTACGACATGGAAGACCGCCCAGCCGGAACGGGTGGCCCGATCGTCCTCAGCCGACCCGCCAACCCGCCACGAACGATCGCGCGGCCACAGACCGCGTCAGATCTAGGACGCCGCACACACCGATCGGTCGGCGCGGAACACGATGTCCAAAACTTCGTCGTGAATGGAGTCCCCATGCAGTCATCCGACCAATGGGAGGGCGCGTGGAACGCGTTTCTTGCCTGTCAGAACGCCTGCGGCCCGCCGATACACATGTGGCTTATCGAGTGCATGGGGCCGGCACCGACCGTGGGGAGGGCATTGGCCTGCGGCGCGGAGGCGGAGACACGACACTGGGCGTGCTTGTTGCAGTGCGGCCTCGTCCTGCAAGCCGAGGGGAATCAACTCGCCGTTGAGGGTCTTCGTCAGAGGCTCGGTGTGTGGCTTGCCGGGCTGAACCCGTTCGACGGCGTGAGTCGATCGGAGGGGGCCGCGATGGCTGATGACCTCTCCACCATCTACTTCGGGCTAGGCGGCACTCTGATCGGAATCGGCTCGCTCGGTGCGGTACTGCCGGTAGCAGGTGTCTTCTTGGCGTCTGCAGGCGTGGCCTTCGTACTGGCTGGGGTGCTCATGGTGATAATTGCCCGCCGGTTACGTACACCAGCACTCACCGGTTCGGCTCAGCCTACGGCCGCTTCCATGTCCGGAGCCCGTGTCGTGCGGCACACAGTTGAGGATCTGTCCGCCATACCTCTTCCCGCCCTGCCGTTCGTGCGGGTACTCACCGCCATCTCCGACCTGGACCGCACCAACGCCGCCGCGCAGCGAACCATTGAGGAGGTCAAGGCACTTGCCGCCGGGAACCCGGCGGAGTCAGTGGACGAATTCGCCTCCCGGCTCGCCGATCAGGCAGGGGCAATGCGGCAGGAGATCGCGAGGGGGCGCGGCATCATCGACGTCCTCAGCGATGAGGACGGCACCGTGCAGCATGCCTGGGACGACCTCCGTCACGCATTTCCGGCCGAGACGGAGACACCCGACGCCGGAACAATCCTCGCCACGGTGAGATCCGAGTTGGCCGTGCGCGGCGCTGCGATGCTTGCGGAGTTGCAGTACGACGAGTCGCAGATCGAGGAGATTCTCACCGTAGCGACGGAGATCACCATCGACACACCGATTCCGCTGACCCAGGAGCAGGCGCTCGGTTCGTCGTTGGCGGGGCGCCTGGCGCCCTATCGCGACGAACTGGACCGCCTTGACGCCGCCGTTCGTAACATCGACGCCATTGCCCGCACGTGAACTGCTGGTCAGTGAAACAGGTGGAATACGCCGCCGCCGGACCGATAGCTACGTGGTCAGGCGGCGGGCGGCACGCTTCCTACCAAGCGACACGGCGGCGGTCAGAAGGTGTGGTGGACGGCCTCGACGTTGTGGCCGTCGGGGTCGCGGAGGAAGACGGCGTAGTAGCCGGGGTGGTATTCGGGCCAGATGCGTGGCGGGTGGAGGACCTGGGCGCCGGCGGCCACCGCGGCCTTGTGGACGGCGTCGACGGAGGCGCGGCCGGGAGCGGTGAACGCGATGTGCAGCTCGCGCGTCTCTCCGCCCGAGGCGGGGCTCAGCCAGAAACCTGCCTCGCCGTCCGCGATGGCCAGGCCGACCACGAACGACGGCGGCACCGGAAACCGCTTCGCCTCCCGCAGCCCGATGGGGGAGAAGACGCCCAGGTAGAAGGCGAGGGAGCGCTCGACGTCCGCGACCGGGACGCCCAGGTGATCGAACATGACGTCACGCTAACAAGCGGGTCCGACAAAAGCGGTTGCGCACACGCCGCCCGCACGGCATGGTGAATCCCGGCAAGAGTCCCCGACCGGGAGGAGTGAGCGCGGAGCATGTGAGTTCTGCCGGGTTCGTGACGTGCCGCCAGCAGCATCAGGGCTGCCGCGGTGTGACTGACACGCGTCCTGCAGGGATATCGCATGATCAAAGCCGTCTCACTGTCCGTCTCGTTCGCCTCTGAGCCGATCTTCGAGGGCGTGGACCTCACGGTCGGCGCCGGCGACCGCATCGGGCTTGTCGGGCCGAACGGTGCCGGGAAATCCACGCTTCTGCGCGTGCTTACCGGCGCCCTCGCACCCGAGGCCGGGCATGTCACCTCCACGCCGGGCAGCACTGTCGGCTACTTCGCCCAGCAGATCCCTGACCCGGAGCAGACCGTCGGCGCGTTTCTCGCGGACGGGCTCGGCGAGGTGCACCAGGTCACGACCCGCATGCATGACCTGGAGCGGCGGCTGGTCAGTTCGCCGGGGGTGCTCGCCGAGTACGGCCGGGTGCAGGAGCGCTGGAGTGACCTGCGCGGCTGGGAGTCGGACAGCCGGCTCACCGAGGTCCGGCAGCGGCTCGACATCGACCATCTCGCGGACGACACGCCGCTGCACCGGGTCAGCGGCGGCGAGCAGGCGCGGCTCACGCTGGCACGGGTGCTGCTGTCCACGCCGGACGTCCTGATCCTTGACGAGCCGACGAATCACCTCGACGCGGACGGCATCGACTGGCTGGGGCGCTGGCTGGCCGGGTTCGGCGGCGGGCTGCTCGTGGTCAGTCACGACCGGGCGTTCCTGGACCGGACCGTGACCCGCATCGTCGAGCTGGACGGCATCCATCCGGACCTGCAGCGGTACGAGGGGGGCTACACCGCCTACCGGGAGGAGAAGACCCGGCGCTGGCAGAAGCTGCTGCTCGACTACGAGGCCCAGCAGAAGGATCTGCGCCGCTGGGAGGAGGACATCGCCCGGACCCGGGACCACGCGCTCGGCGTGGAGACGACCGTGCGCCGCGGCCTGGGCACTGACCAGCTGCGCCGCTACGCGAAGAAGGTGGCGAAGAAGGCGAAGGCCCGGGAGCGGCGCCTGCGTCGGCAGCTGGAGGCCGCGCACTGGATCGCGGAGCCGCAGACCCGGCCGCCGCTGACACTCGCATTCCCGGCGGACGAGGGGACCGCACTCTCCGCGAAGAACCTCTCCGTCCGTACCCTCATCACCGACTTTGATCTTGAAGTGCACGCCCACGAACGCATCCACCTGACCGGGCCGAACGGCTCCGGGAAGACCACGCTGCTGCGGGTGCTCGCCGGGCAGCTGGAGCCGGACACGGGCGAGGTCACCGGCGGGCCGGTCGCGCTGCTGCCGCAGACCCACGACACGCTGCGGACGAAGACGACAGTGTTCGAGCACTTCAGGGCGCACGTGCCGGTCTACGCGGACGACGCGGAGGCGCTGCTGGACGCGCACCTGTTCGGGCCGGAGACCTGGGATGCGCCACTGTCCACGCTCTCCGCGGGGGAGCTGCGCCGGCTGCTGCTCGCCATCATGGTCAACTCCACGCAGCGGGTGCTGCTGCTTGACGAGCCGACGAACTACCTGGACTTCGACGCGCTCGACGTGATCGAGGAAGCGCTGCGCGCGTTCCACGGCACGATCATCGTCGTCACCCACGACGCCTACTTCGCCCGCGCGATCGGGCTCGGCCGGGAGGTGGCACTGTGACCGGGCACGTGGCGCTGGTGACCGGCGCGAACCAGGGGATCGGCGCCGCAGTGGCACAGGCGCTCGCGGCGCGCGGGGACGCGGTGCTGCTCACCTTCCTGGCCATGCCGCCGGAGTCGCACCGGCCGGATCCGACAATGCCGGCGCGGTACGCGGCCGACCGCGCCCGTAACGCGCAGGAGATCGTCGAGAAGATCCGCTACAACGGCGGCACCGCAGCGGCGATCGAGGCCGACCTCACCGACCCGGCGGCCGGGCCGCGGCTGTTCGACAAGGCGGAGCGTGCACTCGGCGGCCCGGTCGACATCCTGGTCAACAACGCCAGCGGCTGGCTCGGCGACTCGTTCGCGGCGCACGAGAAGGACACGTTCGGCCGGCCGCTCACGCCTGTCACCGCGGACGGCTTCGACCACCAGTTCGCGGTGGACGCGCGGGCGCCCGCACTGCTCATCGCGGAATTCGCCAGGCGGCACGTCGCCCGCGGCGCCACCTGGGGGCGGATCGTCGGGCTGATCTCGGGCTCGCCGCAGGGCTTCCCCGGGGAGGCGTCCTACGGCGCCGCGAAGGCCGCACACGAGAACTACATGATGACCGCCGCATCCGAGCTCGCCCAACTCGGCGTCACCGCGAACCTGGTCAAGCCGCCGATCACCGACACCGGCTGGATCAACGACGAGGTGGCGCGGTACGCCGACGACGATCCGCACTGGCTCGGCGTCGCCCAGCCCGACGAGGTCGCCGAGGTCATCACCTGGCTCACCTCTGATGCCGCCCGCCGGATCACCGGTCACCGCATCGACATGCGGTGACCGGCACATCGGGACTACACGTCCCGTAACTCCGCAAGCCGCGCCTCGACCTCGGCGAGCTCCGCACGCAGCTTCTCCGCCTGCGACTCCGCCTCGGCCCGCTCCGAGGACAGGATCGCCTCGACCGCCTCGTGTACGCCCGGCACATCCACCAGCGCGACGATCTTCAGCGCCTCGACCGGCTTCACCACGTACGGCTTGGCGAGCGCCTTCGCACCCTGCTGGGCCGCGACAGTCCACTCGCCGGCCTCGTACGCAAGCGTCACCGTCAGACCCGCCGGGCCCTTCGGCTTGACGGCCTTCGCCGCCGCCTTCTTCACCGGAGGCTTCGGCGCCTCGGGCGTCTCGTCGGTCACGCTCTTCTGCTCCTCGGCGACAGGCATCGGCTTCGGCGGCGCCGGGCGCTCCCGGACCACCATGAACTCCGGCTCCGGGGCGGCCGGCTCCGGCTCGGGCTCCGGCTCCGGCGGCTTGCGCGTGGTCACGCCCTTCGGCGGGATGGCCAGATCGACCGGGGAGAACGGAAGCTCGTCCCGCCCGAACCGGACCACCACGTACTCCTCGGACGCCTCCGGGTCCTGCAGCTCGATCACCTGACCGATCTGCCCCGCGATCTGGCCGGCGGACTCGGTGAACATCACCTTCGGCTTCCGGCCGCCCGCCAGCGTCTGCTTGATCTGTTGCAACTCTTCCGGCGTCAGGCCACGTATAGCGGCTCCTGCGGCAGCCATCGGACTCCATTCCCTCGTCGACGTGCGTCGAACACACGTCCAGTCGCGCATTCTTACCAGGCCCGCCCGACAGTTTCCGCACTCACCCCACGGGCCCCAGCGGTAACAACCTTTTTCGCAGCTCGGCACCGGGGTTACCATGACCGCATGACGCCCGCCACCCGACTGACGGCCCGGCCCGGCCGCGACGCGCTCGTGGTGTCCGCGCTCGACGAGCTCAGCGGCCCCGAGACCGGCGTCGTCGAGCTCCCGCACCGCATGGTCTGGCAGGCCGCCGACCAGCGCCGCTTCGACCTCGACGACCCCTGGTCCCGCGGCCGCGCCTACGAGATCGTGCTCCGCGAGGCGGTCCGGCACGACGAGCTGCGCGCGCTGCTCAGCGCCCGCCTGCTGCGCGCCATCTGGAACGATCTGCACCTGCCACGCGGCGTCCGCAAAGCCTGGCAGGCCCGGTTCCCGCAGCTCACGCCCGCCCTCGACCTGGCATGGCCGACCGCGGCCTGATGCGGCTGCACCCCGCCCACGCACGGATCGCCCGGATCGCGCTCGCCGTGGCGAACCGGCACGGGTTCGCCCTCGGCGGCGGCCTCGCGCTGATCGCCCACGGCGTCGTCCACCGGCCCACCGAGGACGTGGACCTGTTCTCCGACGTCGCCGGCAGCGTGCCCGCCGCGACCCGGCTGGTCACGCACGCACTGCGCGAGGCCGGGTTCCACGTCGAGGAGATCGAGGACGAGACCGGCTACCTCGGCGAGCACCTGTCCGAACTCGAGATCACCGATCCGGAGCGCTCCGGCGTCGCGATCCAGGTCAGCCTCGGCGAGCTGCACCGGGCCCGCTCACCTGTGGTCCTTGACCTGATCGGCCCGGTGATGGACCTCGCGGACCTGCGCGCCTGGAAGGTCTCCGCACTCGTCTCCCGCGCCGAGCCGCGCGACTACATCGACGTGGCAGCGTTCCTGCGGGACACCGACGCGCTGACGCTGATCGGGCTGGCCCGCACCGTCGACCCGGAGATCGAGCCGGAGGACATCGCCCGGATCCGGCCGCGCCTGGACCGCATGCCGGACCGTGAGTTCAAGGCCTACGGCCTCACCGACGATCACGTTGCCGAGCTGCGCACACGCTTCACCGGGTGGCCGCTCTAAAGCAGCTCGGACAGGTGCGCGTCGATCGCGTCGTGCGCGTCCGCGGGGGAGAGGTGACCGAGCAGCAGCGGCGCCCGGAGTCCGTCGATCAGCGCCAGCAGCCGGGTCGCGTCCACCGGCGTGCGGCCGAACCGCGCCAGGTGCCCGACGAAGAACGCGCGCGCGTTCTTGTGTGCGACGCCGAGCGCGGCCGCGACAAGCGGGTCTCCGGCCGCGACGCCCTGGAACGCCAGCGCCACCCGCGCGTCCGCCCGGGCCGGCTCGGAGAACGGCAGCATCTCCGTGACAAGCGTGGTCGCGGCCTCACGCGGGGACGCGCCGGGGGTGACCGCGGCCAGCACGCGTACCCGGAAACGCTCGTTGATCCTGGTCAGCGCGAACAGCACCATCTCCTCGCGGGTGGCGAAACAGCGCTGGACCGCGCCGAGCGACACCCCGGCCGCGGCCGCAGTCTCCCGCATCGTGGCGGCGGCCATGCCCCGCGCCTCGACCAGCCGCAGCAGCGCGTCGGCGATCTCCCGCCGGCGGGCGTCCAGATCCACTGTCCTCGGCACGCGCACACCTTCCCGATACAACTGTATTGATTCGATCACGTCCGCAGTTTACGATACAGGTGTATCGACTCAACGGGGGAGGCGCTCCATGACCGTGCAATACGCCCACAACGGCGACGTCCGCATCGCCTACGAGCGCTTCGGCAACGACGAGGGAGAGCCACTGCTCTTCCTCAACGGGCTCGGCCGCCCGATGACCTGGATCCCGGACGGCCTCTGCCACCTGCTCGTCGCCTACGGATTCAGCGTCGTCCGCTACGACCACCGCGACAGCGGACTCTCCACCCACTTCGACACGCACCGGCCCGAGAGCCACTTCGCCTCGATCCTGCGCCCGAGCCGCCGCCCGCCGTACCCGCTTACCGCGTTCACCGACGACGCGGCCGCGGTCCTCGACACCCTCGGCTGGCCCTCCGCGCACCTGGTCGGCGGCTCGATGGGCGCCGGTCTCGCGCTCCTGCTCGCGGTCCGCGCGCCCGACCGGGTCCGCAGCCTCACCCTCACCACCGCCACCTACCTGCCCGGCGCCCGCGCGTTCTTCCGCCACATCCGGCCCAACGTCTTCTTCGGGCTCGCCGGCAAACGGTTCACCAAGGACGCGGAGGGGGAGGGGGAGATGACCGCGGCCGTCCAGCGCCTCCTCGCCTCACCACACGCCGAGTTCGACGAGGAGGCCGCCCGCGAGGTCGGCCGGCGCAGCTACCACAGGCGCCCCTTCGACCCGCGCGCCGAGCGCCGCCAGCTCTCCGCCGGCCGCACGAACGAGACCTGGGCGTTCGACAGGCTGCCGCAGGTACCCATCCAGGTCATCAACGGGCTCGACGACCCGATCGTGCGCGCCAGCGGCGGGCTCGACCTCGCCCGCCGCCTGCGCGCCCCGATCCGGTTCTACCCCGGCATGGGCCACAACCTGCCGGCCCCGGTCTGGGAGATGCTCGCGACAGACATCCGCGCGCTCATGTCCGACGCGCGATCGACTCGGCGATCCGCCTGATCCGCTGCAGACGCCGATCCCAGTCGGCGCCGACCTCGGCCAGCTGCGCCACCGCACGGGCCAGCTGCGCCTCGTCCACCCGGTACCGCCGCTCACGGCCGGCGGCGGTGCCGTGCACCAGGCCCACCCGGTCCAGCACCACTAGGTGCTTCGCCACCGCCTGACGCGTCACCGGCAGCCGCTCGGCCAGCCCGGTCGCGGTCCCGTCACCATCGGCAAGCAGCAGGTCGAGCATCTGCCGCCGGATCGGATCGCCGATGGCCGACCACAGCGCGTCGTCCACCGCAGTCGTCACGCCGCGATCTTCGCCGCGTACACCGGCAGGCGCGCCAGGAAGAAGTCCCAGCCGGTCACGTGGTCCGCGTGCGCCGCGACCGCTGTCGCCTCGTCCCAGCCGCGCTCCCGGAAGCCGCTCTCCGTCATCCGCAGCAGCGTGCCGCCGTCCACCGGCTCCAGCACGAACACCACAAGGAACGAGTTGCCCGGCGCGGCCGCCTCGCCCTCCGGATGCGTCCACCGGAACGAGAACGTGCGCGGCGGCACCGCGTCGACCACCGTGAACCGCTCCCGCTTGTCCGCGCCGAAGCTGATCCAGCCGTCGCCGCCGGTCAGGTCCGCGTCGTCAGGCCACCACTCACGCAGGTGCTCCGGCTTGCTGAGCACGTCGTAGACGATCTCCGGCGGTGCCTCGATCCTGACCTGCCGCTCAAGCGTGCCGTGTTCCATGAGAACCGCCTTTCGCAACCTTTGGTTGCACATCAGGCTAGCGGAGAACCGGCTCGCTGTGAAGCCGGGGGATGACTACGCTGCGCACCATGTTCCCCCCAGTGAAGATCACCTCCGGCGGGTCGGAGATCCGCGAGTTCGGGCCACAGGACGCGGCACAGGTCACGGCCTTCCTGGCGGCGGGGGACCGGACCGCACTGCCGCCCGGCGGGCCCGCCACCACCGCCGACGTGGATCACTGGCTAGCCGACACCGTCCACCGGCGGCGCCTGGACGGCGACGGCGTGCACCTGGCCATCGTGGATACCGTCAGCGGCGACATCGTCGGCAGCACCGGACTGCGCGACACCGACTGGGCGGCCGGCAGCAGCGAGATCGGCTACGGCGTGCGGACCGACCGGCGCGGCCGCGGACATGCGACGGAGGCAGCCGGCGCGGTGGCGCGATGGGCACTCACCGCGGGCGGCCTGCGCCGGATCGTGCTTCACGCGCGCGCTGACAATGCGGCCTCGCTGCGCGTCGCGGCCAAGGCCGGTTTCCACCGCGAGGGCACGCTGCGCCTGGCCGACTGGGACGGCGAGACCGCCCACGACCTCGCCGCCTTCTCGATGATCGCCACCGACCTGTAGCCGGCGGCGCTGCCGACCCGCTGTCCATGCCGCTCCCCTAGCTGTTCGATAATGCACATTATGTCAACTAGCTAGGGTCAGCCCAGCCGACGCACCCCCGAAAGACCCTCGAAACCCCCAAGACCCACACCCATGATCATCTGGGGGTACGCCGGGCCGCGCGCCTCCTCCGAGACCGGCTCCGCCGTGGACGGACGGTTGAAGAACATGCGTGGCACGGTGGCGCGTCCACAGAACGCCGCGAAGCGCGCGCCGGCAAGGCGTTGTGGAGGTGCAACTACGAAAGGCCCTGTTCGCACTGGAAGCCGGCACCCCACCCCCACCGCGTCATGGCCGCCGGGCACGGTTGCCGGGCGGTTCACCCGCGGCCGCACCCTGAGCCGTCCGGCACCCGGATCCGGCGGAGCCGGGCAAACAGGTCGTGGTGCGCCGGACGCGCGTACCGCTGAGGTGATTTTCTGGTCTTTATGGTTTTTTGCTGCATAATATTCCTTATGCAGCACATAGCGGACGAAACGCTCAGGCGGGACGAGAAGCTCATTGTTCTCATCGAGGACTTCCTCGGGGCGCGGGCGATCCGGAAGCCGTCGGCGCACACGCTTGCGGCCTACCGGCGAGATCTGGTCGCCATCGCCCGGCTGCTCACGGACGGTGACCTCGCGCCGGACGACGCCACTCCCCTCCCCCTGGCCACGCTTCCGATCTCCGCGGTGACCACCCGCCGCCTGCGGGCCGCGTTCGGGCATTTCGCCGCTCCCCGGGCCGCCGCCTCGGTCTATCGCGCCTGGTCGACGTGGAACAGCTTTTTCGCGTTCCTGGTGGCGGACGGGCGGGTGCCGGGCAATCCGATGTCCGCGGTGGACAAGCCGCGGGTGCCGGCGCCGACGCCGAAGCCGCTGCGGGGTGAGGAGACGCCGGAGCGGCTACTTGAGGCGGTTGCGGAGGGTGACGGCCGGCAGCGGCATCCGTGGCCGGAGCGGGATCTCGTCGTGCTCGCGCTGGCGTTGTGCGCGGGGTTGCGGCTGGCGGAGCTGCTTGAGTTGCGGGTCGGTTCGATCGTGGGGCGTGCGGGTGAGCGGCGGGTCGAGGTGATCGGGAAGGGTGGGCGGCCCCGGTCGGTGCCGATCGAGCCGGAGTTGGATGCGATCGTGCAGCGTTATCTGGAGTCGCGGCGGCACCGGTTCGGGGTGCGCAGCGCGGGTGGGGAGTCGCCGTTGCTTGTCGACCGGTTCGCCGCTCCCCTGCGCCGTGGCGGCCTGCAGTATCTGGTGGAGTCGTGTTACCGGCGTGCCGGGATCATGGACCGGGTGCCGGCGGGCGCGCAGTTGCACGCGTTGCGGCACACGTTCGCGACGCGGCTTGCGGAGGACGGGGCGAGCGCGTCGGAGATCATGCGGTTGCTGGGGCATGCGACGTTGACGACGAGTCAGAACTACATCGACGTGACAGCGGGTCAGCAGCGTGCGGCGATCAAGGCGAACCGGACCAATCGGTCGCTGGCGCGGCTCGCGGTGCGCGACAGCGAGTAGGAGGGTGGAGAGCGGGCGGTAGCGGGACGGTGCACACTTGTGGATGTGAGTTACGACCAGGAGCCGCACGATCCCTACGCGGACACCGCGCGCCTGTCCCCCGCGCCGCCGACCTCGCCGTGGCGTGAGCCGGAGCCGTGGCGTGAGCCGGATCCGACGAAGCACGATTTAGAGGCTTACAGTCCCCCGCAGGCGCCGATGAGTCCACCATCTGCGCCGATGCCGCCGGTCTATACCCCGCCGGCTCCGACGTACCAGCAGCAGATGCAGCCCTACCAGCAGCACCCGGGCTATCCCCCGCCCTCCCGGCCGCTGAAGTCGACGTCGGCCGCGGTGATGCTCGAGTTGTTCCTCGGCCTGTTCGGGCTGTTCGGCGTGGGGGCGCTCTATGCGAACCGGTCTGGTCTGGGCATCACGCTGATGGTGAGTTACTGGATCCTGTTCTGGATCAACATGGCGCTTGTGTTCATCGTTGTCGGGCTGTTCACCGCCCCGATCACCTGGCTGTTCTACATGATCCTGTCGCCGGTGCTGGCCGCCCGCGCGGTCGACCAGCACAACGCCGCCTACTGACGTCCGCCGCTGCGCCGGGCCCGGGCCGCCCAGATCGCGTAGGCCGGGTCCCGGTCGAGGTTGTGCCGGTCCCGGTCGTAGCGGCGGGTGGTGCGCGGGTCGGCGTGGCCCATCGCGTCCTGCACGTCTTCGAGCGGCACGCCTTCGGAGCGTGCGGTGGTGGCGAAGGCGTGCCGCAGCGAGTGTGGTGAGAGCTGTTCCCAGGCGGGGAGGCCGGCGTCCCGGGCGAGCTGCCGGACCAGCCGGAACACCGCGTGCCGGTCGAGGCGCCCGCCGCGTGCGGTGACGAGCAGTGGCCCGTCGAGCACGGGCCCGCCTTCGGTGGCGGCGCGGGCGTGCAGGTAGGCGTCGACGGCGGCGGCGGTGCCGGGGGCGAGTGCGCGGCGGCGGGCCTTGCCGCCCTTGCCGGTGAACCGGACCGCGCGGTGTCCCCGTTCGTAGCCGAGGTCTGTCACGTCGAGTCCGCAGAGTTCGCCGACGCGCAGGCCGAGGTCGGCGAGGAGCGCGAGGGCGGCGCGGGTGCGGTCCGCGGTCGGGCCGGTGGCGGCATCCGCGGCGGCGAGGAGCGCGTCGACCTCGGCCGGGGTCAGTCCGACAGTGCCGGAGTGGTCGCGGTCGACGTGCGGGCGGTCCGCGCCGGAGACCGGGTTGGCGGGCAGGGCCTGGAGTTTGGTGAGGAAGTCGTACCAGCTGGACATGGCGGAGAGTTTGCGGGCGACAGTGGTCGCGGCGAGCGTGGTCTCCAGCTCGCGTGCGTACGTGTTGACCTGGAGGAAGGTGACGGCGAGCGGGGAGATGCCGTGGTCGTCGCACCAGGTGAGCCAGCCGGTGATGTCGCGTTTGTAGGCGGCGCGGGTGTGGGCGGAGAGTCGGCGGTTGGCCAGCCACGCGTCGGTGAACTCGGTGGCGGCGCCGCCTCCGGCTTCGAGTGCGCGGCGGGCGGCCGGGACGATAGTGCCGATCTCCACAGTGTTAAGACTATCGGGTGGTCTGCGGCGTTTCGCTCCTACCTGAGGGTGATCTGTCGGCGCTGTCGGCGGCCTACCGTGGCGGTCGTGACGGACACGGATTTGCAGGCGGAATTGATCGAGATGGGCCGGATCGACCTGGAGGTGACGACGGCCGCGCTCGACCAGGAGGACTACGAGGCGCAGTTGGCGTGGCGGCGGGTGACCGCGGCGCACGCGGAGCGGCTGTCGGAGATCCTGGACGTGCACGGCTGGCCGGGTGACGATCTGGTCGGCCGGCCCGCGTCCCAGGCGGCGTGGAAGGTCGCACAGCACGCCGATCATCGGCTTGACGTGCAGCGGCTGGCGTTGACGTTGTTGTCCGAGGCGGTGGCGGAGGGCCGGGCCGGTTCGCGGGATCTGGCCTTCCTGACCGACCGGGTGCGGGTCAACGAGGGGCGGCGGCAGATCTACGGCACCCAGATCGCGGGGGTACGGGACGGCCTGCCGGTCCCGTGGCCGTGCGAGGAGCCGGAGCGCCTGGAGGCGTTGCGGGCGGAGGCCGGCATCGAGTCGTTCGCCGCGCAGGTGTCGCCCGCCGGCTGATGCGGTCGCCCGTTAGCTGATGCGGAGGAGGGCGGCCGTGGCGTTGTCCTGGCCGCCCGCGCGCAGCGAGTCCTCGACCAGCCCCGCCGCGATCTCGGTGAGCGGGGCACGGTCGCTCAGGCGCGCGTCGATGTGCTGGTAGTCGACCTGCTCCGCGATCCCGTCCGTGCAGACCAGGTAGGTGTCACCGGGCCGCAGCGTGACCGCGATCAGGTCGGCTTCCGGCGCGTCCGGGTGTCCCGCGTACCGGAACAGCTGGTAGCGGGCCAAGTGCGCCTGCGGTGAGTCGTGCGGGTACCAGCCGTTGACCGCGCCGAGCCAGGCCGCGGTGTGGTCGGTGGTGAGCAGTTCGAGCAGCGTGCCGCGCCGGCGGTAGACGCGTGAGTCCCCCAGCTGCACAATCCAGGCGAGGTCTGTGGGTCCCGGGATGAGCGCGGAGACCGTACAGCCGGTGAGCTGGCCGCCGAGCTGCCGTCCGGCCTCGCGCACGTCGTGTTGCACGGCCGCGACCGCCTCCCGCAGCGCCTCGGGTGTCCCCTTCGGGTGCGCGGTGAAGGTGGCCATCGCGGTCCGCCCGGCCGTCGCGCTCCCCTCGCTCGCGCCCATCCCGTCCGCGACGGCGAGCAGTTCGTCGCCCACGTGCAGGACGTCGTAGTTGGCCGGGTAGCGGTTGCCGACGCAGGTGCCGCCGGCCGCGGTCAGCCGCAGGGTGGGGTGCGGCAGCATGCGCTCGTCCAGGATCGTGGTAGTCACGTGCACAAGCGTGCCCCACGCCGCCCGGTGACGCGAACCTGCGAGCCTGTGAGCGGGCCGATGCCGGCCCCCGCCACCACGTCGGCCGGCGTGTCACTCCCGGACGAAGGAGAAGGATGATCCGTTCGTTCCGGGTTCGTCGTCGAGGGTGGGCCGATGGTGGAGCGCGAGCCCGACCGCGGCCAGGGACATGACGATGAAGACGAGGACGAGCAGCAGGACCAGCCGGGTGCCGCTGGAGGCGGACCGGAGCGAGAGCGACAGCACCGACGGCTCGGGGGTGGGGTCGGCCGAGGCGTGCAGCATCGGGTCGAGGAGGCCGCGCGCTGCTTCCGGGGAGACTGTGGAGGTCGACGGGACGCGGCCGGCGGGTCTCACCGGCAGGGCGGCGAGCGCCTCCGGTGCGGAGTCCGCGTCGGAGACGACGATGACCGCGCCGGCGAGGCCTCGCCTGTCAAGCAGGCCGAGCGCCTTTGCCGTGTGGTCGGCCGCGTCGGTCGTTTCTCCGGTCACGACGACCACCGGCGCGCCGAGCTGCGCGGCCAGGTCGGTGATGGTCCAGCCTTCACGGCCGGCCTGGGCGAGCAGGCTGGGCACGCCGACGATCAGCACCAGTCCGTGGGTTGCGGAGAACGTGGAGATGAGCGTGATCGCCTCTGCCCGTGATGGCTGGTCGCGGAGGGAGGCCCAGGTGCCCGCCCAGTCGTCCGGTGTGAGATCGCCGCCGATCACGACCCCGGCCACCCGCGCGGACGCGGACGCGGCCAGGGCGGCGACGGCGGCGCTGAGGTTGACGTCCGCGCAGGCCGGGACGATGATCCACGGTCCGCCGGCCGGCCATTGTCTGCCCATGGGAAATCCTAGGAGAGGCCGGGGTGGCGGAGGATCCAGGCGTCGATGCCGCCTGCGGTGACTGTGGCGTCGATGGTCCAGCCGCTGCGCTGGTAGATGCCGACGTTTTCCATGGTGCCGGTCTCCAGGACGGCGGGTACGCCGTCCGCGGCCGCGCGCCGCAGCCCGGGTTCCATGGCCGCGCGCCCGAGCCGTCGTCCGGCGTAGGCCGGGTCGCAGGCGAGGACGCCCAGGTACCAGTGGGGTTCGGTGGGCAGGTGCGGGTGGATCTGGGCGTCGTAGTCGTCGAGCCGGGCGGCGGTGTCGGCCGGGAGATAGGACGAGGGCGGTGCGGAGGGTGCGCCGGGTCCTGGGGCGTCCCACATGGCGACGGCCGCGCCTCCTTCGGCGATCCACACGGTGCCGGCGGCGACGCGCCGGTCGAAGAGGTGGCCGGCGAAGAGCGGGGCCTGGGTGGCGTAGGTGTCGCCGGGGAAGAGGTAGCGCAGGACGGGGTCGGTGGCGAACGCGGCGATGAACGTGCCGATGACCCGATCGCGATCGGAGGGTGTCGCTTGGGTGATCACCTGGTGACGATAACGTCCATGGTCATGGCGATCGACCCGACCCGGCTTCCCCGTACCGAGATGACGGTTCGCGACGCGGATTGGGCGCTTGACGACCTGTCCGGGCAGGTGCATGAGCGGACCGCGTTCGTCGGGGTCGATCTGACGGAGGCGACGAGCACGGGGGCGGTGTTCACCGACTGTGTGTTCACGCAGTGCCGGTTCAATGCGGGGGCGCACGTGCGTACCGCGATGACGAACTGTGTGTTTGTGGGTTGTTCGTTCTTCGAGGTGCGGCTGGAGGAGTGCAAGCTGGTCGGGAGCGTCTTCGAGGAGTGTGCGTTCGGTCTGGTGTCGGTGGTGGGCGGTGACTGGTCGTTCGTGTCGCTCGCCGGTGCGGATCTTCGCAAGGCCCACATCTCGGGGGTACGGATGCGCGAGGCGGATCTGTCCGGGGTGCGGGCGGCGCGCGCGACGCTCACGAACGTGGATCTGAGTGGTGCGTCTCTGCAGCGTGCTGATGTGTCTGGTGCGGATCTGCGCGGTTCGGATCTGACGTCGCTGGATCCGTTGACGGTGTTGCTGAAGGGCGCCGTGATCGACACGGTGCAGGCGGTGCAGATCGCCGGCGCCCTAGGCCTCAGCGTGCGGTGACCGGTCAGGCGCCGCCGACGGCGGAGGCGGTGGGGTGTTCGGGGATGTGGTGGACGCCGATGCGCTTGCGGAAGACCCAGTAGGTCCAGCCCTGGTAGAGCAGCACGATCGGGGTGACCAGGACCGCGACCCAGGTCATGATCTTCAGGGTGTACGGCGTGGACGACGCGTTGTCGACGGTCAGGCCGAATGCGGGGTCGGTGGTGGACGGCATCACGTTCGGGAACAGCACTGTGAACAGCGTGATCACGGCCAGCCCGATGGTGATCGCGGTGCCGACGAAAGCCCAGCCCTCGCGGCCGGCCCGGTTGGCGAGCAGCGCGCCGGCCAGGGCGAGTGCGGCGACGGTGGCGGTGACGACGGCGGCCGCGTTCCCGCCGTGGGCGGTGAGCGTCCAGCCGAGGAACGCGACGGCGAGGACTGCGGCGCCCAGTCCGGCGCGGCCGGCGATCCGGTTGGCGCGGTCGCGGATCTCGCCCTCGGTTTTGAGCGCGAGGAAGACCGCGCCGTGGGTGAGGCAGAGCGCGACCATGGTGACGCCGCCGAGCAGCGCGTACGGGTTGAGGAGGTTGACGAGCCCGCCGGTGTAGTCGTGGTTGGCGTCGAGTGGTACGCCGCGGACGATGTTCGCGAACGCGACGCCCCAGAGCAGCGCGGGCGTGTACGACCCGAAGATGATCGCGGCGTCCCAGTTGCGCTTCCAGCGGGCGTCGTCGCGTTTGCCGCGGTAGTCGAAGCCGGTGGCGCGGACGATGAGCGCGACCAGGATGAGCAGCAGCGGCAGGTAGAAGCCGGAGAAGAGGGTGGCGTACCACTCGGGGTAGGCGGCGAACATGGCGCCGCCGGCGGTGATCAGCCAGACCTCGTTGCCGTCCCAGACCGGGCCGATGGTGTTGATGACGACGCGGCGTTCGCGGTCGGTGCGGCCGACGATGGGCAGGAGCATGCCGACGCCGAAGTCGAAGCCTTCGAGGACGAAGTAGCCGACGAAGAGCACGGCGATGAGGATGAACCAGAAATCAGCGAGTTCCATTGTCGTGTCTGCTCTCAGGCTCAGTAGGCGAACGCGAGCGGGCGGCTGTCGTCGTTCTTCTCGTCGTCGGTCGGCTCCGGGTCGAGTTCGGGCAGGCCGGCCTTGGCGTACTTGAGAAGCAGTTTGACCTCGACGACCGCGAGCGCGGCGTAGAGCAGCGTGAACGTGGTGAACGAGGTGAGGACCTCGGCGAGGGAGACGCTGCGGGAGACGCCGTCGCGGGTGAGCATCTCGCCGAAGACGATCCACGGCTGGCGGCCCATCTCGGTGAAGATCCAGCCGAACGAGTTCGCCGCGAGCGGGAGCAGCGGGAGGGTGAGCGTGAGCCAGAGCAGCGGCTTGTACGTCGGGGTGCGTCCGCCGCGGGTGAACCAGAGTGCGAGCAGCGCGACGCCGGCGGCCGCCAGTCCGAAGAAGATCATCATGCGGAACGACCAGTAGGTGACCGGGATGATCGGCGCGTAGTTGACGCCCGCGCCGTACTGCGCGGTGTACTGCTCCTGGAGGTTGTTGATGCCTTCGATCTCCGCGTGGATGTCGCCCTTGCCGAGCCAGGAGAGCAGGTTTGGGACGGTGATGGCGAAGACTTCGCGGCTGCCGTCGAGGCTGCCGATGGTCAGGATCGAGAGCGGCGCGGAGCTTGTCGTCTCGTAGAGTCCTTCGGCCGCGGCCATCTTCATCGGCTGGACCTCGGTCATGATCTTGCCTTGGAAGTCGCCGGAGATCAGCACGCCTGCCGTGGCGATGAGGGTGACCCAGCCGCCGAACGTCACCGCGGTACGGAACGTGTCCTTCTGCTCCTCGCGGCCCCGGTAGAGGTGCCAGAGCGCGACCGCGACGATGAGTCCGCCCGCGGTCATCAGTGCGCCGAAGAACGTGTGCGGGAACGTGACGAGCGTGACCTTGTTGGTGAGCAGCGCGCCGATCGAGTTCAGCTCCGCGCGGCCGGTGTCCGGGTTGAGGTGGAAGCCGACCGGGTTCTGCATGAACGAGTTCGCCGCGAGGATGAAGTACATGCTCAGGATCGTGCCGATCGACGCGGCCCAGATCGTGGCGAGGTGGATGCGCTTCGGCAGCTTCTCCCACCCGAAGATCCACAGGCCGAGGAACGTCGACTCGAGGAAGAACGCGACGAGCGCCTCGATCGCCAGCAGAGAGCCGAACACGTCCCCGACGAACCGGGAGTAGTCCGACCAGTTCATGCCGAACTGGAACTCCTGCACGATGCCGGTGACGATGCCCATCGCGAAGTTGATCAGGAAGAGCTTCCCGAAGAACTTCGTCAGCCGCAGCCACTTCTCGTCGCGCGTGCGGTACCAGACGGTCTGCATGATCGCCACGAGCAGCGACAGGCCGATCGTGAGCGGTACGAACAGGAAGTGGTAGACGGTCGTCACCCCGAACTGCCACCGCGCGACATCCAACGCGTCCAAAGCTCCCCCACCCTCAGATATCTACTACACGCAATCATACTACGAACCGTAGTAGATGATACGCGCCCCCGGGCCGCCCGCGCAGGGCCGTTGGACCCGAGCCGGCGGGCTCCTTGACTTCGACAGCCTGGGTGTCTAAGTTTTCGTTCGACACCCAGGCTGTCTAGTTTGAGGAGCGTTACCGATGCACGCCACGATCCCCGAGGCCACCCACCACCACGCCGACATCAACGGCACCCGGCTGCACTACGTGTCCGCCGGCGACCAGGGCACACCGGTCCTGCTCGTCCACGGCTGGCCGGAGACCTGGTGGGCGTTCCGCACCCTGATCCCCCTGCTGGCCGGGTCACACCGCGTCTACGCGCTCGACCTGCGCGGCTTCGGCGACTCCGGCAACGCGGACGGCGACTACAGCGAGCCCGCCTTCGCCGAGGACCTGCACCAGCTCGTCGCCCACCTCGGCGCCGGCCCGGTCCACGTGGTCTGCCAGGACATCAGCGGCGGCCTCACCTTCCACTTCGCCGCCACCCACCCGGAAGACGTCCGCAGCTTCACCGCGATCGAGTCGACAATCGCCGGGTACGGCCTGGAGGCCCTCGCCGACGTCCAGAACGGCGGATCCTGGCACGTCGGCTTCCTCGGCGCACCAGGCATCCCGGAGCTGCTGCTGCCCGGCCGCGAGCGGGAACTCCTCGCCGGATGGGCATACCCGATGATGGGCGCAACCCCCGATGCGGTAGGTGAGACCGACGTCGACGAGTTCGTCCGCACCTACTCACGCCCCCACGCGTGGCGCGGAACGGCCGGCCTCTACCAGTCACTCTTCGCCGACAAGGGCCGCACGCGCGCCCTCGCCGAGGCCCACCCGCTCTCGGTCCCGGTCCTCACCGTCGACGCCGCCAGCCACCCATTCACCCAGAACACGTTCCGCCAGGTCACCGCCGGCGAGATAACCGCCGTACACCTGGAGGGCGTCGGCCACCTGGTCGCCCAAGAGGCCCCCGAGCGCCTCGCAGCCGCACTCCTCGAGTTCACCGCCCGCGTCGACGGCTGACCCACCACCGGCCCCGGACCAGCGACCGCATAGTCGAGCCGATCGCCGACAGCCCTTCCCGCCCGCACTCCCCCGGCCACCGCAGAACCGGTTCCTCCGGCGGGGGAACCCCGGAGGTTCGCCCACCGAAGCGACTCTGTTGCACATGCCGGACCCGCTCGGCCACCACCTGATCGACCCAACGCCCGCCAGAAATATCGAGACACCGAGATTTCCCGGACGGGGCCCAAACCGGCACTCCGCGCCCGAAATTTCATAATATAGACCCCCTTGACGCACGATCACCCTGACCGCGCGGTCAACAAATCCCTTGCCGCCGGTACGTCGCACTGCCGTAAATCAGCAACGACCGGTAGATCAACGGCCAGGTGCAGCATGAGCACGTCATTCACCGCGAATAGCGTGCTCACACCTCACCTGAGGTCCGTCGCCACTGCCATCAATCAGCAACAGCCGATAGATCAACGGCCAGGTGAGGCGTGAGCACGTCATTCGCCCCGAATAACGTGCTCACGCCTCACCTGACGCCCTCCATCCTCGTCGCTTCTCCGCATTTCACCCATATCCCCGCCCCGCCGCCCAGCCCGACCCCGCCTTTGATCTTGTGTCGTGTGCGCAGCACACAAAGGTGACCGCCTGGCTGCCCCGTCTGCCATCGACCCGCCCTTCGGGGAGCAGATCATCGGCAGGGCCGCCACCAACGGGCAGATACCAACACCCCGCAGCGCGACCAGAAACACGCGCCCACCCACGAAACCGCAGCCCGGCGAACCCAGCGCGACCAGCAGACCCGTGAGACCCGATCAAGACGGCGTCATCACCACCCAGCCTGGCGGCCCTGCCGATGATCTGCTCGGCTCTGCCCGGGTCGATGGCAGACGGGGCAGACAGGCCACACGAAACCCAACCACAGACAGGCTTTAGCAGCGAAGCTGAAAGTGCTTTCGGTTGCCCCGGAGCCGGAGCACTCCCCCCGGAGGGCCGCCGGAGGCAAAAAGAACCGCCGCCAATCCGCCCAACACCACCGATAGACAAAAATATCGCGCCAGGCCGCCGTCAACGTGATGCGTTTCGTCGTGCCGAAGGGCGCGCTCCGCCACCGGCCAACACAGGCCAACACTTCGGACCGCCCAACACCCGTCTCCGAACCGAGGCCACCGAGAGTCTGAGTCCGGTAGTACAGGCCGAAAAAGCAACGGACACGGCTGACCTGCACTGATGCACGCGCAGGCCACGCGGCCCCGAAGAAATATTCGGCAAGGCCGCCGTCTATTTCACTCACCGTGACGCCGCGATCGACGTGTTCGACATCGGCGGGGAACTAACTGTGTAGGCGTGAACGAGCCACACAGCATGGCCACCCACCGCGACCCGGCACGACTGCGCGCAGGCTCGCCGACCTCGCCGCCGCCAGGCCACCCCCGCGCCTGTTCCATCCATGTCGCCGGCTGGCTATTCGGTGGCGGGCAGAAGCAGTGCCTGCAGCCGGCCTGCCGCCGAGACACCAGGCCCAAACCGTTCCTCACGACGATCCTGAAGCTCCGCATCCGTGATCCCCACCGCCAGCTGACAACGACGGTACTACCGACCTTTCGCGGTCAGGGTGTGGACGCGTCAGGGGCTTCTATATACCGAAATTTCGGGCGCGGAGTGCCCGACTCACACCCCGACCGCGAAACCTCAGTAAACCGTTTTCATGGCGCCGGCGTCCACGAGCCAGTTCGCGCCCATCGCGCTCGGCATGGTCGGGGACGCCAGCAGCAGCACCACGCGGGCGATCTCGTCCGGCTCGATCAGGGCGCCGGTCAGCATGCCGCCCTGCCCGGGCATTGCGGCCACCAGTGCGGCGTGGTCCATGCCAAGGTGCACAGCCAGCTGCGCGACGTAGCCGTCCTTGCCCTCCATGATGGTCGTGCGCGTGCCGCTGGGGGTGACCACGTTGACCCGGACACCCTGCGCGCCCACTTTCTCGGCCAGCCCTCGGGAGAACGCGTTGAGGGCTGCCTTGGCCGTCGCGTAGGGCAGCGGCGCCGCCCCGGGGCGCAGGGCGCTGTCGGAGCTGATGCTGACGACGGCTCCTCGCGACTGGAGCAGGGCGGGCAGCGCGGCCCGGGTGGTACGCACGGCAGCGTTGAGGTTCAGGGCGAACGCGCCGGTCCAGTCGTCGTCGCTGCCGTCGAGCGGATCGGTGAACGACCCGCCGCTCATGGTGCCGCCGCCGGCGTTGTTGACAAGCACATCGAGGCGGGGGTCGGCGGCGAGCGCTGCCTCGACCGCGCGCCGCGGGCCGTCCGGCTCGGCGAGGTCGGCGGCCACGAACGTGGCGCCGGTGGCCTCGAGCTCGGGGGTGCTGGTCCGGGACACTGCGGTGACCGAGGCACCCTCGGCCACGAAGGCCGCGACGATCGCGAGGCCGATGCCCTTGCTCGCCCCGGTGACGAGAACACGCTTGCCTGTCAGTTCAAGATTCATGCCACAACTGCAACACGGCAGTCTCAGTTATGTCAATAACTGTGACATTGACGTCTCATTTAAGCTCGGGTAGAGTGATCCACGATGAGAGCGGACGCGGAACGCAGCACGGACCGGATCCTCAAGGCCGCCGAAGACGTGCTCGCCGCCGACCCGAACGCCTCGTTGGAACGGATCGGCGACGCCGCCGGGGTCGCCCGTGCCACCGTCCACCGCCGCTTCGCCTCCCGCCAGGTGTTGCTGGAGGCGATGCGCACCGGGCTCAATGAGCGCTACCTGCTCGGGCTCGAGCAGGCCCGGGTGCGCACGGCGCCACCCCTGATCGCCCTGCACCGCGTGACGGAGAT
The DNA here is from genome assembly GCF_044454585.1 of Catenuloplanes sp. NPDC051500. Lineage (NCBI taxonomy): Bacteria > Bacillati > Actinomycetota > Actinomycetes > Micromonosporales > Micromonosporaceae > Catenuloplanes > Catenuloplanes sp. NPDC051500. Next base: position 66,567 of record NZ_JBITDX010000007.1, read on the forward strand.
CGTCTTCGAACTGAAGGCAAGCCATCCGTTCTCGATCAGCCTCGGCCTGTCGACCCACCCCGATGTCCAGGACGGCCTCGACCTCGTGTTCACCCGCCTGCACGCCGACGGCACGATCACCGCCGCCCGCCCGGCCTGGTGCCGCCGGGTCTACCTGGCCCTGATGCACGAGGTCGCCCTCCTCCCCGACGACGCCCCCGAGCTGACCGGCCCCGACGGCCGCCCCGACCTCCTGGTCAAAACCACCCTCGGCGCCCTCGGCGCCGGCTGACCGGTCGCGACCGGCACCGCAGCGGCCCTTGCGGCACCGCAGCGCCCGGGCGACAGGTTCGTGCTCGGCGCCCGCTGACCGGTCGCGACCAGCACCGCAGCGCCCGGGCGACAAATTCGTGCCAAGGGCGGAACACACGGTCCGGTTTCCCCGGCCACGGCGGAACCGGAAGGGAGGAGCCCCCTGGGCGACGAGCGGTGCCCGCGGGAGCACGCGGGCCGGACCGCGGCGTGAGCGGGAAGATCGGGTTCTGGGTTCTCGGGCTGCCCGGTCTTTGACCCTGCCCATGGCAGGATCGTGCCGTGATCGCCACCGCCTCCTGGACCGCGCCGCCCGTCTGGCGCGGGCTTCTGCTTGCCGCGCGCGGTGTGGTCGGTGCGACCGCGAGACTGCGGGTCACCCACCAGCTGCCGGACGCGCTGCGGCGCGGGCCGCTGATCCTGGCGGCGAACCATATCAGCCCTGTCGATCCCGCGGTGATGATGGCCGCCTGCCGGGTGGCCGGGATCGCGCCGCGGATCATGGCGACCGGCGGGGTGTTCCGCACGCCTGTGGTCGGGTCGCTGATGCGGGCGTCCGGGCAGATCAGGGTGGATCGGCGCAGTGCCACTGTCGCCCGCGCGCTTGACGACGCGATGGCGGCGCTTCGGGAGAACTCGGTGGTGCTGATCTACCCGGAGGGGCGGATCGGGCTCGATCCGGACCTGTGGCCGGAGCGCGGGAAGACCGGGGCGGCGCGGCTGGCGCTCGCGACCGGGGCGCCGGTCGTGCCGGTGGCGCAGTGGGGCGGGCACGAGCTGATGCCCTACGACACGGCGGACGTCGGCGCGAACGCGCGGGCGCTGCTGCACGCCGTGCGGCGCAGGCCTGTGGTGCGGGTCGCGTTCGGCACGCCGGTGGACCTGGGCGGCCTGGCAGCGGACACGCCGGGCGACGCGCAGCGGGCCACGGACCGGATCGTCGACGCGATCACTGCCACGCTGGCGCCGCTGCGCGCGGACGAGCCGGGCCGTCCGCGGCACCACGATCCGACGCGGCCTGCGGACACCTCACGCGCGCACCGGCGCGCTACCGGCTGATCCGGGCGCCCGTGTCGAAGACGCCGAGGCCCGCGATCACGTCCGGGAGGCGGCGGCTGATCTCGGTCTCGGCCGCGGTGTCGCCGCGGTCGCGGGCGTCCCAGAGCGCGGCCTTCTCGCGCAGGTAGGCGAGGCGGGCGTGCTGTGCGGCGATCTCGGCCTCGATCTGCGCGGCGTGGCGCAGCAGCAGGTCGCGCTGTTCCGCCGCGGCGCCGCCCTTGATCCGGTTGGCCTGGTAGGTGCGCATGTCCTCGATGCCGACCCCGACCGCGCGCAGGCAGGACAGCACGTCGAGCGCGTCGAGGTCGCCGGTGCTGTACCGGCGGTGCCCGCTGCTCGCGTCCCGGTCGATCGGGCCGATCAGGCCGACCTCCTCGTAGTAGCGCAGGGTGGGCTCGCTCAGCCCGCTGCGCCGGGCTGCGGTCTGGATGGTGAACACGTCCATCCGGGCAGCTTCACACACCTCAAGCGCTTGAGGTCAAGGAGACCGCGCCGGTCACCCGCAGCAGGTCAAGCCTGCCCGCGTCCTCGGAGCCGGCGGCCGCGGTGTAGACGACCAGGCGCAGGTCCGCGCCGTTCGCGGTGAGCACGTCACAGTCGAGCGTGACGTCCCCGACGACCGGGTGCCGGATCGTCGTGTGGTGGCTCTCGTGCCGGGCGGCCGCGCCCGAGTCCCACAGCCGGGCGAACTCGTCGCTGTCCCGCCGCAGAGAGTGGATCATCGCGGTGAGGCGCCGGTCCGCCGGATACGCCGCCGCGGCCGTGCGCAGGTCGGTGATCAGGGTGGCCGCGAGCACGCCCGCGGGCAGGTCCGTGGTCGCGTGGAACGCCAGGTAGGCCGGGTCCGGCGTGTAGACACGGCGCAGCAGGTTCCGCTGGCCGGCGGGCAGCTCGGCCGGGTCGCCGACGAGCGCCGCGTAGAGCGGCGTCCAGGACAGCAGCGTCCAGTCCGCCGACCAGACCGCGATCGGGAGGTCCCCGAGCCGCCCGACCATCCGCTGCACGCCGGGCGGAATGTGCATGCCGACCGTGTTCGCGGACGGCGGCAGCAGCCCCGCGCACCGGAACAGGTGGTCGCGTTCCACCGGGTCGAGCTGCAACGCCAGTGCCAGCGCGGCCACCACCTGCCCGGACGGTCGCCGCGCCCGCCCCTGCTCCAGCCGCACCACATAGTCGACCGACAGCCCCGCCAGCTGCGCCAACTCCTCCCGCCGGAGCCCGCTCGCCCGCCGCCCGAACCCGGCCGGCAACCCGGCGTCCGCGGGGGCCAGCCGATCCCGCCACGTCTTCAGCGCGATCCCGAACGCAGTGTCCATGCCCGTCAGTATCCCGCCGCCGGCATCCGCGATCCTGGTACCGGCGTTCCCACCCGGGCACACTCGTACCGTGATCGCTACCGCGCACCTGCGCCTCGCCCGCCCGACCCGCGACCTGCCCGCCGTGAGGCGTTTCTACACCGAAGGCCTGGGCCTGGACGTGCTGTTCCACAAGGAGGGGGAGCTGGTGATGGTCGGCGCTCCGGGCGCGGCCTGGCATCTGGAGCTGGTCGCCGGCGGCACCCCGACCCCGGCCGACGAGGATCTGCTGGTCCTGTACCTGGACGGCCCGGTCGACGAGGCACTTGTGGAGCGGCTGGTCGCGGCGGGCGGGCGGCGGGTGTCGCAGGGCGAGTACTGGGACCGGTGGGGGGTGACCGTCGCGGATCCTGACGGGTACCGGCTGGTCCTGAGCACGCGTGCCTGGAGCAACTGAGGCCCGGTAAACCGCCCGTACCGCGGAACGGGGGTGGGGTATCGCTCGTTGTCGACGTGAGGAGGTCCGCTGATGCCGACGATCTTCGACTCCGACGATCTCGACGTGGTCTGCGAGATGATGCGGCGGACCTACGGGACGTTGCGGATGTCGGCACGCGAGGGCCCGCACCGGGTACGGATGGCGCGGGACGTGATCGGGACGGCCGAGCTGCATCGGATCAGGTTCTCGATGCGGTGCGATGCGGTGTCGCCGCCGCTTGACACGCTCGTGGTGGGGCGGGTGGTGTCGGGGGCGATGAGGTACCGGGACCGGCAGCGCAGCGACGACTACGGTACCGGCGACATCTACCTGATGGGACAGCCGCAGGAACAGTACGAGACGACTGTCGACGCAGCGGGGGCCGACTTCGCACAGATCGCGCCGGGGATGGTCAACCAGATCGCGGAATCGGCGACGGCCCTGCCGATCCGGTTCCTCGGGTACCGGCCGATGAACGCGGCGGCGGCCCGGCTGTGGACTGTCACCTATGGGTTCGCGCAGGCCAACGCGGTCACGGCCGGGACCGAGCCGCTGCTTGCCGACAGCATCAGCAGACTGCTGGCCGCGGCCGCGCTGTCCACGTTCCCGAGCACGATGCTTCACGATCCGACGATCGAGGACCGGCACGACGCGCATCCGGCGATGCTGCGGCGGGCTGTCGCGTTCATCGAGTCGCAGGCGGACGGGGAGATCGGGCTGGCCGACATCGCGGCGGAGGCGCGGGTGACGATCCGGACGGTGCGGCTGGCGTTCCGGCGGCACCTGGACACCACTCCGCTTGCCTATCTACGCCGGATACGGCTGGCGCGGGCGCACCGGGAGCTGACCGCATCGGAGCCGGATGCGACCACGGTGGCGGCGGTCGCGGCCCGGTGGGGGTTCCTGAGCCGGAGCGGGTTCACCTCCCGCTACCGGGCCACCTACGGCTGCACGCCGTCCCACACGCTCCACAGGCGCTAGCGACGCGGCCGGACCAGGCCCACGTCGTACGCGAGGATTGTGGCCTGGACCCGGTCCCGGACGCCGATCTTGGTGAGGAGCGCGTTGACGTGCGTCTTGACGGTGCCGACGCCCACGCCGAGCCGGCCGGCGATCTCCGCGTTGGACAGGCCCTCCGCGATCAGCGTCAGCACGTCGCGTTCACGCGGGGTGAGCGCGGCCAGTTCGGCAGGCTGCGGTGACGCCTCCGTGGCCCGGCCGGACGCGAACGCGGCGATCAGCCTGCCGGTCACCGCGGGGTCGAGCAGCGCCTCCCCGGCGGCGATCACCCGTATCGCGGAGAGCAGTTCGTCCGGGTCGGCGTCTTTGAGCAGGAAGCCTGATGCGCCGGCGCGCAGCGCCTCGAAGACGTAGGCGTCCAGGTCGAACGTGGTCAGGACCAGCACCTTCGGCGCGTCCTCGGCCGCGGTGATCAGCCGGGTCGCGGCGAGGCCGTCCATGCCCGGCATGCGGATGTCCATCACGACCAGGTCCGGGCGCAGCCGGGCGGCGGCCTCCACCGCGGCGGCGCCGTCCGCGGCGGTGCCGACCACGTCCAGGTCGGGTTCGGCGTCGATGATTGCCGCGAATCCGGCAAGCACGATCGGCTGGTCGTCGACCACGATCACACGGACGGCGATGACGGCACCTCCTCGGGGGTCACCGCGGACAGCGGCAGCCAGATCTCGGTCTCGCCGGCCGGGTGGACTGTCATCGCGCCGCTGACCGCGTCGACCCGGCCGCGCAGTCCGGCGGCGGTGCGCGGGTCGGTGAGCGCCGGGATCCGGTTCAGCAGGATCCGGAGTCCGCCGGTCACCCCGATGACGATCTCCAGGGGGCCGCCGGGGAGCGTCAGGGCCGCTTCGACCAGGCGGTACGCGGACACGTCCACGCCCGGCGGGAGCTGCGGGACCGGGGTCGCGTAGCGCAGCATGACCGGCCGGCCGGCGGCGCGCTGTGCCTCGCAGAGCGCGCCGATCTGGGCGGCGGTCGGCTGCGGGGCGGTCTCCGGGCCCGGTTCGGCCGTGGCGCCGCCGCGCAGGCTGCCGAGCAGGTCCCGCATCGCGGCGAGGGTGGCACGCGCGGCGTCCAGCACCGACCGCAGTCGGGCGGCGGTGTCGGCGGGCGCCGTCTCCGGCAGCGTGCCGATCAAGTGTCCGTCCGAGGCGGCGGTCAGGACCGCGGTCGCGCGGTCCAGGACCGTGGTGCGCAGTTCCGCCGCGATGCGCCACCGTTCCGCCAGGGCCTCGCCGTCCGCGGAGATCGCCGCGGCCGCGACCACGTCCCGTTCGCGGGTCTGCAGGCGGGTGCGGCGGCGTCGCCAGGCCGCGCCGACCAGCCAGGCCGTGATCAGCGGGAGGACGGCGAGCACGCCGGTCAGCACGGCCAGGAACGCGACGTAGACGACCGTCTCGGCCCCGTCGCCGACGTCCGGTGCGGCGGCGGCGGACCGGCCGGCGCCCACGCCGACTGTCACGCCGATCGCCGCGGCGGCACCCGGTGCGCTGAACCAGGTGAGCGCGGGCAGGCCGCGTCCGTGGGCGGCGATCGCGTACACGGCGTAGGCCTCGGCGAGCGCGGCCGGGAACAGTGCGGTGAGCGAGGCGGCGGGCAGCACGTCGGCGGCGCAGAGTCCGCCCCAGCCGAGCAGGACGGCGAGGACCGCGGCCAGCACCCGCCAGGGCGCCCGGTGCACCCAGATCAGCGGCGCCGCATGCAGCGCGAGGAGCACGCCGGTGGCGGTGGTGCCCTGGGCGGGCTCGATGAGCAGCACGGCGATGCTGAGCAGGACGAGCGTGGTCGCGACCAGGCCGTCCGTGACGTATCCGCGTACCGATGCGGCACTTCCCTGCCAGGCGCGTTTGAGTCGTTCGCCGGGTGCGGCAAGCGGCAGCCGGGCGGCGACCTGCCAGCCACCGGCGCCGGACGGGCCGGCGGTGAGCGTGCCGCCGAGGTGTTCGGCGCGGGCGCGGGCACCGGCCAGGCCGCTGCCGGAGCCGACGCCGTCCGCGTCCGAGGCGTGCACGGCGGGACCGTTCGTGATCGACACCGTAAGCGCGCCGGCGTCCGCGGTGAGGCAGATGGTGACGGCGCCGCCGGGGGCGTACCGCACGGTGTTGGTGAGTGCTTCGCGCACGATGGCGAAGGCGGCGTCCGCGACCGGCGGCGGCACCACGCCGAGCGTGCCGCAGTCGGTGGTGACCGGTTGCCCGAGCCGTGCGGTGTCGGCGGCGAGCCCGGCGACGCGGGTCGGCAGGTCACCGTCCGCCTCAGTGCCCCGCATCACCGCCACAAGATCCAAAAGCGTGTCGAGGGTACGCCGTGCCGCCTGCGCCGAGAAGGCCAGCGCGTCCGCGCCCAGCTCCGGCCGGGTCGCCGCCAGCCGGGACGCGGCGGTCACGGTGACCACGATCGCTGTCAGGTGGTGTGCGCTGACGTCGTGAAGTTCGCGGGCGAGCCGGTGGCGTTCGTCCTGCGCGGCCTGGGCGCGCGCCTGCTCGGCCCCTTCGAGGTCCCGGCGCGCCTGTGCCCTGCCCCGCCGCCAGACCTGCCGCCGGTGCCCGAACAGCGCGACGACCGCGGCGAGCAACGCGTCGCCGGCGATCAGCAAGGCCAGCCCGATGCCGCTCTCACCCCCGTAGTAGCCGGGCAGCAGCGCATTGCCGATCACGGTCGTCACGATCAGCAGCGCGGTGGCGGTAACCGTGACGCGCACGCCGGTCCAGGCGGCGGCGGAGTAGAGCGCGACGAGCGGCGCCACGGTGAGCACGTCGAACAGCGACGCGTCGAGCGACGCCACGGCCAGCTGCCCGGCCGTGACCGCGGTGAGCGTGACCGCGAGCGAGGTCAGCGGGCGGACCCGGCGGAAGCCGAGCGTGGCCGTGACGACCGCGGTGACGGCCAGGACCAGCGCGACTGCCGCCGGTGGCTGCCGGAACAGGGCGATCCCGGGCCACACGCCGGTCTGCACGGCGGCGAACGCCAGCGGCAGCAGCCAGTCGGTGCGCTTCGGGCTCATCGCCGCACATCGTAGGGGGCCTCTACCAAGCGATATAGCCAGGGTTCGTGTCCACGGCCGATGGAAATCGCGCGCGGCGCCCGGACGCTTGAGCACATGACGATCACGTGTGAGGACAGGGCGGTCACGCCGGTGCCGTACCACAGGCTCGCGCGCACGGCACGGCACCGCTGGTGGCGGCCGCTGCTCGGCACGCTGCTGGTGGCGGTCGGCGCGATGTGCGCGGTGCTTGTCCCGTTCATCGCCGCGGGGGTCGCCGGGCTGGTGCTGGACCTGCCGCAGGACGCGGACGGCTGGCCGATCCTGGGTGCGGAGGCCGAGCTGGCAGTGGGGCTGGCCGGACTGGGCCTGCTGATCCCGGTGGTGTTCCTGGTCGCGCGGGACGTCCAGAAGCGCCCGGCCGGAACTGTGTCGTCGGTGGCGGGCCGGCTGCGATGGGGCTGGCTGGGGCGGTGCGCGGCGCTCGCCGTACCCCTGGTGGCGCTGATGTATGTGATCGTGGCTTTCATCCCCGGCCAGGACGAGGGCATCGCCTGGGTGGGCTTGGGGCGGTTCGCGGCCGGCGTGGCCGTGGCGGTGGTGCTGGTGCCGTTCCAGGCCGCCGGCGAGGAGTACGTGTTTCGCGGCTGGCTGGTGCAGGCGTTCGGGTCGTGGACGCGGTCACCGTGGCCGGGAATCGTGGTGTCCGCGGTCGGGTTCGGGCTGCTGCACGGCTACGGCACACCGTGGGGGATGGCCGATCTGATCTTCTTCGGCGTGGTCGCGGCCGTGCTGACGATCCGCACCGGCGGCCTGGAGGCGGCGATCGTGCTGCACGTGGTCGGCAATCTGGCCGCGTTCGGGCTGGCGGCCGCGGCCGGGATGCTCGACTCCGAGGAGACTGCCACGGACGCGGGCGCGCTGCTGGTCGCGGCCGACATGACGATGGTGACGCTCTACGCGGTCGCGGTCCTTGTGCTGAACCGCCGTCAGCCCCTGCTCTCCAGGTAGGCCATCACGGCCTCGCGGGTGGTGCGGACGCCGAGGAGCTTGCGGGCCTCGGCGATCCGCCGGTTCGCGGTCCGCAGCGACATGAACTCCGACGCCGCGGCGGCCGCGATCGTCTCGCCGTTGGCCAGGCGTTCCAGCAGCGCGCGCTGCTCCGGGGCGAGCTGGTCGACGGTGCCGGTCTCCTCGACCGGGGGCGTCTCGGTGTCGCGGCGGACCGGGCCGAGGCGGGCCAGGTCGCCGAGCAGCGCCCGGCCGGCCTCCCCGGCCGCGTCGGCGATCGCGACCACGCCGGCACCGCGCGCGGCCGCGAGCACCACCAGCTGGACGGTGTCCACGTCGGGGACGCGGCCGAACAGCACGAGGTTGTTTCCGGTGACGTCCCAGCCGGCCTCGGGCAGCGCGAAGCCCTCCCGGGTCGTCCAGCCGTCGCGGGCGAGCCGCCGCAGCACCACCGTGGCGTCGGTGGTGCTGGGCAGCACGTACCGGGGCGTCTCCGGAAAACTCACGACACCAGCGCCTCTCGGACGCGCACCGCCGCCTCGGTCCGGGTCCGTGCGCCGAGCTTGCGCATCGCGGACCGGATGTGGGTCTCGACAGTCTCGGCGGACACGCCCAGCTGCCCGGCGATCCGGCGGGTCGGGTCACCGGCCGCGACCAGGCGCATCACCTGCTGCTCGCGGGCGGTCAGCTCGTCGCCGGCGCGCGGGCCGCGGATGTCACGGCGCACCGAGTGGCGGCGCAGCGCCCGCTGGGCCCGGCCGCGGAGCACGACCAGCCCGGCGCGCTCGGCCAGGTCCTCGGCCGCGAGCAGCGCCCGGACCGCCAGATCGGACTCGTCCTCGTGCAGACCCTGGGCGATCAGGCAGCGGACCTGTTCGCGCAGCACCACACTTGACCACGCGGCAGCGGACGCGGCGAACGCGGACGGCGCGGCCGCGGACGAGGCTGCCCACGCGGACAGCGTCTGGTGGATCGCGGTCGGGCCGCCCGCGGCGGACTCCAGGCCGGTGGTGTCGATCGGGGCGCCGTCGAGCGCGGCCCAGCGGGCGGTGATCCGGTGCAGGCCGGACAGCAGCGGGATCCGGTCGGCCTCCGGGTCCCAGACCCCGGACCGGTCCGGCTGCCCGTCCAGCCAGGCGATCTCCGCGGCGACCCAGGCGGCGACCGGCGTGGCCGGGGCGGCCTCGATCCGCGCCCGGGCGGCGCCGAGCAGCCCGGCGTCCGCCTCGACCAGCCCGGCCGCGGACGCGGCGTAGGCACGGGCGAGCGCGGGCAGCGACCTGTCCATCAGGTCGGCGGCGCGGTGCACGACCAGGTCGGCCAGGACCGGCTCGACGAGCGTGGGCACGGGCGGCGCGACCGGGACGGTGGCGACGCCGCGGACCGCGTGACCGGGCTGCGGAAGCCCGGCGCCGAACGCGGGGATGGCCGGCATGACCGGCGCGGCGGCCGCCGGGGTGGGGGCAGCGCCGACCGCGTGGCCGCGCAGCGCCGCGCACCACAGGCCGGCCGCGACGAACCGGGTCTGCCAGCTGTACGCCAGGTCGGCCTGGCAGGCGCCGGCCGCGGCCTGCGCCAGGTGGGAGGCCTCGGGCAGCCGGCCGTCCGCGGCGAGCGTCTCGACAAGCACCCACGCGGACCAGCGGGCGGTGAGCGAGTCCCCGGCGTCGCCGGCCGCGGCGGTGGCGGAGGCGAGCGCGTTCTCCCACCCGTAGGCGCGGCGGGCGGCCTGCACCGCGGCGAGCGCGGCCCGCAGCCCGGTGTGGGCCGGCTGGTCGCCGTGCCGGGCGACGACGGACGAGGCCGTACCGACCGCGAGCGCCGGATCGTCAGCGAGGTCGGTCAGCAGCAGCACCCGGTCCCGCGCGGCGAGCAGGCCGGGGGCGAGCGCGGTGGGCACCGCGGCCGCGCTGCGCCGGGCGCCGTCGAGGTCGCCTGACTGCAGCAGCGCCTCGGCACGCAGCACCATCGCCTCGACCACTGTGGAGTCCGAGGCGACCGCGTGTTCGAGCGGCTGGAGCACTGCCGCGGCGGCGGACGGCTGGCCGGCGGCGAGCGCGGCGCGGGCGGCGGCGACGCGCACGTCCGCGTCGGGCATCGCGCCGGGCAGCCGGCAGGCGAGCAGCAGCAGCTCCGCGCGTTCCCCGGCCCGGCCGGTGGTCCGGGCGGCGGAGACGGCCATCCGGTACGCCTCCGCGGTCTCCCCGGCCGCGGCCAGGTGCCGGACCGCCTCGCGCGGCGGGACGAGCCGGGCCAGGCGGCGGTGCAGGGCGGCGCGGGCGTCCGCGTCGAGCATGCCGGCGGCGACCTCGGCCACGTACGGCGAGACGGCCGCGACCATCCCGAGGTCGGCCCGGGTCGGCATGGTTGTCGCGGATACGACAGACAGCGTGCCGGTGATCGACTCGACCGGGTCGCCGGCAGGTATCGCGGACGGCAGCGACACGATCAGCCCGTTGTCCGCGAGTTCGGCGGCGCCGGAGCCGAGCAGCCGGGCCGGGGCCGGGCGGCCGAGCAGGCCGAGCGCGGCCATCGCGGTACGGGCCGGGCGGTTGAGGTCGGCGAGCGCACCGGCCACCGCGTATCGCAGGTCACCGGCCTCGTCCGTGCCCGGGGTGCCGGTCTGCTGGGCGTGCCGGGCCAGCGCCTGGCAGGCCAGCGGTGACCCGCCGGCCGTGGTGACGACCGCGGCGACCGCGGCCGGGTCCAGGCCGGGCGCGACCTGGGAGACGATCGCGGTGGCCTCGGCCGAGGTCAGCGGCGGCAGCGGCAGCCACGCCGCGGCCGCGTCACGAAGCGCCGCGACGGCCGCTCCGGGGAGGCGGTGCGGGGTGCGCAGCGCGATCACGACGCGGGTGTGCGCGGCGATCAGCGGCAGCGCGGCGAGCGTGACCGGGTCGGCCCACTGCAGGTCGTCGAGGACCAGCAGCCCGCCGCGGACGCGGGCGCGCACGGCCTCTGCCAGCAGCGGCGCGTCGTGGCCGGGCAGTCGTACCCGGACCGCCCGGGTGAGCGCGAACGCGGGCGAGTCGCGCAGCACCGCCAGGCCGCCGCCGGTGAAGACCGGGCCGGCGAACGCGTCACCGAGCAGCTTGAGCATCCGGCTGCGCCCGGAGCCGGGGCCTCCGGTGACCACGACCAGCCCGGGTGCGGCCAGGGTTTCCCGCGCCCGGGTCAGCACATCGGGTGTGCCGGTTACCGGACGCGGAACGTCCGGTGGCAGCATCACATGCGTGCTGACCCGCTCAGATGACTCTGTCTCGTGCAAGGGTCCTCCCCCACCAGGCTCGCTGCCGCCGCGCCCATGCTGCCGGTTGCACGGTGGCACGAACATGGGATCCTGCGCCGGCAGGATATTCGTACCGTAGGGCCTAATAGTCTTGGGCCACGCAACCTAGAGGGTGTCACAGACGCTCTTCACCGTTCCGCCGGGAGGGATTGACCAAACGATGGTTAGCACTGCCATTGTTGCTGAGAAGATGGGCGGCTGACCAATCGTGGTGCAAGGTCCCCTCACCAACCGCGTCGCCGCTCTGTGTGACGAGGTCGGCCCGCGTCTGACACCGGCAAGTGCCCAGCAGGTGCTCGCCGTCCGCCGCCGTCTGGACGAGGCGCTGCGCGTCGCGGTCGCCGGCCGGCTCAAGGCCGGCAAGTCCACACTCGTCAACGCGCTCGTCGGCCGCCGGGTCGCGCCGACCGCGGTCGGCGAGTGCACGCGCGTCGTCACCCAGTTCCGCTACGGCACCGCCGACCGCCTCGACGTGGTCCGCCGGGACGGCTCGCGCGTGTCGCGCCCGCTTGAGGAGTCGGGCATGATCCCGATGCAGCTCGGCGTGCCGCGCGAGGAGATCGCGTTCGTCGACGTGACGCTGACAAGCGACCGGCTGCGCGACCTGACAGTGGTCGACACACCCGGTCTGTCCTCGACGAACGAGTCGATCTCGGCCGCGTCCGAGCGCTACCTCACCCCCGATCAGGTGACCGGCAACGATCCGGCCGCACCGCTCGACGACGACCTCGACGACGACTCGGTCGCCGCGGTCTCCGGCGCGGAGGCAGTCCTCTACGTCTTCACCCAGGCCGTGCGCGCGGACGACATCGCGGCGCTGTCGACGTTCCAGTCGATCTCGGCCCGGCTGTCCGGCAACCCGATCAACTCGATCGGCCTGTTCAACAAGGTCGACAAGCTGGTCGTCGGCGGCGCGGACCCGTGGCCGGTCGCCGGGCCGCTCGCCTCCGACCAGGCCGGGGTGCTGCGCCGGGTCGTCTCCGAGGTCGTCCCGATCGCGGGCCTGCTCGCCGAGACCACCGAGGCCGGCCGGCTGACCGCCGCGGACTGCGAGGCGCTGCGCACGCTAGCCGGCCTGTCACAGACCGAGCGGATGGTGCTGATGGCCTCGGTCGACCTGTTCATCAACCGCGACTGCCCGGTCCCGAAACCGCAGCGTGAGCGGCTGCTGAGCCTGCTCGACCTGTACGGGATCGGGTTCGCGCTCGCCCAGTTCGCCACCCGCCCCGACCTCGGCTCCGGTGAGCTGGTCCGGCTGCTGCTGCAGGCGTCCGGGTTCGCCCGGCTGCGCAACACTCTCGACCAGGCGTTCCGCTGGCGTACCGACGCGATCAAGGCGGCCTGGGCGCTGTCGAGCCTGGAGCGCCTGGCCGGCCACGCCGCCGCCCAGCAGGACCGTGAGCTGCTCCGGGACGCGATCGAGCGGGTGCTGCAGCAGCCGGAGTACCACCGGCTGCGCCTGCTTGAGGCGGCCCAGTCGGTCACGTCCGGCGCGGTCGCGCTCCCCGAGCAGATGGAACGCGAACTCACCCGCCTCGCGCTGACCACCGACGCCGCCTGGATCCTGGAGATGCCACAGGCGCACGTGGAGCAGCTGGCCCAGGCCGCGCTCTCCGCCGCGAACCGGTGGCGGGTCTTCGCGGTCGCCGGCGCCAGCCCGGCCCAGGCGCGCGTCGCCCAGGTCGCGCACCGCGGCTTCTTCCTGCTCGCCCAGCAGATCCGTGGTCAGAACTCGGCGCACCCGGTCTCGGGCGCGGCCGCCGGCCTCGGCTGGCAGCAACAACCACCACCCCCACCCCCACCGCCGCCGGGGTACGGGCGAGCGCCCGGCTCCTACACTCCCGGCTACCCTGGCGCGCCTCAGTCCGGGCCGCCGTACTACGACGGCCGGGGAGGCTACCCCGCAGGCCACGGAGGCTACCGATGACGACGGCACCCGCCACCCCCGCGTCCAAGTCCGGCGGTGCCGAGGCCGTGCAGGCGCTGGCCCGGCAGCTGAACGCGACCGCGGACGGCGCGCTGGCGTACCTGCGCTCGGTCGAGCCGGACGCGGCCGCGGACCTGGACGTGCTCGCCCGCCGCGAGTCGGACAAGCCCGCGATCGTCATCGTCGGCGAGACCAAACGCGGAAAGTCTTCCCTGGTCAACGCGCTGATCGGCGCGCCCGGCCTGTCCCCGGTCGACGTCGCGGTCTCCACCTCCGCCTACCTGGAGATGACCGACGCGCCGACGCCGCAGGCCCGCGCCTGGCAGCCCGGCCACGAGAACCCGGTCGAGATCGGCATCGACGGCCTGATCAACTGGGGTACGGCCGGGGGGCGCCTGCCCGAGGGCGCCCGGCCGCCGCGCCGCATCCAGATCGGCTACCCGTCGCCGCTGCTGCAGCACCTGACGCTCATCGACACGCCCGGCACCGGCGGCCTCGACCCGAACCACGCCGAGGTCGCGCTGGCCGCGGCCGAGCAGGCCACCGCGCTGCTGTTCGTCGTGGACGCGTCCTCCCCGCTGTCCAAGCCGGAACTGGACTTCCTGATCCAGGCGTCGAAGCGGGTCAACCTGGTCATGTTCGCGCTGACCAAGACGGACGCGTACCCCGGCTGGCGCACCATCCTCGCCGACGACAAGGCGCACCTGAAGACGCACGCGCCCCGGTTCGGCGCCGCCCCCTGGTTCCCGGTGTCCGCCCGGCTCGCCGAGACCGCCGCGCAGATGCCGCCGGAGGTCGCGGCCGAACTGGCCAAGGAAGCCCGCATCGACGAGCTGTCCAAGGCGCTGCGGCAGGTCGCCGGGCGGCGCGGGCTGCTCGACCGGGCGAACCTGCTGCGCGCGATCCGCTCCGAGATGGTCCGCCGGGACCTGGCGCTCGGCGAGCAGATGACCGCCACCGACCCGGACCCGGCCGACGCGGCCAAGGCCAAGGAGCAGCGGCAGCAGTTGGCGGCGCGCAAGCGTACCGACTCCCGGCAGTGGTCCTTGGCGTTGAACACGCACGTGCAGCGGGCCCGGGTCGAGTCGACCGGCGGCCTGCGGACCGCGCTGTCCGAGCTCCAGGAGGACTACCTGGGCAAGATGGACAAGTACAAGCGCAACGAGCTGGAGGCACTGCCGCAGAGCATCGACACCGCCCTGCACGCCGTGTCCGTCAAACTCTCCGCGGAGCTGCAGCGCCGGTTCCGGCAGGTCGGCGAGGAGGTGCTGTCGCACGCGTTCCCGCCCCGGGAACTCCAGCACGTCCTCGGCCGCCTCAACGCCCAGCTCGGCCACGCCCTGAACACCAAACCCCAGCGCGACGCCGGTACGGACAACGTGATGGTCGCGCTCTCCGCCGGCGGTATCGCGATGATGGCCGGCCGGGGCGCGATGGCCGGCGCATCCGCGCTCGGCGCCGGCGCGGTCATCGGCGGCGGCCTGCTCCTGCCGGTCGTCGGCGTCGGCATCGGCCTGGCCGCAGGCGCGTTCATCCTCTACAAGCGCCGCGTCGCAGGCGACCGCCAGCAGGCCAAGGTCTGGCTGCGCGAGGTCATCGGCGAGTCCCGGGCCGCGCTCACCGACGAGGTCGCCCACCGCTTCACCGACCTGCAGTACGCGCTCACGCTCGCCCTCGACGACGCGATCGAACGCCGCCTGAAGGAACTCGACGAGCACATCGGCAAGATCGACCAGGCGCTCGCCACGGACAAGGCCACCCGCGCGAAGAAGAAGGCCGCGCTGACCACCGAACGCGACGCGCTCCGCGCCCGCGTCAAGCAGGTCGACGAGGTCCTCGCCAAGACCCGCGGCCTGGCCCCCAGCTCCGGCAGTGCCGCGGTCAAGCCCGGCGCCAAGCCCGCCCCCACCCCTGGAGGGACCGCATGACCGACCAGGACTGGCCCGGCGGCGAACAGCCGGACGACGACACCACAGGCGACATCACCGGCCCTCCGCTGTTCTCACACTCGCCGTTCGAGGACGCGCCCGCGTTCACCTACGACGACGCGCCGTCGCTCACCCCACCGGCCGACGCCGCACCCGATGCCGGCGCCGACGCGGAGCCGGCCTCGACAGAGGGGTTCGGGGCCGCGCCCGGCTACAGCGAGGACGACCCGTTCGCGGCGTCGGCCGGGTCCGGGGGCGGCGAGCCCTACGAGTACACGGAAGGCTTCGGCGCGGCCGACGAGCCGTTCACGCCCGGCGACCCGGCGGACGACACCGCGGGCGTCCCGGCGGAGGACGGGTTCGGGGAGGCCGCCGGCGGCGGAAGCGCCCAGGAGCCGGATGCGGTCACGGACGGCGGGGGCGAGTCCGCGCCGGATGCGAAGCGCCCGTCGCTCGGCGACGAGATCAGCCCGTGGGCGGCGGGTCCCGCGTCTTCCGCGGAGGATCCTTCGCTTGCGGCTACCGGCGGCGACGCTCTTGGCGCACCGGGTGACCCTGCGGTTCCGGCCGAGCCCACGCCCGACGGTACGGATTCGGCCGCTGAGCCGGCGGACGCCGATGCGACGGTCTCCGAGCCGTTCGCTCCTGGCGATGACAGCTCCCCCGGCGACGACAGCTCCGACTCGTCGGGCGCCGGTGGGGGCGGGGCGGTTCCGGGCTCGACCGAGGGCTTCGGTGATACCGCTGCGCGCGATGCCGACGCTGAGGGCGATGCACAGGACACCGGTGCCCGCGGTGACGACGCCGACGGGATCTCTGGCGCTGGTGACGCGGACGCCGACCGCGCAGGTTCCGGTGGTGACGCGATTCCCGGCCTGATCGGAGGCTTCGCCGAGCGCGCCGACCTGGGCGACTACGGCGCTGACGAGGCCGGTAGCGCTGGTGGCACCGGTGGCGGTGGCGAGGCGGTTCCCGACTCGACGGAGGGCTTCGGTGACGGCGGCGAGGACAACGCCGACCAGAGCGCCGGTGACGAAGACGCCTTCACGGCCGAGCCGTTCGAGGCGGCCGAGCCGTTCGAGGCGGCCGAGCCGTTCGAGGCGGCCGAGCCGTTCGAGGCGGCCGAGCCGTTCGAGGCGGCCGAGGCCGACATTACTCCTGCTGACAGCGGCGTCACCGATCCGGCCGGGCCCGCCTTCGTCACCGGTCCCGACGCTGCGGACGGCAGCGATCTCACGGACGACTCCGGGATTCCGGGCGCCGAGAGTCCGGAGGCTGGAATCCCGGAGTCTGCGGCGGATCAGTCTTCGACAGGTGAGGGTGAGGAGGCGTCGGACCCCGCCCTGACCGACCCGGAGGCCGGCTTCGGCGCGGCGGGCGAGACGGATTCCGTACCCCCGAATGATTTTGATCTTGAGGGTGAGGAGCCGCCGCTGCCGGAGGAGGACTTCGGGGCGGCGCCGCCGGTCGGCGTGGACCCGGATCTGTCCGATCACGGGGTGGGCGCGGAGTGGGACACGTTCCCGCCGGAGCTGGGTCTGGAGATGCCGGACCCGGTCGACGGCCCGCCGTGGATCGATCCTGACCTGCTCGGTGACCTGACCGCCGCCGACCTGGCCGGCATGCTGTCCCCCGGCGACCTGTCCGCCTGGACCGACCCGCTCTCCGGCCCGGACGACACGGTCCCGGCCGGGGATCTCCTCGACTACGCGGGCGAGTCCGAGACCAGCGGCGACCCGTGGACCACCTTGCAGTCCTCCGACGATCCGGCCACCGCGGCTCTGGCGCGCTGGTGGGCTCCGCCGTCCGCGTGACGCCCGTCCGCGTGACGCCCGTGGGCTGACAGCCGGTGAGGACGCCGGCTGTCAGGCTGACTCCGCCCCAGCGGATAGCGTCTGCGCCGACCGCGCAGCGTGAGCCACCGGCACCCGGACCTCTCCTACAGAGAACGTGCTTGCCCCCGCATCTGCCGGAGCGGCCGCACCACACCTCCGAAAAACTTGCGTGCCCCGCATCTTTGCGGGGCACGCACTTTTGTGTACCGTGGGGGCATGGGGTTGCGGGAGGAGAAGAAGCGGGAGACGCGGGCCGCGCTCAGCTGGGCGGCGATCCGGTTGATCGTGGAGCGTGGCGCCGAGAACGTGCTTGTGGAGGACATCGCGGCCGCGGCCGGGGTGTCGCCGCGGACGTTCAACAACTACTTCTCAAGCAAGGGCGAGGCGGTTGCGGCCCGGCATCTGGACCGCATGGTGCGCTTCGCGGAGGTGCTGCGGGAGCGGCCTACCGGCGAGCCATTGTGGACGGCGATCCTGGTGGCGGCGCTGGCGCAGGTGGAGCCGGGCCCGGAGGTGACCGCGCTCCCGCGGCCTGATCCGGTGCAGTGGGCGGCGGGTGTGCGCGCGATGCTGGCGTCGCCGTCGTTGCAGGCGGAGAGTCTCCGGGCGGGTGTGCGGGCGGAGGCGGAGATCGCTGCTTCCGTCGCGGCCCGGACCGGCACGGACGCCGGCCGTGATCTCTATCCGAACCTGGTGGCCGCCGCGGTGACCGCCGCGAACAACGCGTGCCAGCAGCGGCACATCGCCAGTGACGGTGCCGCGTCGATGCGGGATCTGCTGACCGAGGCGTTCACGCTGCTCGCGGCCGGGCTTCCGGAGCCGGGCCCGCGCTAGCGGAACGTCAACCCCACCACGTCTGACACGGTACGCCGCGGCGCTTCCGTCGCTGTCGCGTGCGCACATCACCACCGGTAGCCGTCGTGCATCCGCATGCCGGACGCTGCACCGTACCCAAAAAAGGGAATTTATCATGGAATTTGATGTCGTGGTGGTCGGGGCTGGGCCGAACGGCCTGATGGCCGCGTGTGAGCTGGCACTTGCCGGTGTCCGCCCGCTGGTCTTGGAGCGTGATCGGGAGCAGCGCACCGAGCAGCGGGCGAACGGCATGGTCGGCCAGGTCGTACGGCTGCTGCACGGGCGGGGGCTGCTGGAGCGGCTGACAGGTGATGCCGCTCCCCCGCGCCCGGCGGACGCCTTCATGTTCGCCGCGTATCCGCTGCCGTTCGGGCGGCTGGGCGCCGCCAATCCGGTCTACACGGTGCTCGTACCCCAGCAGAGGGTGGAGAGGGTTCTCGCGGAGCGGGCGGTGGAGCTCGGCGTCGAGCTACGCCGTGGCGCGGCGGTGACCGGTCTTGATCAGGACGGCGACGGGGTCACGCTGACGCTCGACGGCGGCGCCACGGTCACGGCCCGGTGGGTGATCGGCGCGGACGGGGGCCGCAGCGCGGTCCGGAAGCTGGCCGGGATCGGTTTCCCGGGCGTCACCCACGACCGGACCGTGTCCCGGAGCGCGCACGTGGTCCTGGACGGCGCGTTCCGCGATCCCGGGACCGGCGGGATGCGTGTCCCCGGCTACGGGGTGATCCCGCCGTTTCTGCACACCCGGCTGGAGCGGGGCATGGTGTCGTTCGCGCCGTTCCCGGACGGCCGGGTGATGGTGAACGTGTCCGAGCACGCGGACGTGGACGAGTCGGCGCCGATGAGCGTGGCGGAGTTGGCGGCGGCGTTCACCCGGGTGGTCGGCGTGGACGCCCCGTTCACCGCGCCGGCCACGCCCGGGATGGTCCGGCGGATGTCCGGCGGGAACACCCGGCTGGCGGACCGCTACCGGGCGGGCCGGGTGTTCCTGGCCGGGGATGCCGCGCACGTGCACTCCGCGATCGGCGGGAACGGCCTGAACCTGGGTCTGCAGGACGCGGTCAATCTGGCGTGGAAGCTCGCGGCGGCCGTGCACGGCTGGGCGCCGCCCGGCCTGCTCGACACCTACGAGTCGGAGCGGCGCCCGGCCGGGGAGCGGGTGACGATGCAGACGACCGCGCAGGGTGTGCTTGTCGGCCCGGGTCCGGAGATCACGGCGTTGCGGGCCCTCTTCGGTGAGCTGCTTGCGGACGAGTCGGTGCTGCGGCGGATCGCGGGGCTGATCTCGGGCGCGGACATCGTCTATCCGGGGACGTCGCGGTGGGCGGCGGAGGGGGTGACCGCGGACGCCCGGCCGCTGCTGATCGACGCGAGCGTGGACGGGCGGTACGCGGAGATCGCCGCACCATGGGCCGGCCGGGTGTCGATCGGGACGCGGGGTGCGGCGAGCATGCTGGTACGCCCGGACGGCTATGTGGCCTGGGAGGACGGTCCGGGGCTGGAGGCGGCGCTGCACCGCTGGTTCGGGCCGGCCGCCTAGCGCCCTTTAGCCCGGCAGCCAGGCGGTGAGCAGGCTCGGGTCCGCGACCTCGGCGCGCACCCGGTCCCGCTCCTCGGTGGTCAGGTCGAGGCCGGCGAGCCGGTTTCCCCACGCCGGCACCTGCGCGTCCTCGCCGAGCGCCACGGAGAGTTCGATGAGTGCGGCAAGTGCGGTGGCGACCTCGGCCGCGGTCGCGCCGTCGGCGTGCCGTTTGAGCCCGGAGTTGAGCGCACGCCAGGCGGCCCGGTCGTCGAGTTTGGATTCGCGCAGAATCCGGGCGTTGTCCAGGACCTTGGCGAGACCGCGCAGATGGGCGGCGCCGCCGTACTCCATGGCGGGTTCGTCGCGCTGGATGAAGATCAGCGAGTTGCCGGCCGGGTCGGTGAGCGTGAACCGGGTCGCCCCCGGCCGGTAGCGGGTGATCCGCGGCTGCCCGGTCGCGGGCACCCTGCCGTAGTGCGCGCGCAGCCGGGCGGCGAACGTGGCGTGGTAGGCCGCGACCGCGTCGACCATGACCAGGCAGATACCCACGCCGCCGCCGGTCTGCGCGCCGTAGTGCACGTCGACGCCGCTGAACCGGAACGCGAGGTAGAGGTAGGGCCTGGCCTGCTGGTAGGTGACCTCGGCGCCGAGCGCCTCCCAGAAGGCGCGCATCTCCTCGGGCGCGGAGCACGGCAGCAGCGGCACGACGGTCTCGTTGGCCTCGATCCCGGCGTCGATCTTCTCGTCGATCATGGTGGGGCGCCCTTCGTCGTCCGGGTGTCGCCGGAAAGTCTTCCGCACCCGGCGCCCGTGACGCACATGGAAATCCGCTATGTCGTAGTTTCAGAGCGTCGGAATGTCAGAGACCCAGCGCCGCACGAGCGAGATCAAGAGCTTGGTCCGGGGGTACGCCGAGCGCGCGCATGGCCGTCGCATACTGCCCGGCGAGCCGCAGCGCCTCCTGCGACGCCCCCGCCGCGCGCGCCGTGATCACCGTCCCGTGCCGGCCCCGGGTCTCGACAAGCCCGGCCAGCTCCAGCTCCCGGTAGGCGCGCGCCACCGTGTTGACGGCCACCCCCAGCTCCCCGGCGAGCGCCCGGACCGCGGGCAGCCTGGTGCCCGCGGTCAGCACCCCGTCCCGTGCCTGTGCCGCGACCTGGTCGCGGATCTGCGCGTAGGGCGGGTTGCCGGCGTCAGCGTCGATCTCAATGCGCACGTGTCGACCTTAGAGCCCTGCCGTCCGGAACCCCGGCAGGACACCGCCGGGTCAGAGGAGGCGGGGCGGGGTGTTGCCGGCCGCGATGATGGCCCGGCGGACCGGGACGAACAGCAGCAGCGCGAAGCCGGCCACGAAGAAGATCAGGAGGGAGACGAGGCCGATGCGGTAGCTGTTGGTGAGCTGGAAGACCAGGCCGAACAGCAGCGGGCCGAGCCAGCTGGTGCCCTTGTCGCTGATCTCGTAGAAGCCGTAGTACTCGCCCTCTTTGCCGGCCGGGATGAGCTGACTGAACAGCGAGCGGGACAGCGCCTGGCTGCCGCCGAGGACCAGCCCGATGCACGCGCCGAGGATCATGAACGGGACCGGGGCCTCGCCGGGCAGCCAGAACGCGGCGAGAATGACGAACGTCCAGAGCACCAGGCTGGCGAGGACTGTCTTCCACGCGCCGATCCGGGCGGCGACCCGGCCGAGCAGCAGCGCGCCGCCGAACGCGAGGAACTGCACGATCAGGATGGTGATGATGAGCGTCGACTGCGGCAGGCGCAGCTCCTCGGTGCCGTACTGGCTGGCGAGGTTGATGACTGTCTGGATGCCGTCGTTGTAGATCAGGAACGCGCCGAGGAAGAACAACGTCAGCGGGTACGCGCGCATCTGCCTGATCGTCCGGGACAGCTGCACGAAGCCGTCGGTGAGCACGTTGCGGCGGGCCGGCTCGTCGTCGGCGTGCGGTGCGGCGTGCTGCTTCAGCCAGATCAGCGGCACGATCGTGAACAGCGCCCACCACACGCCCGCGGAGACGATGCTCCAGCGGGCGATGTCGAGCGTGCTCTGCGGATCGTCCGGGTTCTCGAAGATGGTGAGCGCGACCAGGTTCAGCGCGAGGAGCAGCCCGCCGCCGAGGTAGCCGAGGGCCCAGCCGCGGCTGGAGATCGCGTCGCGTTCGTCGGGCCCGCCGAGGTGCGGCAGGAACGAGTTGTAGACGACGACTGAGGCACCGAGCGCGACGTTCGCGACGACGAACAGCGCGCCGCCGAGCAGGTATCTGTCGCCGGTCACGAACGCCATCGCGATCGTCGCGCCCGCGCCGAGGAACGCGGTCCCGGCGAGCATCGCCTTCTTGTGCGCGGACCGGTCCGCGATCGCACCTGTCACCGGCAGGACGAACACGGTGAGCAGCACCGACAGCGACACCAGGTACGGGTAGTACGCGCCGGGCGCGATCGTCAGCCCGAGCGGGTGCACGTACGCGTCGCACGTGTCCGCGCCGAGTTCACACCCGGCGGCCATCTTGGTGACGCTCGTCAGGAACGGGCCGAGGAACACCGTGATCACCGTGGTGGAGAACGCGGACATGGCCCAGTCGTAGAAGTACCAGCCGGTGCGTTCCCGGCGGGTCACGGTTGTCGTCATCGCACGCTTTCCGGAGAGTCAGGAGGGCCAGGCACCGCGCGCGGTG
This sequence comes from Catenuloplanes sp. NPDC051500, assembly GCF_044454585.1. Lineage (NCBI taxonomy): Bacteria > Bacillati > Actinomycetota > Actinomycetes > Micromonosporales > Micromonosporaceae > Catenuloplanes > Catenuloplanes sp. NPDC051500. Next base: position 88,732 of record NZ_JBITDX010000007.1, read on the forward strand.
TAGACATCGCGGAGCACGTCGACGCGGTCGGTCATGATCCCGTCGACGCCGAGGTCGAGCAGGGCGTTCATCTGTGCGGGATCATCGATGGTCCAGACGTGCACGTGCAACCCCTGCGCGTGGGCGTGTCTGACGAACCGGGCGTCGACGACCGGCAGCCGCCCGTACCGCACCGGCACCTGCGCGGCCACCACCGACGCGGGCAGTCGCAGTCGCCGGCCGGTCAGCGACGCGACCCGGAGTCGTGCGACCGCGCGCATCCCCATCGAGGTGGCGATCCCCGGGCCGCCGAGCGCCCGGATCCGGGTCAGGCGCGCGTCGGAGAAGCTGGCCAGCAACACCCGGTCCTGCGCGCCGGCCCTGGTGACGGTGGAGACGGCCGGTTCCTCGCCGCCGTCCGCCTTCACGTCGATGTTGAACCGCACCTGCGGCCACGCGTCCAGCACCTCGTCCAGCCGGGGTACGGCCGCCGCACCCGCGACCCGTACCGCGCGCAGATCCGCCCAGGTCAGCTGGGAGATCCGCTCGGGACGGCCGGTGAGGCGCCGCAGATCCGGATCGTGGAAGATCACCGGAATGCCGTCGGAGGTCGCGTGCACGTCCGTCTCGACGTACCGGTAGCCGAGCGCGACCGCACGGGCGAACGCCTCAGCGGTGTTCTCCAGCCCGTCGGCGGCGCCGCCACGATGCGCGAACGCCAGCGGCACGGCCGCATCCAGGTAGGGGTGATCCACCCGCGCAGTATGCCCGGCGATCGTCGTCGTACAGGCGTCCGCACGGTGAACACCGCCTCCACCGTTCGGCTGGGTCGGGAAGCTGACCGTGTCGGCGCGCCTTCCCGGCGTGTCGTCATGATCGGCGGTGCTTTAGGGTGTCCCGATGCGCGTCCTGGCGATCGATTTCGGCACCTCCAACACCGTGGCCGTGGTGCGGGCGAACAACGGCCCGGCACGCGCCCTGGTCTTCGACTCGTCGCCGCTGCTGCCGTCCGCGGTCTACCTGGACCCGTCCGGCCAGATCCGCACCGGCCGGGACGCGGAACGCTCCGCCCTGCACGACCCGTCCCGCTTCGAGCCGAACCCGAAGCGCCGCATCGACGACGGCGCGGTCCTGCTCGGCGGCGGCGAGGTCCCGGTCTCCCAGCTGATCGCCGCGGTGCTGCGCCGGGTCGGCGAGGAGGCCGCCCGGCACCTCGGCGGCCCACCCGACGAGCTGCGCATGACCCACCCCGCCCAGTGGGGTGAGCGCCGCCGCGCCGCCCTGTTCGAGGCCGCCAGGATGGCCGGGCTCCCGCAGCCGCGCCTGATCGCGGAACCGGTCGCGGCCGCCTCCTACTACACCGCAGTCCTCGGCGCGCAGCTCGGGCCGGGCCGCGCCCTCGCCATCTACGACCTCGGCGGCGGCACCTTCGACGCGGCAGTGGTCCGGCACGCCGGCCCCGCCGGGTTCGAGGTTCTCGCCCAGCGCGGCCTGCACGACCTCGGCGGCCTCGACTTCGACCAGCTCCTCGTCGACCACCTCGGCCGCGCCTACAACGCCGGCGCGAACCCGGCCTGGCAGGGCCTGATCGCCCCCCGCGACGCCGCCCAGCGCCGCCAGCGCACCGTCCTCTACGACGACGTACGCGGCGCGAAGGAGTCACTGTCCCGGGCGAACAGCGCGGACGTTCACGTGCCGCAGATGGACATCTCCGCACACGTGACCCGCGAGGAACTCGACGGGCTGCTGCGCCCACACCTCGCCCGTACCGTCGACACGCTCCTGGAGACGGTCGCGGCCGCCCGCCTCGCCCCCACCCACCTGGCCGGCGTGTTCCTGGTCGGCGGATCGTCCCGGATCCCGCTTGTCGCGTCGCTGCTGCACAACCGGATCGGCGTCGCGCCGACCACCCTGGAGCAGCCGGAGACAGTCGTCGCGGAGGGCGCCGCCTACCACGGCGGCCCCGCGCCCACACCGTCGCAGCGCCCGGCACCCGTGTCGGTGCCGCCGTACCAGCCGGTCTCGTCCGGCGGCCCCGCCTACCCGACGTCCGGCCCGCCGCAGATGCAGCCCCCGCCGCCGGTCATGCACCAGCAGCAGCAGCCCGTCTATCACCAGCAGCCGGTCATGCACCCGCCGATGGTGCAGAAGGGCCCGCCGCGCCCGCCGGTGATGACAGGCGGCGGCGCCAAGCGCGTCTGGTACAAGGACCCGCGCTGGATCTGGGCGATCGCCCTCATCAACATCATCTGGATCCTGTGCTGCGTGTGCCTGAACATCTTCGCGCAGGAGGACAACGACACCCCGGGCACCGGCGCCACCCCGACACCGACCGGCGTGACCCGGACGTACTAGGCGCGCTGTTCGGCGGGTCGCGGGCTGATCGCCCACTCGTGACCCGCCGACCCAGGCACAAGCCTTAATTCATCGTCCCGCTTCCGCGGTGGTCCGGCCCGCATGCTCCCGCGGGCTCACCGGCCGCGGTAGCCGGGAACAACCCACCCGCGGGGCCCGACGGTCGCGGGGCGCAGCGTGAACGCGGCTACCGGCACTCGTCGACCTGGGCGGCCGGCCAGCCGACGAACACACCGAGCGCCTCGGAACTCGTGCCGGTCCCGCTCACCCACTGCTGCAGCACCACACCCAGATCGCCGGGAAGACCCTCCTCGGCGGGCAGGAACGCCGGCGCATCGTCGGAGAACGGAATGTGGTCGATGTGCAGCCACCTGTCGTCCGGGTCCAGCCGCTCCCGCACCTCGTCGAACTCGTCGATGCCCTGATCGCCCTCGGCGATGACGTCACCGGACCGCCAGTCGTGCAGGCTCCAGTGCGCGCCGTGCGTCTGCCCGCCGCTGATGATCCGGTGCCCCGCCGCCTCCTCGGCCGCGATCCGGTCGAGTCGGCGCAGCTTGCGGTCCTTGTTGTGCTGCAGCACACGGCGCAGATGCGCGCGTACCGCGTCGGTCGCGTTGTCAGTCACGACGACGATCTTGCCGGAAGGTGAAAACTACACGAGAAACGGGACCCCGGTCAGCTCCTACGACAGCGTCCACAACGCCGCCCCCAGCTCCGGCGACGTCGTACCCGGCGCCGGCGTCAGCACCGCCGGTCCGCCGAACAGATCCGCGATCGCCGGCCCGACGAACGTCCCGGACACCGCATCCGGCGCGGTCGCCGCGAACAACGTCGGCAACGCCCCCGCCGCCGCCGGCCGCGCGAAGACCGGACTCAAGATCCGGCCGAGTGACCGCAGACCCGTGGGGCCACTTGTCAGCAGATTCGTCCGCGCATACCCAGGATGCACGGACAGGCTCGCCGCACTGATCCCGGCCGCCTGGATCCGCCGGTCCAACTCCGACGCGAACACGATGTTCGCGAACTTCGACTGCGCATACGCACCCTCAGGCGAGTACCGGCGCCGCTCCCAGTTCGGATCCGCCAGATCCAGATGACCCTGCCGGTGCAGGAACGACGACACCGTCACCACCCGCGCCCGCACCGCACGCCGCGGCCACAACAACGCGGTCAACGCGAAATGCCCGAGATGATTAGCCCCGAACTGCAACTCGAAACCATCGCGGGTACGGGTCAGCGGCGGCCACATCACCCCCGCATTGTTGATCAGCAGGTCGAACGACTCCACCGACGCCGCGAACTCCCGCACCACCCGCAGATCCGCCAGATCCAGACGCCGCACGTCCGCACCCTCCCCGGCCGCGGCCCGCCCCTTCGCCAGATCACGCACCGCGTGGATGACATGCGCACCCCGCGCCGCCAGCCGCCCCGCCGTGACCTTCCCGAGCCCACTGTTCGTACCGGTCACCACCGCGATACGACCGCTGAGATCCGGAATATCCGCTGCCCGCCACGTCATTCGCCGAGCATAGGTCAACCCAGGCCCGCGACCCGCTCCAGAATGAACTCCGAGACCACCGGAAAATCCCCGCCGACCGCAACAGTCGTCGGCCCCGCACCCAGAAACGACACAAGCGTGTTCCCCCGGCTCGGCCCCGGACCGTAATCGACCTCGATCCGGCACGGCCGGCAGTCGAGCAACCCCGGCCGCACCGCCTCCGCGATCGCCACCGCATCATGGACCGGCACACCGTCGTCGACGCCGGACAGATACTCGGCCAACCCGTCCGCGACCACCCGCCCGGTCCGGCCGCTCCGCGACAACTCCACCGCACGCGCCGGGCTGATCAGCGTCCGCATCGTCACATCAAGGCCGACGCAGGTTCTCCGCAACCAGCGGCCGCGACGCACCGGCCACCACCGGCACCTCCGGGCGGCCCGCGAACGCCAGCACATCAAGCGCATTCCGGGTGGTCAGGAAACCACCCACATTCCCGGCGACTGTCGTCACACCGATCAGGTCCACCTCGGGACTGGCACACGCGAGCAGCAGCGCCACCATGTCGTCGATACCGGGATCACAGTCGATCAGCAGAGGTCTCACGACGGAGATCCTCTCAGGACGGCGCCAGCCACTGGTCATAGGAGAGCTTCACCAACAGCGCCAACACCACCACAAGCAACACCACCCGCACAAAACCGGAACCACGCCGCAACGCCATCCGCGCCCCGAACGTCGCCCCGATCACGTTACAGACCGCCATCGCCGCACCCAGCGCCCACAGAATGTGCCCACCCGCACCGAACACGATCAGCGCACCCAGATTCGTACCCGCGTTCACCATCTTCGCCATCGCGGACGCATGCACGAAATCCGCCCCGATCACCGCGGTGAACGCCAACACCAGAAACGTGCCCGTCCCCGGCCCGATCATCCCGTCATAGAACGCGATCAACCCACCCGCGATCGCGACCACCACAGCCGCACGCGTCCGGGTCCGCTTCTCCGGCACCGAGGTCACCCCCATCTGCGGACGGAACGTCACGAACAACGCCACCGCCGCAAGCACACCCAACACCACCGGCCGGTACGCCGACGCCGGCACACTCCCCGCAAGCACCGCACCCACCCCCGACAGCAGCACCGCACACCCGGCCGCCGGACCCGCCACCCACCAGTCGATCTTCGTCCGGCGCGCGTACGTCACCGCAGCCGTCGCCGTACCCGCGATCGCCGCCAGCTTGTTCGTCCCCAACGCCGTCGCCACCGGCACACCCGGCGCGGCGATCAACAACGCCGGAAGCAACAGCAGACCACCACCACCCACCACCGCATCGACCCAGCCCGCCGCCGCAGCAGCCACAAGCAGCACCGCAACCTGACCCGGGTCCATCTACAAACCCCGCCGATTACGCAGCCACCAACCGGCAGCCGCACCCGCGACAAACACCAGACCGATACAGAACAGGGCTTTAACCAGCACGGACGACACCGTACCCGCCACTCAACGGGCCAGCCGGTCCGGACCGGAACCCCACACCCCTTACCGTGGCAGGGTGCGCCTAGCCACCTTCAACCTCCTCCACGGCCGCTCCCTGCGCGACGGCACCGTCGACGCCGGACGACTCACCGCCGCGATCAAAACCCTCGACGCCGACATCCTCGGACTCCAAGAGGTCGACCGCGCCCAGGAACGCAGCCACCACCTCGACCTCACCGCCCTCGCCGCCACCGCCATGGGCGCCGACCACTACCGCTTCGCCGCCGCGGTCATCGGCACACCCGGCGAAGGATTCCGCGCCCTCACCCACGACGACGACGGCGCCGACCAGCCCAACTACGGCATCGGCCTGATCTCCCGCTGGCCGGTACGACAATGGCGGACCGTCCGGCTACCCGCCGCACCCGTCCGCGCCCCGATCTTCACACCACGGCCGCTGTTCCTCCGCGACGAACCCCGCGTCCTGCTCGCCGCCGTCGTCGAACCACCCTGGGGCGGCACCATGACCGTCGCCACCACCCACCTGTCCTTCGTCCCCGGCTGGAACCTGCTCCAACTCCGCACCGTCATCCGCGCCCTGCGCACCATGCCCGCACCCCGGCTGCTCACCGGCGACCTCAACCTCCCCGCCGCGGTCGCCGGCCGGATCTCCCGCTGGCGCATACTCGCCCGCGCCGCCACCTACCCCAGCCCTTCACCGACACTCCAACTCGACCACCTCCTCCTCGACCCACGCGACGCCGGCGCCTTCGGCCAGGTCCGCAGCATCGACACACCCCAGGTCCCGATCTCAGACCACCGGCCGCTCGTCGTCGAACTCGAGTAGCCCAAGCACCAACGCGAGCGGCGCCCACACCTCCCGGCCACCACGGGTGATCGCATAAGCCCGCATCTCCACCCCCGGGCCGGACAACGGCAGCAGACGCACACCGTCACGCAGCGGCAGACCCACCGGGAGCAGACCGACACCCAGACCAGCCGCGATCAACTCCTGGAGAAGATCCAGACTGTCCGACCGATGGGTCACCTGCGGAACAAAACCCGCCATCGACGCGATCGCCCGCACCACCTGCTCATCAGCGACGTTCCGCGAATTGACGATCCACTCGTACCCCCGGAAAGCCCTGAAGACCGCTACCGCATCACCCTCCGGAACCTCCGCCGCCACGGGAACCCCGAGACCCCACGGCCTCGACCAGATCACGGTGCTCCGCAACCCCGCACCCACGGACGCGGGCGCCAGATTGAAGTCATAGGCGAGCACCAGATCACAACCGTCCGCGCCAAGCAGCGCAAGAGCCTCACCCGGCTCCTGCTCAAGAATCCGCAGACGCACCTGCGGATGCCCGGCGGCAAGCGCCCGCACGACCGGCAACAACGAGACCAGGATGCCGGTCGCGAAACCCGCCACCCGCACCGTGCCCGCCGGGACCGCGGAAGGGTCGAGGTCAAGACGCGCGGCCTCGACCGCGGCCAGAATCCCATCCGCATGCGCGGCCAGCCGCCGCCCCGCCGGAGTCAGCCGCACCCGCCGCCCATCCGGCTCGATCACCGGCGTGCCGACCTCACGCGCCAACGCCGCGATCTGCTGCGACACCGTGCTCGTCGTCGTCTGCAACACATCCGCCACCGCACGCATCGAACCCAGCCGCGCCAGCTCAGTCAAAAACCGCAGTCGTCGCGTCTCCACCATCCAGATCTTACGAACAATTCGTCCATGATCTTCACGTGGACGTGGATGATGTACTGCGCACATGCGCTACGCGGTCACCGCCATGATCTGCATCCAGATCGGCCTCGCCCTCTCCGTCCACCTCCTCGACCACCTCGGCACCGCCGGAGTCGTCTGGCTACGACTGGCCTGGTCCGCGCTCATCCTCCTCGCACTCGCCCGCCCACGCCGCCACCACATCACCCCCACCACAATCACCCTCGGGCTCGTCACCGGCGCCCTGCTCCTCACCTTCATGGCCGCCGCCGCCCGCATGCCACTCGGCACCGCCTCCGCAATCGAATTCCTCGGACCACTCTCCGTCGCCGTCATCCAAGGCCGAGGCCACGCCCGCCTCCTCTGGCCACCACTCGCCGCCGCCGGCGTCGCCTGCATGACCTGGCCCTGGCAGGCCGCCTCCCTCAGCGGAATCGCATTCGCCCTCACCGCCGGCGCCTGCTGGGCCGCCTACATCCTGCTCACCCAACGTGCCGGAGACCAGGCCACCGGACTCGCACCACTCGCCGTCTCCATCCCCGTCGCCGCGCTCGTCGCCACCGCGTTCACACCACTCACCGTCTACCCGACCCTCGACCCGCTCCTACTCCTCGGCGGAGCCGCACTCGCGGTCCTGGTCACCGTCGTGCCGTTCGCACTCGAACTCCTCGCACTCCGCCGGCTCACCGCCACCGCCTTCGGCGTGCTCATGTCCCTGGAACCCGCGATCGCCCTGCTCGCCGGCTGGGCACTGATCTCCCAGACACCCGGATGGGGCCCACTCGCCGGCGTCGCACTCGTCGTCGCAGCCGGCATCGGAGCGGCACGGATGGGCACCCGGCCAGCCGCCGACAACCAGCCCACACCACCCCCGGTAGTCGCGGCCGCAGCCTGACCGCTACTCCTCCGGAGCCGGCGCATGCGGCGCGATCAACGGGCCGGGCGGGCGCAAACCTCCAGGTTGGGAGCCCTTGACGAAACGCCGATCGCACCAAGCCTTCAAACCTTGTTTTTTGGGGGTCGGCGGCGGTTTTTGCCGTCCTTGTAGGCACTTGATGGACCAACGTGGCCAGGCGCACACCGCGTAGTGCATCCTAGGACGCTAGGTTTGAGGGGAGACTGGGGGCGCACGCCGGTCGCGCCCGGTACGGGACGAAAATGGCGGCGGCACAGCTGAAGGGGGCCGATAGGCGATGACAAGCGCGCACACGACCGCGCCGGACGCGGAAAAGACCCGCGACGACCTCACCCGGCTCCGGCCCGACCTGGTGGACCGCTACGACGCGGCGCTCCCGGGCGCACGCGCGGCGATCCTCACCCGCCTGTGGGGGGCGATCGGCCGGGAACCGGTGCCGGGGCTCCACGCACACACCACCGGCGCCGGCCGGGTCACAGTGACGCTTGCGAACGGCGTCACGCTCCACGGCCCGCACACCGCCCCGTTCGCGACGCCTGACGAAGCGGTGCACGGGCCGGACGGGCCGATCACCGACCCGGCCGACCTGGCCACCCTCACCGGCATGCGCGACACGTTCCGCACGGAGCTCGCCAACTCCGTCGCCAACCTCGCACTGGCCAGGGCGGACGCCCACCCCACACCCACGCTCAGCCAGCTCGCGGCCGACCCGGAAGGCGCGGCTGCCGCGGAACAGTCGGTGCTCGACGGACACCCGATCCACCCCGGATGCCGGACCCGGATCGGGCTGTCCACCGAGGAGGTGCTCGCCTACGCACCCGAGCACCGCACCATCGTCGAACTGGCCGAGATCGCGGTCCCGGCCGACAGGTGGTACGGCGAAGGACCCCCGATCCTGCTGGTCCACCCCTGGCAGCGCGACCACGTCCTCGACCACCACCCGGAACTGCGGCCCACCGGCCGTACCCGCGCGGCCCGGCCGTTGATGTCGCTCCGCACGCTCGCACCGGTCGGGCGGCGCAGCCAGCACGTCAAGACCGCGGTCGACGTGCAGATGACCTCCGCGGTCCGCACCGTCTCCCCCGCCGCGGTCCGCAACGGGCCGGTCGTGTCAGTGCTGCTCCACACGCTCGCCACCGACCTGCCGGGCCTCACCGTCCTGCGCGAGACGTTCGCGGGCGCGGTCCTTGTCGACGGCGAACCCAGCCGCAGCCTCGCCTACCTCACCCGCGAAGCACCCCGCCAGGCGCCCGGCGAGGTCATCCTGCCGCTTGCCGCGCTCGCCCAGCCAGCCCTCCAGACCGAGGCCGTCGACACCGGGTTCCACGGAGACGCCGAAGCGTTCCTGCACGCGCTCGTCACCACGATCCTGCCGCCGCTGCTCGTCATGCTCCACCGCGGCGCCGCACTCGAAGCACACGGGCAGAACACGCTCGTCGCGCTCCGGGACGGCGTACCCACCCGCGTCCTCTACCGCGACCTCGGCGGGATCAGGATCAGCCCGGCCCGCCTGCGCCAGCACGGATTCACGCTCGGCGTACCCACCCTCCACGGCGACCTCGGCACCGACGACCCGGACGAGCTGCGCACCAAACTCCTCGCCTCCGCGATCTCCGGGGCGCTCGCCGAGCAGATCACCGTCCTCTCCCGTACCCACGACATCGCCCTTGATCTGCTCTGGAAGCACGTCGCCGCGGTCGCCAGGGACACCTACGCCCGGCTCGGAAGCGGCGCGGACGGCGACGCGGCACGATTCTTCGACGGGCCGCTGCCGCTCAAGGCCACCACCGCGATGCGACTCGCCGCCGACCCGCTCGACGACATCTGGACCCACCTCGACAACCCGATGGCAGGACTGCGATGACCACCGCCGCCCGGCGCGCCCACGACCACCTCTGCGTCCTCGCACCCGTCACCCTCGCGGACGCGGTCCAGCACGCCGCCACCGGCCTCGCCGCGGACGCGCCCGAGCTGCTCCCCGCCTTCCGGGACGCGATTCCCACCGCGGCCCGGACCGTCGGCGCCCGGCTGCTCGGCGCGCTGCTCCGCGAGGACATCGGCGACGCGCGCAGCCGCTACGCCGGGCGCGGCACCCGCCACGCGTTCGACCGCGTCGAGATCGACCCGGCCGAGATGCCCGACGACCCGGTCACGCTCCTGCCCGCCGCGCTTCTCGACACCGGCGGCTGGGCGCTCGCGGCCGAACTCGCGAACGCCGCAACGAACCTCGCCATCGCCTCCGCCCGCCCCGCCACGATCGGCGACGGGTCACGCGACGCGGACGACTGGGCGCTCGCCTACGAACGGCTCGCGATCACCGGCCACAACCTGCACCCCTGCGGCCGCACCCGGCTCGGCTGGGACGTGCCCGACGTGCTCGCCCACGACCTGGAGACGCCCGCGACCACCATGCGGTTCGTCGCCGTCCGCAGTGACCTGCTCGCCGGCCAGCCGCTCCAGCTGCCGCACCACGACATACCGACACCCCCGAGTGGGTACGCCGTCCAGCCGGTCCACGCCTGGCAGTGGGACGCGGTCGTCCGGCACCGGTACGCGGACCTGCCGATCCAGCCCCTCGACGGCACCCTCACCGTCCACCCGACCGCGGCACTGCGCACGGTCCTGCTCCCGCCCGCGCCGGACGGCAGCCGCGGCTACCTCAAGGTGTCGCTCGACATCCAGGTGACCTCCACCCGGCGCAGCATCTCCGTCGCAAGCACCCAGAACGGGCCCGCACTGTCCCGGCTGCTGCACACGCTCGTCGCGGACGACCCGGACGGACACCGGCTGCTGCTGCTCGCCGAGACCGCGGGCACTGCCGTCCCGGCGGCGGGGCGTGATCTCGCGGCCATCCTCCGCCGCGGCATCGACGGGCGGCTCGCCGACGGTGAGACGGTGATCCCGGGCAGCGCGCTCGCCGCGATCGACCCGCGCACCGGGCGCACGGTCCTGGCCGGGCTCGCGGACGCGTACCCCGGCAGCGCTCTTGCGTTCGTCGAGGACTACGCGCGGCTGCTGCTCCCGGCGCTGCTGCGGCTCGCGGCCCGGCACGGGATCGCGCTCGAGGCCCACCTGCAGAACTGCCTGCCCACGTTCCTCGGCGGGCGCCCGCACCGGCTCGTGCTGCGGGACTTCGCCGGGCTGCGACTGCACCGGCCCCGGCTGCTCGCCTCCGGGATCGACCTGCCGCTCTGGCCCGGGTCGGTCACCGCCACCGACGACGAGGAGGCGATGCGGGCCAAGATCGGCTACACCGCGCTGCAGGCCCACCTCGGGGAGATCATCGTGCAGCTGACCAGGTCGCACGATCTCGACGAGCCGCGCGCCTGGCAGCGGGTCCGGGCGGTCGTCGACGAGGTCTACGACGGGCTGCGCACCGTGCCGGGCGCCGCGGCCGACCACGCGGCGTTCACGGCGCCGCACGTCGCGCACAAGGCGCTGGTCCGCATGCGGCTCGCCGGCGCCGGCGACGTCCACCACCCGGTGCGGAACCCGCTCCATGACCACGCCTGAGTTCCTTCCGGTCGCCGAGCGGCCGGTCAGCGCCTACGTGTACTCACGGGCGGCCCTCAAAGCCGCGGCCGCGCGCGTCCGGGAGGCACTGCCGCCGGGGGCGACGCTTCTCTACGCGATGAAGGCCAACGGCCACCCCGACGTCGTGACCACGCTTGCCGCGGCCACGGACGGCCTCGAGGTCGCCTCCGGCGGGGAACTCGCGCTCGCGGTCCGGGCCGGCGCCCAGCGGATCGCGTTCGGCGGGCCGGCAAAGACAGATCAAGAGCTCGAGGCGGGGGTACGGGCCGGAGCGCTCATCCACGTGGAGAGCGTCCTCGAGCTGCGGCGGCTTGACGCGATCGCGACGGCGGCCGGGACCAGGGTGGACGCGGCGCTGCGGGTCAACCGGGCGGTCGCCGGCCCGGACGGCAGCCACCGGATGACCGGCACGCCCACACCGTTCGGGATCGCCGACTCCGACCTGGACGCCGCCTTCGCCGTGCCGTTGTCGTCGGTGGTCCTGCACGGGTTCCACCTGCACGCGGTCTCGAACTCGCTCGACGCGGAGGCGTACGCGGCGTTCGTCGCGGACGCGCTCTCCTGGTCGGTGGCGACGGCCGCGCGCTACCGGCTGGACCTGCGGTACGTCAACGTCGGCGGCGGGCTCGGCGTGTCCTACACCGACCACGCGGTGAGCATCGACCTGTCCGTGCTGCGGGAACGTTTCGCGGCGCTTGCCGTACCCCCGGGGGTCGACCTGGTGTTCGAACCCGGCCGTCTGCTCGCCGCGGACGCCGGGTGGTACGCGGCCGAGGTCGTCGACCTGAAGCGGACGCACGGGCGGTGGTTCGCGGTGCTGCGGGGCGGCACGCACCACTTCCGGCTGCCGGCGGCCTGGGGGTACAGCCATCCGTTCACTGTGCTGCCGGTGGACGACGCCTGGCCGTGGGACTTCGCGCGGCCGGAGGTGACGGAGGTGGCGGTGGACGCGGTGGGCGAGCTGTGCACGCCCCGCGACGTGCTGGCCCGGGGCGTGCACGTGTCGCGGTTGCGGGTCGGGGATGTGCTGGTGTTCGCGCGGACCGGCGCCTACGGGTGGGACATCTCCCACCATGACTTCCTGCGTCACGCACATCCGCAGGTGATCGTGGTCTGAGCGTGGGCGCTGGTCGGCGTCACACCCGCTAAGCGCATCCTAGGAGGCTGGGTTGAAGATGACTCCTCAGGTCGGCGCGGACCCGGCCGAACGTGGGGCTTGTCGCAGACGTTTCTCCCCGGAGTCCTCCCGGAGCGACGCCGTCAGGTCCGTGAAGACCTGTCGCTCCGGGAGGGCGTGGGCTGCGACTCACTCCTGGACGGGGGCGGCGCGGTCACCGTACGCGCCGGTAATCTGCCGCGGTGGAGAACATCCTGTACACGCGCGAGTGGGGCACCGGCGAGCGCGTCGCCGTGCTGATCCACGGCATGATCACCGACTCGGCGTGCTGGCACGAGGTCGGGCCCGCGCTGGCCGGCAAGGGCTACCGGGTGATCGCGGTGGACCTGCCCGGACACGGCCGCTCCCCCGCCGGGAACACCCTCGACGACGCCGTGGAGCTGCTGCTTCGCACCGTCCCGGCCGCACCGGAACTGGCCGTCGGCCACTCACTCGGCGGCGCCGTCCTCGCGGCCGCTGTCGCACGGCTGCGGCCGGCGCGCGCGGTCTACGTCGACTCGCCGCAGCGGCTGAACGACGGCGGGCACGGGCTCCAGGCCGCGATCGACTACCTGAACACACGCCGGACGTCCCGCGAGCCGGACACACTGCTGCGCGAACGCCCCTGGTGGCCGGAGCAGGACCGCCGGAACGAGACCGAGGCGGCACGACTCTGGAACACCACCGCCACCGCACACCTGCTGGCAAGCATGGTCGGCCGGGACCTCGCGCCGGTCGCGGTCGTCCCGTCGCTGCTGATCAGGGCCGACCCCAGCGAATACGTCCCGGACGACGCCGCGGTCAGCCGCCTCACCGACGCCGGTCTCACGGTCCGCACCGTCGCCGGCGCCGGCCACACCGTCTGGTACGGCCGCGTCCCCGACTTCCTCAACGCGCTCGACGGCTGGATCTGACGGAGCTGACGGCCGCGAGGAGGGACATGGACGGGTCACCGCAGCTCCACTCCGTCCCCGCGTTCGGGGAGTCCACAAGCGACTGCCTGCCCCGGGCACGACGCGCGCATCCGGGGCTGCGGGGGCTCGTTCTCGGCTACGCCGGCTTCGGGCGGCCGGGCGCGACACCGCTCGCCCACCGCCTGATGCCACTTGCCGCCACAGTGCTCATCATCGACGTGGACCGCGGCGCCGGGCTGGTCACCGGTCCCCGCGCGGCCGGGCGGCTGTGCGAACGGGAGCGGTGGGGGCACGGCGTGTCGATCGGCCTGAGCCCGGCCGGGGCGTCGGCGCTCCTCGCCGTACCCTCAGCTGATCTTGCCGAAGGCGTTCTGCCCTTGACCGACGTGACCGGGACGCGCGCCGCGGAACTTGTGGACCGCCTGGCCGCGGCGCCGACCTGGGAGGCGCGCTGCGCCACGCTCGACCGGCTGCTGCTGCCGCACGCCGGCGCGGAGGACACGCTCGCGGACGCCGCCTGGCACCGGCTGCATCGTGATTCCGCCCGGGTCCCCGAGGTGGCCGCCGCGCTCGGCGTCAGCCGCCGCCTGCTGGAACGCGTCTGCCGCGCCCGCCTCGGCCACTCCCCCGGCCGGATCGCGCGGATCGCCCGGCTCCAGCGCGCCATCGGACTGATCAGGCGCGGCCTGCCGCTCGCCACGGTCGCCGCACGCGCCGGCTACGCCGACCAGCCACACCTGACCCGCGAGTCAGTCGCGCTGGCCGGGCTCACCCCCGGCTCGCTGTGCACGATCCTTCAAGAGGCCACGGGGGTACGCCGTCGGCGCGCCTCCCGGTGAGGCCTGCCGACTGTGCGCAATCCTTCAAGACGCCGCCGGGGTACGCCGCCTAGCGTGCCCCACATGACGCTCACCGGAAAGATCGCGGCTCGGCGCACGCGTGATCTACACCTACCGGACGACCGCGCCGGGCCGGGCGCGGCCCGGGGGGGGGGGGGGGGCGGCCGCCCAGGGCCGGCGGGGCGCCCCGCGCGCCGGGCGCGCCCGCGGGGGCGCCCGGCCGCGGCG
>NZ_JBITDX010000007.1:103372-161686 GCF_044454585.1 Catenuloplanes sp. NPDC051500
GCCGCCCGCCCACACCTCCCCCCCCCCCCCCCCCGCGCCGCCCCCCCCCCCGCCGGCCCTGCCCGCGGCCCCCCCCCCCCCCCCCGGCCCCCCCCCCGCCCGGCGCGGTCGAGGCCATGTTCGCGCCGGTACGCGCGTCCGGCCTGGACATCCTGGTCAACAACGCCGGGATCGCACCGGCCGCGCCGCTCGCCGACCTCACCGGCGCGGACTTCGACCACGTGATGGCGGTCAACGCCCGCTTCCCCCTCCTCGCCATGCGCGAGGCCTCCCCACTGCTGCGCGACGGCGGCCGGATCATCAACGTGTCCACGCTCAACACCGTGCTCCCCGCCCCGGGCCTCGCGCTCTACTGCGCCAGCAAGGCCGCGCTCGAACAGTTCACCGCGGTCGCCGCCCGTGAACTCGGCCCCCGCCGCATCACTGTCAACACCGTCTCCCCCGGCCAGACTGACACCGACATGCTGCACGCCAGCGCCCCCGCCGACGCCATCCGGTCCGCGTCGGCACTGAGCGCGCTCGGCCGCATCGGCACGCCCGACGAGGTCGCCGCCGTCATCACCTGGCTGGCCGGCCCGGACGCCACCTGGATCACCGGCCAGAACATCCGCGCCACCGGCGGCCTGCTCCTCTGATGAGCCTCTGTGACGTCCGCGAGCAGCGCCGCATCACAGTGCGTAGGCATCCTAGGAGGCTAGTCGTATGCCAGGTACGGGCTCCCTGCGGCTGACTCCGCGCGTGGCCTGGTCTGGCCGCACGTCGTGAAGACCCCCTCGCCGCGCATCCAGAGGGCCTCTTGGGCCACCGCCCTGGCATTGGGCAGGCTTTAAGCTCGATGGATGACGAACGTGATCATCGCTGGTGGTGGGGTCGCGGGCGTGGCCACCGCGCTCGCGCTGCATCGGGCCGGGATTGCCGCCGCGGTCTACGAAGCACACGAGGCCGGCGGTGCGGACGCGGGCGCGTTCCTGACCGTGATGGCGAACGGCATGGCCGCCCTCGAGTCGCTCGGCGCCACCGACGCGGTGACAGCCGTGTCGTACCCGGCCCGCACCGTGGACCTCTACGACGCCCGGGGAGTGAACCTCGGGCACCGCGCGATCTCCGGACCGGCACGGACGCTGCGCCGGGACGCGCTCTACCGGGCACTTCAGGAGTTGGCGGTGGCGCGCGGGATCCCGGTCCACCACGGCCGGCGACTGACCGGGGTGGCGGCCGGTATCGTCGCCACGTTCGCGGATGGCAGCACGGCCGAGGGTGACGTCCTGGTCGGCGCGGACGGCATCCACTCGCTTGTCCGCCGGCTGATCGACGCGGACGCGCCGTCGCCCCGCTTCACCGGGCAGCATGTGATCTACGGCTACGCGGACGGCAATGCGGCAGGTGTCGCGGAGGACGGCTACCACATGGTGCGCGGCGAGCGGGCATCGTTCGGGTTCACCGCACCCGGCGACGGGCGCACCTGGTGGTTCGCCCGCATTCCCGGCGAGCCCGGAACCACTGCGGGCCACAGTGGGCACGTGTGGCGGGACCTCGCGCTGGCCGCGGTCCGGGACGACGCCACCCCCGCCACGGCGATCATCTCAGCGACCGCCGGGGAGAACGTCCTCGGCGGCGACTCCTACGACATTCCCACCACACCACGCTGGTACGGCGGCGGAATGGTGCTGGCCGGGGACGCGGCACACGCGGCCTCTCCCGCCACGGCCCAGGGCGCCTCGATGGCGCTGGCGGACGGGGTGGCGCTCGCGGCGGCGCTCAGCGCACATCCGGACGAGCCCGCGCGCGCCTTCGCCGCCTACGAGACCCTCCGCCGCGCCGAGACGGAGGAGAACGTGGCGGCCAGCGCAGCCCTCAACCGGCGCTGAGCACACCCGGACGCGCCCTCACCCGCCTCCGACACCCGACGGCGAGCCGAACGGACGAGAACAGGGCGGCCGGCGCAGCCTCAACCGGCGCTGAGGCCGAGGGCGGTCTTCGGCCCGGCATCGAGGCCACACCGACGCCGGGACCGGCAGGTCAGTCGTCGTCGCGGTCGGTGGAGAAGCCGCGGGCCAGCAGGGCCGCGATCGCGACGCCGACGACCGCGATGCCGACCTGCACGCCCACCACAAGCCAGTCGAAACCGCGGTCGAACAGCGTGAACGTGTAGTCGCTGTGCAGGCCGTAGCGGTCGGAGACCCAGGTACCGCCGACGGCGGCGGCCACTCCGATCAGCACGGTCAGGATGACGCCGATGCTCTGCCGTCCAGGGAGCAGAATCCTGGCCACGACACCGATCACCGCACCGAACACGATCGCCGACACATAGTCCTCGATACCCATGATCCGATCATGCCCGGTGCACGCAAGCACCCGGCCCGGCGGCTCCGGCGCCGATGGGATGGGGCGGTCATCGGCATGGCAGCTCGGCGAGTTGCTCCGCGGTCAGGCCCCACAGCGCGACGCGCTCCCCCGCCCGCCGCCGGAGCGCCGTGAAGTCCGCCGTCCGGGAAATGTCGTGGAGGTGCATCAGCGCCACGTCGGTGCCGATCGACGCCAGCACGTCCAGGCCTGTGACAGCGCGGGCATGTCCGCCCTTTGCCGGCCAGATACGGATGATCGGCGCCAGGCGGCGTACCGTCTCGCCATTGCCGATGTCGCCGAGCGTGGTCAGCGCCCAGCGGTGCTTCGCGGGCATCCCGGCCTCCTCCCAACGCCTGAAGACGATCCAGCCAAACTCCGCCAGGTCCGCCCGGTCCAGCACGTCGAGGTCGGACGGGTGCCCGCCGCCTGCGAACACGGTAAGCAGCCGCGTGGCGGACGAGACGGGCAGCACGCCGGAACCGTCCCGCAGCGCGATCCTCGGCAGCGTGACCGCGTCCGTCCACGCCGGGAGCAGCGCGCTGCGCTTGGTCGGCGATACCTCCCAGCTCGGTGGTTCCTCGGCCGTGCGCCTCCCGGTCCGCGGCGGCGCGACCACCGACGGAGGCGGCTCGCATGCACTGCCCCGGCGGCGGCCCCGGCTGCCGGGCTCTCCCCGCGCTTCAGTCGCGACACGACCACGCGATTCGCCCTCCATCGCGTCCGCACTCGTGAACCGGCCGTCTGCTCCCGCCTCCCGGATGTCGACCGCGTCGGCGAGGATCGCGCGGAGCCGGGCGGCCGCCACATCGGGCAGCTCCGGAAGCACCGCGCGGGCCAACTCCGGGAACCGCATCACGTGCACCCGCAGCAGTTCCTCCACCGCCCCGGACGAGGAGAGCGGAGCGAGCCGCATCGCCCGCCCGGGGTAGCGGGTCATCGCGGCACGCACCGCGTCGCGCGCGTCCCGGTCGTCGGCGCGGTCGAGGAGCGCGGTGAGCGCCGGGGCGGACGGCAGCCCGGCGAGTGTCTCCGCAAGGCGCCGGCGGGCCATGACCGGGAGGCTGCGGTCGTCGAACCAGCGCGCCAGCAGCGGCGCCGCCGTCACGCCGACGCCCTCGACCAGGGACGGGAGCATCCCGCCGTACCAGTTGACGGCCGGTGTGTGCAGCGCGGCGGCGACCGCCTCGAGCTGCCCGGCGGTCCGCACGGAGGAGAGCAGCAGTGGTACCCCGCACCTGACCGGCACCTCGGCGATCAGCGCGAGGTCCTCGTCCACCCAGTCCTGGCGCTCCGGCAGCAGGAACGACGTCACAAGCCGCTGAAGCGGAAGACCGGCGCGGCGGTACGGCGTGAGCGCGGCCGTCACCGCCGCCGTCTCCTCGTCGCCGGCCGTTGCCAGCCGGGCCCGCACCCCGGTGCTGAAGTCGGTGCTCCAGTCCGGCCAGCCGTGTCCGGGCCAGCCCTGCACGGCCTCGTCCTGCGGAAACCCGTCCGCGGTCGTGCGCCGGCGCACCGGGTCGCCGGAGATCAGGCCGGCCAGCAGCACCGCCGCCTCGGCCGCGGTCACCGGCCCGTGCCCGCACGCCCAGCGCGCGCCCTCCTCGACCGCGGCGTGCCGCAGGTGCCAGGGAAGCGATGCGGCCGCCGCGGACACCACCACCGCCACACCGAGCGGGGTGACGCGAGACAGGTCCCCGAGCGCGGCCAGGCCTGCCGCGGCCAGGTCAGGTGGGGTCGCCGGGTTGCCGAGAACGCGGCGCACGCCGTCGGCAGGTGCCGTCGGGACGTCGGTGGCCGGGTCAGGCGGTGGTGCATCGGTGAACCAGCCGCCGCGTCGCAGATGGTGGCGTTGTTTCCAGGGGGCGGGCAGCACCAGCACGTCTTCGGTGGACGCGGGTGGGGTGGCGCGCGCGGCGTACCCACCGGCTTGTCTGTGGGTGATGCTCTGCTTCAGGTGGGCGGCGGCGAGGGCCGCGGACGGGTAGCGCTCGGCCTGCTCGACCGGGATCGCGCCGGGCCGGGTGAAGCGCACGGTCACGACCGCCCCGGCGCGGCTGATCTGCCAGAGAGCGCCGCCCGGCGACTCGAAGGCGCGCACGGGGTCTCCTAACCGGATGCGAGCGCGGCCGCCTGGGCCAGCAGGGCCGGGTCGTGGGCGCTGACGATTGTCAGGTCCGGGTCGGCGCGGCGGTGCAGGGCTGCGAGCCGGCGGTGGTTGTCGCGGACCTGCGCCCGGTCGACCGCCACGGCCTGCTCCTGCACGCGCAGCGCAAGTGGCTCCCGGCCGGCGCCGGTGAGCACGCTGCGGTCGTAGAACGCGTCGCCGGCGTGCAGAATCCAGCGGGAACCGGCGTCCACGGCGACTGCGGCATGACCCCGGGTGTGGCCGGGGAGCGGGATCAGCACGACGCCTGCCACCTCGCGCGCGCCCGCGAAACCGCGCCATTCGTCGCCGCCGGGGCCGTGGGTGACGACGTGCGGGCCGTGCTCCCACTGGGCGGCGCGGTAGCGGGCGCGTTCGCCGGCCGTGGCCGGGTGGCGGGCGGCCTGCCACTCGCGCTCGGTCAGGTGCACGCGGGCGCCGGGGAAGTCGGCCAGGCCGCCCGCGTGGTCCATGTCCAGGTGGGTGAGCACGATGTCGCGCACGTCGGCAGGATCCAGTCCGGCGGCTCTGACCTGCGCGATCGCGGTCTCCGCCGGGTCCAGGACCGGGCGGCTGACCCGCCGGTACGCGCCGAGCCGCCGGCCCGGTTCCGCGACGTCCGCCATGCCGTAGCCGGTGTCGACAAGCGTCAGTCCGTCGCCGGTCTCGACAAGCAGCACATGGCAGACGATCGTCGCGCCGGGAATGCGCATGGTGCCGCAGTTGAGATGCCGCACCCGTGTTCCGTCATCCACGTCGATGCACCCTACCCACAGGCGGGGCCGAGCTCAGGAGCGGGACCAGGCGGCCGCGCGGATCTCGCGGAGGGCGGCGCGGCGGGCATCACCGCGGAGCGTGTCGACGTAGAGGCGGCCGGAGAGGTGGTCGGTCTCGTGCTGGAGGATGCGGGCGAGGAAGCCGGAGCCGGAGACGGTGAGCGGGGCGCCGTGCTGGTCGACGCCGCGGACGGTGGCGGTGGTGGCGCGCACGGTCGGGAAGAACAGGCCGGGGACGGAGAGGCAGCCCTCGTCGTCCTCCTCGGTGTCGGGGCCGAGTTCGATGGTCGGGTTGACGACATGTCCCCGGTGACCTTCGTCATCGTCGTAGACGAACACGGCCGCGCCGACGCCGATCTGCGGGGCGGCGACGCCGACCCGGCCGGGCTTGCCGGTAAGCGTGTCCATCAGGTCGGTCACCAGCTCACGGAGGCCGGCGTCGAAGGTCGTCACGGTGTCGGCGGGGCTGCGGAGGACCGCGTCGCCGAGCACCCGGATGGGCCGCATCGTCATGACCGACAGGCTAGCGGAGTCCTTACCGGGTGCGGAGCGACACGGCGGGCGCCGGACAATAGGTGTGGCACCTCTGGCGGGCGGGAGTCACACTCGGAGCGTGACAGCGATGACGATCTCCGTAACGCTGGGATCACCCCGAGTGGGAGCGATCCCATCCGTCCGGACTGATGTAGATCAGCCGAACGGAGGATTCACGTTCATTCGCGCACCGCAGGCTCGGAGGTGCACTAGCGCCTTGGTAATGTGCATCACCGGGCATGTGAAACATGCCACAGAAATCCCCCCGACCGGAGAAAACCTGATGTGTCAGCACCAATGCCCCTGTCCGACCTCTGATGCCACCGATCGGGAGGCCGCGAAGGTGATCGCGTCCTTCCCGGAGCAGGGCTGGAGCCTGCTCTGCAACGGTGTCATCGTCTTCGAGGACACGGGCGAACTGCTGCCGGACGGCAGCTGCATCGAGCCCCACCGCGGTCCTGCACGGCACGCCCTGGCGGCTTGATCCACCCCCAGCCGGACGTCGACGACGCCACTCCGGCGGTGGCTTCACTTAGCCACTCCATGTAACGCACCGTACCGGTGCGGCTCAGCGTCGAGCTATCTCTCCGTAACCAATCGGTCGTCTTCCGACGGCTGGTCCGATGAGCGCTGCCTCACGTGTGGCGGCGGCCGGATCAGCACGGCGCCGGAGACCACCGCGGCCGCAACCCGGCCCGCGCCACAGCCCGCCCGGACGGTGACGTCCGCCGGCTCGGTGCGCCCGCAGCCGCCCGGCTCCCCCTGACTGACCGGGGCAGAAAAGACATACGCCGGGCGGTGCGGCCGCCCGGCGTACCCTCACAACGTTTTTAGTCTTCGAACGCCTCGGGTGACGGGCAGGAGCAGACCAGGTTGCGGTCGCCGAACGCGCCGTCGATCCGGCGGACCGGCGGCCAGTACTTGGCGGCCCGGTCCACACCCGGCGGGTAGGCGGCGATCGAGCGCGGGTAGGCGTGCGCCCACTCGTCCGCGCTTACCGACGCGGCGGTGTGCGGCGCGTTGGAGAGCGGGCTGTCGGCCAGCGGCCACTCCCCCGCCTCGACCCGGGCGATCTCCTCGCGGATGGCGATCATCGCGTCGCAGAACCGGTCCAGCTCGGCCAGGTCCTCGGACTCGGTCGGCTCGACCATCAGCGTGCCGGCCACCGGGAACGACATGGTCGGCGCGTGGAAGCCGTAGTCGATCAGGCGCTTGGCCACGTCGTCGACTGTCACGCCTGTCGCCTTCGTGAGCGGCCGCAGGTCGAGGATGCACTCGTGCGCGACCAGGCCCTTGTTGCCCGCGTAGAGCACCGGGTAGTGGTTGCGCAGCCGGACCGCGACGTAGTTGGCGGCGAGCACGGCGGCACCTGTCGCGGCGACCAGGCCGTCCGGGCCCATCATCCGCAGGTACGCCCACGGGATCGGCAGGATGCCTGCGGAGCCGTGCCGGGCGGCGGAGACCGCGCCGACCGCGCCGTCGGCAGCCGGCGTCAGCGGGTCGCCCGGCAGGAACGGCGCCAGGTGCGACCGGACCGCGACCGGGCCCACGCCCGGACCGCCGCCACCGTGCGGGATGCAGAACGTCTTGTGCAGGTTCAGGTGCGAGACGTCCGCGCCGAACCGGCCCGGCTTGGCGAAGCCGACGAGCGCGTTCAGGTTCGCGCCGTCGACGTAGACCTGGCCGCCCGCGTCGTGCACCTTGGCGCAGAGCGACGCGATGCCTGTCTCGTAGACGCCGTGCGTGGACGGGTAGGTCACCATGATCGCGGCGAGCGCGTCCCGGTGCGCCTCAATCTTGCGGTCCAGGTCGGCCAGGTCGACGGTGCCGTCCTCCTGGCTGGCGACCACGACGACCTTCATGCCGGCCATCACCGCGGAGGCCGCGTTGGTGCCGTGCGCGGACGACGGGATAAGGCAGACCGTGCGCTGCGCGTCACCGTTCGCCAGGTGGTAGGCGCGGATCGCGAGCAGGCCGGCCAGCTCACCCTGCGAGCCGGCGTTCGGCTGCACGCTTACCTTGTCGTAGCCGGTGACCTCGGCCAGCCAGCCCTCGAGCTGCGCGATCAGCTGCGCGTAGCCGGCCGCCTGCGAGTCCGGCGCGAACGGGTGCAGCTGGGAGAACTCGGGCCAGGTGATGGCCTCCATCTCCGCGGTCGCGTTCAGCTTCATGGTGCAGGAGCCGAGCGGGATCATGCCGCGGTCGAGCGCGTAGTCCATGTCGCTGAGGCGGCGCAGGTAGCGAAGCATCGCGGTCTCGGAGTGGTGGCTGGAGAAGACCGGGTGGGTGAGGTACTCGGTCGTGCGGACCAGCGCCTCCGGGAAGGCCTTGGCGTCGGTGCTGCCGAGAGCGCCGCCGCCGAACACCGCGAGCACCGCCTCGAGGTGCGCGACAGTCGTGGTCTCGTCACACGAGATGCCGAGGTGATCGGCGTCCACCCGCCGCAGGTTGATGCCCGACTTTTCGGCCTTTGAAGCGATTTCAACGGCCTTCGCGGGTACGCGTACCAGCAGCGTGTCGAAGAAGTCGTCGTGCACGACTGTCACGCCGTCGATCGCGCGCAGACCGTCGGCGAGCTGAGACGCCCGCAGGTGCACCCGCCGGGCGATCGACTGCAGCCCGGCCGGGCCGTGGTAGACCGCGTACATGCTTGCCATCACGGCCAGCAGCACCTGCGCGGTGCAGATGTTGCTCGTCGCCTTCTCCCGGCGGATGTGCTGCTCACGGGTCTGCAGCGCCAGCCGGTACGCCGGGGCCCCGTCCGCGTCCTTGGACACGCCGACAAGCCGGCCCGGCAGCGAGCGCTCAAGCCCGGCCCGGACCGCGAGGTAGCCGGCGTGCGGGCCGCCGAAGCCCATCGGCACGCCGAAGCGCTGGGTGGTGCCGGCCGCGATGTCCGCGCCGATCTCGCCGGGCGCCCGCAGCAGCGTCAGCGCCAGCAGGTCGGCCGCGACAGTGACCAGCGCGCCCTTGGCGTGTGCCGCCTCGATCAGCGCGGCGTCGTCACGGACCACGCCGGACGCGCCCGGGTACTGCAGGTGCAGGCCGAAGAACTCGTCCGGGAGGCCGTCCTCGCCGAGGTTCCGCACGTCGATGGTGAGCCCGAGCGGCTCGGCCCGGGTCAGGATGATGTTGAGCGACTGCGGCAGCGTCTCGGAGTCGACCACGTACACGTTGCTCTTGCTCTTCGAGGCGCGGCGGGCAAGCGTCATCGCCTCGGCGACCGCGGTGCCCTCGTCGAGCATCGACGCGTTCGCGGTGGTCAGGCCGGTGAGGTCGGCGACCATCGTCTGGAAGTTGAGCAGCGCCTCGAGGCGGCCCTGGGAGATCTCCGGCTGGTACGGCGTGTAGGCCGTGTACCAGGCGGGATTCTCGAGCACGTTGCGCAGGATCACGCCGGGCGTGTGCGTGCCGTGGTAACCGAGGCCGATCATCGAGACCGCGACCGTGTTCTGCGAGGCGAGCGCGCGCAGCTCGGCGAGCGCCTCCGCCTCGGTCGACGCGGCGGGCAGGTCGAGCGTGCCGTGCCAGCGGATGACCTCGGGAATGGCGACGTCCATCAGCTCCTCGACGGAGCCGTACCCGATGGCCTGGACCATGCGCCGCTGGTCCTCGGCGGACGGGCCGATGTGACGCGCGGAGAACAGGTCGGGATCGTCAAAAGGGGGCATGGCACGGCTCCTCGGGCGGAGAGGTCGACAGGATCCAACCTCCCCCTCTGTCGCGCCCGCCGATCTGGTTATAGATCAGCACACACTTCAGAGTCGCCTGCCCGTACGGTCCTTTTGCCTGAGAGGTTCCGGGGAGGATTTGCCCCTTCGGCGCCCGGGATGTCGAGTCTCTCCCGTACGGATGATGCCGGCAGCGCCAACGCTACCAGTGATCATGTTTCGGCCCGGTCACGAGGCGCTCGGCGCTCACGGACGACTGCTCACCGACAGGTCGTTGACGGCGGAACCGGTTCAGTGTTGTGATTTTCTCGCGTTTTACGTTATCGCAGGTGAAACGGGCACAAACCCACACACTGCACGGTCCACTCAGTCGGGGGGCGCGGTTGACGATCGGGGATGCCCGGAGCGGGCTCGTGCTGAGCGTGCGCCAGGTCACGGTCGACGGCGCGCTCCGCGAGGTGGGCTTCGACCTGCCCGGCGGCGCCATCCTCGGCGTGACAGGCGAGCGCGGCAGCGGCCGGACCACACTCACCCGCGTGCTCACCGGCGACCTGCGCGATTTCGAGGGCCGGCTGACACTCCGCCCGCGCGACGGCGGCGCCGAGATCACGCTCTCCGCGGAGACCCCCCGGCCGAGCCGTGGCGAGCGCCTGGCCGCCGCCTCCCCGCGCGTCCTGGACAGCGACGATCCCATCCTCACACCCCGCCAGCGGTACGCGGACGTGCTGGTCATCGACGACATGCCGGCCGAGGCCGCGGGCCGGCTGCGCGCGCTGCGCGACAGGCACGGCTTCGCGATCGTGGTGACCGGCACCGACCCGGCCGCGCTGCACGGCGTGGCGGACGAGATAGCGGTGCTGCACGCCGGCCGGATCGTCGAGCACGGCCGCGCCGAGGACCTCTGGGCCGGCCCTCACCATCCGCACACGATCGACCTGTTCGCCGGCGCACCACCCGCACCCCCGGCGGCTGCGCCCGGCTGTCTCTATCGCGCGCGCTGCGCGTACCAAATGGGGATTTGTCATGATTCTGATCCGGTTCTTGATCTGGTGACCGTCGGCAGCGGTGGAACCACGCTCACCGCCTGCCTGCAATATGACGAGGGCAAGCCGGATCCGGCGCTGCTGGCCGCCTCCGCACACGCCGTCACCCAGCGGGGATACGCTTCCCCGCGTGACGTACAACCCCGCAAGTGACCGCTACCAGACCATGACCTACCGGCGCTCCGGGCGCAGCGGGCTGAAGCTGCCCGCGATCTCGCTCGGGCTCTGGCACAACTTCGGCCACACGCGGCCGCTGGAGACCCAGCGGGAGATCGTGCGCCGGGCCTTCGACCTGGGCGTCACGCACTTCGACCTGGCGAACAACTACGGGCCGCCGGCCGGCTCCGCGGAAACGAACTTCGGCGCGATCCTGCGCAGCGACCTGGCCGCGCACCGCGACGAGATCGTCATCTCGTCCAAGGCCGGCTACTTCATGTGGGAGGGCCCGTACGGCGAGTGGGGCTCCCGCAAGCAGCTCGTCTCGTCCCTGGACCAGTCGCTGAAGCGCCTCGGCGTGGAATACGTGGACATCTTCTACCACCACCGCCCGGACCCGGACACCCCGCTCGAGGAGACCATGTCCGCGCTTGACGCGATCGTCCGGTCCGGCAAGGCACTCTACGTCGGCGTCTCCAACTACACCGCCTCGCAGACCGCCGCCGCCGCCGAAATCCTGCGCGGGCTCGGCACGCCGCTGCTCATCCACCAGCCGTCGTACTCGATGCTCAACCGCTGGATCGAGCGCGACGGCCTGCTCGACGCGCTGGAGACGGCCGGCGCCGGCTGCATCGCGTTCAGCCCGCTCCAGCAGGGCCTGCTCACCGACCGCTACCTGCGCGGCGTCCCCTCCGACTCACGCGTCGCGACAAGCCACTTCCTCAACGAGTCCGACCTGTCCGACGACACCATGGACAAGGTCCGCGCACTCAACGAGATCGCCTCCGGACGCGGCCAGACACTGGCCCAGCTCGCCCTCGCCTGGGCACTTCGCGACCCGCGGATGACCAGCCTGATCATCGGCGCGTCAAGCGTCGCGCAGCTGGAGGGCAACATCGCGGCGCTCGGCAACCTGTCCTTCAGCGACGACGAGCTGGCCGACATCGAGAAGTACGCGGTGGACCGGAGCTGACGGTCTCCCTGCCGCTGCTTCTCGACGACGCGGGCCGCCGGCGGCTGGAGCCATGGGCGGCCGGCGAGCCGGTGGCCGGGGGTCCATCGGCTGCTTCAACGGCGTGGCCGGCGTCGCCGCGTCGGTCCGCACTGGGACGATCTGCCTGACGCGGTACGCGGAGAAGGCCGCCGCCGGCACGACGACCAGACAGCCGAACATCGCACCAATACGCGGATTCCGCCGATATCAGGGCTCTGCAGTCACGATGACCGGCACCTGGTCGCAAGAACTGGCAACGATGCACGGGTCAGCGGATGTTTTCGATCCATGGTGCCGCTGACGGAATCCGGATGGCGGAACCAGGCCGGCCTGGGTCATGCCGCGACCGCACGCTCGACGAGATCGTTCCCTTCTCCGGGCCGTCCACGCACGAGACCGGCCGCAGCGCCGACGACTTCCCGATCACGGTTCCGCCGGCCGCACGAACGAGACCTGGACGCATCGTGCCGTCTTCGCCCCCGGGCCCCGGCCGCACAACTCTTCACAGCCGACCCACAGATCGAGCACCTCGCCTCTCGACCCGCACTGCCACTCCATCACATCCGCCCTGGCCCGTCGCACGACCAGCACCTCCCACCCGCTCTTGCCGCATAACCAGCGCTTTCACCTGCGCCCGCTGCGTAACCAGCGCTTTCTAGCCCGGCCCGCCGCACAATGGTGCTTTCACCCCGGCCCGCCGCAAGAGCACCGCACCCCCACCCGCTGTAGAAGACGCTTTTCACCCCGGGCCCGATGCACAAGAACCGAACACCCGACCTGCCGCAGGACGAAGCCTCGCACCCGATATTTCATTATAAAGCGGTCCAAATTGACTGGTCCAGCAGCGCAAGAAAGTGCGTAAATGCTCGCCACAAAAACGAATCATCAAGCGCGGTGAGATTTGCACCGCAATGGCGCGAGCCAACGCGCCTCGCCCGATATTTCATCTTTTATCGTCGAGTGCGCGGACCCCTCGCACAATCGCTCCCCAAACCCCTCAAGATCAACCGTCGAATGTACATGGGAGTCGTTATAAAGCCGCCATAACCACTCTCATGTACATTCGACGGTTGATCTTGCGAATCGATTGAAAGAATCGCACCAGTTGCTTCAGCATCGCCGAAGAACTCAGAACAACCGCACAGGGCCAGCCCAAGCCCCGCATGACGACGCGGAGCTTGGGCTGGGGTGGCAGGGTGGCGCCTCAGGACTTGAGGGCGTCGGAGACCAGCGCCCGCGCCTCCTCCTGGATGAGGGCCAGGTGGTCGTCGCCCTTGAAGGACTCGGCGTAGATCTTGTAGACGTCCTCGGTGCCGGAGGGGCGGGCGGCGAACCAGCCGTTCTCGGTGGTGACCTTGAGGCCGCCGATCGGGGCGTTGTTGCCGGGGGCGGAGGTCAGTGTGGCCGTGATCGGCTCGCCGGCCAGTGAGGTCGCGGTGACCTGGGACGGGGAGAGCTTGGCGAGCACCGCCTTTTCCTCGCGGGTGGCGGGGGCGTCGATGCGGGCGTAGGACGGGGCGCCGAACTTCTCGACAAGTGTTGCGTAGTGCTGGGACGGGGACCTGCCGGTGACGGCCAGGATCTCGGAGGCGAGGAGGCAGAGCAGGAGGCCGTCCTTGTCGGTGGTCCAGACCGAGCCGTCGCGGCGCAGGAACGATGCGCCGGCGCTTTCCTCGCCGCCGAACGCGACCGAGCCGTCGAGCAGGCCGGGGACGAACCACTTGAAGCCGACCGGGACCTCGACCAGGCGGCGGCCGAGGGACTCGGCGACCCGGTCGATCATCGAGGAGGAGACGAGCGTCTTGCCGATCGCGGCGTCGGCGCCCCAGCCGTCGCGGGAGGAGTAGAGGTACTGGATGGCGACGGCGAGGTAGTGGTTCGGATTCATCAGGCCGCCGTCGGGGGTGACGATGCCGTGGCGGTCCGCGTCGGCGTCGTTGCCGGTGGCGAGCTGGTAGGCGTCGCGCTTGCCGATCAGCGAGGCCATCGCGTACGGCGAGGAACAGTCCATGCGGATCTTGCCGTCCCAGTCGAGCGTCATGAAGCGCCAGGCCGGGTCGACGTCCGGGTTGACGACTGTCAGGTCCAGGCCGTGGCGGGACGCGATCTCGCCCCAGTAGGCCACGCTGGCGCCGCCGAGCGGATCAGCTCCGATCCGTACCCCCGCGTTCTTGATCGCTTCGAGGTCCACGACCGAGGGCAGGTCGTCCACGTAGGACTCCAGGAAGTCGTACCGGCCGGTGGTGTCGGCGTTGACTGCCTGGCTGTAGGGGATCCGCTTGACACCGCGCAGACCGTCCGCGATCAGCGCATTCGCCCGGTCCTGGATCCACTTTGTGGCGTCCGTGTCGGCGGGGCCGCCGTTCGGCGGGTTGTACTTGAAGCCGCCGTCCGCGGGCGGGTTGTGCGACGGCGTGACCACCACGCCGTCGGCCAGGCCGTTGCGGCGTCCCCGGTTCGCGGTGAGGATCGCGTGCGAGACGGCGGGCGTGGGCGTGAAACCGTCGCGGCTGTCCAGCAGCACCGTCACACCGTTCGCCGCGAAGACCTCGACCGCGCTGATCGTGGCCGGCTCGGAGAGCGCGTGCGTGTCGCGCCCGATGAACAGCGGGCCGTCCGTGCCCTGGCCCTCGCGATATTCGCAGATGGCCTGGCTGATCGCGACGATGTGGTCCTCGTTGAACGCGCTCTTCAGCGACGACCCGCGATGCCCGGACGTGCCGAACGCGACCTGCTCCGCCGGGACCGACACGTCCGGATGCCGCTCGCCGTAAGCCCGCAGCAGCTCCGGCACGTCGATGAGGTCACCGGGCTCCGCGGTCTGACCGGCACGGGGGTGAACGGACACAGCGGTCTCCTCGGGGTCGCGCATGGGAGGACGTGGGAGGACGTCTCCCCCGACCCTAATCTCCACGCCCGCACACCGCCCGCCACACCCCCAAGATCAACCTAATCGGTCACAAAGACCCAGAAGATCCGGCTTTTCCCGCTCACGCGGTGGGCACGACCCGCACGCTCCCGCGGGCCGCGGATCCGCGGGTGGTCACGAAACCCTCGGACGGCTCAGACCTGAGGCTGCGTCACGCTTCCGTGGACCGGGTCGGACGCGGTCTCCGGGATGTGCGGCACGTCCACCAGGCGGTCCGCGTCGGTGAGCCAGTCCTGCAGCCACGCGCCGGCCTCCGGGTCGCGCGTGGCCAGGGCGGCGAGCGCGTCGGCGAGCACACCGACCCGGGCCGGGTCGCCGGGCGTGTCCTGGACGGCGGTGAGCGTCGCGGCGGTCTCGTCGTGGCGCGCGGCGAACGCGGTCAGCGCGGACCAGACGGCCGTGCCGTCCTGGCCTGCGGCGCCGGTCGCGAGCGGGACGATTGTGGCGGCCAGAGCCGCGGCGGTGACGGGTTCCACGCGTGCACCGTACCCCGTATATCGCTTGTAGATCGTGAGGGCGTACAACAACGCCGGACATCCGCACGTTCTGCAGGGAGTTGTTTGCGCATGGCACGGTTCCTCTTCGCGGCCACGCCCGCGGCCGGCCACGTCACCCCCGCGTTGCCGCTGGTCAAGGCGTTACGCGAGGCCGGTCACGAGGTACGGTTCACCACCGGGCGGGAGTTCGGGAGCGCGGCCACCCGGGCCGGGGCGGAGTTCACCCCGATCCCGGAGGAGGTGGACTGGAGCGGGATGACGCCGGACGAGCGCTGGCCGGAGCGGGCCGCGCTGACCGGGCTGAAGAAGCTCCAGTGGGACATCGCCAACTACTTCATCGCGCCGGTCGCCACGCACGTGCGGCACCTGCAGGCGATGCTCGCCGACGCGCCCGCGGACGTGGTGGTGGCGGACGGCCCGTTCGGCGCGGTGTCGGCGCTCCGCGAGCTGGGCGGCCCGCCTGTCGTCTACTACGGCATCACCGCGCTCGGGCTGCCGAGCCGGGACCTGCCGCCGTTCGGCCTGGGGCTGCCGCCGATGGGCGGACCGTTCGGGCGGCTGCGCAACCGGGCGCTTGCCGCGTTCGTGCGCCGGACCGTGTTCGCGCCGAGCGTCGCCCAGGTCGACGCGCAGCGTGCGGCGCTCGGCCTGGAGCCGGCCGGGCGTACCGCGATGGAGACGTCCCGGGACCCGGCGCTGTACCTGCAGCTGTCCACGCCCGGCTTCGAGTATCCGCGTACCGACCTGCCGTCCTACGTGGCGTTCGTCGGGCATCCGGCGCCGCTGCCGTCCGCGACCGCGTTCACGCCGCCGCCGTGGTGGCCTGAGGTGACGTCCGGCGGGCGCCAGGTGGTGGTGGTCTCGCAGGGCACGATCGCGACCGACCCGTCCGAGCTGCTGCGCCCCGCGCTCACCGCGCTCGCGGAGGAGGACGTGCTTGTGGTGGCCGTGACCGGCGGCGCGGACCCGTCAGTGCTGGGCGAGGTGCCGGCCAACGCGCGGGTGGCGTCGTTCATCCCGTTCGCGGAGCTGTTCCCGGCCGCGTCCGCGGTGGTGACGAACGGCGGCTACGGCACGATCCAGCTCGCGCTGGCGCACGGGCTGCCGTTGGTGGTCGCGGGCCGTACCGAGGACAAGCCGGAGACGACCGCGCGGGTGGCCTGGTCCGGCGTCGGCGTCAACCTGCGCACCCAGACCCCTGCCCCGTCGCGGATCCGGGACGGCGTGCAGGCGGTGCTTGCCGACCCGTCGTTCGCGGCCCGGGCCCGCGCTCTGCGGGACGAGCTGTCCGACGGCGAGACGCCGGAGTCCCGGGCGGTGCGGCTGCTGGAGAAGGTGGCGGCCGGCTGACGTGGGACCCCCGCCGGGGTCCCACGCCGCGCGGTCACTCCGTGTAGAAGGTGGCGTCGGCCGGGGCGGTGGTGCCGGACAGCGCCTGAACGTAGAACAGACTGTTCGCGTGCCTGAGGTAGCGGCCTGCATAGTTGTACGACTCGAACGAGACGGCGGCGGTGTCGGCCAGACCGGCGCGCTGATGGAAGCTCGCGTCGCCGTTGAACACGGCCGTGCCGTCGCTCTTCTCCACGTACACCTCGAAGTTCCTGTGCCGCAGGTAGTAGCCGGGGAAGTTCGTCGACTCCAGACTCACGGTGCCGCTTCCGGCGAGCCCGGTGACCACGCGGAACTGCGAGTCGGCGAGCGGGCTGACGTTCGCCTCGAGCCGGGCCCGGTACTCCCAGTGGCGCAGGTACCGGGCGGGGTTGTTGTAGGAGCGCAGCCGCACCGGGTGCTTCCCGTCCGGGATCGGGATGCCGAGGTCAGGGGTGCCGTCCGCCTTCCAGTAGATCTTCTGGACGCGGGTGCGCCGGTTCGGGTCGTTGAGCGGGTCGCCGGAGATGTCCCGGTAGTTCCGGTCGTGGTAGACCATGATGTCGCTCTGGCCGTCCTCGGACACCGTGAACGAGTTGTGCCCCGGGCCGTACTGGCCGGTGTTCGTGTTGCTTGTGAAGACCGGGGTCTGCGTCTTGACCCAGGATGACGGGCTCAGCAGGTTCGCGCTCGCGGACGCGGTCAGCAGCCCGAGGCAGTAGTTGGCGTCCGTGGCGCTCGCCGAGTAGGTCAGGAAGATCTTGCCGTTGCGCTGCAGCACGGCCGGCCCCTCGTTGACCTGGTAGCCGATTTTCTCCCAGGCCAGCGTGGGTGCGGAGATGCTCACCGCGGCGGAGGAGAGCGTCCACGGGTTCGACATCGAGGCGATGTAGAGGCTTGTGTTGCTGGCCGGCAGGTTGTTGTCGTGCTGCGCCCAGACCAGGTAGCGGGTGCCGTTGGTGACGAACGTGGACGCGTCGAGCGCGAAGCTCTGCCAGCCGGTCTGGATCTGCCCCTTCTCGGCCCAGCTCGCGGTGAGCGGGTTCGCGCCGGTGCCCTCCAGCACGTAGGGGCGGATCGCCCAGACGTCGTCCCCGCCGGCGGCGAAGTACACGTACCACGTGCCGTTTATGAAGTGGATCTCCGGTGCCCAGATGTGAGAGCTCATCGGGCCGCTGGCGTGCCGGGTCCAGATCGTCGTCTCGGCCGCGCTCGACAGGCCCTGGATCGTGGTGGCACGGCGCAGGATGATCCGGTCGTAGGCGGGCACTGTCGCGGTCAGGTAGTAGTACCCGTCCGTGTGCTTGTAGATGTGCGGGTCGGCGCGCTGGGCGGCGATCGGGTTCGTATAGGACACGGCGGGCGCGGCGGCGGCCGGCGCCGGGGGCCCGAGCACCGCCAGGCCGGTGGCCACCAGGACGGCGGTGACCACGAGCCTTCCCACGGTACGTCTCATCGATGTCTTTCCTTTCCGGAGAACGGGATTCGTCGATGAGTGTTAGCGCTCACATGCGCATCGTCAAGGTCTGCCGCGGAGTGGCCGGCCCTTTCGGGCGATGCGATCCGGCTACCGATCGGATACTAATGTACTTAATGTCCACAATCGATGGATCAAGGCCTTCCCTGGTACGGGACGGAGCGTTGCCAGCGGCGCCCACACTTGACGCACCGAAGGGGGAGACCTATGGATTCCGATGATCGGGCCTTCCGGATCGCCGCCGTCGCGTTGCCGGTCACGGTCGTGGGCGGCGCGCTGTTCCTTGCGTACAGTCATCCGACCCTGCTCGGTGCGCTTGCCGCCGCGCTGCTCGGCCTGCCGTTCGGGTTGTTCGCCGTCCGCGCCGCCGGCCACCGCACGCCGTCGCCCGGCGGATCCGGCCCACCACGCCCACCCGGCCCACCCGGCCCGCGCGCACCTGTCGTGCCGGCCGAGTTGCCGCCGCCCGCGGCCGTGTTCGTCGGCCGGGACCGCGAACTGCGTGAGATGGACACCTGGTGGGCGGCGAATCGACAACGGACCTCCCGGACCATTTCCCTGTTCGGCCCGCCCGGCATCGGAAAGACCGCGATCGTCACCCAGTTCGCCATCCAGCATGCGGCGGAATTCCCGCACGGCCGCCTTTACGGCTCCGCGAAACTGCGCGACCGGCCGGCCGACGCCGCGCGTGATCTGCTGACCGCGTTCGTCGAGTCGCTCAGCGAGCCCGGCGCGGTGACGCCGCCCGACCTGCCCGGCCTGGCGGCG
This sequence comes from Catenuloplanes sp. NPDC051500, assembly GCF_044454585.1. Taxonomy (NCBI): domain Bacteria; kingdom Bacillati; phylum Actinomycetota; class Actinomycetes; order Micromonosporales; family Micromonosporaceae; genus Catenuloplanes; species Catenuloplanes sp. NPDC051500. Next base: position 122,075 of record NZ_JBITDX010000007.1, read on the forward strand.
GCGTTCCAGCGGCTCACCCGCGACCGCCGCCTCCTGGTGATCCTCGACGACCTGGCGGACGACGCCGCGTTCGCACCGCTCGTCCCGTCCGGCCCCGGTTGCCTGACCGTCCTGACCAGCCGGCGGGAGCTGACAGCGGTCCCGGTCGGGCTGGGGATCCCGCTCCGGCCGCTTGACCGTTCCGACTCGCTCGCGCTGCTCGGCCGGACCATGGGCGGCGACCGCGTCACCACGAGCGCGGACGCCGCGACCGAGATCGTGGAGAAGTCAGGCGACCTGCCGCTTGCCGTCCAGCTCACCGGCAGCACGCTTGCCGGGCGCCCGCACTGGGACCTGGAACTGGCCGTCGCCCGGCTGCGCGAGTCCGGCACCGACCGGGAGCCGGGCGCGCTCGACCTGCTCTTCGGCCTGCTCACCGCGGAGGAACAGGGCGCCTTCCTGCGACTCGGCATGCTCCCCGCGCCGGACTTCGCGCTCTGGGAGCTGATCGCGGCCGGCGGCGCACGCGACGAGGACGAGGCCCGCCGGATCGCCGGACGGCTCGCGGACGCCGGACTTATCGAGCGGGTCACGCCGCGCGGGACCGGCGGCCCCGGCTACCGGACCCTCGACCACGTGCACGGGTACGCGGTGTTCCGCGTCGAGTCCGATCCGGAGCTGCGCCGCACGCGCGACGCGGTTCAGCGGGAGCTGCGCGAGGCGACCGGCAGGCGCACCCGGCAGGCCCAGCGCAGCGACTGGACACTGCAGCGGCGGGCCTACGCGGAGAAGGACCGGGGCGAGCTGGACCGGGCGCTCGGCACGGTACGCGGCGTGCTCACCGCCGCCGGCGAGCCGCACCGGGGCCGCACGTCCGCGCTCGCGCTCGCCACACTCGCCGAGCTGAACACGGAGCTGTGCCGTACCAACCGGACGCTTGAGCAGGCGGAGGCATCCGAGTACGCCCGCGACCCGCAGGTGCTGGCGCGGACACTGCGCTGCCGGGCGCTTGAGCACCGCCGCAACCGGCGGATCGCGGAGGCGCTTGCCGACTTCGACCGGGCGCTCGCGGCACTTGACGAGGCCACGCTGTCCGCCGAGGACGTGGACCGCGAACGGGTCCGCACGCTTCGCGAACGCGCGATGGCGTGCGCGCTCGGCGCGACCCCGTCCGACGGCCGGCGGGACCTGGCCCGGATCGAGCAGATCCTGCTCCGGCACCGCGGCTTCGAGCAGCAGTTCCGTCCCGGCGTGCAGTGGGCGCTGGGCAGCCTGCTCGACTACGCGGACAGCCACGCCGACGCGGTCCGCGAGCTCCACCACGGCGAGCGCCTGGCCGCGGACTCGCAGCAGCGGCTCTGGCAGGCCTGGCTGCGGCACGCGCTGGCCCGGGTGACGCTCGAGGAGGGCAACAGCGAGGCCTGCCGAGAGCACGCGAACATCGCGCTTGAGCTGTTCGGGGCGATGCGTCACAGGTACGGGATCAGCCACACCCGCCTGCTGCTCGGCCGCGCCGACTACAAGGCCGGGCTGGTCGACGTCGCGGTCGTCAGGTACGAGGAGACGCTCGAGACGCTCCGCGGCTGCGACGACCGCAACCTCGAGGCCGTCACGTACGGCGAGCTGGCCGCGGCCCGATCCGCGCAGGGCGGCCACCAGGAGGCCCAGCGGCTGCGGGAACTCGCGAAATCAATGCTGCGCGGCGTCGGCGACACCTACGCCGCGGACCTGATCGATCACGAGCCGATGCCCGCGCCGCACACCCCGGCCGCGCCCGCTTCCGGCTAGAAAGGAGGGACCACCATGTCGGACCGGTCCTCCCGGCGCCGGTTGCGCCGTTACGCCGTCTCCGTGCTGCTCGCGCTGACCCCGCTCGAACTCGTCGCCGGCGTCGTGTCGATGGACTACCGCCCCGCCGTGTACCTGGTGTTCCTGCTCCTGCCGATGCTTACCGCGGCCGGGACCGCGCTCGTGGTGATCCGGCGGCTGGACCCGCTGGCTGCGCCCGGCGTGCCCAAGCCGCAGGCAGCCGTGAGCGAGCCGCTGCCGCCGGTCCGGTCCGCCGCGTCGGCCGCGCTGCCCGCGCCGCGCCCGTTCGCCGGGCGGCAGGCCGAGCTGCACCTGCTTACCGAGAGCTACCGGCGGCAACAGGGTCAGGACACCGGCGCGGTCCAGCTCTACCTGCACGGCCCGGCCGGCTCCGGCAAGAGTGCTGTCGCGCTTCACTTCGCGCACCGCGTCGCGGACGAGCACCCGGACGGCCGGGTCTGCTTCGACTTCCGGATCTCCGCGGACCGGCGCAGCACCAACGACGTGCTTGAGGCATTCACCGCGGAGTTGGCGCACCTGGCCGCGCCCGGCCAGCCGGCCGGCCCACGCCGGTTCGGGACGCTGCTCAACGGCCGCCGGGTGCTGATCGTGCTGCTCGGGGCGGAGGACGCGGGCCAGATCCAGGAGCTGATCCCGTTCCAGCCCGGCTGCACCGTGATCGTCACCAGCCGCCGCTCGCTCGGCCCGTCCGTCCGGGTCGGCGAGGCTACCCGCGCGGACGCGGTACGCATCCTTCGCCTGGCCATGGTGTCCGATCGGCCGCTCGCCGACTCCGTCTACGCCGCCCGCATCGTCCGCCAGGCCGGTCGGCTGCCCCGGGCGCTCCGGGCCGCCGGGGAGCGGGCCGCTGGTGCGCCGGCCGGGCGGGGCCAGCCCGGAAAAGGGCTCGCGGAGGTGTCGCGCGAGCTGGACTCGGTACGCCGCCCGCTTGAGGTCTTCCAGTTCCGTGAGCACGACATCGGCGGCCAGTACCGCGACGAGTACGACGGCCGGCTGCTGCCCCGGGAGCAGGAGGCGTTGCGCATGCTCGCGCTTGTCGGCTCCGACTCGTTCCTGCCGTGGGTGCTGTCGCCGCTGCTGGAGATCGGGTTCACCGAGGCCGAGGACGTGATGGCAAGCCTGTACGCGGCCCAGTTCGTCGCGGACTCCGGCCCGGACCGGACCGCCCGCCTGGCCCGGTACCGGCTCAACGCGCTTGTGCGCCGGTTCGCCGCGGAGAAGCTCGACTCGGTGCCCGCCGCGTCCCGGGAGGCCGCGCGCCGGCGGCTGCTCACCGAGTACCTGGCGATCGTCGAGGCGGTGCTGCGGCGGATCGAGCCGGGCTTCGCGCGCGGCCGTCCCGCGTCGCCGTCGTACCTCCCCGACCTCGACCTTCCCGTTCGGATCAGCAGGCAGCCGCGTCGCTGGATCCGCGCCGAGTACCTCAACCTGGTCGCCGCCGCGCTGTACGCCGCCGAGAACGGCGAACCCGAACTGGTCTGGCGGATCATGGAGCACCTGGGCGACTGCGTGCCGCGCGCGCTTGACCGGCAGCGCTGCCGTGCGGCATTCGACGCGGCCACGGCAGCGGCCGAGACGGACCCGACCGGCGGCGACTACGCGCGGATCTCGGTCATGCTCGCCCGGTGCGGCTACCTGATCGGCATCGAGCACTACGACGAGGCGCTTGAGCTGCTGCGGTACGTGTCGAGCGAGGCCGGGCCGGTCGCGGACAAGGAGACCGACCAGGTCCGGGCCGGACGGCTGCGGCTGTTCCGCGCGCAGAGCGAGCGCCGGATCGGCGAGATCCGGCTCCGGATCGGCAACTTCACACTTGCGCACGTGAGCCTGGAGACGGCCCGGGACCACGCGCCGGCCGACCCCGGCGAGGAAGCTACAGCGGAGCGGACGCTCATCGCGCTGTTGCTCGCGGAGGCGGAAGGCCACCTGTTCCCCCGCGAGTGGTTGCAGCACGACAGGTACGACGGCATCGGGCGGGACAACGGCGACGAGGCAGTGGACTTCGCGCTCCGCCTCTGCCTCGCCGAGTCGGAGATCCGCAACGCGCGCTGGCACCAGGGCATCGACCACCTCGACACGGCCCGGGAACGCGCGGACGACTGGGGGCGTACCGCAATCGTGGATCTTCGGGTGTCCCGCCTGCACCTGTGCCGGCTGCGCGACACGAAGGACCCGGTGGAGCGCACCCGGCTGGCCGAGGACGCCGCCGACCGGGCCGCCGCCGCGGTGGTCTCGTTCGAGCGGACCGGAAGCATGGTCGGCGTGGTCAGATCCCGGCTGCAGCTCGCGGAGGTGCTGCTGCTGGCCGGCGCGCTCGAAGGGGCCGAGGAGCAGCTGCACCTCGCGGAGCAGGACCGGGAGGAGGCCCGCGAGGCGCGGATCGCGGCGGGCACGATGGAGGCCGGCATCCGGCGGGTGCGCGGCCTGCTCCGCCTGGCCCGGCGCCAGGACTTCGGCGACGGCCGGATCCAGCTGAACCGGGCGGAGAGCATCGTTGAGGAGTACGGCGACTGGTGCGCGCTCGCGGACGTCCGGCTCCAGCTCGGCCGCACGCACGCGGCCATGGCCCGGCAGTACCACCGCGACGAGCTGTTCTTCGAGGCGACCACCTACCTGGCGAAGGCGCTGAACGCCTACAGCGAGGCCCTGGACCGGCACGGGATCGCGCGGGTCCTCACCGCGATCAACGACGTGGACGCGGAGGTCACGCCGTAGCTCACAGGCGGCGCACCGCGTTCTCGAGCGCGGCTACCCGGGCGCGGGCCAGGTCGGACGCGGTGCCCGGACCGGTCCGGCGGATCTCGTCTATCCCGGACGCGATCTGACGCAGCAACGCGCGGACCTCGTGAACCTGCCGCCCCTGGTCGCCCGGCCCGGCCTCCCGGGCAGCGGTGATCACCGACAGGTCGTTCACCTCCCGCTCCGCGTCGTCACACAGCTGTCCGCGCCAGGCCTGCGGCTGCACGGTGGACAGCCGGTCCATGGCGTCCCGCAGCGCGGCGAGGTGCGCGCGCATCAGCGGGGCGGCCCCGCCGCCAGTCAACGACCCGGAGATCAAAGGCTCAGACGCCGCGGGTACGGGTGGAGTGGTTTCTGGCGGCACGGACGGGGAGGGCGCGGGTGCGACAGTGGCGGGCTCGGACGTCACCGGCTCCGGCGGTACGCCGCCGGCCTGGGCCGCCTCCGGGTGCAGGCCGAGGAAGGCGGCCGCCGCCACGGACGCCACCCGCAGGCACCACCACCGGTCCTCGTCCGGGAACGGCCGGGACGCGGCCCGCAGCGCACACCCCACGATCGACAGCAACGTCTGGGCGCGCCACTCGCTCAGCCCGCCCTTGCTCTCCGCCCACTGCTCGCCGCCCTCCCGGATCTGCCGGGCGATCTCCGCGAACCCGGCCGTCTCCGGCGAGGTGAACGACGGCTCGACAAGTGCGCGGATCAGGTCGGTCCGGGTCTCCGCGCCGGCCGCGTAGCCGCTCACCCGCTCGGTCGCGATCGAGATCAGCAGGTGGGCCGGGTCGCGGGTGAGCGGCGCGTGCGACGAGTACCTGTCGTAGTCGATCAGCCGGAACGCGCCCGGATCGGCCGGGTCGACGGGCAACAGCACGTTCCGCACGCTCAGATCGCCGTGTGCCCGCCCGTGGAACGCCTTCCGGACCGTCGCCTGCGACGCGCACAGTGCCAGCGGGCCGGCGGCGAGCCGGTCCGGCCGGTCCCGCTGCGTCGCCAGCCAGCGGGTCAGTGCGCCGTCCGGGCCCAGCCGGTCGCCGACGTGCGCGTCAAGGAAGTCGGCGACTGTCATCTCCCAGACCGGCACCGCGGCCACCGCGTTCCACTCGGTAAGCAGCGCGCCGACGACGGTGCGGCAGCGCCTGCCGAAATCCGGCTCGCGGGCCGCGTCCGCAAGCTGGCGCACCCGGCTGAAATCCCCCTCCGCGACGCGCTGGAAGATCACGTGCCAGGACGGCGTCAGGATCGGGTCGCCGGCCAGCTCGACCAGGTGGGACCCGCGGAAACCGGCCGGGCTGTCGTCAAGGACGGCCCGGTGCGCGGCGGCGGCCGCCTCGTTCGCCCGGGGGATGCACTTGAGCAGGCGCACGCCGTCGTACCCGGTCGCGGACGAGACCTCGACCAGCCCGACCGGGGAGCCGCTGCGCCCGTCCTCAAGCCAGGTGACGTCGTGCAGCCTCTGGCCGCGCAGCCGTAGCGCCCGGACCAGGAACGCGTGGTCCTCCCGGCCGACTCGCATCCACCGCGGATCGTGGTCACCCACCGCTGCGATCTCCTCACCACCAGGTGTCCCGGCCCGAGCGTAGTGGATCCCCGCCGCGCGGACCCACCTGTGACACGGCCCTCTATCGTGGAGAGTCCCGACGCGGACGGGAGTCCCATGAACGAGGCCGGTCCCACTGACGCCCACGACCGCGAGCTGCTCTGGGGCATGTACACGGACGTGCGTTCGCACTCCCGGCACGCCGAGTCACTCCGGTCCAGCGCGGTCAACTTCGTGCTTGTCGCCGCGTCCGTGCTGATCGCTGTGGTCTTCTCCGACCAGCGGGTCGGCGCCGGAGATCTGCCCGCCGGCCTGGCGATCGTGCTGGTCGGCGGCTTCGGCACCGCGTTCGCCGCCAGCTACACGGAGCTGTACCACCGCAACCGCCGCCGCGCCGAGGTGTTCCGGGCCGCGCTGGACGGGTCCGGCCTGGTCGAGGAGCTGCTGCGCGCGTCCGACCGCGAACACGAACGCACCAGGCTGCACCGCTGGGGCCGCCGCGCCACCGGCAGCACACACGCCTTCTGGCTGTCACTGCCCGCGCTTGTCGCGCTCGCCGGCCTGATCCTCAGCGGGCTCGCACTGCGCTGACCGTCTTACCCGACTGCCCACACAGCTTTTCGCCCATACGGCCGACTCGTTCCGGCCGTCACTCAACACAATCATTCCTACACTTAGGGCTATCCTCTAACGCCTCGCAGAGTGGACGCCTCTGTGACCAATCGCCTCGCACTGCTTATCGGAGTCGGTTCCTACGACCACGACCTTTTCACTCCCATCCCGCATGTGGTGTCGGCCGACACCGAACGAATGCGGACAGCGCTTGAGGCCTCGGGCTACGCGGTGCGGCGCTGTGGCATCGGTGCCTCGGACAACAAGCCGCCCAGCAGCAACAACATCCAAACCGCCATCAGCGACGCGGTCGACGCCGCGCCTGAGGGCGGTGTGTTGCTGATCTACTTCTCCGGCCACGGCGTGACGCTCGACGACGGTCGGAGCTACCTCGTACCGCAGGATCCGAGGGTACGCAGGGGCACACTCGTCCCCACCAGCCTTGTCCCGATCGCGGTCGACGGAATTGAAGAGTGCCGTGCCCGCCTGGTCGTGTTCGTCGTTGACGCCTGCCGCAGCAACTCCGCGCACCAGCCGTTCCGGCCCCGGACGACCCTCGACGTCGCTCCCACCGAGGTCGTGCTGATCAGCAGCTGCCGTTCCGGCCAGGAGAGCACCCACACCGCGACCAGCAGCTCGTTCACACAGGCGATCGCGGCGGCACTCAGCCCTCGTCAACCCGCACGTACCGTCCGGCAGGTCTTCGACGCGGCGAGGCAGCAGCTCTCCATGCTGTTGCCGCTCGACGACGATGCGGCCCCGGAACCGGAGTACATCGCGGGCCCACGTGCCGGTCCGGGAAGCCCGGGGCCGGATCAGGTGATCATCTGCGACGGCGAGAGCGTCGGCGAGCTGTGGCGTACCGCCGCCCGGGACAGCCCGCTGTGGCAATTCGTCACCTGCGCCGATGACGTCAAGACGACCGCCCGCGATCTCGCGGTAGGAGTCGCTGATGCGAGCGCGGCGGCGTGGCTCGGGTCCAAGGAGGCATTCGAGACCGCGGCGCGCTTCGCGGATCCGTGGGCTTCACCTGAGTACCCCGCTCGGCTGCTGGCCTGCGCCGCGAAGTGCCTGCCGCCGGACATCCGGATAACCGCAGTGGAGGCGGCGGCCGCGGTTGCGGCCCCGTTCCTGCGGGAGATCGCCTACAGCGTCGGCATCCGCAATGCACCCGACGTCGATCCGACCTCGTTCGCTCCGACGAACGCCCGGTCGGCCCGCGCCGACTTGGAAATCATTCATCAGGCGCACGAGCACGTGGCCAGGCGCGCCGAAGGGCTCGGCAAGCGAGGGTACGACGAGCTGCGTAACGCGCTGGCCATGTGGCTCGTACATCGTTGGCTGTCCGACCGTGCGACGCTGTGGAAAGAACCCGCGTTCACCGACGCCGCCACCGGACTTGCGCACGCGCTGCGCCCGCTGTCCACCGGCTCACTCACCGAAGGTGAGCTAATCGGTGTCGTGCAGGCGATGGCCCAGTGCACCGGCGCGGAACCGGAGGACCAGCGCCTGGTGGGCCGGCTTGTCGGCCGGGATTTCACCGACGACACCCGGACACTGGCCGCGGCGGTGTGGCTCGGCGGTCTGATGGCGGTCGACCCGAGGCGGATGGCGCCTGTGATTGTCGATCATCTCGGCGTCGGCTCGAAGATGAGCATGGCGGACGTGCACGCGGCAGTCGGTTCCTCCGGCGACGCGGCCCACTGGCATCGGCACGGCGACAATCTGGAACTCAAAGCCGCATGCCGGTTCCCCGCAGTGTTCGATGCGCTTGACATCGCCGCGAAGAGCGTCGAGCACACACTTTCCGCGTCGGTCAGCCTGTTGAGAGGTGTCTCCGGGCTGCCCCGCAGTGTCAGCAAGGACGGCTTGCGACCGGACACCGATGGGGGCAAGGACCGCTTCGAGACGCCGTTGCTGCGATTTCGCCTCTCCGAGGACAAGATTCGCGAGCTGCTGATGGGCCGTCAGCTCTACGGAGAGCCGGAACTGGCCATCCGCGAGTTGTACCAGAACGCGCTGGACGCCTGTAGATACCGCGCCGTCCGCCGGGAGTTTCTACAGCGGCAAGGCACGGAACTGGCCCCATGGGAGGGCCTCATCGCGTTCACCCAGGGCGTGGACGCAGACGGTCGCGCATACATCCAGTGTCGCGACAACGGCGTCGGCATGGACGATCAGACACTTAAGATGACCTTCGCCAATGCCGGCGAACGGTTTGTCTACCAAGCCGCGTTCCGGCAGGAGCAGGCCGACTGGCAGGAGCTCGATCCGGCGCTGCGCCTGATCCCGAACAGCCAGTTCGGCGTAGGCGTGTTCAGCTACTTCATGCTGGCCGAGGAGATCGAGATCGTCACCCGGCGGATGGACCGGATGGAGATTCCGGGATCAACCGGCTACCGGGTACGCATCGCCAGCAGCGGCAGCCTCTTCGAGATCTCGTCGGCGGAGCGCGCCGAGCCCGGCACCAGGGTAACGCTCTATCTGACCGGCGACGACGACGTGTCCGTACTCCGCACCATCCGCGACTTGCTGCGCATCTCCGAACACCGGGTGGAGGTCCACCAGGACGGTGTACTCCAGGACGAATGGATTCCCGAACAGCTGCACGACGGTGAAGATTCATGCAAAGTCGGCGAAGATTTCTGGTGGGTCAACGGTAAGGGTTGCCTCGCCGCTGACGGAATCTCCACCGCCGAGGATCGTTTCGGGTTCGTAGCGAATCTGCGCGGCCGCCAGCGTCCGCAGTTCACCGTGGATCGAAAGAAGCTGCGTTCGTGGAACAAGGAGTGGGTCCGTGATCAGGTCCATAACGCCCTGCCCGACCTCGGCCAGTGGCCCAGCCTGACGCTCTCCTGGCTCTGGCGTGTCGCCGAGGAGACGCCGGACATTGCCGGCGACATTTACGAGTGGCTGTGCACGGAGAACCGGGACATCGTCGTCGCCGGCGCGCTCGGGAATGGCGTCCGGGCGCTGCCGCAGAAAGTCGGCTGCATACCACTGGATCAACACATTCTCAGTGGGACCCTGTTCGGCTACGGCGGCGCCCAAGGATGGCTCGCCCGATGGCGGCTGGCGGTATGGCGAGATCACGTGCGCCTACCCGGCTGGCTGAAGCTGGCCTCTCCAGACCGGCTTGACGGGTACCCGGTCGTGCATCCACTGGATGCTGAGATCCTCAACGCCCTCCACGATCAACTCTCCTACCGACTCGCAGACTGGCGTGCCACACCGACCACCCGCATGCTTCTCGAGCTGGCGGAAGAGGAAGGCGCCGTCCTTGTGGACAAGCTCACCCGCCTACGGCGCTTCGCCATCCTCGATCTCGACCTCTCGGCAGCGCGGAACACCCCAGCAATCAACCGGGCCCTGGACAAGAACGAAAGAGACGTCGTGACCGCGCTAGCAGCCTGGGCTCCACCCGGCCGAACCCCATCGATCGCTATCGGCGGCCCACTCGCAGCAACCTCAGGGGACCTTCGCGTACCCCTGAGAACGGTGCTCGACCGGGCCGAGAAGCTGGCACCGCCCGGCTGGACCGGCCCCGACCGCTCGTCGCTGACGGGTCTACTCGGGTACACCTTCACCGCGAATGACATCAAGATCTTCTACATGTCCAACGATGTCGCTGAACACGCGGAACGATGGACGCATGGGATCATCTCACCCGCCGGGGTCGCCAATCGTGTCCTGGCGATCAATCAGTCGACCGACGAGGTACTGAGGATTCTGGACAGGTTTGCCCCGCTCGGCATCGAGGTCGACATGCGGGATGCCTACCCACCTGAGATCACACCGGTGGAATTCGAAGCATTCCGGATTACATTTTGCGCCGGCCGCGAGCTCAACCACGCCGAGATATTCCTTCTGGCAGGTCAGCTCGGTCAATCAATTGGCGCCGTCCGTGAAGCCTTGCAGCGCCTGCACGAATCCGGGCTGATTCGCCTACCGGAGGGCGGTCCAAGTAGGGAGATCGCTCCAACTCAGGACGAGACGGAAGCCATCAAATCAGCACACCCGATATGGAGCTACTTCTGGCAGACCGACGACTACGCAATGGAGAGCGAGTTTTTTGTCAGAATTCTAAGCTATATGGGCCGGCCGGAGGACAGTCAGTTTGCCGACAAGCTCAACAAGCGTCGACGGCCGCTCGAGACCTTCAAGCATTTCCATCAGGCGACCGTACCGGAAATAATACGAATATCTCATAGAATGAGCTCCACCATTTCCACGGTAGCTTCATTGCTGGAGGATATATATTCGGACCATGCAATCCTGGACGGTCTGCCGATGGATGAACTAAAGCAGGAGCAAACCTCACTTGATATCTACGAGAGCTCGATTCTTGCCGGCTACCCATACATCAAACCTCAGCCGACCGGCTGGCAACTGACCCCCAATGAGTTTGCTGACGCACTCATCTGGAACTCACAGTCGATATCCCAGATCCTTGATCGCATTGAGCCGTTCCGTCGCTTCGGAGCGCCGATCCCGACACTCGACGAAAGCCAGCGTGCGGCGTTCACCACCATTCCGGTGACAGCGCAGGATCGGGCCCTGCTGGTCGAGACCGACGATCAGGGCAACTATCAACCGGTGATGAGCTTCGACGCCTTCGACGTCATCCGCTCAGCCGCACGCTTCGGCTGGACGCCTCAGCACACCGACGCTCGCCTTCGCCGTCTCGAACCGCTTCGCCTCACGCTCGACTACGACGTCGAGCACTGCCCGGACGGACTTGTGTGCTGGCAAGATCTCCTAGCGCTCACCGTCCACTGTGACGGACGGGCACCGGCCGTCACCGGGAACGTCGGATCGCAGCATCTCTCGATGGTCGCAGCCGCCATTGGCGAGGACCACGAACAGGTTCGAGAGCGGCTCCGACCCTATGCGGCGTTCCTCGGCTTCGTTCTGGACGAGAGGGAAACCGATGGCTGAGCAGCGACCGGACCATCGCCCCATTCTATGGTTGCGCACCGACCATGATCACCGCGCAGACTTCACCGTCGAGGAGCTCGCGGACAACTGTGGCTACCTCGTCACCGGAATCTGCCCAGGTTGTGGCGGCCGGATCCGTCGCATCTGGCCCTATGGGTCGGGCAGCGGCTACAAGGGGATCTTCAACAAGCGCGCGCACCCGAAGCCGCCGCCGGGACCGCGCCTCCTACGCTGCAACTGCGGAAACGTGCACGGCGAGCGTCCGGCGGAGGAGACGCTCATTGGGTGTGGGGCCTACTGGACCGTGGAGCTTCAGTGAGCGACGACCTCCTACGGTGGGACGCCCTCGCGGATGACCTGGCTTTTCACCAGCTTCCGACCGTGCGCAAGCAAGCCGAAGCGTGGCGGACCGGACTCGCAGGTCTGACCGGGCTTCTCGGGGCGGTGTTGATCGTCAAAGGGCGGGATACCGTGGCCGAGCTGTCCGAGGCGTACCGCGTGCTGATTCTGATCGGCCTTGGCCTTGGTCTGGTCCTGCTGGTGTCCGCGACGCTGATCGCGATTCGGGCCGCGTCCGGAAGTCCGGATGACCATACGCTGCTGACGGCGGAGGATCTACGCCGATGGACCGGCGATGCGGTCAAGGGATCGTTGCGGGACATCCGGTGGGCGCGGGCACTGACACTGGCCGGGATCGCCGTGGTGGCGGTCGCGATCGGCGTGTCCTGGCTGGCCCCGTCACCGCCGAAGGACGGGCTGGTGTTGGTCGAGGCCGCCGGCTCATCGCTCTGCGGGACTCTCAGCGCATCCCCGTCGGGGATGCTGACTGTGGCCCGCGGCAGGGAGGTGACGGTCGTGGCGTTGCCGACCGTCACCCGGATGACCCCGGTGACCCGCTGCCCGTAGAAACGCTACATCCGGCCGACGTCGGTGATTCGCAGGACCGCGACGCCGGCCTCGTCGGAGGCGGCCAGGTCGACGACCGCGGTGATGTGCCAGTCGTGGTCCTCGGCCGGGTCGTCGAGGAACTGGCGGACGGTCCACTCGGTACGGTCCTGGGTGATCTGCAGCAGCGCGGGCCCGCGGGCGTCCGGGCCGGTGCCGATGTCCTCGTGCTCCTCGTAGTACGGGGTCAGCGCGTCGGCCCAGGAGGCGGCGTCCCAGCCGGACTCCGCGTCCAGCTCGCCGAGCGCGGCCCACTGGTGCAGCGCGGCCAGCTCGACGCGGCGGAACATGGCGTTGCGGACCAGGACCTTGAACGCGCGCAGGTTGCGGGTGACGGCGGGCGGCTTGTCCTCGAGCGGCGCGGGCTTCAGCGGATCGGTGCCGGGGTTGCGCAGCCGCTCCCACTCGTCGAACAGCGACGAGTCGACCTGGCGGACCAGCTCGCCGAGCCACTCGATCAGGTCGACGAGTTCCTCGGTCTTGGCCTCTTCCGGGACGGTCTGGCGCAGCGCGCGGTACGCGTCCGCGAGGTAGCGCAGCACCAGGCCCTCGGAGCGGGACAGGCCGTAGAACGCGACGAACTCGCCGAACGTCATGGCGCGCTCGAAGAGGTCGCGGATCACGGACTTCGGCGCGAGCTCGTAGTCGGCGACCCACGGGTGGCCGCGCCGGTACGTCTCGTAGGCGGCCTCGAGCATCTCCGCGAGCGGGCGCGGGTGGGTCACCTGTTCGAGCAGTTCCATGCGCTGGTCGTACTCGATGCCCTCGGCCTTCATGGCGTTGACCGCCTCGCCGCGCGCCTTGAACTGCTGCGCGGAGAGGATCTGCCGGGGGTTCTCGAGCGTCGACTCGATGACGGAGACGACGTCGAGCGCGTAGGACGGCGCCTCGCGGTCGAGCAGTTCAAGCGAGGCCACGGCGAACGGGGACAGCGGCTGGTTGAGCGCGAAGTCGAGCTGCAGGTCCATGGTCACCCGGACGGTGCGGCCGTCCTCGTCCGGCTCGGGCAGCCGTTCGATCACGCCGCCGGCAAGCAGCGCGCGGTAGATGAGAATCCCGCGGTGGACGAGGCGGCGCTGGCCGGCGCGCTCCTCGTCGTTCTCGGTGAGCAGTCGGCGCATGTGCGCGAAGAAGTCGCCGCGCCGGGCCAGCACGTTCAGCAGCATCGCGTGCGACACCTGGAACGAGGAGGTCAGCGGCTCCGGCTCGGCGTCGACAAGCCTGTCGAACGTGGGCTTGCCCCAGCCGATCGTGCCCTCCGGCGGCTTCTTCTTCACCACCTTGCGGCGCTTCTTCGGGTCGTCACCGGCCTTCGCGAGCGCGCGCTCGTTGTCGATCACGTGCTCCGGCGCCTGCACGACCACCCGGCCGATGGTGTCGAACCCGGCCCGGCCGGCCCGGCCCGCGATCTGGTGGAACTCGCGGGCGCGCAGCAGCCGGGTGCGGATGCCGTCATATTTGGACATGCCGGTGAAGAGCACGGTGCGGATCGGCACGTTGATGCCGACGCCGAGCGTGTCCGTGCCGCAGATGACCTTGAGCAGGCCGGCCTGGGCGAGCGTCTCCACAAGGCGGCGGTACTTGGGCAGCATTCCCGCGTGGTGCACGCCGATGCCGTGCCGGACGAGCCGGGAGAGCGTCCGCCCGAACCCGGCCGCGAACCGGAAGTTGCCGATCATCTCCGCGATGGCGTCTTTTTCCGCGCGGGTGCAGACGTTCACCGACATCAGGGACTGGGCCCGCTCCAGCGCGGCGGCCTGGGTGAAGTGCACGACGTACACCGGCGCCTGGTGGGTGGTGAGCAGTTCCTCGATGGTCTCGTGCATCGGCGTCGTCACGTAGGAGAACAGCAGCGGCACCGGCCGTTCCACCGAGCGCACCACAGCCGTCGAGCGCCCGGTCCGCCGGTTCAGGTCCTTCTCGAACCGGGACACGTCGCCGAGCGTCGCCGACATCAGCACGAACTGCGCCTTGGTCAGCTCCAGCAGCGGCACCTGCCACGCCCAGCCCCGGTCCGGCTCCGCGTAGAAGTGGAACTCGTCCATGACGACCTGGTCGACGTCCGCGTCCACGCCCTCGCGCAGCGCGATGTTCGCCAAAATCTCCGCCGTGCAGCAGATGATCGGCGCGTCCTCGTTGACCGAGGCGTCGCCGGTCAGCATGCCCACGTTCTCCGGGCCGAAGACCTCGACGAGCGAGAAGAACTTCTCCGAGACCAGCGCCTTGATCGGCGCGGTGTAGAACGTGGTGCCGCCCCGGGCCAGCGCCGCGAAGTGCGCCGCGATCGCGACCAGACTCTTCCCGGACCCGGTGGGCGTGTTCAGGATGAGATTCGCACCGGAGACAATCTCGATCAACGCCTCCTCCTGGTGCGGATAGAGGCTGAGCCCCTTCTCCTGCGCCCAGAGGCTGAAGATCTCGTAGAGGGAGTCGGGGTCCGGTGTGCCGGGAATCCGGTCGGTCAGCGTGGTCATGGTGTCACCGATCATGCCTGGTCCGGTAACTCCCCCGCCAACCGGGCTTTACGCGCACCCGTGCGCCGGCAGTCACCTCAGACAAAGCCGCCGTACCGCCGAGATGTCGATATGCCGCCGATGCCGCCTTTACCCCGACCGGCAACCTCAGGTCACCTTGAAGATCCAAATCATCCGCGGGTACGCGAGGGAGCTTCTTCGGGCGCGGCGGAGGCCGACGCCACAGCACCGTCGGGGACATGGGCGATCTCCTCGACCACCGCCCGCCGGGGTCTGAGCAGCACCGCGAGCCCGGCGCCCGCCACCGCGACAAGCGCGCCCGCGTAGCCGTTGACCGGATAGCCCAGCCCGGCCGCGAGAACCACGCCGCCGATCGACGTGCCGACCACGTTCGCCAGGTTGAGCGCGGACTGGTTGAGCGCCGCCGCCACCGCGGGCGCACCTGGCGCCGCGTCCATCAACCGCAGCTGCAGCGACGGATACATGATCAACTGAACCAGCCCGATCCCGAACGCCCCGGCGAACGGCGCCCACGGCATCGTCATCACGCCCGCGAAGCCGGCCAGCACCACCCCGGCGGCGACACCGGCCAGCGGCACGGTCCGGCCGACGTTCCAGTCGGCGAGTCGACCACCGATCAGCGCGCCCACTGTCATACCGGCGCCGTAGAGCATCAACACGATCGGCGTCGCCCCGGCCGGAAGCCCCGCGACGTCGGTGGTGATCGGCGCGATGAAGCTCAGCACGCAGTACAGGCCCGCGAAGCCGCTCGCCGCCACAGCGATCCCGGCCCAGAGATCCCCCGACCGCAGCAGTCCGGCAGTTCCGGCCCCACCCCACCGTCGTGACCGGCCCGCCAGCGACGGCCAGACCCTGCCCACCGTCCCCTGGGCGCGACCGGTAGGAGATTGCGGCCGCGCAGCAGCCGGCCGCCCGCGTTCAGCGTTCGAGGACGACCGGCAGGTGTCAGCCGTTTCGCGCGACCTTTCCTGCCGTGACCGCCGGGCTGGTGCGGGCAGCCCTGGATCGGACGGCACGAAGGCGGAGACCGCCGCGAAAGCCGCCACGAAGATCACGACCGCGAGTGCCAGCGACGCACGCCAGCTCACGGCCTGACCGAGGAAGATCGCCAGGGGCACGCCCAGGATGCTGGCGACCGTCTGCCCGACGCCGACCAACGCGGTCGCCCTCCCCCGCCGCTCTCGCGTCACAAGCGAGGCCGCGGTCGCGGCCGCGAGCGCCAGGTAGGCGCCGTGCGGCAGCCCCGCGACGAACCGTGCCACGTCGAACAGCATCAGGCTCGGGGCAAGCAGCGCGGCCGTGTTGCCCACGATGAACAGCACCAACGTGCCGAGCAGCAGCCGGTGCCGGGGCACGCGCGCACCCGCGATGGTGATCAGCGGCGCGCCGACGACCACGCCGAGCGCGTAGAGCGAGATGGCGGTGCCGAGGCTGGCCGCGCTCGCGTTCAGGTCCGCCGCGATGCTCCCGAGCAGCCCGGTCACGGTCATCTCCGCGACGCCGATCCCGAACGCACCGAGCGCGAGCGCTGCCAACGCGGCCCGGACACCACGCGTGCCCGCCGGCGCCGGGGATTCCACGGTCGGCACACCACGCGCGTCAGCCGGCGGGTCAACAGCGCCCGCTGGAAGGCCGCCCCCTTCACCCGGCGCCGTGAGCACGGCCGGCCGCAAGGCCTCGCCGGGCACCGTCGACGGAAGGGCGTCGCCGAGAACGGTCTGCCGCTGGGCGGCGCCCGGAACTGCCGACTGCAAAGCGTCACCGGGAACCGGCGGGGTGCGGGAGCCGGCGTCCGGAGTGGGTGAGGGCTCAGTCATCGAGACGCGCCACGGAGGTGCCGGCGACCAGGACCGGGTCGACGGTGACTGTCACCGGCGCGGAATCGCCGCCGGGGTCCGCCAGCCGGGCCAGCAGCAGCTCTGCCGCCCGCGCCGCGATCTCGTGGGTGGGCTGCTCGATGATGCTGAGCCGGGGAAGCGTGGCCATCGCCAACTCGCGGTTGTCGAAGCCGATCATGGACACGTCCCGGCCGAGTCGCAGCCCGGAGTCGTTGAGGGCGATCAGCGCGCCGAGCGTCAGGTGGTGGCTGGCGCAGAAGACCGCGGTCGGCCGGTCCCGCGCCGCGAGGATGCGCTGCATCGCGGCCTGGCCGCCCGCGACCGTGGCCGGCCCGGTCCGGAGCAGTTCGCCCTCGGGCGTGATCCCGGCGCGGTCCAGCTCCGCGCGGAAGCCGGCGAGCCGGTCCCGGGCGGTGGAGATCTCCGTGGGGCCGCCGACCGCGCCGATCCGCCGGTGGCCGTGGTCGAGCAGCAGCCGGGCCGCCATCGTGCCCGCGCCGAGGTTGTCCAGGTAGACGCGGTCGGTGTCCAGGCCCGGTGCCTCCCAGTCGAGCTGGATGACCGGGATCTCCGCGCCGGCGCGGGCCAGCGCGGGCGCGTCGTGGGCCGGCGGGACCGTGATGATGCCCTCGACCATGCGGCCGAGCAGCAGGTCGACGGCGCCGGCGCCGGGGGTGGGGCTGGTCGCGACAAGCACGCTCAGGCCGGCGTCGCGCAGTGCGAGCTCCACGCCCGCGATGATCGTCAGGTGGAAGTCGTCGGTGAGCGCGGGGAGCAGCACGCCGACCGTCCGGGACCGGCCGAACCGCAGGTTGCGCGCGATGCCGTTGGGCCGGAAGCCCAGCCGGGCGGCGGCCTCCTCGATCGCGCGGCGGTTCGCGGGCAGCACCGTACCCCCGTTGTAGTGCTTGGAGATCGTCGCCAACGACAGGCCGGTCAGCCGCTGGAGGTCCTTATACGTCGTCACCCACACCTCCGATCGAAACGTTCCTCTGCTAATTTAGCTCGCAAAACTGGCCAGCCGAAGAGCACAGGGCGAAACGTTTCGCTCAACCGGGACGTATCCACCGGACCTGTGCGCAGTTGACCTGTCCATCTACCGTGGGACGGACAAGATCCAAGGTCAGAGGGGTGCGATGGTGACCACCGAAAGCCCGGTACGCACGCCGGTGCCGCGAAGCGCCGCGGCGGTGCGCGACACCGCGCCACCGGCCCCGACGCTCCGCGGCAGCCTGACGGCGGGTCTCCGGCACACGCCCGGCCGCCTCGCGTTGTGGATGACGGTGCTCGTCGCGCTCGCGCTGCTGGCCGGCGTCGCCGCGGTCACCGGCATCCGGCAGCGCGCCACGCACATCGACGCGCTGGCCGAGCGGAACGGCCCGCTTACCGTCGCCTCGCTGGACCTCTACCGCGCGCTCTCCGACGCGGACGCGACGGCGGCGTCCGCGTTCCTCTCCGGCGGGCTCGAGCCGCCCGTGCTTCGCGACCGCTACCAGGCGGACATCGCCGAGTCCGGCCGCGCGCTGACAGTGCTCGGCGCCGGCCTGGGCAGCGGTGGCGGTGACGGCGCCGCGCACCTGGCCGTGCTCAACTCCCGGCTGCCGGTCTACACCGGGCTGATCGAGACCGCGCGCAGCCTGAACCGGCAGGGCCTGCCGGTCGGCGCGGCCTACCTGCGCGAGGCGAACGGCCTGATGCGCGGTGAGCTGCTGCCCGCCGCGCAGGGCGTCTACGACGACGCGGCGGGCGAACTGCGCGATGCCCGCGACGACGGCGGCGCGGTCCCGTGGCTGGCCGTGCTGCTGTGTCTGGCCGCGATCGCCGCGCTGGTCGTGGTGCAGCGGCGGCTGGCCCGGCTGACCAACCGGGTGTTCAACGTCGGCCTGCTTGTCGCGACCGGCGCGGCCGTCCTGCTCACGCTCTGGCTTGGCGTCTCCGCGACCACTGCCGGCATCAACCTGGCCGCCGGCCGGGACGAGGGTTCGGACCAGGTCGACAGGATGGCGCGGGTACGGATCGCGGCGCTGCAGGCCCGTACGGACGAGGCGCTGACGCTTGTGGCGCGCGGTGGCGGCGCCGCGTTCGAGACGCACTACGCGGAGGTGCTTGACGGCATCACCCGGGACGGCGGCTCAATCGACGAGATCCGCGCGCACGCCACCGGCGCGGATTCCGCACCGCTCACGTCCGCGGACGACGCGGCGACGGCCTGGCTGGCCGCCCACCGGGACGTGCGGGCCAAGGACGACGGCGGCGACTACACAGGCGCGGTCGAGGTCACGCTCGGCGAGGCGGCCACCCGGTTCGCCGCGCTTGATGGCGGGCTCGACGCCGCAATCAAGGCCGACAGTGCCGTGTTCGCCGCGAAGGCCGACGCGGCGGGCGGCGCGCTGCGCTTCGCGGACCTGGGCGCGGGCGCGCTGACCGTGATCATGATCGCCGGTATCGCGATCGGAGTGCAGCGACGAAGGGCGGAGTTCCGATGAAGAGACGCCGAGGCCTGGTGCTTGGCTCGCTGCTGCTCACCGTCGCGCTTGCCGGGTGCGGCACCGGGAACGCCGGGCTGCCGGACGTGCGGGTCGGCGCGGGTGCGCCGCTGCCGGTCGGCGCGCAGGACCCGGCGCCCAGCCCGTCCGCTCCCCCGGCCGGCGGTCAGGACTGCGACCCGCGGGCCAGCCTCCGCCCGCCCGCCGCGCTGCCTGCTGCGAACCGCATGCCTGCCGGTGGCACGCTCGCCGCGATCCAGGCGCGCGGCAAGCTGATCGCGGGCGTGGACCAGAACAGCTACCGGTTCGGGTTCCGGGACCCGCTTACCGGCGAGCTGACCGGCTTCGACATCGACATCGCCAAGCAGGTGGCCAAGGCGATCTTCGGCGACGAGAACCGCATCCAGTTCAAGACCGTCACCTCGGCCACCCGGATCGACGCGGTCCGCAACGGCGAGGTCGACCTGGTGGTCGAGACGATGACGATGAACTGTGAGCGCTGGCAGCAGGTCAGCTTCTCAAGCGAGTACTTCACGGCCGGGCAGCGGGTGCTCGTGCTCCGCGGCTCCGGAATCACCGGCATCGCGGACCTGGCCGGGAAGAAGGTGTGCGCCGCCTCGGGCAGCACCTCGATCCGGAACATCGCCTCGGACCCCGCCAGGCCGGTCCCGGTCGCGGTCGCGGGCTGGACCGACTGCCTGGTGATGCTGCAGCAGAACCAGGTCGAGGCGGTCTCCACCGACGACAGCATCCTGGCCGGGCTCGCCGCCCAGGACCCGAACACCGAGGTGGTGGGCGCGGCGTTCACCGACGAGCCGTACGGGATCGCGATCAAGAAGGAGAACGCGGACCTGGTCCGGTTCGTCAACGGCGTGCTGGAGAGGGTCCGCGCGGACGGCACCTGGACCAGTCTGCACCGTACCTGGCTGGCAGCGCTGAACACCGACACGCCCGCGCCGCCGGCCGCCCGGTACCAGGACTGACGTGACCACGCCGATGGGCCGGGACGAGGCCGACGCCGCGCTTGTCGGCCTCACCGCCGCGCACGACCGGATCTCCGCGGCCATGTACTGGCTCGACAACCACAAGGGCCTGGCCGCACTGCGCCGGACCGGGCTGACCGGGCGTACCGCGCGGACCGCCACCGAGACGCTGCACCGGGTCGGCGTGCTGTGGTCCCAGTTCGCCGCGCTCGGCGCCCGTCTGGACCGGGCCCGGGAGGCGCGCGCCGCCGCCGGGAACCGCCCGAACCCGGCCGAGCTTCGCGCGCTCACCGCGATGCTCCGCGAGCCCGCCGTGCCGGTCGGCCCGGACGGCATGGTGCTCGACGCGGGCCCGCCGGTGCTGACGCTTCCCGCGCTCGCGAACGGCCTGGAGGAGCAGACCGCGCAGGTCCAGGCCGTGTGCATGCAGGTCGAGGCCGCGCGGGTCGCGATCTCCGAGCGCCTCGCGCCGCTTACCACAGCGCTCGACCGGGCCCGGGCCACCGCGTCCGGGCTCGGCGACACCGGCGGTGCGCACGCCGGGCTCGCTGACGTGGAGGCACGGCTCGCCGAGGAGCACCTGACCGCGCTCTCCGACCCGCTCGGCGGCGCCGGCAACGACTGGCAGGCCGCGGCCCGGCTTCGCGAACTGGCCGAGGAGGTCAACCGGATCGTCGCCGGACTGGCCGGACTGGCCCGGTTGCGCGACGGCTTCCCGGAACGGCTGGCCCGCCTCGGCCGGGACGTCGACGGCGTCGCGGCCGCTGAGGAGCGCGCCGCCGCGGTCTTCGCCACCGTGCACGAGAAGATCCTGGCCCCGGGCCTGCCGGAGGCGCCGCACGCGGCCGAGTCGCTGCGCGCGCACCTGCGCCAGATCGCGGAGATCCAGCGGGAGGGCCGCTGGCCGAGGCTCGGCGAGGAGCTTGAGGCGGCGGAGCGGGGTGCGGCAGCGGCGCTGGAACGGGCCGGGCACCTGCACGAGGCCGCGGACGGCCTGCTGCGCCGGCGCACCGAGCTGCGCGGGCGGCTGACCGCGTACCGGGCGAAGGCGGCGCGGCTCGGCCTGCTCGAGGACGGGCACGCGGCCACGCTTCACGAGGCGGCGGAGACGCTGCTCTACACGTCGCCGTGCGACCTCCCGGCCGCGACCCGGGCCGTGATGGCCTACCAGCGGGCGCTCTCCGGCGCCGGCCCCGAACCGACAGGCATACCGGCCTGGAACAACGAACCTCCTCGAGGGGAGCCTCTGTGATGAGCGCGCTCTGCCTGCGTCCCGGCTGTCCCGGCAGCTACGGCCCGGACGGCTACTGCGACGAGTGCGGCCGCAAGGCCCCGCCGGAGGCACAGGCACCACAAGCACCACAAGCCACAAACGCCACGGTGGGTACGCGGGGATCGGCGCGGACCGGCAGCGGGCGCACCCGCGGCTCGCGGTCCGGGCGCACCGGCACCGGCCGGGGGCGGCTCGGCGCCGGCCTGGTCGAGATCCCGCGCGTCCCCCTTCGCGACCCGGCCACCGCGGTGATGACCGATCCGGTGGTGGCCGAGCCGAAGCGGTTCTGCACCAGCTGCGAGAAGCCGGTCGGGCGCGGGCGCGACGGCAGACCGGGCCGCACCGAGGGCTTCTGCCCGCACTGCGGCACCGCGTTCTCGTTCCTGCCCCGGCTGGCGGCCGGCGACGTGGTCCACGACCGCTACGAGGTGCTTGGCGCGCTCGCGTACGGCGGCCTGGGCTGGATCTACCTGGCCCGGGACCGGAACGTCTCGGACTCGGTGTCCGACCGCTGGGTGGTGCTGAAGGGCCTGATCAACACGGCCGACCCGGACGCGGCCGCCGCGGCCGTGACCGAGCGCCGCTACCTCGTCGAGATCGACCACCCGAACATCGTCAAGATCCACGACTTCGTGCAGCACCCGGACGCGAAGACCGGCGAGCAGGTCGGCTACATCGTGATGGAGTACGTCGGCGGCAGCTCGCTGCGGGACCTGCTGGTGTCCCGGCGCGACACAGGCGGTGAGGCAGGTATGCCGCTGGCCGAGGTGATCGCCTACGGCGTGGAGATCCTGCCCGCGCTCGACTACCTGCACGGCCGGGACCTGCTCTTCTGCGACTTCAAGCCGGACAACGTGATCCAGGCCGAGGAGCAGCTGAAACTCATCGACCTGGGCGCGGTCCGGCACCTGTCCGACGAGGAGTCCGCGATCTACGGCACGCCCGGCTACCAGGCGCCGGAGATCGCGGACGAGGGCCCGTCCGTCGCCTCCGACCTCTACACGGTCGGCCGCACGCTCGCCGTCATGGCGCTCGGTTTCAAGGGCTTCACGAGCACGTACGCGACCCGGCTGCCGACACCGGCCGAGGCGCCGCTGCTCGCCCGGCACGACTCGTTCCTGCGCGTGCTGGAACGCGCCACCCACCCCGAGGCGGACCGGCGGTTCGGATCCGCGAGCGAGTTCAGCGAGCAGCTGCTCGGCGTGCTGCGCGAGGTGCTGGCCGCCGGCGACGGCATGCCCCGGCCGAGCACGTCGCTGCGGTTCACGCCGGAGCGGCGCACGTTCGGCACCGCGGCAGGCGAGGTGGTGACCGGCGAGGGCGGCGTCGACCCGCGCGAGGTCGCGGCCGCGCTGCCCACACCGCTCGTCGACGTGCTGGATCCGGGCGCGGGCTTCCTCGCCTCGCTCGGCTCCGGCGCCCCGGCCGAGGTGGTCGCCGCGCTGACCGCCGCGCCGGTGACCAGCCCCGAGGTCGCGTTCCGGCTGGTCCGCGCGCACATCGAGGCCGGTGACCTGGAGACCGCGGGCGCGGACCTGGACGCGCTGGCCGAGGAGGACCCGCTCGACTGGCGCGTCGACTGGCACCGCGGGCTGGCCGCGCTGGCCGGCGGCGACACGGAGACGGCCCGGACCGCGTTCGAGGCGGTCTACCACGAGCTGCCCGGCGAGCGCGCCGCCCGGCTGGCGCTGGCCGCCGCGTGCGAGTGCGCAGGCGACACCGAGGCGGCGGCCGCACACTACGCGCGCGTGTGGGCGGTCGACCGGGGCTTCCTCAGCGCCGCGTTCGGCCTGGCCCGGCTCCGGCTGGCGACCGGCGACCGGGCGGGTGCGCTCACCGTGCTGGACCAGGTGCCGGAGAGCTCCGCGCAGTACCTGACCGCACAGGTCGCGGCGACCCGGGCCGGGATCGCGGGCACGGCCGTGGGCGGCGGGCCGGTCGACGACCTGATCGGCGCGGCCCGGCGGCTGGAACGGCTGACCCTGGACACGGAACGGCAGTCCCGGCTCGCCGCGGAGCTGCTGGAGACCGCACTCAACTGGCTGGCCGGCGCGGGCGCCGCGGGCGGCACGCGCCCGGCGGGCAGCACGGCCGCGGCTGGTGGCACGGGTCCGGCTGGTGGCACGGGACAGCAGATTCTCGGCAATGACCTGACCGAGCGGGGCGTGCGGTTCGGGCTGGAGCGCACCTACCGGATGCTGGCACAGCACGCGCGCACCCGCGAGGAGCGGTACGCGCTTGTCGACCGGGCAAACGCGGTCCGCCCGAGGACGCTGGTGTGAGCGCCGCCCCGGCCTGCCCGGAGCACGGCGAGGCCTACGACGACGCGGTCTTCTGCGAGGTGTGCGGACGCAACCTGCTGACCGGCGCGCTCCCGGCTCCGCGCCCGGTACCGCCCGCCGCGGGCGGTGCGGAGGCGGGGAGGCCGGATCGTGACGGTGCGGGCTCTCTGCCTCGTGCGGCGGCGTCGGGCGGCGACGGCGTACCCGCGGAGGATTGTGAATGGGTTTCGGCTCGTGAGTCCGGTGGGAAATGCGCGGCGTGCGGTGCGGTAGGAGATGCGGACAACGGCTGGTGCAATGAGTGCGGGCGGCGGCTGAGCGCGGCGCGGGACCGGGCGGAGCTGGAGTTGGACGGCATCGCGGCGGTGACCGACAAGGCGCGGCGGCGACACAACGAGGATGCGGTGGCGATCGGGCGGGCCGGTGACGCGCGGGTGGCAGTGGTCTGCGACGGGATCTCGACGGCCCGGCGCGCGGACGCGGCCTCCACAGTTGCGGCCGAAGCCGGCATGATCGCGCTGCTGGGAGCGCTTGCGGGCAGCACCGGTGATTCCCGCGCGACACCGCACCACGCTGCGACCACCGCGGCCGCACCTCACTCCGCCGTCACCGCGACACCTCACTCGGCCGCCACCGCGACCACACCACACGCGGCCACCGCGACCACACCACACGCGGCCACCGCGACCACACCACACGCGGCCACCGCGACCACACCCCACTCGGTCGCTGCCGCGACGGTGCGCGCGGCCGCGGACGCGGCGAAGGCGGCCGCCGGGACCGGGCGGGCCGAGGACGGGGATTCGCCGCCGGGCTGTACCTACGTCTCCGCGGTGGTGGCGGCGGACGGCGTGACCGTGGGGTGGATCGGGGACAGCCGCGCCTACTGGGTGGGCGCGGACGGGGATGCGCAGCAGTTGACCGTGGACGACTCGCTCGCGGCGATCCATGCGGCCGGGCGGCGGGTGCCGGACGGGCTGCAGGACGCGGATCCGGAGTCGCTCGCGCTGGTGCGCTGGCTGGGCGCGGATTCCGGGGAGGTGGAGGCGCAGGTGATCTCGTTCCGGCCGGCGCGGCCGGGGCTGGTGATCGTCTGCACGGACGGGCTGTCGCACTACCTTCCGACGGCCGCGGACCTGGCGGCCGAGGTGGCCCGGCACGACGGCGTCACGCCGTTGCGGCTGGCCGCGGAGCTGACCGCGACGGCGATCCGCGCAGGCGGCCACGACAACATCGCGGTGGCGATCCTGCCCGTCACCGCCGGCCCGAACACAGACAGCCCGGAGCCAGACAGCGCTGAGTCCGGCAGCGCAGAGACACGCAGCGCAGAGACACGCAGCGCAGAGACACGCAGCGCAGAGACACGCAGCGCAGAGAGACGCAGCCCGGGGACACGCCGCGCAGCGACCGGCAGCACAGAGAGGAGCGCGTGATGGCCAGCAGCAACGCCCAGCCGCAGTTCGAGGCGGAGGTGGACCAGAACGAGTATCTGCCCGAGGGTGGCAGGACTGTGGACGCGATCCTCACCGTGACCGCGACCGGCGGGCCGGGGAACGCATCGGACACCGGCGCACAGAGCACCGGGGCGGCCTCCGGCACGCGGACCGCGCAGATCATCATCGTGGACGTGTCCGGTTCGATGGCCGCGCCCGCGACCAAGATGACCGAGGCGAAGAAGGCGACCCAGACCGCGATCGACGCGCTTCCGGACGGCACGCCGTTCGCGGTGATCGCGGGTAACGGCGCGGCGACAATGGTCTATCCGCCGCAGCCGGGCACGGTCGTCGCGGACCGGCGGACCCGGGACGAGGCGCGGCACGCGGTGCACCTGCTGTGGGCGAACGGTGGCACCGCGATCGGCCGCTGGCTTGACCTGGCGAACTTCGTGTTCGCGAGCACCACCGCGGAGATCAAGCACGCGATCCTGCTCACCGACGGCGAGAATCAGCACGAGACGCGCGAGCAGCTGGAGAAGGTGCTGGCCGCGTGCGAGGGGAAGTTCATCTGTGACGCGCGCGGCGTCGGGCACGGCTGGGTCGCGGAGGAGCTGCGGCTGATCTCGTCGGCGCTGCTCGGCACCGCGGACGGCCTGGAGAGCCCGGACGAGCTGGCCGGCGCGTTCGCGGCGATGACGCGGGCCGCGCAGGGCAAGACGGTCGCTGACGTGTCGCTGCGGCTATGGACGCCGGCGAACTCGGTGATCCGGTCCGTGAAGCAGGTGTTCCCGCAGGTGGAGGACCTGACGGCGCGGCGGGTGGAGGTAAGCGCGCGGATCGGCGAGTACCCGACCGGCGCGTGGGGCGCGGAGGGCCGCGACTATCACATCACCGTGGACGTGGAGCCGGACGCGGTCGGCGAGGAGGTGCTCGCGGGCCGGGTGAGCCTGGTGAGCAACGGGCAGGTGCTGACCGAGAAGCTGATTCTGGCGAAGTGGACGGACGACGAGGCACGCTCCACGAAGATTAACAAGCGGGTGGCGGCCTACACCGGGCAGGCGGAGCTGGCCTCGGCGATCCAGGAAGGGCTGAAGGCGCGCGACGCCGGCGACGAGGAGACCGCTACCGCGAAGCTCGGGCGGGCGGTGCAGCTGGCCGAGGAGACCGGCCACACCGACACCGCGAAGCTGCTGGCCCGCGTGGTCGAGGTGGAGGACGCCAAGGCCGGCACGGTACGGCTGAAGCGGCGCACGGCGGACGAGAACACCGAGATCATCAACGTCCGGTCGACGAAGACGGTCCGCGTGCAGCGGCAGAAGGAGAGCTGACGATGGCCAGCTGCCCGAAGGGGCACGAGTCCGCGACGCTTGACTACTGCGACACCTGCGGGGCGCCGATGGGCGGGGCGTCGAGGCCTGCGCCGGCGCCGTCGATGGAGGCCACGCAGCCGGCGGGATTGCCATCGGCGGGAACGGTTCCCGCGGCCGAGGGAACGCTCTGCCCGGTGTGCGGCACGCCCAAGGCGGGCCGGTTCTGCGAGGAGGACGGCTACGACTTCCTGCTCGCGCCGCCTGTGACACCGCCGGCAGCCCTGCCGGATTCACAGGCCACCCCCACCGTGGGTACGGAGTCCGCGCCCGAGCCGCCGGCCGCCGGCCTCGAGGTTGTGGTCGGCCCGGACAGGGCGTACTTCGACGGCGTCATCGCACAGGGCGGTGAGGACTCGGGCGGCATGACGTTCCCCCGGTTCGCCGCGGAGCGCCGGTTCCCGCTGACCGGGGAGAAGCTGCTGATCGGCAGGCTCAGCCGTTCGCGCGGCGTACACCCGGACATCGACCTGGCGGCCGCGCCGGAGGACCCGGGCGTCTCGCACACGCATGCGCTGCTGTTGAACGAGGGCGGAAAATGGTCCATCGTGGACCTCGGCTCCGCCAACGGGACATACGTCAACGATCCGGCCAGTGCGGCCATTCCGGCGGAGACGCCGGTGCCACTGCGGCCGGGAGACCGTGTCTACCTTGGAGCGTGGACATCGCTGACCGTGAGGGAGGCACAATAGCGCTCCCCCGGCCGCCCGGCGGGAAAAGCCGGATATCTGACGGCAGGTTTCTGCGGAATTGAACCACCATTGCGAGATCGCTCGCCATTGGGCGACTGTGCGGTGAATTCCCGACAGTAGCCCGTATTCAAATTCGAGCTCCCATTCCCTGCCGCTTCCCGCGACGTCCGAGGTCAGAGCGGATGTCGCGGGAAGCGGCCGTCCCGTTTGGTGCAGCGGCCCCAACTGCTCCACATGGGATGGTCAGCCCCGGTAGCGCCCGATTCGCGCGCACCGCGGTCCACCTGACCGAACGGATGAGTCACGCCTCCCCCATAGGGTTGAGGTTGGCGACCCGGATGGCCGTTTTCGTCACTCCGTGCGGCTACGACGAACGCTCTGAGTAGCGATCTTTCATCGTTCGGCGGATATGGTCCGCCACGCCCGCGCCCGGTGGATTTGCACAACGCTCATGTCCGGAGTGTCAACTGCTGGTTACGCGCACCCCCGGAAAACCCCACGTCAGGACCGTGAACAACCCTCGTGTCCACAGGGGAGCGGAATTGATCTCAATGGCTGCAAACGATTTTCCAGCCTGATTCGACTAGCACTCCGGCAGTTCCGCGTCAATGCGCAATCCGCGTTCTGCAGGTGGCCAGAGGGTGCTTGCGATCATTGCTAGCGTTCTCCATTGTTCTCGCCGGGCACCGCCGTCCTGGGGCCCCGGCCAGGCCGGAAGTCCTGGATGGACTCAACCACTCGGCTCCTCATCGGAGGTTCACCAGATGGTCCTCACCGGACCCGCACGCCGCCATGCCGCGGCGCGAATCGCACTCGCCGGGGTGACCGCACTAGCGGTCGTGCTCGGCGCGCAGACGCCGGGCAGCGCACAGCTCCCGGCCGCGCCGGCCTCCCCCGGCGCTCAGCCGCCGGCCGTCGCCGGATACGGCCAGGTCGACACACCGGCCTTCCAGGTCCCCGGCCCGCTGCCGGTGCGGACCGGCAGCGTCCCCGTCGTCACGCCGAAGTCGGCGCAGAAGGCGTTCGCGGCCGAGGCCATCAACGACCAGGTCGCGGTGCGTGCACTGATCATCGCCACGGACAGCGCCGACTTCGGCGTGCCCACCTGGAAGGCGACGCTCGACCGGGTCGGCGCGACCTACGACGTGCTGTACGCCGCGAGCACCCCGATCACCACAAGCACGCTTGTCAGCGGCGGCATCGGCAAGTACAACGCGATCCTGCTGACGAACAGCATGCTGCTGGTCCCGCAGGGCGCCAACTACGTCTCCGCGCTGGACTCCACCGAGTGGAACATCCTCTGGTCGTACGAGCTGAACTTCGGCGTGCGCCAGGCCGCGCTCTACACCAGCTACGGCACCTGGCCGGAGAACTACTGCCTGACCAGTGCGGGCGATGTCAGCGTCGGTGACACGGTGCTGCCGGCCACGCTCACCACGGCGGGCGCGGGCGTCTTCGACTACCTGAAGTCGACGGCGACCATCCCGATCCAGCAGTCCTACGTGTACCGCACCACAGTCACGGCGAACTGCGGCGCGGAGAAGCTGCTGCAGGACTCGAGCGGCAACGCGCTCGCGGTCAAGGTCGACTCGGGCGGCCGGCAGAAGATCGCGCTGACGTTCACCTCGAACGTCAACCTGATCCAGTCCGACCTGCTGGTCTACGGCCTGTTCGAGTGGACCACCAAGGGCATCTTTTTCGGCGAGCGCAAGCACCACCTGAACGTCGACATCGACGACTGGTTCAACAGCGCGGACCACTACCACGACGACGGCACGATCGAGTACACGCCGGGCTTCTACGTCAGCGGCCACGACACGATCAACCTGGCCGCGAAGCAGACCGCGCTGCGCACCGACCACCCGAGCTCGCCGAACTTCACGTACAACCTGGCGTACAACGGTGGTGACATCGACCCGTTCGCCGGCAACGCCTGCATCGACGGCGACTCCACCACGCTCACCTCGACCACGAAGTGCCTGAAGGACAGCTTCCGCTGGGTGAACCACACGGTGAACCACCCGGAGCTGAACTTCACGAACTACAACGACTCGCTCGCCGAGATCCAGGGCAACCTGACCGCGGGCGCGGGCATCGGGCTGAGCGTGCCGGTGTCGGTGCTGAAGACCCCTGAGTACTCCGGGCTCGGCGTCTACAACGACGACCCGAACAACGACACCGGCCCGCCGACCGACCACGGCCTCGCCGCGTCGAACCAGGCGCTGCTTGACGCGGCCGCCGCGGCGGGCGTCACCCACCTGCACGGCAACATGTCGTTCAACAGCCACAAGCCGACGAACTTCAACACCAACATCAGGCACCCGTTGAAGAGCGCTATCGGCATCGTGCCGGACTGGCCGACGAACATCGCGTACCACACCACCACGCCGGCCGAGGAGACGCACTTCTACAACGCGTTCTACGGACCGGGCGGGCTGTTCCCGTACTGGCCGTCGAACCGGACGTACCAGCAGATCCTCGACTACGAGGGCGGCTCGATCGGCTTCCAGCACGTGGCCGACGGCTCGATCTACTCGCACACGTTCCACATCGCGAACGTGCGTGACTACGGCAGCGGCAACACGCTTGTCACCGACTGGACGGACGCGGTGATGGACAAGTTCGACGCCACGTTCAACGTGCCGCTGATCAACTCGTCGTGGACCCAGATCGCGTCCTACACCGACGCCCGGAACAGCCACTTCAAGGCGCTGGCCGGCGCGACGGCGATCTACGACAGGTTCGCCGGGACCATCACGGTCAGCTCGACCCAGGCCGGGACGCTTCAGGTCGGCGGCGCGGCATCCACTGTCACCGGCGCCACCACCTACGGCAGCGCGGTCACCGCGCCGGTCACGGTGGCGGCCAACGGCACGCCTGTCGTCATCGCCGCCGCAGCGCGGCTGTAAAGCACCGAAAGCACAAGGGGGCCGCGGATGAGAGTCGCGCTGGTATCGGAAGGCACGTACCCGTACGCCATGGGGGGCGTCAGCGTCTGGTGCGAGCAGCTCATCCGCGGCATCCCGGACTACCGGTGGGAGGTCGTCGCGCTCACCGTCGACGGCACCGAGAAGCCGGCGTTCGCCTACCCGGAGAACCTGGACCGGGTGCACAACATCCCGCTGTGGGGCGCGCGGCCGGAGCGCCGCCGCTCGCTGAGCAGGGCCCTGGCACCGGTCCACCGGCCCGGCGCCGGGTTCGTCGAGTCGTACGAGGTGTTCCTGCGCGCGCTAGTCACCCCGCTTGAGTCGACCCGCTCGGAGGAGGGCGCGGTCAACCGCAGCATGTTCCTGCTGGCGCTGCGCGGCATGTTCGAGTACGCGAGCGACGGCGGCGACCTCAGCGCGGCGCTGCTGTCAAACGAGTCGCTGGACATGATGCTCGAGGCCTGGCACGCGCTGCGCGTCGACGAGCACGCGCCGGCCCCGACTGTCGCGGACGCGCTCGAGGCGGCCTGGCTCATCTCGCACATGATGCGCCCGCTGTCCGCTCCCCCGGTCAAGGCGGACATCGTGCACTCCTCGATGAACGGCCTGGCCACGCTTGTCGGCATGGCGTCGAAGTGGGCGTACGGCACGCCGATCGTGATGTCCGAGCACGGCATCTACCTGCGCGAGCGCTACATCGCCTACCTGCACGACGGCGCGCCGCACGCGGTCCGGGTGCTTGTGCTCAGCTTCTTCCGGTCGCTCGCGGGCGCGGCCTACCTGATCTCCGACGTGCTGGCGCCGCACTCCGCCTACAACCGGCGCTGGCAGCTGCACAACGGCGCGGACCCGGACCGCATGTGGACCATGTACAACGGCGTCGAGCCGGACGAGTTCCCGGCCGCGACAGGCGAGCCGGAGCTGCCGACCATCTCGTTCATGGGCCGGGTCGACCCGCTCAAGGACCTGCACACGCTGATCCGCGCGTTCGCGCTGGTCCGCAAGGAGATCCCGAACGCGCGACTGCGGATCTTCGGCGGTACCCCGGTGGCGAACCGGATCTACCACCAGAGCTGCCAGGAGCTGATCGACGAGCTCGGGCTTACCGACTGCGCCACCCTTGAGGGCCGGGTCGGCAACGCGGTCGAGGCGTACCACGCGGGCAACATCGTGGCGCTCACAAGCATCTCCGAGGGGTTCCCGTACACGGTGGTGGAGGCCATGGCGTGCGGGCGCCCGACGGTCTGCACGAACGTGGGCGGCGTCTCCGAGGCGGTCGAGGAGACCGGCATAGTGGTCGCGCCCCGCGACTTCGCCGCCGTCGCGGAGGCCTGCATCGCGCTGCTCCAGGACAAGGAGCGCCGGCTGCGGCTCGGCGCGGCGGCCCGGGCGCGGGTGCTTGAGCACTTCACGCTGCGCCGCTCGCTTGAGGCGTACCGCAACGTCTACGAGGGCCTGGCCCAGCCGGACGGGCAGACCGCGGCCCCGCGCCACCTTCGCGGGCAGGCCCAGGGCCGGGTGATCGTGCCGGAGAAGCGCACCCGCCCCGGCGTGGCGCCGATCCCGAAGCAGCGGCCCCGCAAGGGCATGGCCGCGGTGCCACGACGAGATCCGGGGGTACGCCCGGCGTGGCCGCCGCTGCCGCCGGTGCCGGTGTCCGCGGTGGTCGACGAGACAGTGGAGACGACCGGCAGCACCGACGCGACGATGGTGATCCGCCCGCGCCCCGAGCCGGTCGACGAGACCACAGTGCTGCCGCGGATATCCGACGCCGACCTCGACTCCGGCGACACCACAGCGCTCGGCGGTGAGGTGCGATGACGCTCTCCAGCGACGTCGACGACGCGAGCCCGAAGCGCAAGCGCCGGCAGCAGGGCGGCGGCATCATGGCCGCGGCCCGCGCGGCCGCCGACACCGAGGCCACCGCCACGGACATCACTGTCCTGCTGCCGAAGATCTCCACCGACCCGGTGGACGACCTGGTGGAGAAGGTACGGCCGAAGCTCGGCAAGGCGATCGACACGCTGCAGGTGGCGGCGCTGCTGGAGTCGGACGGGCACACCGACCGCGCGGCCCGCGTCGAGTACGGCTACACGGACGTGTTCGCGCTCGCCATCGAGGTCTACCGGCGGATGGGGCCGCCGTCGCCTGTCGTCCCGGACGAGCCGCCGAACCGTGGCACGCTCACCCAGGGGCGCAAGGACGCGCTGCGGATCCTGGCGCACGGGCCGCTCTACGTGCTGCCGTCCGCCGCGTTCCCGGCCGTGCTCGCCGTGGTCGGGCTGCGCGCGCTCGTCATCGGGCTGGTCGCGGCCGGCACGCTCGGCTGGGTGCTGTCCGGGACGGCCGCGCACGCGGCGTACCGCATGCTCGGCCTGGGCCGGGAGCGCTCGGCCGCCCGCCTGCTGTTCTGGGCCTCGATCATCGGGCCGCCGCTGGGCCTGCTGCTCGGCGCGGTAGTTGCGACCGGCTGGGGCGGCGGGCCGGAGCTGGTCGTGATGATGGCCGGCCAGCTCGCGTACCAGATGGCCTCCACGCTTTTGGTCTTCTACCGCCGTGAGCTGTGGCTTGGCCTGTCCATGGTGCCCGCGTTCCTGGTCGGCGCGGTCTACCTGGTCGCCGGCGGTGCGGAGCTGCGGCTGGCCTCGGTCGCGGTGACGGTGCTCGGCGTGGCGGCCGCGTACGCGTTCGGGCTGATGGCTACCACCCGCCGCGAGGACGACGAGGCGCCCACCACGCCGGAGCCGCCGCTACTCGCATCGCTGCGGCCGGAGCGGGCCGCCCTGATCGGCGTCACCGGCTACGGCCTGGCCTCGGCCGCGCTGCTGTTCCACGCGGAGGCGCCGTACCTGCTCGGCCGGCTGGACATCGCGGTCGCGGCCGTACCCCTGATCCTGTCGATGGGGTTCGTGGAGTGGCGGGCCAACCTGTTCTGGGCCGAGACCGTGGCGCTCACCCGCCGCGTGCACCGGCCGTCCGACTTCGTGACAGGCGTGTGGCGGTCGATCGTGCGTGAGGTGCTGTCCTGCCTCGCCGCGCCGGCCGTGCTCGCACTGCTGCTCCTGGCCGGGCTGCGGCTGGCCGGGCTGCTCACCCCGGCCGGCGCGCTGATGACGGCCGCGCACGTGGCGCTGGCCGGCGCGTACTACCTGGCATTCCTGCTGGCCGGGCGCGGGCGCTTCGGCTGGCTCTGCGTGACCATGACCGCCGCCATCGCGCTGCACCTGGCGCTCGCCGCGCTGCTGCACGCCGGCCCGGTCCTGGACACCTCGCTCTACCTGGTCAGCGTGTTGCTGCTGATCGGGCTCTTCGCCGCAGGCCTGGTCCCGGTCATCGGGCAGGCCCGGCACTACCGGTAAGTCGTAGCTCAACCGACCGTGGGGAGGTACGGATGCACGCGGTGATCCTGGCGGGGGGCAAGGGTGTACGGCTTCGGCCGTACACGACGGCCCTGCCGAAACCCCTGATGCCCATCGGGGACAGCCACTCGATCCTGCAGATCGTGCTGGATCAGCTCTCGTCGTGCGGGTTCACCTCGGTGACCCTGGCGATCAACCATCTGGGCCCGCTGATCCGGGCGTTCGTGGGCGACGGCAGTCACTGGGGACTGTCCATCGACTACGTGGAGGAGGACAAGCCGCTCAGCACCGTCGGCCCGCTGTTCGGGCTGAAGGACAGCCTGCCCGACGAGTTCCTGGTGATGAACGGCGACATCCTCACCGACCTGGACTACGGCGACCTGCTGCGTACGCACGCGGTCTCCGGGGCGAAACTGACAGTGGCCACGTCCGAGCGGGTGCACCGGATCGACTTCGGCGTGCTTGACGTGGCGGAGGGGCGGATCACCGGGTTCCGGGAGAAGCCGTCGCTTACGTACTCGGTGAGCATGGGCGTCTACGGGATGTCCCGGAAGGCCCTCGCGCCGTACCCGCCGGGGCTGCCGTTCGGGTTCGACCAGCTCGTGCTTGACCTGCTGGACCGGGGCGAGCACGCGGCGACGTACCCGTTCGGCGGCTTCTGGCTGGACATCGGCCGTCCCGAGGACTACGACGAGGCGAACCGCAACTTCGCGGAGCTCAAGCCGATCCTGCTGCGCGAGCCGCTGCCGGTGCCGGTCTCGCCGGCCGTGACCGCCGTGCCCGTCGCGCCCGCGGTGGGTGAGCCGGTGTGACGAGGGTTCTCCTCTTCGGGGCGTCCGGCTTCATCGGCGGGCACGTGCGGGCCGCGCTGGCCGAGGATCCGCGCGTCGGCGAGGTGCTCACGCCCGGCCGCGCCCAGCACGACCTGATCGCGGGCGATGTGGACGCGCTCACCGCGCTGCTGCGCCGGACCGCGCCGGACGTCATCGTCAGCTGCGTGGGCGCGCTCGGCGGCACCGCCACCGACCTGCTGGAAGGCAACACGCTTGTGGCGGCGAAGCTGCTTGAGGCCGCGGCCGAGGCGGCACCGCGGGCACGGCTGGTGCGGATGGGCTCGGCCGGCGAGTACGGCGTGGTCGCGCCCGGCCGGTCCGTACACGAGGACGACGCGCTGGTGCCGGTCGGCGCCTACGGCGTCAGCCACGTGGCCGGCACCCGGCTGTTCACCATCGCGGACGGGCTGGACGCGGTGACGCTGCGCGTGTTCAACCCGATCGGGCCCGGCATGAGCGAGGAGACGCTGCTCGGCCGCGCCGCCGCCCGGATCAGGGCGGCCCTGCGGGACGGGGTGGACGAGATCCAGCTCGGGCCGCTCGGCGCGTACCGCGACTTCGTCGACGTGCGGGACCTGGCCTCGCTGGTCGGGACGATCGTGCTTGCGGCGCACGTGCCGAGCCGGGTCTACAACGCGGGCAGCGGGCGGGCGGTGACCGCACGCGAGGCGGTCGCGCTGCTTGCGGCCGAGGCGGGGTGGACTGGCACGATCCGGGAGGCCGGGTCCGGGCCGTCCCGGTCCGCGACTGTGGGCTGGATCCGCGCGGACATCAGCCGGGCCCGGGACGAGCTGGGCTGGACGCCGATGAGGGAGTTGGAATTGACCATCAAGGATGTCTGGAACGCCGGGGAGCGCCGGTGAATCAGGCATGGTGGCGCCGGCGCCGGTGGATCGTGGCCCTGGCCGTGGTCCTGGTGCTGGTCGTGGCCGGGGTGTGGGGGCTCGTTGCCGAGGGTCCCCACACCGCCCCGCCGGTGGCGCAGGAGTCTCCATCCGCTGTTCCACCGGGCCCGTCGGCGACCGCCTCGCCGGGGCCGGTGCCGTCACTGTTTCCGTCGCCGTCGCCGTCGGGGTCTTCCGCGGCGCCGTCTCCGGTGACACCGGTGCGGCCGCCCGGGAAGATCACCACCTGGGCGTACCAGCTGCAGGACTATCCGTCGGACGGGCTCGCGCAGCTGGCCTCCGGGCCGTACCAACTCGTGGTTGTGGATCTTGCAAGGGACGCGCACAGCGACTTCTTCCGGGCCGACGAGATCGGCGCGGTGCAGAAGACCGGGAAACGGGTGCTGTCCTACTTCGAGATCGGCAGCCTGGAGGACTTCCGGCCGGAGTACCCGGGGCTGCGCAAGGACGCCCCGGAGATCTTCGCGAACGAGTGGGGCGACTGGCCGGGCGAGTATTTCGTCAGGTACTGGGATCCGCGCTGGTGGGAGCGCGTGATCCAAGGCCGGGTGGACCAGGCGATCGCGGCCGGGTTCGACGGCGTCTACCTGGACACGCCGCTCGCCTACGAGGAGATCGACCTCGGCGCGGCACAGGGCAAGGACCGGGACGCGCTCGGCGCGGAGATGACCAAGCTGATCGTCAGGATCAGCCAGTACGCGAAGGCGAAGAGGCCCGGCTTCCTGATCGTCCCGCAGAACTCACCGGAGCTGCGCGAGCACCCCGGATACACGGCCGCCATCGACGGGATCGCGATGGAAGAGCTGTTCTACCTGGCCACCGACGAGGCGTGCACCGAGGACTGGTGCACCGAGAACCTGGACAACACCCGGGCCCTGCGCGACGCGGGCAAGTTCGTGCTCGCCGTCGACTACGCGGTCCGCAAGGACGCGGTCTCGACCGCTTGCCGGAAGTACCGGGACGAACGCTTCGCCGGCACGGTCACCGTTCGCGATCTCGACCGGCCCGCCGCGATCTGCGGCTGACCGTTCACCATCCGAGAGGAGCACAGCGCAATGCCAAGCAAGATCGGGGTCGTGGGCCTCGGCTACGTGGGCCTCACCCTTACCGCCGCCCTCGCCGAGAAGGGCTTCACCGTGTACGGCGCGGACGTGTCGCCGGCGATCCTGGACTCGCTGTCCCGCGGCCGCCCGCACATCTTCGAGCCCGGCATCGAGGAGATCTTCGCGAACCGGATCGGCTCCGGCAT
Source organism: Catenuloplanes sp. NPDC051500 (assembly GCF_044454585.1). NCBI lineage: Bacteria > Bacillati > Actinomycetota > Actinomycetes > Micromonosporales > Micromonosporaceae > Catenuloplanes > Catenuloplanes sp. NPDC051500. Next base: position 158,777 of record NZ_JBITDX010000007.1, read on the forward strand.
CTTCGTCGGCACCGAACTGCCCGCGGACGTCGAGGTCGCGGTGATCAGCGTGTCCACGCCTGTGGACGACATCACCCGCCGGCCGAACCTGGCCAACCTGGCCTCGGCCGCCCGTGCGGTCGCCGCCACCTGCGCGCCCGGCACGCTCGTCGTGGTGCGCAGCACGGTGCCGGTCGGCACCTCGCGCAACGTGGTGCTGCCGGAGTTGCAGGCCGCGTGGGGCGACGACGTCAAGCTGGTGATGGCGCCGGAGCGGACCATCCAGGGCCAGGCGCTGCGCGAGCTTGTCGAGCTGCCGCAGGTGATCGGCGGGCTGGACTCTTCAAGTTTGGAAGCGGGCGTGGAGTTCTTCTCCGGGCTGGCGCACACGATCCAGACGGTGTCGAGTCTGGAGACGGCGGAGCTGGTCAAGCTGACAAACAACTGCCACACCGACCTGATCTACTCGTTCGGCAACGAGGTCGCGCTGATCGCGGAGCGGCACGGGCTGGACCCGCTCGAGGTGATCCGCGCGACGAACGTGGACTACCCCCGGCCGGACATCGCGAAGCCTGGCTACGTCGGCGGCGGATGCCTGTCCAAGGACCCGTACATCCTGATCGACTCCGCGGGCGACCGGCCGCCGTTCCTGGTCGGCAAGGCGCGCGAGCTCAACGAGTACCTGCCGATCCACGTGGGCGAGACGATCGTCAAGATGCTCAAATCGGCGCGTGGGCGCACGCTCGGCGCACGACTCGCGGTGCTGGGCTGGGCCTACAAGGGCTGGCCGGCCACGGACGACATGCGCGGCACGCCGATCGCGACGATGATGCGGGTGTTCTCCGCAGCGGGCATCACCGTGATCGGGCACGACCCGCTTGTCAGCGACGACGTGATCCGGCAGTACGGCGGCGAGCCGGTCTCGCTCGACAAGGCGTTCTCCGACGCGGACGCGGTGCTGATCATCAACGACCACCCGGACTACCGGGCCATCCAGATCCCGGAGATCCTCGGGGGCGCCAAGCCGGCGTTCATCTACGACTCGTGGCGGGTGCTTGACGAGGCCGCGGTGCACGAGGCCGGCATCCGGTACGCGGGCCTGGGCTACCTGCCGGCCTTCTCCGCCTCGTCCGCGGCGGTGTCCGCATGAGGGCGCTTCTCCTCGGTGGTGCGGGTTTCATCGGACTGCACCTGGCCCGGCGGCTCGTCTCCCAGGGTCACGAGGTGACAATCGTGGACGACTTCTCCCGGGGCCGGCAGGACGCGTTCCTGGACGAGCTGCGGCCCTCGATCGACCTCATCTCGGGCGATCTCACCGACCCGGCCGTGTGGGCCGCGCTGCCCGCCGAGGGCTGGGACCAGATCTTCCTGCTCGCGGCCGTCGTCGGCGTGCGCAACGTGGAGAAGGACCCGGCCCGGGTGGTACGGGTGAACACCCTCTCCGCGATGCACCTGCTCGACTGGGTGGCGCCGGGTTCGCGGGTGTTCTTCGCGTCGACAAGCGAGGTCTACGCCGGCGGCGTGGACGCCGGGATCGTGCCGGTGCCGACGCCGGAGAACATTCCGGCGCAGATCTCTGACGTGACGGCGCCGCGCTTCGCGTACGCGGTCAGCAAGCTGCTCGGCGAGGCCGCCTTCATCCACACGTCGCGGGCGCGCGGTTTCGACGCCGTGGTGGGCCGCTTCCACAACGTCTACGGGCCGCGGATGGGCGCCGACCACGTCATTCCGGAGATGTCGCTCAGGGCGCTGAACGGGTCCGACCCGTTCGCGGTGCCGGGCGCGGACCAGTTCCGGGCCTTCTGCCACGTGGACGACGCGGTGTCCGCGATCCTGCTGCTGATGTCCACCCCCGCGGCCTCCGGTCAGATCGTCCACATCGGGAACGACCGCGAGGAGACAAACATCGGCGACCTCGCCAAACTGCTCCTCCGCATCGCCGGTACCTCCGCCACACTCGCGCCGTCCGACGCGCCCGCCGGCTCGGTCGCGCGCCGCTGCCCCGACCTGACACTGCTGCGATCCCTCACCGGGTACGAGCCGACCGTGCCCCTGGAGGAGGGCGTCCGGACCACGTTCGCGTGGTACAAGGAGCACGGGTGGCCGAGATGAGCAAGGGCCCGATCTGCTTCTACTACGGCAACGGCAAGCTCATCGAGCTGGCCGAGTACCCGCGCGTGGTGCTGCAGCCCGACTTCTACAAGCCCGCCGAACTCACCTACCTGGCCGATCAGGGCGTGCAGACGCTCGGCTACCTGTCCCTGTCCGAGGACACCGGCCCGCCGGCCCCCTGGCAGCGTCAGGAGCGCAACCCGGACTGGGGCGGCGCGTTCGTCCACGTCGGGCATCCCGCGTGGGTCGAGCACGTGGTCGGGCAGGCAAAGGCCGCCATCGCACAGGGCTTCCACGGCCTGTTCCTGGATACGCTCAACGTTGAGCTTACGTACCCCGAGGACGTGCCCCACCTGCTCACCCTGGTCGGCGCGATCCGCGAGGAGGCCCAGCCCGCCTACCTCCTGGCGAACCGCGGCTTCGGCATGCTCCCCCGGATGGCCGAGATCGTCGACGGCGTGGTCTTCGAATCCTTCTCGGCCCGCTGGACCGACGAGGGCTACGCACCCTGGCCGGCCGACACGCTCGAGTTCCACGCCCAGATCGCGGAACAGCTCCTGCAACTGGAGTTGGACCTGATCGCCCTGGACTACGCGGACACACCGGGCCTGACGGACTTCGCCATGCGGCGGGCCCGCCAGTTCGGCATGCAGTGCGTGGTGAGCGACCGGGCACTGGGCCGCGTGTAGCGCAGTCGGGGGGCGGGGGGGCCGCCCCCGCCCCCCCCCCCCCCCCCCCCGGGGGGGCGGGGGGGGGGGGGGGGCCCGGAGCAGCGGTTTCGGGCCCACCCGCGGGGGGCGCGGCCAGACACCCAAAACC
>NZ_JBITDX010000007.1:161696-408835 GCF_044454585.1 Catenuloplanes sp. NPDC051500
GCTTTTGGGGTTGGTTGTGGGTGTTGGGGGCGGGGGGGGGGGGGGGGTTGGGGGGGGGGGGGGGCGGGGCCGGCCCCCCCCCCCCCCGACACTGCCGACAGCGGGCAGAGCTCGGTCGGTGGCAGGCCGATCAGCAGGTTATGCGGCCCGAGCCGGTGGTGCAGCAGCACGATCGCCATCACGGGTGACATCCTTGAGCGTTATTGACATCGAGTAGCCCTTATGCAGCAATCGATCGATTGCATTTTCCATACGCGGCTATTCCACTCGCAACCCGGCACGCTGGCACACGGAACGGGGTCGGCCGTTCGCACGCCTTTTCGGAATGAATGAAAGTTTCACGTTTTACGCGAAAGTCGATTTGCATGAGTGTGCTCTTATCCCCTTATGCGAATCGTCCATGAGGCGGCTCACGCAACCTTTACATCGGCCGGTCTCTGCCTACCCGCAGTAGAGATCGACTGGGGAACGGTGAGCGAGATCGGCCAAAGCATCGGCGCACTCGGCACGGTGATCTCCGCGCTCGCGCTGCTCGGCGTGGTGCGCTCCCTGCAGCTGCAGCGGCGCCAGACGCAGGCCTCCGAGGAGGAGGTCGTCCGCGTGATGCGGAACGACCTCATGCTCGTCGCGCTGAAGAACAGAGAATACCTTCCGCTGTGGGGGCTCCCGCCCTCGCCATCCGGCAGGGAGATGGCACTGCGCGCCTATCTCGGGATGGAGTTCAGCTACTTCGAGACCGCGTTGAGGCACGGGCGCATGACCGAGCTGGAGCTGGAGAAGACCTGCGCCAACATATTCCACATCGAGATCGTCCGGGAGTTCTGGCAAGACGCCCGCGTGGTCTACCTGGAGTCCGGAGACGAGTCCGCCGCCATCCTCGCGCGCATCGCGGAGCGGCACTATCGCAACGCGGCGGAGCTGGCGGCGATCGAAGCCTCACCGGCCGCACCGGTAAGGCTTCGCACCAGTCCATATCTGGACTTCGACACCCTGGACGTGGCCGGACTACTTCCCGCACGGCGGCGGCAACGCGTGTTTTCGACCTGCCTCCAGCTGATGCGGATCGCCATCTGGCTGATGTCCAGTGCCGGGCTCAGACGCGGCCCGCTCCGCCGGCCTCTTTCCGGAGGCTCCCGATGAATGCCTGCCAAGACTCAGTCGCGAAACTGAGAACCGCTCCGCGCTCCTCATCCTTGGCGTCTCGGACCAGCATGCCAGCCGGAGAGGTCGCGACCTCCACGCAGTAGCCATCCCTGCATCCGGACGCCCGAAACCACATAGCACGATTGTCTTTCATGTACCGGAACCCTTGCTGTTGAGCCATCACCCCGACGGGCATCGCGCAATTCAAGCATCCGCCCGTGTGACCGCTCCCGTTTGCGAACTCTCAAAAAAACGTGTCGTCAGCCGACCGGGACCGGAGCCTGGCGGGCGCGCTCGTGGTCCGTGTGTTCCGCGACAAGCGGGCCCACATCGAGGATCAGTGCCACGTCGCCGTTGCCCAGGATCGTCGAGCCGCTGACGCACTTCAGGTTGCTGAACAGCGGGCCCAGCGGCTTGATGACAGTCTGGAACTCGCCCATCAGCGCGTCCACCACCAAACCGGTACGCTGCCCGGACTGCTCGACCACCACGACATTCTGGCGGCGCGCCGATTCGCCGGGGACGCCGAAGACCTGGCGGAGGCGGATGAACGGGAGCACCTCGCCGCGGAGGTTCATGCAGTCGCGGCCGCGGGGGCCGGGCGGCAGTTCCACGCACTCGGTCACCCGGTCGAGTGGCACCACGTACGACGACGCTCCCACGCCGACCAGGAAGCCGTCGATGATGGCGAGCGTCAGCGGCAGCCGGATGCGGATCACGGCGCCGTGGCCGCGGACCGACTCGACCTCGATGCTGCCGCGCAGCGCCGCCACGTTCCGGCGGACGACGTCCATGCCCACGCCGCGGCCGGACAGGTTCGACACCGCGTCGGCGGTCGAGAAGCCCGGCTCGAAGATCAGGTCGTAGATCTCCGCGTCCGACAGTGACGCGGACGCCGAAACCAGGCCACGGTCCACCGCTTTGGCCAGGATCTTGTCGCGGTCCAGGCCGCGCCCGTCGTCCGCCACCTCGATCACGATGTTTCCGGCGTCGTGGTAGGCGTGCAGCCGCAGCGTGCCCTGAGCCGGCTTACCGGCCCGTGCGCGTTCGGTGGGCGGCTCGATGCCATGGTCGAGCGAGTTCCGGACGAGGTGCAGCAACGGGTCGCTGATCCGCTCGACGAGCGCCTTGTCCATCTCCGCCTCGCCGCCGGTGATCGTCAGCTGGACCTCTTTGCCGAGGTCCATGCAGACGTCCCGGACGACGCGCTCGAACCGGCGCAGCGTCATGCCGATCGGGACCATGCGCAGCGACAGCGCGCTGTGCCGGACCTCGTCGATCAGGCGGGTGACCTCGCTCTGCGCCTCCGCGCCGTCGCCGGACATGGTGGTGCTGGCCTGGGCGATCACCAGCTCGCCGACCAGGTCGATGAGCCGGTCGAGGCGGGAGGCGTCGATGCGGATGGTCTGGGTGTCGGCGGAGCGGCTGTCCGCGACCTTGCGCTGCCGGCTCAGCGCGGCCTCGACAACTGCCGGGTCCGCCAGACCCTCTTCGATCAAGACCTGGCCGATGGGTACGGTGAGCGACCGCTCCCGCTGGATCCGCAGTGCCTGGTCGATCTCGGACGAGGTGACCGCGCCGCTCTCCAGCAGCACGTCGCCGATCCTGTCCCGTTGCGGCATCGCCTCGATGTAGTCCACGTAGGAGGCGGCGGCCAGCGGTGCGATCCGGATGTCGCTCTCGTCGCGGACGAACTCGAAGACCGACTCGACCTCGGGTTTGGGCGCGTCGGTGATCAGGTCGACCTCGAACGCGAGGTAGCTCGTCTCCGGGTCCAGGTCCGCGGCCTCGGGCAGCCCGGAGTCGTCGACGGTAATCCGGTCGAGCGTGCCGAGCGTGCCCAGGTAGCGCAGGAACGACATCGGGTCCATGCCGTTGCGCAGGCAGTCCGGGCCGAAGCGGAGGTGGAGCCGCCAGCCGCGGGCATCGCCGAGTTCGTCCTCGACGACGGCGGGGGCGGCCACCACGAACGCGCCGGGCAGGAACGGCGCCAGCCGGTCGAGCAGCAGGGCGCCGGCGGTCTCCTCCTCGGGTGAGGCGACGAGGCGCCCGGCCGCCACTCCCTCCACCACCCGCGCGATGTGGTCCGCGCACGGCAGCAGCGCGCTGATCAGCTCCGGTGTGGCCCGCACCTCGCCCTCGCGGACGTGCCCGAGCAGCGTCTCCACCACGTGTGTGAAGCTGACCAGGTGGTTCAGGCCGAACAGCCCGGCCGATCCCTTGAGCGTGTGCGCGGACCGGAAGACCGCGTTCACCGTCTCCGACTCGGAGGGGTCGGCCTCAAGCGACAGCAGGCCCTCCTCGAGCGCTTCGAGCAGTTCCCTGGCCTCGGTGATGAAGATGTCCATCGCCTCGGCGGCATCGTCCTCGAAACTCACGCCAACGCCTCCAACGCCCCGTCCAGGTGTACGACAGCCAGCGCGGCCCGTACCTCCGCGCTCGCGTCCCGGAACTCCACTGTGGTCCCGAGGCGCAGTCCCTCCTGCCTGGCGAGCAGCAGCAACTGCAGGCCGGCCGTGTCCAGCTCGGTGACGCCTGCCAGGCGTACCCGCAGAGTGCTTTTCTCCTCGAGCGCGCCGAGCAGGTGCGGGGCCTGCGACGCCGCGGTGTGGATGGTCAGCTCACCCTCGAGATCGACGCTGCTCATGGCGCGATCAGCTTGCTGACTGCCGCGAGCATCTGCTCCGGCTGGAACGGTTTGGTCACCCACGCCTTCGCCCCCGCGGCCTGCGCCTGGCGCTTCTTGTCCTCCTGGGACTCCGTGGTGAGCATGATGATCGGCGTGAACTTGTACGCGGCAAGCTTCTTCGCCTCGGTCACGAACGTGATGCCGTCCATGTTGGGCATGTTCACGTCCGAGATGATCAGGTGGATGCGGCGGCCGTCCAGCTTCGTGAGCGCGTCCTTGCCGTCCGTGCCGACGAGCACGTCGTATCCGGCGCCCTTGAGCGCGATGCTGACGACCTGGCGCACGGAGGCGGAGTCGTCGACCACGAGAATCGTCTTGCCCATGAGAACCTCCTTTGAACCTAGAAGAACGTGATCTCCGATTCGCGTACCGTGGCGGCCGACTTGGACCTGTGGGACTGGAGTTCCTCGGCCATCGTGTAGCTGGCCTCCATCTCGCCGAGCACCGCGTCCGGGTCGATCGGCGGCGCGTCGGTGCGGGACCGCTCGTTCGCCTCCTCGACCACGACCGGGAGCCGGTCGATGCTGGCCTGCAGGTGTTCCAGGACCTGGCAGACCCGGTCCTGGAACTGCAGGTTGACGAGTGAGTCGGAGATGTCGCCGCGGATGCCGACGGCCGCGCGCTCCAGGTCGGCGGAGGAGTTGCGGAACCCGCTGACAACTGTCTGCAGGTCGTCGAGCACGGCCTGGACCTCCGCGTTCGCGCCGGCGACCGCCTCGTTCTCGTGTTCGGCGGTCTGTTCGGCGTGGTCGAGCAGCGTGTTGATCGTGGAGTCGATCCGGCCGACCTTCTCGGCCATCCGCTCGCTGGTCCCGGCGGACCGGTCGGCGAGTTGCCGCACCTCGTCCGCGACCACGCCGAACGCGGCGCCGGCCCGCCCGATCCTGGCCGCCTCGATCGAGGCGTTGAGCGCGAGCAGGTTGGTCATCGCCGCGATCGCGGTCACCTCACCTGACATCTGGCGCAGTTCGTCGTTGAAGGCGAGCAGCGTGCGGAGTTCCGCGACGGTCTCGCGTTTGGTGGCGAGCGCGTCGTCGAGCGTGCCGACGACGCCGCCGAGCCGTTCCCGGCTCCTGTCGAACGTGCCGGACCCGCCTTCCCGGAGCGCGCCGGCCGACGAGGCGAGCACGGTGTCCAGGTTCTCGACGATCTCGCCGAACCGTTCGGTGAGCGTGCCGACCGCGGTTTCCATCTGGGCGCGGGACGACACGATCTGCGCGGACCAGACCGGCGCGAGCGACCCGGTGAGCCGGCTGACGCTGTGCAGATGCGGGTCGCCGGTGGCGTGGTGGGATGGAGCGACGATCGCACGCCGCCGGCCGAGGCCGAACCCGGCCCCACCGCCCACGACGATCCCGAGCAGAATCCAGAGCACCTCAGCCATACCTGTGGATCACCTCCGCGATGGACCCGAGCGGCGCCTCCCGGTCGACGGCGCCGAGCTGGACGGCCTCGTGCGGCATGCCGTGCACGACGCAGGTCGCCTCGTCCTGGGCGATTGTGAACGCGCCGGCCGTCCGCATCTCCAGCAGTCCGCGCGCGCCGTCGTCACCCATGCCCGTCATGATCACGCCGAGCGCGGCCGCGCCGGCCGCCTTGGCGACGGACCGGAACAGCACGTCGACCGAGGGCCGGTGCCGGTTGACCGGCGGCCCGTCGAAGACGCGCACCCGGTACCCGTTACCCATTTTGATCAACTCCATGTGCCGTCCCCCCGGCGCGACGAGCACGTTTCCGGGCAGCACCTCGTCGCCGTCCGCCGCCTCGGTGACGTGCATCCGGCACATGGCGTCCAGTCGCTGCGCGAACGCGGCGGTGAACCGCTCCGGCATGTGCTGCACGATCACCACGCCGGGCGTGGAGCGTGGCAGCGCCGGCAGCACCACCTCGAGCGCGCGGGTGCCGCCGGTCGACGTGCCGATCGCGACCACCCGTTCCGCGCTGACGACCGCGCGGTTCGGCTTCTGGCCCACGGCGTCGGGCGGGCGGTGGTCCCGGGACCGCCCGGACGGCACCGCCGGTCCGGGCACCCTGGCCGGTCCGGGGACGGTGAGCAGCCCCGCCGGCACCACCCGCAAATCAAGATCAAGATCAGGGGCCCTCGACGGTACGGGTACCCGCGCCCGCATCCCGGCCGAGGCCGCCGACCGCACCGCCGCCACGATGTCCGAGGCCTGCGTCTCGACGAACTCCCGCAGCCCGGTAAGCGGCCGCGGGATCACCGTCACCGCGCCGGCCGCGAGCGCTTCCATGGCGGTCTCCGCACCTCGCCCGGTGAGCGCCGAGCAGACGACGACAGGCGTCGGGCGTACCGCCATCAGCTTCTTGAGGAACGTCAGCCCGTCCATCCGGGGCATCTCCAGGTCGAGCACCACCACGTCCGGCCAGACCTTGTTCATGTGCTGCATGGCGAAGATCGGGTCGGCGACCGCGCCGATCACCTCGATTCCCGCGCTGTCCCTCAGCCGCGCGGTCAGCACCTGCCGCACCACCGCGGAGTCGTCCACGATGAGCACGCCGATCATGCCGCCGGTCATGACACCTGCTGCGCGGCCGAGTGGAGCGCCACGTCGCCGGTGGCGATGTCGAACGTGAGCCGCCTTGCACCGCGCCCGCCCAGGTGCGTCTCGGCCAGGTGGAAGCCGTGCCGGTCGAGCAGCGCCAGCCCGGCCGCGATGTTGTCGCGTGCGATGTCCGGCGCGCGGCCTCTGCGCTGTGCGGGTGGAAACTGGTTGCCGCCGCCGAACATCCTGGCCACGTACTCGGAGGGGCGGGTGCCCTGCCTCTCGATCTCGTGGAGGAACATCCGGACCGCGTGGTCCGCGTAGCGCCCGTCGAGCCGGTGCAGCGTGCCGGGCAGCCGCCGTGTCGGGAGCATGTAGTGGCACATCCCGCCGACCTGCCGGCGCGGGTGCCAGAGCGTGATCGACACGCACGACCCCAGCAGCGTGTGGATGCGGGTGTCGGCGCCGCCGAAGTAGAACTCCCCGGGGTTGAGCACCACCTCTGCGACACTAGCCACGCTGCTGCCCGGGGATCCGGTAAATCGAGGGTTCGACCATGACCAGCCGTGACGGGATCGCGTTGAGCGACTCGGAGCGGCCGACGATGAAGAATCCGCCCGGGTGCAGCATCTCCTGCAGCCGGCCGACGAGCTGCCGCTTGGTCTCCGGATCAAAGTAGATCATGACGTTGCGCAGCATGATCACGTCGAATCTGCCCAGGTGCCCGAGGTTCTCCATCAGGTTGTGCCGGAGGAAGTTCACCCGCTGCCGCAGCGGCCGGCCGACCGCCATGCTGCCGTCGAACTCGTCGCGTCCGCGCAGGCAGTACTTGCGCAGCAGCTGACGCGGGATCTTGTCCGCCGCGGTGAGCGGGTAGATGCCGAGCTGCGCGCCCTCGACGACGCGGGAGGAGATGTCGGTGCCGACGATCTCCCAGCGGTCGTCCGGCAGCGCCTCGGAGAGCACCATCGCTGCGGTGTACGCCTCCTCGCCGGTCGAGCTGGCCGCGCTCCACAGCCGGAACAGCCGGGTGCGCTCGCGGGCCGGCAGCACCGTGTCGCGGAGGAAGTCGAAGTGCTGCTGCTCGCGGAAGAAGAACGTCTCGTTCGTGGTGAGCAGGTTGATCAGCTGGCGCAGCTCCGGCGAGCCGTCCGGCTGGCCCTTGAGGTACCGCACGTACTCCGGGTATCCGGGCAGGCCGAGCGCGCGCAGCCGCTTGTCGAGGCGGCCGGAGACAAGCGCCTCCTTGCCCGGCATCATCCTGATTCCGGTCTCCCGGCACAGCACGCCGGTGATGTAGGCGAACTCCTCCGGGCCCAGGGTGCACTGGGGTCGGCTGGTGAGCGACTGCTGCATCAGATTCCTTCGTCGGCGGGGGCATCGTCGGCGGTGGCCTGGCCACGGTCCCGGACGGCGTCGCCCAGGCTGACCATGTCACTGATCGACAGCACGTTGCCGACATCCAGCAGAATCAGAAAGTCTCCGTCGCGGCGGGCCATGCCGCTGATGTAGTCGGCCCGGATCCCGGAGCCGAAGCTCGGCGCCGGCTCGATGTCGTGCCCGCCGAGCGCCACCACCTTGTTGACGCTGTCGACGAGGATGCCGATGTCCTGGCCGCCGTCGCCGTCGGTGCCGCCGGGTCCCGGTTCGAGACCGGACTCCGCGATGTGCACGATGATGATGCTGGTCCGGCGCCGGACCGTGGTGGCACCACGGTCGAACCGGATGGCGAGGTCGATGACCGGCACCGCACGCCCGCGCAGGTTGATCACGCCGCGGATGAACGGCGGCATCATCGGCACCACAGTCAGGTTGCGGTACTCAAGGATCTCCAGCACATGGAAGATGTCGAGCGCGTAGGCCTCGTCGTTGAGCGTGAACGTGAGGTAGCGGCCCATGGTCATCGTCTTCGTGGATACGTCGCTCACCGCTGCCCACTCCCCCGTCGCGCTTCCCTCCACCTCATCGGATCATGCTTAAGCCCAAGAAAAGGGCAGATATGAGTTTTTGTCGCTTGCGCCCGGTAGGCGGGTCCTAGGCTGGTCAGGAGCCAGATGATCAACCGAGGAGTCTCGCAACCATGGCGGACAAGACGCATACCCAGCCCTCGTCGTCGGGGTTCTCGTTCAAGAACCTCTCCGTCGCCTGGAAGCTGCGCTGGCTGGCCGTGATCACCTGCGTCATGCTGGCCGTGCTGGGCGTGGTCGGCGTCCTGCAGCTCGGCACCACGCAGAGCCGGCTTGAGGACATGTACAACGTCCACCTGCACAACACCAAGGCGCTCGACACCATCGCGGTCAACTACCGGGATCTACGCCTCGGGTCCCGGGCGCTGGCGCTGGCCCAGACCGAGGCGGAGAACGACGCCGCGACCACCCGTGTGCAGAAGGCCCAGACCGAGCTCAACGGGGCGTGGGAGCGGGTGGCCGGGTTGGACATCGCGGGCACCGACCAGGACCGGGCCGCGGTCGGCGACGGTTTCACCACCTACGAGCAGGTACTCACGACCAAGCTGATCCCGGCCGCGGAGTCCGCCGACTACGCGCAGTTCAATGCGATCACCGCGGCCGAGGTCACGCCCGTCTCGAACACGATCGACGAGGCACTCGGCCGCCTGCTCGCCGCGGAGGACTCCGCCGCCAAGGAGTCGATCGACACGTCCTCCGCCGCCTACGACACGGCCCGCATCACCATGTTCGGGCTGATCGCGTTCGCGCTGGTGTTCACGTTCGTCATGGTGCAGCTGATCAGCCGGGCCATCTCGCAACCGCTTGAGCAGACGGTCAACGTGCTGACCGGGCTCGCGGCCGGCCGGCTTGACCAGCGTCTCGAGGTCAGCAGCCGCGACGAGGTGGGCCGGATGGGTGTGGCGCTCAACAGCGCGCTGGACCGGCTCTCCGAGACCGTCAGCACCGTGATCGACTCGTCCGCGCAGATCAACAATGCGGCCGGCCAGATCAGCGGCGCGTCGCAGAGCCTCTCCCAGGCCGCGACCGAGCAGGCGTCGAGCATCGAGGAGACCACCTCCAGCCTCGAGGAGATGACCGCCGGCATCGCGCAGAACAGCGAGAACGCGACAGCGACCGAGGAGATGGCCGCCCAGGCGCGCGCGGAGGCACTCGAGGGCGGCGAGGCGGTGCAGAAGACCGTGAACGCGATGAAGGAGATCACCAGCAAGATCGGGATCATCGACGACATCGCGTTCCAGACCAACATGCTTGCGCTCAACGCGACGATCGAGGCCGCCCGGGCCGGCGAGCACGGCAAGGGCTTCGCGGTGGTGGCCACCGAGGTCGGCAAGCTCGCCGAGCGCAGTCAGGTCGCGGCGCAGGAGATCAGCGAGCTGGCGTCTGGAAGCGTGGAGACCGCGGAACGGGCCGGCAACCTGCTCAACACGATCATCCCAAGCATCATCCGCACCTCCGATCTGGTGCAGGAGATCGCTGCGGCGAGCGGCGAGCAGTCCACGGGCGTCCGCCAGATCAACATCGCGATGAACCAGATCGGCAAGGTCACCGAGCAGACCGCGTCGTCGAGCGAGGAACTTGCCGCGACCGCGGAGGAGATGTCCGCGCAGACCACACAGCTGCAGCAGATGATGGACTTCTTCGTGGTCGGCGCCCCCGGCCGCCGGGCCCGTCCGGACTACGCGAGCACCGACTACTCCGGCCGCGAGCACGGCGGGCGGATGTCCGCGAACGGCCCCGGCTACTACTCCGCCCAGGGCGCCTCCGCCGCGTCCGGCCCGTCCTTCTCGCGGCGGGACCAGGACGCCTTCGCCCCCGAGATCGAGGCCAAGTTCGACCGCTTTTAACGATCACGAACATTCGGCGGTACGGCCTGTACGCCGTACCGCCGAATGTTTGTCGATCTTGGCTCCTGGTGTCCGGATCGTGCCTAACGTCGCTTGTGGCCCGCCGTGATCCACATGGCGGGCGCGCATGTGACAGGGGGAAAGTCATGCTGAAGACACGGAACCGGATCGGCGGCCTGATCGCGGCCGTCGCCATGGCCACCACCGGCGGGGTCCTCGCGGCGCCCGCGGCGGCACAGGCCGAGGAGAAGCCGGCGTACTTCGCGTTCACCGACTACAGCGGCAAAGAGTTCATCTTCAAGCTGACGAACGACGCCCGGATCGCGGAGGCTCGGGCGATCCTCAACGGCGACGAGCAGAACCAGACCCACGTGATCGGCCGGATCAGGAAGGTCTCAAGCGACTACAACCGGGGCTGGAGCTACCACCTGGACCCGGACACGGTCTCGTTCTTCTCGATGGCGATCGAGGTCTGCGACTCCTCGATCACCTACGCGGAGGACCACCTGGACGAGGCCGGCGGCGCGTTCCTGCCCGGCCTGTTCTGGTGCCCGTGGTCCTCGAAGCTCACCCGCGAGGTCACCTTCGACTGATGCCGGTCACCCGGCTGGACGCTGCCCCCGGACGGCGTCCAGTCGGCGTCCAGCGCGCGTCCCGTACCCCCGCATAGCTTTTGCCTCGCCATTCGAAATGGGGAGGACATCATGAACTGGCGAATCAAGAAGATCGTCGCGGCGGCGGCGCTGACGGTGGCCGCGACAGTCACTGTCGTCGCGAGCGGGCCGGCCGCCGGGCAGGCCGCGGTGCCGCAGATCCAGGGCTTCGGCATCACCGCGAACGGCCTCACCATGCTGGCGTTCAAGTCGCAGACGCCGAACGTGAGCGACTGGGTGCAGGACATCGTCGGGTTCACCGGCCACGACTACTACGCGGTCGGCCTCGACACCCGGCCGGCGAACGGCCTGACCTACGTGGTCGCCAACGCCGGCGGCATCTACACCGTCAACCAGTGGTACCTGACCAAGGTCGGCCAGCTGACCGTGTCGCTGAGCGGCCAGTCGTTCGGCGTCGACTTCAACCCGGCGGCGGACCGGCTGCGGATCATCAGCGACACCGGGCAGAACCTCAGCCACGACGTCGACGGCAACGTCACCACGGCGCAGAACGCGCTTACCGACGGCGCCACAGGCAAGTCCGTGACCGGGGTGACAGGCGCCGCGTACACGAACAACGACAAGAGCGGGGTCACCGGCACGCTGCTGTTCGACCTCGACACCGTCGCGAACCAGATCTCGCTGCAGAACCCGCCGGCGGCCGGCACGCTCTTCCCGCAGGGCGCGCTCGGTGCCGACCCGGCGCTCCCGTCGAGCCTTGACATCTACAGCACGCTGAGCAACGGCCGGGCCGTCACCAACACCGCGTTCGCCGCGATCATCGACCCGGTGACAGGCCGCAGCACGCTCTACTCGGTGGACCTGCTGTCCGGGTTCGCCACGGCGGTCGGCACGTTCCCGTCGGTGCTCCAGGTCGGCTCGATCACCTTCGCACTCTGACCCGCGGCAAGGCCCGCCACCTCGACGGGAGGGTGGCGGGCCTTGTCGTGTCACGCGGCCAGGTTGGTGGGCAGGCCGTGGTGGTTGGTGTGGGCGAGACGGCTGTTCAGCGTGCCCTTGCTGGCGATCTGCTCGAAGTACGAGGCACGGCGGCGGTTCACGCAGCCGTCCGGGCGGCCCGCGGGCTTGACCTGCTCCGGGTCGAGGTGCGAGTTCAGGCCGTCCTTGAGCAGCGTCAGCGCCTCCGCGCGCAGCTGGGAGATGCGCGACTCGGTCACGTTCAGCTCGGCCGCGATCACCGACATCGGCTCCTCGCGGAGGAAGTAGCGGGTGATGACGATCCGCAGCCGCTCCGGCAGCGCCTCGATCGCGTTGTGCAGGTAACCGATCCGCTCGCGGTGCAGCAGCATGTCCTCCGGGCCCATTGTCGACTCGGTGACCATGTCGTCCGCGCTGCCGGTGGTGAAGCCCTGCAGCGACAGCACGACGGCCCGCTGTACGTCGTCAGCCGTCGAGTTGATCTCCGACACCGGGACACCCAGGTACTCGGCCAGCTCGTTCGGCGTGGGCGTGCGGCCGAGCGTGGCGGTCAGCGCCTGGCGCCCGGCGTCCGCCTGACGGGCGCGGGAGCGCACCGAGCGGGACGCCCAGTCAAGGCCGCGCAGCTCGTCAAGCAGCGCGCCGCGGATCCGGGTCGCCGCGAACCTGTGGAACGGGATGCCGCGCTCCGGGTCGAAGCCGCGGGCCGCGGTCACCAGCGCGGCCAGGCCGGCCGAGGTGAGGTCGTCGCGGTTGACGTGCGCCGGGACGCGTCCGAGCATGTCACGCACCAGGTGACCGACCAGCGGCATGTTGGCGCGGATGAGATCCTCGCGCTCACGGTCGTTCATCGCAACCGGCGCGGTCGTCGTCGTGGTGGTGATGCTCATATGCGGTTTCCCCCCGTTGGAAACGCCAGCACGTCGCTGACCAGGGAAACTCTCCGGTGCGGCGGGTGCACCGCCGGGTGCGCTGAGTTGCGATCCGGGTGTACCGGGCCGGGAATGCCTCAGCCACCGGCAAAATGAGAAAACACAAGCCTTTGGGGGTACGAAACGGACCGCGCGAAACAATTGCTGCGACCGGCACTGCTGGTGGTGCTCGGCGCCGCCGCGGTGTTCCTGCTCCGTGACCGCCTGCCGGACGCGGGCGAGGTCTGGTTCGCGATCACCACCGCG
The DNA here is from genome assembly GCF_044454585.1 of Catenuloplanes sp. NPDC051500. Classification (NCBI taxonomy): domain Bacteria; kingdom Bacillati; phylum Actinomycetota; class Actinomycetes; order Micromonosporales; family Micromonosporaceae; genus Catenuloplanes; species Catenuloplanes sp. NPDC051500. The sequence continues at coordinate 174,617 of NZ_JBITDX010000007.1, forward strand.
AGCCCGTGGTGGCTACTGCTCGGCCTGGTCGCGGAGTGGGTGTCGCTGGCGATGTTCGCCCGGCAGCAGATGTGGCTGCTCCGGGGCCTGGGCGTGGCGGTCGGGATCGGTCCGGCGCTGGCCATGACGTACAGCCGCTCCGCGATCGCGATCACCATGCCCGCCGGGTCCGCGATGTCCGCCGGGTTCGCCTACCAGACGTTCCGGCGGTGGGGCGCGAGCCGGGAGGCGGCCACCACGGTGATGGTGCTGTCCGGCGCGTTCTCCCTGCTTGGCCTGGTCGTGCTCTTCGTCCTCGGGTACGTGGTGATCGTGCTCGAGGACCCGGGCGCGGCGTGGTCCGCGCACCCGGTGGCCACAGTCGGCGCGGCACTCGGCGTGCTGGCCCTGATCGCGATGATCACGGCGAGCGTGCTGCGCGACAGGCGTCGTACCCCGGTGGCGGTTCCTGCCGTTGAACTCGGGGAGGTTCCGGCCGGCCGGATCGCCTCGATGATCGCCACGCTGCGTGCGGTCAGGCCGGTCGCGCTCGGCATGCACGGGCGCTACCGGCGGATCGCGCTGCTGTTCGCGGTGGTCAACTGGTTCACCGACCTGTGCTGCCTGGCCGCGGTCGCCCACGCGTTCCACCTGCCGCTCACGTTCGTGCAGCTCGGCGCCGTCTACGTGGTGGTGCAGCTGGTCCGGCAGATCCCGGTCACGCCCGGCGGCATCGGCGTGATCGAGGCGAGCCTCCTGGCCGCGATGGTCTCCGCGGGCGCGGCGCAGGGCCCGGCCGCGGCCGCGGTGCTCGGCTACCGGCTCTTCTCCTGCTGGCTGATCATCCCGGCCGGGCTGTTCACCTGGGCCCTGCTGCGCCGATCGTCCTCCGGCGTCACCGTTCCGGCGCGATGAGACCGAGGACACCTTCCGTTTGCTCAGGCCGGCGGGGCGCGCGCCGAAAGGGCAGCCACGCGATCCGTACCGTTAAGTTACGGAGAGCGACACAGACCGGGTGAGCGGGGAGGAGGATGAGCCATGGTGTCAGCAACCATGAGCGATACGGCGCGCCTGCGGGCGCTGGTCGGGATCGCGCGGGCGGCGAACAACGCGCTCGCCGACCCCGCCCGACTCGCCGCCGTCGTGGTCGGGGCCGCCGTCCTCGTCGCGGACAGCGCCTCGGTCTGGACGCAGTCGAGCACGCACCGCACGCTCAACCGGGTCGGCGCCACCCACCGCGACCCGGACGCGGAGGAGGCGCTGCGGCAGATGCCGGGCAGCATCACTATCGGTGACTACGACGGGTTGGTCACCGCGGTCACCGACAGCGGGGTGGCGGCCGTGCTCGATCCGGCGGAGGTCCGTACCCACCTGGACGCCCTTGATCCGGCTCTTGTCGCGGGCCTGTCCATCCGTGGCATCAGCGCGGTCTCGATCCAGCCACTGCGCGCCGAGGGTCACCCGACCGGCATCCTGGTCGTCACCCGCGATGAGGGCGGCGACGCGTTCTCCGAGTCCGACCTCGCGTTCCTGCAGGCCGTGGCGGACATGGCCGCGAACAGCCTCTCCACCGTCGACCTGATCAACGGCTCGGTGGTCGCGTTCGAGGAGATGCGGGCGCAGGCCGAGATCGTCAACCAGGTCTCCGACGTGATCGTCTCCTGGGACGGCGACGGGCGCATCGTCACCTGGAACACCGCGGCCGAGGGCGTCTACTTCTACAGCCTCGCGGACGCGGTCGGCTGCGACGCGCACGCACTGCTCGACACCCGGTTCCTCAGCGAGGACGGCGAGCCGCTGACGTTCGAGGACGTCATCCCGTCGATCCGCGACGCCGGCGTCTGGACCGGCGAACTCCGCCAGCGCCGCGCGGACGGCGAAGAGGTGGAGATCGTCTGCTCGCTCACCGGCCTGCCCGAACAGTCCGGCAGCTCATACGCCGCGATCATGGTCAACCACGACGTGACCGAGCAGCGGCGCAAGGAACGGCTGGCGCTCAACGACGCGCTCACCGGCCTGCCCAACCGCCGCTTCCTCACCCACCACCTCGCCCAGACGCTCAAGCGCTGGCGACCCGGCACACCGCCGATGGGCGTCTACTTCCTGGACCTGGACGGGTTCAAGAAGGTCAACGACACCATGGGCCACGACGCCGGGGACGAGGTCCTCCGTGTCACCGCCGCGCGGCTCACCGAAGTGCTGCGCGGCGGTGACGTGGTGGCCCGGCTCGGCGGCGACGAGTTCGTGGTCGTCTGCCACGCGGTCGGCGACCGGGACGCGGCCAAGGCGGTCGCGGACCGCCTGATCGAGAGCTGCGGCATTCCGATCCCGGTCGGCGGCGACGAGAACGCCCACGTGGTGCCGAGCATCGGCATCGCCATGGTCGACGACAGTTCCGCGCCGCCGGACGGCCAGGAGTTCGAGGCCGACGAGGTGCTCAAACTCGCGGACGGCGCCATGTACGAGGCCAAGCGCGGCAAGGACGGGCCGGTCTTCGCCTGACCGGTTCAGGTAGACGGCGTCACGCCTCGATCCGGTAGGACTCCGGCCGGTGCCGGTCGCGCGCCGGGACTGCCCGTCGCACCCACAGCGTCCGTGAAAAGGACTCTCGTCACGGGCGGTCGCCTGCGACGCGCAGCACGACCTTGCCACGGGTGTGACCCTGTTCGGCGTCGCGGTGGGCGGTGGCGACCTCGGCAAGCGGCAGCTCCGCAGCCACCTCGACCCGGACCGCGCCGCCGTCGATCAGCGCGGCGATCCGGGCCAGCGCCGGGCCGTCCGGCTCGACAAGGAACGCGGTCGCGCGCACGCCCGCGGCCCGCGCGGCAGCGGCCAGCTCAGGGGAGACGCCGGCCGGCACCGCGATCAGCAGCCCGCCGGGCCGGAGCGTCTCGATGGAACGGGTGCTCGTCGAGTCGTACGCGTCACCGACCAGGTCGAGCACCACGTCGACGTTCCCGGCCTCCTTCTCGAACCGGCCGGCCGTGTAGTCCACGACCTGATCCGCGCCCAGCTCGGTAAGCCACCGCTGGTTGCGCGGACCGGCCACCGCGATCACGTGCGCGCCGAGGTGCTTGGCGAACTGGACCGCCAGGTGCCCGACGCCGCCGGCCGCCGCAGTGATCAGCACGCGCTGTCCCGGCTGCACCGCCGCCGTGTCGACAAGCGCCTGCCACGCGGTCAACCCGGCCAGCGGTACGGCCGCCGCCTCCGCGAACGTGGCACTCGACGGCTTACGGGTGAAGTGGCGGGCCGGCGCGGTGACGAACTCGCCGTAAGCGCCGGCCGCGCGCGGGAACCACGGCATGCCGTAGACCTCGTCGCCCGGCGCGAGCGTGGTGACGCCGAACCCGGTCTCCTCCACCACGCCGGCCACGTCCCAGCCGAGGACGAAGGGCGGCTCGCCGAGCACGCCGGCCATGCCGGTGCCGCCGCGGGTCTTCCAGTCGACCGGGTTGACGCCGGCCGCGTACACCCGGACGAGCACCTCGGTGGGGAGTGGGACCGGGCGCGGGACGCGCTCGACTGTCAGCACCCCGGGGCCGCCGAAGGAGTGCTGGCGGACCGCGTTCATCAGGATGTTCTCGCTCATGGGGACAAGTCTCACCGTTCCGATCATCCACCGACAGCGGCACGAATGACATCGCGCGTAAGATTCGTGCCATGGCCCATCGCGTTGCCGTCCTCGCCCTGGACGGCGTCATCCCGTTCGATCTCGGCATCCCGGCCCGGGTGCTCAACGAGGCGTGCGACACCGCCGGACACCGGTTCTACGACGTCGTCGTCTGCTCACTCGACGGCAGGCCGGTCGCCACCAACGCCGGGTTCTCGATCGAGGTCCAGCACGACCGGCACGCACTCCTCGACGCGGACACCGTGGTCATCGCCACCCAGGAGCCGACCGCCGCCATGCTCGCATCCGGCGAGGCCGACCCGGCCGTGGTCGAGGCGCTGCGGTCGATCCGGGCAGACGCGCGTGTGGTGAGCACCTGCACATCCGCGTTCGTACTGGCCGCCGCCGGGCTGCTGGACGGGCGGGCAGCGACCACACACTGGGCCTTGAGCGCGCGGTTCGCCGCGCTGTTCCCGGCCGTCGAGGTCCGGCCGGACGTGCTGTTCGTCGACTCCGGCCGCGTACTGACCTCGGCCGGGGCCGCGGCAGGCATCGACCTGTTCGTCCACATCGTCCGCTCCGACCACGGCGCCGCGGTCGCGAACGACGCGGCGCGCCGCTGCGTGGTCGCGCCCTGGCGGGACGGCGGGCAGGCCCAGTTCATCGCCCACCCGACACCGCCGGAGTCCTCGATGGGCACCGGGCCGACCCGGGCGTGGGCGCTGGGGCGGCTGCGGGAGCCGCTGACGCTTGCCGATCTGGCGGCGCACGCGGCCATGGGGAAGCGAACGTTCAGCCGCCGGTTCGTGGCAGAGGTGGGGGTCACGCCGCTGCAGTGGCTGATCGGGCAGCGGGTCGACCGAGCCCGGACGCTTCTGGAGAGCAGCGACCTGCCGGTGGAACGGGTGGCGACGGAGGCCGGCTTCGGCAGCGCGACGTTGCTGCGGCAACACATGCATGCGCTTCTGGGCGTGACGCCACAGCACTATCGGCGTACGTTCCAGGCCCCGGGAGCCGACGAGTCGCCGCTTCTGGGGCGGGCGTCCGGTGGGTGAGTGCCCGCAACGGCAGTTGCGATCCGCCGACCGGACACAGCCTTGTTAGCCGTCGCCGGGCGGTACGGCGGCGGCCGGCCGGACACAGCCTCGTCAGCCGTCGCCGGGCGGTACGGCGGCGGCCGGCCGGACACAGCCTCGTCAGCCGTCGCCGAGCGGTACAGCGGCGGCCGGCCGGACACAGCCTCGTCAGCCGTCGCCGGGCGGTATGGCGGCGGCCGGGTGGTCGCAAGGACCGGCAGCGGAGCCGGAGTGCCGTGGAGATCCAGTGGTCTTGGCTCTTCCGATTTTTGGGCGGTGCGCTCTACGCGCCCAAAATGCGAAAGCAAGCCGCCCACATGGCGGGACTGAAGATCGTTGCGGCCCTGAGTGCCCTTATTGAGGCGCGATAAGGGCACTCAGGGCCGCAAGGATCTTGAGCACAGACAGCGAACGGCCGCTGCGGACGGCGATATCGAAAATGGGCACGACGGCGCCAGCGCGCCGGAGTGCCGTGGAGATCCAGTCGGACTCGGCTGTTCCGATTTCCGGGCCGTGCGCTCTACGCGCCCAAAATGCGAAAGCAAGCCGCCCACATGGCGGGACTGAAGATCGTTGCGGCCCTGAGTGCCCTTATTGAGGCACGATAAGGGCACTCAGGCCCGCAAGGATCTTGAGCACAGACAGCGAACGGCCGCTGCGGACGGCGATATCGGAAATGGGGCACGACGGCGCCTGCGCACCGGCCTCAAGCCGACGTGAGCGGAAGAGCCGAGATCACGCGGCACCGTCGGTACCGGGGGCTCTTGCAGTCGGCCGACGGCACCCGCGCCGATGATCCGCCGCTGACGCGACACCGGCCGCGTGTCGGCGGCGCGCATCCGGTCGACACGGGCGTGCGTGCGTGGTGCCGTCCCGCCGGTCCGGCTCTTGGGCCAGCCCTCCACAGACGCGCGTGGCGGCCACCAACCCGAGCGGCAGATTCTCCGGTCTTCGATGCCGGCTCTTGCGGCCGCCCAAGCGCAACGGCACCACCCGACCGCCGCTGACGCGACTCCAGGACAGCCGTTACGCGCGGCCGCTGCACGAGCCGGCCGCTACCAGCGCGAGTTCTCGGCATCGATGCCAGCCTTTGCCGCCACCCGGCAGCAGCAGCACCAGACCGGCGCTGACGCGGGATTCGGCACTGCTGAGTTCTCACGGTTAGGGCGAGCGCGCGTCAGAGGCGTCTATATCAATATATATCGGGCGCTGAGTGCCTGCGCTGCCCGTGCTGCCTGCGCCGCCCGTGCTGCCCGTACTGCCTGCGCCGCCCGTGCTGCCCGTGCTGCCTGCACCGCCCGTGCTGCCTGCACCGCCCGTGCTGCCCGTGCTGCCTGCACCGCCCGTGCTGCCCGTGCTGCCTGCGCCGCCCGTGCTGCCCGTACTGCCTGCGCCGCCCGTGCTGCCCGCGCTGCCCGTGCTGCCTGCGCTGCCCGCGCTGCCTGCGATGCCCGTGTCGAGCGAGACGACGACGGGCAAGTCGGGAGGAGCAACCGACTCCGCGGGCAGGTGGAGGGGTCTCTCCGCCGCTGCCGGATGGGCAACAGAGTCGGGAGCGACTCTGTTGCCCATCCGGAGGCGCAGGGGCGAGGTTCGGGCGCAACTCGCCCGAAATTTCGTGACTTTTGAGCTTCGCGGTCAGGCCCAGCGTGGGCCACTGCGCGGCATCGGGCTGCTATGCAGACCTGTGCGACGTGCTGGTCGGCGGCGGCGTGCTGGCCGACGGCGACGTGCTGGCCGACGGCGACATGCGCTCCGCCTCGGCATGCCTGTCTGATGGTGGCGCGGGGCGGGTTGACTCCGGTGCTGTTGCCTCCGGCGGCCCTCCGGGGGGAGCGCTCCGGCTCCGCGGCAACCGAAAGCACTTTCAGCTGCGCTGCTAAAGCCTGTCTGTGGTCGGGTTTCGAGTGGCCTGTCTGCCCCGTCTGTCATCGAACCGGGCAGAGCCGAGCAGATCATCGGCAGGGCCGCCAGCCTTGGTCTGATTGGTACCGGTTCGGGGTACCTCACGAGTCTGCTGGTCACGCTGGGCGCGCCGGGCTCAGGTCTCGTGGGTGGGCGCGTGCCTCTGGTCGCGCCTGGTGGTGTCGGTATCTGCCCGTTGGTGGCGGCCCTGCCGATGATCTGCTCCCCGAAGGGCGGGTCGATGGCAGACGGGGCAGCCAGGCGGTCACCTTTGTGTGCTGCGCACACGACATCAAGGTCAAAGGCAGGGCGGCGCGGCGGGGATATGGGTGAAATGTGAGGAAACAGCGAGAGTGGGAGGCGTCAGGTGAGGCGTGTGCACGCTATTCGGGGCGAATGACGTGCACATGCCTCACCTGGCCGTTGATCTATCGACTGTTGGCGGTTGATTTCGCCGGCAACGCGCCAGAAGCAGGGCGACTTGCCCGATATTTCCGACAGATGCCGGGCCCTCCCAGGCAATAGCCGAGCGACCGGCACGGCACAGAGGCGGGAGCGGGCGATCCAGATCACCGCGAAAACGGGGAATCGGCATTTATCGCGATTTAAGGGTTAGCGGAAGCCTCCCATCAGGCGGCGGAAGAAGCCGCCCTCAGGGGGTAGGGCCGGGCCGGTGAGTGGTGGGGTTGGGGCGCGGCGGGCGATCGGGCGGTCGTAGTCGGTGTGGGCGATGGCGTCGACCGCCTGTTCGGGGGTGAAATGGTCGGAGCCCTCGATGACCGGTACGAAGCCGACAAGCACGCCGTTGCGGAGCACCTGGGCCTCCAGGCCGGCGGTGCCGTCCGTGTCCCAGATTGCCTCGCGGCCGTCGGGGAGGTTGATTCTGACGCCGTACTGGGTCTGGCCGGCGCGGGCGAGCTGCAGGTGTGCCGGCACACCGCGGGCCCGGAGCTGGTCGACCGCCCATCGTGCTCTGTGTTCGTCCACCCCCCGGACCGTAACGCAGGGTGCTGAAAGGAAACTGTAGATCTACGTGGCCCGGACGAACGCGGTGACAGTGACGCCGTCGCTCAGTTCGCGGATCAGCGCCTCGATGTGGTGGTCGGGGGCGGGGCTGGCGGTGTGCAGGACGAAGCCGGCGTTCGGGTCGATGGTCCAGCCGAGCGCTGTGGCCCGGTCGTCGGTGGCCCAGCCGGGGAGCGCTCCTGGCGGGTTCTCGCCGGTCAGTGTGTTGAGCGCGATGAAACGGTCCATGCACGGCTTGGAGCCGTCAAGCTCCAGGTACAGGTCGTGGGACGGGCCGGGGACGGCGTAGCGCAGGTCCGGGGTGAGGCAGTCCGGGATGACCACGTGTGCGCGGGCCAGCGCGCCGGTGAGCGAGATCGTGCCGCGGTCGGCCGGGTAGGCGCGGGCGTCCGGGCCGGGGCCGGACGCCCGGGACAGCGCGAACAGGATGCCGACGATCAGCACCGCGACCACCGCCACAGTGGCGAGCGCGGTGGCTCTTTCCGGTGTTGCGCGTACCCCCATGATCTTCATAGTGCCGCATGGCGGGCCTGTTGGTGTGTGCGGCGTGGGGGGATCAGGTGGAGGAGAAGAACGCCCACAGTTCGGCGGTGGCGTCGAGCGCGCTCGACGGCGGGTCCAGATCGAGCAGGAGTTCCGCACCGGGTTTGGCTGCGGAGCCGGGCCACTGGTGGCCGGCGCCGGCCACCGTGATCAGCCCGGCGCGGCGGCCGGACGCGCAGTCGGCAATCGAGCGGGTGACCGAGCCGTCGACTGTGACGGACGGCGGGGCGCAGTCGTCGCGCGCCTGCCACTGCGCGTGCAGTTCCGGGATCGGCGGGCCCTCGATGACGACGTCACGTTTCCCGTCGCTGCCGTCGTACGGGATGGTGCGGTCCGCGTCGCCGTGGATGTGCAGCACGGAGATCGGGTCCGGGGCCGGGCAGTCGCCGGTGCGGGTGGCCGCGACCGGGCCGATCGCCGCGAAGACGCCGTGGGTGTCGCAGGCCAGGCGGTAGGCGAGCATCCCGCCGTTGGAGATGCCCGTCGCGTAGACGCGGGCCGGGTCGGCGCCGGGCACGTCCGCGACCACCGCGGTGATGAACGCGACGTCGTCGACGCCGTCCCGGCCGGGTGCGCCGCAGCACTCGCCGCTGACCGCCCAGGCCCGGTTGAGGCCGTCGGGATACGCGACGAGCACCCCCTCCCGGTCGGCAAGCGCGTCCCAGCCGTACGTCTCCTGCGCCTGCCGCCCCGAGCCCGCGCCACCGTGCAGCATGACCACAAGCGGTGCGGGGCCGTCGGGCAGGCTCGCGGGCCGGTAGAGGCGGTAGGTCCGGTCGCCGATCGTGCGTTCCTCGGTCGTGCCGGCGTCGCCGTCAGGGGCGCTGCAGCCGGTGAGCAGCAGGATCAGGACCAGCAGCCGGGTCAGCGGGGCCATGACAGCCCGAGCCGAGGGAAGACGTGGGACAGCACGGCGTCGTAGTGGTCCGCCCAGTTCATGCCGGGCAGGTCGGCGATCGGGGTGAAGACCATCGCGGCGCCCTCGTTGCACTGCACCTGGTCCTGGCCGGCGGTGGTACGGCCGAGGAAGATCGCGTACCTGGTGAGTGTGCCGGGGTCGCGGACGGACGCGGCCGTGCCCTGCCAGATCGGTTCGAGGTCGCCGTCCGCGCGCAGGCCGGTCTCCTCCTCCAGCTCACGCACGGCCGCCTCGGCCAGGGACTCGCCGTCCTCGACCGCACCGCCGGGGAAACACCAGCGGTGCGGCGCGACAGTCGTGTTGCCGTCCCGCAGCTGCAGCAGCACGCGGTCCCGCGGGTCGCGCAGCACCACACCTGCGACGGTCAGGGAGATCTCGCTCATGGTCACGAGCGTACGAGTGCGACCTCGTCGAGGAAGGCCCGGAACCGGGTCCAGCTGCGTGCGTCAGCCTTCGGCCGGTACATCGGGATCTCCGGCAGCGTGAACGCGTGCGGCGCGCCCGCGTAGCTGACGATCTCGAAGTCCACGTCCGCGTCGCGCAGTTCCGCCTGGAACGAGACGACGTCGGCGTCCGGCACGACCGGGTCGGACGCGCCGGTCAGGATCAGGAGCGGGGTGGCGATCGCGGCCGCGTCGGACGGCTCGTGGGTGATCAGCGCGCCGTGGAACGAGACGACGCCGGCGAGAGCGGCCCCGGTCCGGGCGAATTCCAGCGCGGCCGACCCACCGAAGCAGTACCCGATCACCACGATCGCCGAGGCGTCGACCCGCGGGTCCGCGGCGAGCACGTCGTAGGCGGCCTGCACGCGGGCGCGCATCAGCGGCAGGTCGCCGTAGAACTTGCCGGCCTCCGCCTGGCAGTCCTCCTGCGAGGTCGGCCGGACGCCGGCGCCGTAGAGGTCGGCGGCGAACGCGACGTACCCGAGGCGGGCGATCATGTGGGTGCGCAGGCGGGTGTACTCCTGCGGCCCGGTCCAGTCGTGAAGCACGAGCACCGCCGGGCGCGGGCCGTCCACTGCGGCGTCGACGGCCAGGTAGCCCTCGAGCGCCACCCCGTCGTGCGCGTAGTTCACGACCTCGTCCGACAGCTCCCCGTCGAACGGCACGGTCTCCAGCAGCGCGGCATGCTTCTCAGAAAAGGTGATCACCCGAGCCACCCTAGGCGGTCGCCAGGTCCAGGTTGGCCCCGGATCCGGCCGGATGCGTGCGGAGCCACTCGGACAGCGGGCCGGGCATCGCGATGCCGTACCCCTGGGCGTAGTCCACGCCGATCTCCTGCAACCGCAGCAGCGTCGCCTGGTCCTCGACGAACTCCGCGACAGTGGACAGCCCCATCTGGTGCCCGAGGTCGTTGATGGTCCGGGTCATCACCCGGTCCAGCTCGTCGCGTTCCAGGTTCTTGATGAACGCGCCGTCGATCTTCAGGAAGTCGACGGGCAGGTTCTTCAGGTAGGTGAACGAGGACAGCCCGGTGCCGAAGTCGTCGAGCGCGAACCGGAAGCCCAGGTTGCGCAGCTGCGAGATGAACTCGGCCGCCGCCCGCAGGTCCGTGATCGCCACCGACTCGGTGATCTCGAAACAGATCAGCTCCGCCGGGATGCCGGAGAGCGCCAGCTGCGCCTGCACGTAGTCGGTGAACTCGGCGTCGCCGATCGACGGCCCGGACAGGTTGATCGACCAGTGATCGCCGATCGTGCCCTCCGGCGCCGCCGCCGCGTAGCCGTGATAGTGCGCCGCCAGCACCTCGAACGCGTGCGCCACCACCCAGCGGTCCACGGCCGGGAGCAGGTCGTACCGCTCCGCCGCCGGCAGGAACAGGCCCGGCGGGACGATCTTGCCGTCCTCGGTGCGCATGCGCAGCAGCAGCTCGCCGAACTGGTAGTCGCCGTCGTGCACGCGCGCGCCGGGCACCCGGGCGATCGGCTGGTAGAACAGCTCGAACCGGTCGTCCCGCAGCGCGGTCACCAGCCGGCCCGCCCAGTCCATCTCCTCCTGGTGCTTGGCCAGCGCCGCGTTGTCCGCCCGGTACAGCTCCACCCGGTCCCGGCCGCGCTCCTTGGCCGTGTAGCAGGCCGCCTCCGCCGCGATGATCAGCTCTTCCGGCCCGACCGCGAGCGGCGTCACCGGCACCACGCCGATGCTTGCCGTCAGCGCGACCGCCTGGCCGTCGACCTGGAACGCGAGGTCCGCGACGGCGCGCCGCAGCCGTTCCGCGACGGCCGCGCCCGCGTCCGAGGCGGCCGGGAGCAGCACCGCGAACCGGTCGCCCCGCAACCGCGCCACCTGCGCGTCGTCACCGGCCAGACCGGAGATCAGCTCCGCCACCCGGCGCAGCAGCTCATCGCCCTGGGTGTGCCGCCCGGCCTCGCTGATCAGCCGGAAGCGGTCCAGGTTGGCCATGCACAGCGTGCGCGGCTCGGTCGCGGACACGGTGATCGCCTCGGCCAGACGGCGGTCGAAGCCGGCCCGGTTGAGCAACCCGGTGAGCGCGTCGTGGCTGGCTTGGTGGGCGAGCTCGTCGGCGGCGGCCTTGCCCATGTCCTGCGCGGACTCGGTCATCCGCCAGTTGGCGATTGCGGCCGCACCGGCGCCGGCGATGAACAGCGCGTGGATCGCGGCCCACTTGATCGGCTCGGCGGTGGCGGCGTCGTGCGCGTAGACGTCGTGCGGCGCGAAGACGCCGACGACCGCGTGCTCGACGAGCACGAACCCGGTGGCAAGCAGGAACGTGATCCACTCCTGGTAGAGGACGATCACGAAGAGCATGACGAAGAAGTGGAAGTGCGCCTCGGTCTGACCGTCGGCCAGCCCGACCAGCACCGCGGACGAGCCCATCAGGCCGAGCGTGGTGATCGACGCCCGCCAGCGGCGGGACAGGCCGCGGTAACCGCCGAGCGCCACCGCGACGACAAGCGGGAACACGATGACGAGCGCGTCCGCCGGGTCGCGTCCGCGCAGCACGCCGTAGACGTAGAGGGCGACCGCGTGGAGCCCGAGCACCCACAGGATGGCGCGATGCCGCCGCTCCCAGGCTTCTCCGGGAAGCGGCCGCCCCTGCGGCAGCACGGACCGCACGGCCCGCAGCCAAGCTTTCAGCACGTCACTCCCATCGGCCGCCCTCCCCAGAACCTGAGACCCACCACACCACAAACCATCAGGGGGTACGGGCCGGAAGCGTGAATACGATCGTGGTGCCGCCGCCCGGGGTCTCCTCAGCCCAGATCCGCCCGCCGTGCCGCTGCACGATCCGCAGGCAGGTGGAGAGCCCGATGCCGTGCCCGGTCGCCTTCGACGGTTCGACCATTGCGAACATGTCGAACACCCGCTCCCGGTGCTCCTGCGGAATGCCGATGCCGTTGTCCGCGATCCGGATCAGCACGCCGTCGCCGGTCTCCTCGCCGCTTACCTCGATCACCGGCAGGCGGTCCGGGTGCCGGTACTTGATCGCGTTGCCGATCAGGTTCTGCAGCAGCTGGCGGGCGAGCGTCGGGTCGCAGTCCACCGAGGGGAGCGCGTCGGCGCCGCGTACCGTGGCCTGGTTGTCCCTGATCGTGGTGCGCAGGTCCACCATGGCGTGGCCGAGCACCTCCGCGACGTCGGTGGGCCGGCGGACCGTGGGCGCGTTCCCGACCCGCGCGTAGGTGAGCAGCGCCTGGATCAGCCCCTGCATACGGATCACCGACCGCGAGGCCGTGCCGATCCAGCCGCGCGCCTGCTCGTCAAGCTGCCCGCTGTAGAGATCGGCCAGCAGTTCCAGGTAGCCGGCGACCACGGCCAGCGGCGACACCAGATCGTGGCCGGCGACCGCGGCGAAGTGGGTCAGTTCGGCATTGGAGCGCTCCAGATCAGCGACCGTGGCGTTCAGCGCGGTGTGCGCGGCGTCAAGCGCGGCGAGGTGCGCCCGGTCCGCGGTCACGTCAGTCATCGCCACGACCGCGCCGAGCGGGATACCGTCCGCGGCAGTCATCCGGCGGCCGGTCACGGTCACCCAGCGGGCCGGGCGCCCCGACGGCTGGATCACCATCTCCGCGTGGTCGACCGCACCGTCCCGCAGCGCCCGCAGCACCGGGATGTTCTCCGAGGTCAGCGGGGTGCAGCCGTCCGTCTCGAAGAGCGCGTACGACGCGGACAGGTCGTCTTGGTCGATCGAGCCGTCCGCATCAAGCCCGTGCCACTGCGAGGCGGCACGGTTGAACAACGTCAGCCGCCCGAACGGGTCGACCGCCACGATCGCCACGTCCACGCTGTCAAGCACCGCGTCGAGCAGCTGCTGCCGGCTCTCGATCTCGCGCAGCGCGCGCTGCGCCACCGCGCGCGCCGCGTCCGCCTCCGCGGCCAGCTCGGTGCGCATCCGGGTCTCACGGCGGCGCTCGAACAGCGCGAGGATCACCCCGGCCAGGTCCTCCAGGCGGGCGACCTGCTCGCCGGCGAGAGTGCCCGGCCGGTCGTCGAAGACGCAGAGCGTGCCGAGCGCGTGCCCCTCCGGCGTGACAAGCGGAATTGACGCGTAGAAGCGCACGCAGGCCCGCAGCCCGGTCACCCACGGATTGTCCCGGTAGTCCGGGTGGACGCCGGCGTCCGGCACCACGACCGTGCGGCCCTCGATCAGCCGGATCGCGCACATCGACTCGGTGCGCGGGGAGTCCGCACCGTCGAAGCCGGTGGTGGTCAGCTGACACTGCCGGTTCTCGTCGATCAGGTTGAGCGTGGCGGTCGGCACGCCCGCGACCAGGGCGGCGACGCGGACCACGGCCTCCAGCTCGTCGTCGGCGGGCGCGTCGAGCAGGCCGTACTCGTGCAGCGCGGCCAGGCGCAGCCGCTCGTGGTCCTCGCTCATGCGAGCACTGTCGGCAGCGCGGGCGTTGAGCTGAGGCGGTGGAGCCGAACACGACTTCGGTGAACACGTAACCCATGTGTGTCGGCTGCTGGACACCATGCGTCACCGTCTGCTGGGACCATTGCGCGGTTCCACAACAGACCTGTCACTCACCGCCGACTTTGCGAAGAGGCCTCGGCCATGTCCGATTACACACCCCCGCCGTCCAACCCTCCCCCGCCTCCCCCGGCGAACAATCCCCCTCCGGCGTACGGCGCGGGCGGTGCCGGTGGCGGCCGGCGCCGGGCCACCTGGATCACCGTGGCGGGCGTGATTCTGCTGCTCCTGCTGTTGCTGCTCCTGCTGGCCTTCTGCCGCGGCGGCGACAACGACCCGGTGGCCTACCCACCGGCCTCCCCGACACCCGGCGTCACCACCGGCGCGACAGGCACACCGGGCACCCCGGGCACCTCGGGCACGCCGGGCACCTCGGTCACACCTGCCACGCCCGGCACGACCACAGGTCCGCCGGCCGGCCCGACGCCGACCTCGACCGTCCCCGGCGGCTACCCGGGCACGTCGGGCCAGCCCTCGACGCCGGTCAGCCCGACCGGCAATCCCACCGGAAGCCCCACAGCGAACCCCACCGCAGGCCCCACGGGTACGCCGACCGGCGGCCCGGCAGGTAATCCCACGGGTGTTCCGCCGACGTCGGGTCCCGGTGGCGGCAGCACGGTCGCGCCCTACCCGAGCGGCGGCCCGGACACCGGTGTGGGTACGGCCGGTGGCGGCATGAACGGCACGTTGCTTGCCGGTCTGGTGCTGCTGGCGGCCGCCGGTCTCGCCACGATCGCCGCGGTTCGGCGCCGGCCACGCACCTGATCGGACGCACGTGACCACCGAGGTACGGGCACGGCTGCGACCCCGCATGGCGGTGGTCGCGGCCGTGCTCGCGCTGGCCGGCACCGCGCTGACCGTCCAGGGCGCCCGCCAGGAGGCCGCGGCGGACACGGCCGAGTCGGCACGCACGCACGCGACCGGCTACCCCGAGTCTCCCGGCCCCGAGTCGCCCGGCCCCGAGTCGCCCAGCCTTCAGCCGCCCGGCCCTCAGTCAACCGGCCCTCAGTCAACCGGCCCTCAGTCAACCGGCCCTCAGTCGACCGGCCGCGAGCCGCCCCGGGGCGCGCCGTCGGAGGCGACAGGTAGGACGGGCGTGGTACCGGCGCCGACCGCGTCCGGTGGAGGCGATGACGGCCGGGCCGCCGTCCCCGCCCTGCCCGCGACCGGCTCGCCCGCCGCGCGTCTCGGCGGCGCTCCACGCCTGACGGTCCTCCCCCGCAGCCTGCCCGCCACGCTCGACATCCCGTCGATCGGTGTGCACGCGCCGCTGCTCTCGCTGGGCCTGAAGCCGGACGGCACCGTCGAGGTCCCGCCGCTGACCGGCCGCGCCGACCCCGGCTGGTACCGCCACTCCGTCACCCCTGGCGAGACCGGCCCGGCCGTGATCCTCGGCCACGTCGACTCGATGGAGACCGGCCGCGGCGTCTTCTACCGGCTGACCGAGCTGACCCGGGGCGCCGAGATCCGGGTCACCCGCGCGGACGGCTCCACCGCCGTGTTCGCGGTCACCGGCCTGGAACGCTATCCGAAGGCCGAGTTCCCGGCCGCGCGCGTCTACGGCCCGACCGACGCCCCGACGATCCGCCTGGTGACCTGCGGCGGCGCCTACGACCAGGTGACCCGCACCTACGTGGACAACGTCGTCGTCTACGCCACCGCCCTCCCTGCCACCAGCGCCGCGCCGGAACAGGGTGAGCGGCCGGTCCACTGACTCCTTGGGGTCTTCTCAGCAACAGGCGACGATGCTGGCAGGGAGGAGCGCAAGCGACGACCGTTGCCCGCGGGAGCAAACGGGCAGTTACCACGACGGATGTGGGAAAAAGGTCTCAAGGCATTTGACCTTGGGAAGTAGATGGGTATCCGCCCATCCGCGGACGGGGAGACCGTAACGTGAGCGGGGATGCGTTGGGGTCTTCGGGGGAAAGGGGAGTTCCATGAGTGAGCAACATCGGGTTGTCGTCGTGGGTGCCGGGTTCGGCGGGCTCTTCGCCACGAAGGCGTTGAAGCGCGCGGACGTGCACGTCACATTGATCAACGGAACCACCCATCACCTGTTCCAGCCGCTGCTCTACCAGGTGGCCACCGGGATCCTGTCCGAAGGGGAGATCGCGCCACCGGTGCGGGAGATCCTGAAGAAGCAGGAGAACGTGGAGGTGCTGCTCGGGTGGGCGCACGAGGTGGACGTCGAGCGGCGGATAGTGACCGCGACCGCGACCACCGGGATCGAGTACCAGGTGCCCTACGACTCGCTGATCGTGGCGGCGGGGGCGTCCCAGTCGTACTTCGGTAACGACCACTTCGCGGAGAACGCGCCGGGCATGAAGAGCATCGACGACGCGCTCGAGCTGCGTGGGCGGATCTTCGGCGCGTTCGAGATGGCGGAGCTGGAGACCGATCAGGAGGCGATCGACCGCTGGCTCACGTTCGTCGTGGTCGGCGCCGGGCCGACCGGTGTGGAGATGGCCGGGCAGATCGCCGAGCTGGCGCACCGCACGCTGCCGGGGGAGTACCGGAGGATCGATCCGAAGCGGGCGCGGGTGATACTCGTTGACGCGGTCGACGCGGTGCTGCCGAGCTTCGGCGACCACCTGTCCACTCAGGCGCTGCGGCAGCTTCACAAGATCGGCGTCGAGGTCGAGCTGGGCACGAAGGTGGTCGGCGTCGACGAGGGCGGCATCGACGTGGAGACCGCCCGCGGCGCGCAGCGCATCGAGGCCGCCACCAAGATCTGGGCCGCCGGGGTGGCCGCGCCGCCGCTTGCCAAGAAGCTCGCGGAGGCCGCGGGCGCGGAGACGGACCGGGCCGGGCGCATCCTTGTCAACCCGGACTGCACAGTTCCCGGCCACCCGGAGATCTTCGCGCTCGGCGACATGATGTCGCTCAACCGGCTGCCCGGCGTGGCCCAGGTCGCCATCCAGAGCGGCCGGTACGCCGCCGAGACGATCAAGCGCCGGCTGGCGGGCAAGCCCGCGCAGGAGCCGTTCAAGTACCACGACAAGGGAAGCATGGCCACGATCTCCCGGTTCTCGGCCGTGGCAAGCACCGGGAAGATGCACTTCACAGGCGTCCTCGGCTGGTTCATGTGGCTTGCCGTGCACCTGCTCTACCTGGTCGGCTTCAAGAACCGGGTGTCCACGATCGGCCACTGGTTCGTCTCGTTCGTCGGCAACGGCCGCTCGGAGCGGGTGACGACCACGCAGCAGGTGGTGGCGCGCAGCGCGATCCGGCGGCTGGGCCTGCTTGACACGTCCGTCCCGGCGAACGAGGGCGTTCCCGCGCCGGTCGCGGTCTCCAAGCTCGGCTCCCCGGTCGCCCGCGGCTGACAACCTCCGGGTGGGCGGGCCGCGGGGTCCGCCCACTACCGTGGACGTATGAGCGATGATCTCCACGTCTCCGACCGGCTGGTCATCCCGGCCGCGGAGCTGAGCTGGCGGTTCTCCCGCTCGAGCGGGCCGGGCGGCCAAGGCGTCAACACCACTGACAGCCGCGTCGAGCTGAGCTGGGACGTCACCGGGTCCGCGGTCCTGCCCCCGATGCTGCGTGACCGCGCGATCCAGCGGCTCGGCGCCCGGCTGGTCGACGGCGTGATCACCATCGTGGCGTCCGAGCAGCGGTCCCAGCTGCGAAACCGCGACGCCGCCCGGGCGCGGCTGGCCGAGCTGATAGCCCGCGCGGTGGCGCCGCCGCCCCGCCAGCGCCGCGCGACGAAGCCGACGAAGGGCTCGGTCGAGCGGCGTCTGACGGCCAAGAAGCAGCGCGGGGCGATCAAGCGCGGCCGCCGCGGGGACTCGGACTGACCACGGCTTCCAGGCGCGGTGCCGGCCGGCCCGGTGGACCGCATCACTGATCACGCGTCGTCGAGCACCTCGGCGATGATCCGGCGCTGCACGGCGGCCTCGGCGCCGTCCGGGTCGTGCACCTCGGTGAGGACCAGCACGGCCTTCCACAGCGCCCAGCCGCGCGCCCGCGCCCACGCGCCGTCGTCCTGGCCGGCCGCCATGCGGAAGGCCCGGCGGGCGTCACCCGTGAACACCGTGTAGGCGATCACCAGGTCGCACGCCGGATCGCCGACGCCTGACGTGCCGAAGTCGATCACCGCGGCCAGGCGGCCGGCCCGGAGCAGCAGGTTTCCGGGCGCGATGTCGCCGTGGAACCAGACCGGGACGCCGGTGAAGGCCGCGGCGAGCGCGTCCTCCCAGACCGCTGTGGCCCGCACGGTGTCGATCCGGCCGGTCAGGCGGCGCAGGCAGCGGCGGGTTTCGTCGTCGTAGTAGGCGGGCGGGGCGCCGCGGTGCCAGCTGTGCGCGCCGGCGGGCGGGCCGTCCGCGGTGTCGCAGGCCTGGAGCGCGCGCACGAACCCGGCGACCTCCTCCGCGAAGACAGTCAGGTCGGGAGGCCGGACCGCGAGCGCGGTCTCGCCGGGCAGCCAGGAGCGGACCGACCAGGGGTGGGGATAGCCCTCGCCCGGCCGCCCCACGCCGAGCACGGACGGGATCGGCAGTGGCAGCTGCGGCGCGAGGCGGGGCAGCCACTCGTTCTCCTTGGCGACCGCGGGGACGTACCCGGCGGCGGTCGGCAGGCGCACGCTCATCGCCTCGCCGAGCCGGTAAGTCCGGTTGTCCCAGCCGTCGACCGGGACCGGCGTGATCGGCAGCCCGGCCCACCGCGGGAACTGTGCCGTGAGCAGCCGTCGCACAAGTGCGGCGTCGATGCCGGCGCGACCGTCGATCACTGACGGGCCGCCACCCGGGCGCCGGGCGCCACGGACCGCGCGGCGACCACGATCACGGCGGCCAGCAGGACCGGGATCAGCAACGCCACCCGCAGGCTCGTGGTGGCGGCGACCCCGCCGATCAGCACCGGGCCGGCGAAGAAGCCGAGCCAGCCGATGCTTGCCGCGCGGGCGATGGCACGGGCGGGGCGATCGGGGTTGCGGGCGCCGGCGGCGGAGAAGACCTGGGGCGCGATCGAGGAGAGGCCGGCGCCGAGGAAGCCGAAACCGATCACGCCGGCGACCGGGTGGGCGATCAGCAGCCCGAGGGCCAGTCCGGCCGCGGCGAGCAGGCCACCGGCGCGCACCACCGCGACCGGGCCGTAGCGCGCGGTCAGCGGGTCACCGGCGAGGCGGCCCACAGTCATCGCGGCGAAGAACGCGGCGTAGGCGCCGGCGGCGAGCGCCGGGGAACCGCCGAGCGTCTCCCGGACGTAGACGGTGCTCCAGTCCGCGGCCGCGCCCTCCCCGATCAGCGCGCAGAAGGCCAGGGCACCCAGCAGGAGTACGCCACGCAGCGGGCCGGGATTTTGTCGTACCCCCGTGGCAGGGTGGGGTTGCGGGGTGAACGGGACCGCGACGGCCCAGGCGGCGACGCCGGCGAGCACCACGGCGACCGAGGCGAAGGTGACGGCCGGCCCGGCCCCCGCCGCGGCGAACGCGCCACCCACGGCCGCGCCGAGGAAACCGCCGATGCTGTAGGCGGCGTGGAAGGAGGACATGATTGGCGAGCCCCAGGCGCGTTCGACCTCGACGCCGCGCGCGTTCATCGCCACGTTGAGCGTGCCGTGCACCACGCCGAAGGCGAAGAGGGCGAGGGCGAGGGTGGCCAGGTTCGGTGCGAGTGCGACCGGGAGCAGCAGAAACCCGTCCACGACCGCGACAGGTGTGAGCACCCGGCGGGTGCCGTGCCGGTCGACGAGCGTGCCGACGACCTGCATGCCGACGATCGCGCCTGCGGCAAGCGCGAGGAGTGCGAGGCTGAGCAGGCCGTCGCTGAGGCCCAGGCGCTCCTTGACGGCGGGGATGCGGGCGGTCCAGACGCCGATCAGCGTGCCGTAGAGCAGGAACAACAGCGCGGTGGCGAGGCGGGCTTTCGTCACACGATGAACAATATCGAAGGAGAGGACACAGTGGAGGTCACGCGGGAGCAGGTGCTCGGGTTCCGGATCCGGGCGCAGCAGCTCGGCCGGGCCGCCGGGTCCGGCACGGTCGCGGACACGGCGGTGCTTGACTACGGCGTGCAGGACACCGGGCCGGACGGTGCCGCGTGGGCGTTGACGATCCGCGGCCTGGACGATCACGACCCGCTGAGCATGCTGTGGACGCTTCGTGGCGGCCCGCACCTCTACCGGCGCGCCGACCTTGCGGACGTGGCCGCGGCCGTGGCGCCGTTCTCGGACGAGGACGCGGCAAAGCGCATCTACGACGCGGCGAAACCGTTGCGCGAGGCCGGGATCGGCGCGCTCGACGGGCTCGACCAGGTCGCGGCCGCGCTGCGGACGATCGTCACGAAACCGACCGTGAAGGGTGACGTCTCCGGCCGGTTGAGCGCGGTGCTCGACCCGCCGCACCTGCGGTTCTGCAAGCCGTGCGGCGTCACGCACGCCTGGGAGATGCCGTTCCGGCTGGCCGCGGTCCGGGCCGGGCTGGAGCTGCAGCCGGGCACGTCACCGCCGGTGCTGCAGCGCATCCCCGGCTTCACGAGGCCGGCGCGCACCGTGCCGCCGCGCTTCGACGTGATCCGGTCCTATCTGCGGCTGCTCGGGCCGGCCACGCCGAAACAGGTGGCCGCGTTCCTGGACGCGCCGGTCAAGGCCGTCACCGCGCGCTGGCCGTCCGACGTCACCGAGGTGACGGTGAACGGCCGGTCCGCGTCGCTGCTCACCGAGGACGTGGACGCGCTGGTCCCGGCCACGACCACGCGCCTACTCGGCCCCTACGACCTCTTCGTCCAGGCCAAGGACCGGGACCTGCTGATCGACGACCCGGCGCGGGCGAAGGCGGTGTGGCCGGTGCTCGGCCGGCCCGGCGTGGTGCTCGCCGACGGCGATCTGGCCGGCACCTGGCGCCCCCGCAAGCAGGGAAAGAGGTTCCGGCTGGAGGTCGACCTGTGGGCTCCTGTGGACCGGGCGGCGATCGAGGAGCAGGCCGAGCGGCTGGCCGCCTTCCGCGGCGTACAGCTGACCGGCCTGGACCTCACCGACTAGAACTCACCCGGCCGCGTTCCCGGTGTAGTTCCACGACGCCAGCCGCAGCGCCGGCGCGCGGAACGCGGTGCCGAGCCGGTCCGCGGGCAGCCCGGTCGCGGTCGCTCCCACGCCGAGCACCGCGCCCGGCCCGAGCGCCTGCGGATACGACTGGGTGAACCGCAGGTTCTGCACCGGCCGGGTCACCCGGCCGTCCTCGATCAGCCACAGCCCGTTGCGGGTCAGCCCGGTCATCACGAGCGTCTTCGGGTCGAGCACCCGGGTGTACCAGTTGTCGGTGACCAGCAGCCCGCGCCCGACCTGCGCGACGAGTGCGGCGACGTGCGAGTCCGCCTCCGGGCCGTCGACCTCGTCGGCCGGCTGCCGGGTCGGCGCCTGCAGGTGCAGGCAGGCGCCCAGCACGCCGAACCCGGCGTCGTTGTAGTGCCCGGTGGAGACGCCGCCGGTGAGCGCCGCGGTGTGCCGGTCGTGCAGCACCGCGCGCACGACACCGTCTGCGACAAGCGTCAGTCTGTCCCGCGGCGTGCCCTCGTCGTCGAACGGGAGCCCGCCGCCGCCCGGCCCGAGCGGGTCGTCGAGGAGCGTGATCGCGGGGTCGAGCTGGGCCTCTCCGATCCGGGCGAACGACAGGCCCTCCGCGAAACCGCGCCCGTTGAAGCCGTAGTAGCCGAAGCAGGTCAGCATGTCGGTGACCGCGGCCGGTTCCAGCACCACCTCGTACCGGCCGGGCGGCAGCGGCTCCGGCCGTTCCGACGCCCGCGCCTTCGCGGACGCCCGCGCGCCGAGCCGGGTCCCATCGACCTCGCCGAGGCGCACCGACGCGAACCGGGCCAGGCCGTCGGACGTGCCGGTACGCGCGATGCCGTCCATCGCGGCCTCGGTGGCACCGCCGTCCAGCGCGTGGCCGAGCGTGTTCGCATAGGACGCCCGGACCGTCGTGGTCGACACGTAGCCGGCCGTCTCAAGCCCGCCGGCCGCCCGCACGAAGTCCCGGACCCGGGCGGCCCGGTCCGCGGGCGTGGCACCGGCGGTCTCCGGGTCCTCGTTGCCGCCGCCCGACAATGGCGAGGGCGGCGTCAGGCCCGGCCACGCCCGATCGGCCGGTGCATCGGCAAGCGCGGCGAGCGCCCGCTCGGCAAGCGTCCCGGCATCACGACCTGCCACCGTCACGGTCCGCCCGTCACGGTGCACCCGCAGACGCACCTGATCGGTCTCAGTCGCGACGTTCTGGTGGATCGCGGAGCCGGCGAACCGGGTCAGCCCGCGCGTCGTCCGGCGCACGGTGACCTCCGCCTCCGCGCCCGGCAGCGCCGCCGCCACCGCCTCCACGAGGTCAGACGCGATCATCCCCGCACCCCCACCCGCACGTTCTGGAACCGGGCCGGCGCGGCCGGATGCCCGGTGTGCCCGACCTGCATCGGCTGGCCCTTGCCACAGTTCGGCGTACCCCAGGAGACGACCTCCGAGGAGAGCATGTCCATCGAGCCCCAGAACGACGGGCCGATCCCGGTGTACGTGGGATTGCGCAGCATCCGGCCGAGCCTGCCGCGCTTCACCTCGTACCCGATCTCCGTGCCGAACTGGAAGTTGAGCCGCTTGTCGTCGATCGACCAGGACCGGTTCGTCTCCATCAGGATGCCGTCGTCGGTGGCCGCGATGATCTCGTCGAGCGTGTGCGGGCCCGGTTCGAGGCCGACGTTCGTCATCCGGACCATCGGCAGCGACTGCCACCCGTCCGCGCGCACGCTGCCGCCGTACGGCAGCCCGGCCACGCTCGCCGAGTCGCGGCCCGCCAGCACGCCGACCCAGATGCCGTCCCGGACCGCGTCGCGTGCCACGGCCGGCGAACCCTCGTCGTCGTAGCCGAACGAGCCGAGCGAACCCGGGAGCGTCGGGTCGATCACGATGTTGAGCAGCGGCGAGCCGTACCTGAGCGTGCCCAGCTGGGCCAGGTCCAGCCAGCTCGTCCCGGCGAACGCGGCCTCCCAGCCGAGGATCCGGTCCAGCTCGATCGCGTGCCCGATCGACTCGTGGATCTGCAGCGACAACTGCTCGTCACCGAGGATGAGCGTGGTCTCGCCGGCCGGGCAGAGCGGCGCGGTGAGCAGCGCACGGGCCTCGTCCGCGATCCGCTCCGCGTGCGCGCCCAGGTCCAGCTCGTGGACGAGTTCCCAGCCGCGGGTGCCGTACTGGCCGCGGTGTGAGGGGTAGGAGCGGCGCTGGGTCTCGCCGTCGCCGATCACGGTCGCCCAGATGCCGCCGCCGCACTTGCGGATCCGCTGGTCGATGCGGTGCCCCTCGGACGAAACGAAGAACGTGCTGGTGTCCCAGATCTGGTAGACGCCCTCGGCCAGGTCCGCACCGGCCGCATGCGCGGTCTTGGTGGCGCCGGAGAGCAGGTCGCCCTTGCCGGAGAGCGGGACGGCCAGCGGATCGATCTCGCACCCGCTGGCCCAACTGTCGATCGAGACGGCCGCCGGGGTGAGCTGGACCGGGCGGCCCGGCACGGTCGCGGAGGCCTCGGCGATCTCGGCGGCGATCCGGCCGGCCTTGCGCGCCGCGATGTCCGTCAGGTCGGAGATCGCGTAGAAGCCCCAGGCGTCGCCGACAAGCGCACGCACGCCCAGACCGGCGTCCTCACGCTGGGTCAGCTCCTCGATCTCACCGTTGCGCGCGTGCATCGACTCGTACCGCCGCTGCATCACCCGCACATCCGCATACCTGGCACCGGCGGCCAACGCCGCCTCGACCGCGGACTGTGCCTCGTCGAACTCGCTCATGGACCCCAGGCTATTGGTTCCCGGTGTCGTTCCCGTCCTCCGCCGCGCCCTGATCCTCGGCTCCTTCACCACACCTGTTCATGCTCTCGAGCCGGAAGAAGCCGCCCGGCTTCTTCGGCGGCGTATGCGTGAACTCGACACAGTCCCCCACGTCCACACCCGGAACCTTGCGCTGCACGACGATCTGCTCGAAGCAGTAGTCCGCGCCGGTGTCCGCCTCCACGCAGACCTTCGGGTCGATCGAGATCACCGACCCGGTGCTGGCGAGCGGGGTGGGCGCGCAGGCCGTGAGCGCGGCCCCGGCGAGCGTGAGGGCCAGCAGGCGGGCGACGTGATGTCCAGCGGACAAGGCTTTCCTCTCAGCGACGTGCCACAACGGGCGGATCCGGCCACGTGGACCGGCCCACCGCCGATGATCGTGACCCGGCGGTGTTCCGCAACCCGTCATACGCACGCCGGGGCCTCCACGGATGAGTGCTCGTCCCGGAAATTTCCGCAGACGGTGCGCCTGCACCTGACACTCGTCGTCAGCGGCGGCCGAGGTGGTTCCACGCTGCTGTCCCGGATCCTGCGCGGCCGTCCCGGCCTGCTCACCCTGTTCACCGCGCTGGAGCCGGTCGTCCGCGCTCCCTCCCGCCCGATGACCTGGCCGCCTGCGCCCCGGCATGAAGGCTCTGGGCCTGACCCCCTGACAGCAAGATCAAATGCTTGCTATCCCACACCCGCCGTGGTCCGGCCCGCACGCTCCCGACGCTGTTGCCCATTCACGTCCGGCCGTCTGGGAGCGACGACCGAATGGGCTGGGGCGTGGTGAGTGGTTTGGGCTGGTCGTTATGGTCGCGCAGCACTGCCGTCGTCTCGGCGGCTGGCGGTCGAGGCGGCCGCGGGTCGAAGCGGCCGCGGGTCGAAGCGGCCGCGGTCTGCGCGGTCGCAAAGGCCGGCACCGAGGCCGAGAGTTTCGCAGGTGCGCGGGCCGGTCGCGGCACTCCGGCAGGCCTCAGGCCGGGCATGAAGTCGGAGCCATTACCGGATCCGTATATGTCAGGACGCAGCCGACGCTCATGACCCGGCTCATCTGGAGATCCGCGGTCAGTGTCCAGGTTCGAGCGCTACGCGCCCGACATTTCATCATCTGGGTACCTCCCTCTGCGTTTCGTTCTGACGCCGAAGGGTCAGGAAGGCCCACGTCAAGATCCTTGCGGCTCTGGTGGCCCTTATCGCGCTCGGATAAGGGCCACCAGAGCCGCAAGGATCTTGCATCCCGCTAGATGGACGCGAGATCCCGCACAACGAACCCATCTCGGCGCGGAGCGCCCGAGCTGCCACTGTCTATGGCGCGGCGGCACGCGAAAGCCAAGATCGACTAACCCTTCGGCAGCTCCCGGCTTCGGTGCAAGCCCTTGCGACCACCCAAGGCAAGCTCGACCGGCTTACCCAGCCACGCCCGCTCTCTCGGTGCCCGCCCTTGCGACAGTCCAGACCGCAGCCGCCCAGACCAGCCGCCGCGTAGACGATGACCGTGCTGCCCCCGCAGGCCGCGAGACCGCCGACCAGCCGGAACCACCCGCCAAACTCTCGGCTCGCTGCCAGCCCTTCGATCGTGAGGCCCCAGACCGCCGCACGCGAATGGGCAACAGAGTCGCTCCCGCGGGTAAACCTCGCGTCGGGCTCCGCTGGCGCTTCGCTCGTCGCTCGGAGCCGGTCCCGCGTCACCCGAGAGGCCACACCACCGACGGGTGTCCATAAGCGATACTGCCGGTCATGGCCCGGGACCTCAGCTATGACGACGCCGTCAGACTCCTCGGCGGCGACCACGGCAAGCTCGTCAAGGTACTCGACACGCTGCTTGGCGTCGGCATGCTCGCGCTGGTCGGGCCGTTCCGTGACGTGCTCGGCTGGTTCGACGCCAAGGCCGAGCTCAGCCGGGTCACGGCGGACCTGGTCACAAGGCTTGCGGAAAAGCGGTCGGGTCTGGCCCGCTACGAACGATCGGAGCGCCTGGAAGCCGCGCACGTGGTCATCGCGGTGACCGCGTTCTTCGAGGCGCTCGCGGAGGCCGGCTCGCCGCTGCCCCACGGCGACCTCGAGCTGACGGCCGACGAGCGGACGTCGCTGTCCGGCGGCACGGCCGGGGCGCCCGGTCCGCTGGGCGGCCGGTCGGCGCCCGTGCCCGGCCCGGCGCAACCGCACGAGGAGTTCCTAAACGACCTGTCGGCCTATTACCGCGACGCGGCCGCCACGATCATCGAGTTCGTGCGCGGCCTCGCCGCCTTCGAGCGCCTCGACGAGACGGCCCGGTCCCACGCGTGCGACGCGATCGCCGCGGTGCCACGGCCGGCGCTCGACAGGTACCGGAGTCTGCTCGGCCGTCTGGCGGCCGACTTTCCCGAGGTGGCGTTCTGGGCCGGCCTGCGCGAGCACGCTGCCACCCACGACCGCCTGCGCGCGGTCACCACCGGCCTGGGCGCGCTCAGCGACACGCTTGACGCGATCGCGGCCGGCCGGGTCCCCGACGACCGCCGTCTGGGCCTGGCCCGCTCCTACCGGGCGGCGATGCGCCTGCCGATCGCGCCGTCCGGCGAGATCCCCGCGGGCCTGCGGGTGCCGACGCTCGCCGAGGCCTTCATCCCGCAGCTCCTCCGGGTCGCCGCCGTCACCGCGCGGTCCGCGCTGAGCAGCGAGGACTGGTGGGAGAAGCAGCCGGTCCGGGACGATCTCCTCGCGTTCCTCACCGCGCATCTCACCTCGCCGCACGCGGTCACCGGGCCGCTGCTGATCCTCGGCCAGCCGGGCTCCGGCAAGTCCGTCGTGACCCGGGTCCTCGCCGCCCAACTGCCGCCCACCGACTTCCTGCCGGTGCTGGTAGTGCTGCGCGCGGTCCCGGCCGCCGCGGACCTCCAAGACCAGATCGAACACGCGATCCGGGACGCGATCGGCGACCGGGTCGAGTGTCCGGCGCTGTCCCGCTCGGCCGGCGGCGCGCTGCCGCTGATCATCCTGGACGGCTTCGACGAGCTGCTCCAGGCCTCCGGCGTCAGCCAGACCGACTACCTGCAGCGGGTGGCACGCTTCCAGCGACGCGAGGCCGGTCAGGGCCGCCCGGTCGCGATCATCGTCACCAGCAGGACCAGCGTCGCCGACCGGGCGCAGACCCCGGACGGCACTGTCGCGCTCCGACTCGAGCCGTTCGACGAGCCTCGCGTCGCCGCCTGGCTCGACGTCTGGAACAGGGCGAACGCGGCCCGGTTCGCCGGTGACGTGGCGCCGATCTCGCTTGCGACAGTCATGCGCCATCCGCAACTCGCCTCCCAGCCGCTGCTGCTGCTCATGCTCGCGCTCTACGACGCCGAGGAGAACGCGCTGCGGTCCGCGGGCGAGCTGCGGGCGGACGAGCTCTATGAACGGCTGCTCGCCCGGTTCGCCCTGCGCGAGGTGGAAAAGCTCGCGCACGGGCTGCCGCCCCGCGAGATGTCCCGGCGGGTGGAGTCCGAGCTGCGGCGCCTCAGCGT
Source organism: Catenuloplanes sp. NPDC051500 (assembly GCF_044454585.1). NCBI lineage: Bacteria > Bacillati > Actinomycetota > Actinomycetes > Micromonosporales > Micromonosporaceae > Catenuloplanes > Catenuloplanes sp. NPDC051500. The sequence continues at coordinate 201,886 of NZ_JBITDX010000007.1, forward strand.
GGTCGCGCTCGCCATGTTCAACCGCGGCGCGCAGTGGGTCACGCAGGAGCAGCTGGAGACGGACCTGCGGGCGCTGCCCGGCTTCACCGGCGCCGCGCCGGCGAGCGCGGATAACGGGCTGCGGGCACCCCTGCTGGCCTCGGAGCTGGCACTCGGCGCGTTCTTCTTCGTGCACCGCGCCCGCGCCACTCTCGATCTCACCCAGCTGGAGACCTACGAATTCCTGCATGCCACCTTCGGCGAGTTCCTTGTCGCGCGCGTCATCCACGGCATCGTCGCGGAGCTTGTCGCGCGCGAGCGGGTCACCACGTTCCACACCGGCAACGCGGTCGATGATGACCTGCTGCACGCGCTGCTGTCGTTCGCGCCGCTCGCCGGGCGCCGCCAGGTGGTGGTGTTCCTGCGCGACCTGGCTTCCACGCTCGGCGGCGAGGACCGCGCGGAGTGGTCGGACCTGCTGGTCCGCGTCTACCGGTCCGCGCAGATGCCGCGGTCGTCGCGGGCGTTCGGCGGGTACGCGCCGGAGCTGCTCACCGTGCCCGCGCGAGTCGCCGCCTACACCGCCAACCTGCTGCTGCTCATCCTCGCGATCGCACCGGTGACCGCCTCGCGCCTGGCCGCGGGCGACCCGGCCCGAGGGCGGGACTCGACGATCCGCGCCTGGCGTCAGGACAGCAGGCTGTGGCGCTCCCAGGGCATGGCCAGCGGCTTCAGCGCCATGATCGATCTGATCGCGCTCGACCGCATCGTCGACGAGCACGGAAGCCGGGACGTGGCGCTGCGCCTCACCGACACGGTGGTGGCGCCGCCGCGCAGTGTCGATCTGGCGTGGGTGATCCGGGAGATGCCGCCGAAGGGCAGCTCGATGTCGCACCTGCGGCGGGAGGCCCACTTCATCTGCCACGACGATGACGACCTGCAACAGCATCTGAACGATCCGCTGTTCGAGGCGGGGCTCCAGCGGCGCAGCAGCACGGTCGAGCGGCTGGGTGACGGCGGCGCCACGCCGACCGGCATGCTGCTGCGGCTGCTCTTCTCGGAGGAGCTGTCATCCCGGGCGCGCGCGGACGCCTTTGCGCGATGGGCCCCGAGCTCCGGACCGGTGCGAAGACTGCTGCTCGGCGCGCTGGCGGACGATCTTGACCTTGAGCCCCACATGGTGCGGTCGCTGATCGGCCTGTTCAAGAACGGACCGCTCGACGGCGCGCTGGCGCGGTGCATCAGCGCGCACCTCGGCCGGGACCACAGCCTGGACGACACATTGCGCACGCTCGTGCAGATGGCCGTCTCCACGAACGCGGTCATCTGGACCAGGGAGCACCTGGACCTGCTGTTCCGCATGCACGGGGAGGTCTCGCGCGGCATCACGATCGGGGCGGAAGCCGCCGATTTCCTCGTGGCCCGGTTCGCCGCCGCGGATCCCCGTCTGGCCGCCCGCATCCGGGCCCTCGTCAGCGCACCGTCCAGCTGACAAGCGGCGGCCGGACCGTGGCGCAGATCGGGCCGCCCTTCGCATCCGTCAGCCGCAGCCGGGCGACCAGCACACCACCGGCGACCGCGGCCGTCACCAGGTCCGCCCCCGCGTCCGCCGGATGGATCTTCACGCGCCGGAAGCCGTGAAACGCCCCGCCCGCTCCCACGCTCCCCCACGACAGATAGACGAACCGGGCGCCGCGCTTACCGTGGATGAACGGGCCGCCGAAGTCCGGGCCGTCCTTCACCGCCACCTCGGCCTCCCACACCGCCGACTCCGCATCCGCCGGCACGAGCGAGATCACCTCGTCGCGGCGCTGAATGCCGACGTGGACGTTCACATACGCCGGACCGGACGGGTTCGTGTCTGCCACCCGCCCCGGCAGGTCGACGCCTTCGATCCGCAGCAGCATCAGCCCACAATCGCACTCCCGCGGTGTGGAGACACACGACACGACAGCGGGACACGCGACATGACCACGACCACAGCGCGTCGCGCCCGTACGCGCCTAGGCTGATCCCGTGGAGCCCATCGAGATCGACCGGGACGGCACCCGGCTGCACGCGCTCTGGCAGCAGGGCACCGGGACGCCGCTGGTGATCGTGCCCGGCGTGCTTGCGGACGCGAAGAGCTGGCGGCGGGCGGCCGCCGCGATCGACCGGCCCGAGCCGATCCTCGTGGTGAACCGCCGGGGCCGGGAGCCGAGCGGCCCGCTCGGCGACGATTACGGCGTCGACACCGAGGTGCTTGATCTTTTCGCCTGGCTGCACCATCTGAAGGAGCCGGTGCGCCTGTTCGGCTGGAGCTTCGGCGGCCTGATCGCGATCGAGACGGCGAACCGGACCAGGTCCGTCGACCGGGTCATCGCCTACGAGCCGATCATGCGCCCGTTCGGCGCGCACGCGCTCCCGGCGTTACGCGCGGCCGAGGGCGACCCGGACCGCATCCTCGACGTGGCCCTGCGGGACATCGCCGGCACCCCGCCGGAGCAGGTCCCCGCACCGGCCCGGGAGCTGTTGCGCACCTGGGCCGCGCCGGTCCCGCAGGAGACCGCCGCGCTGAACATGTTCGCCCCGGCCTGGGAGGATCTCACCGCCCCGGTCGATCTGATCGTCGGCGAGAATAGCCGGAACACGCCCTACGGCGACACGTTCGACGCCGTCGCCTCGCTGCTCCCGGCCGCGGGCCTGCACGTGCTGAAGGGGCAGGGCCACCTCGCGCACGCGGAGGACCCCGAGGCGCTGGGCGCGACGATCACCGGGCTCATAGCCGCTCGCGCAGCGTGACCCCCGGGTTGAGGTGCTCCCACTCGCGGACCACCTCGTTCGGCACGGCGGCGATGCGGATCCGGTCGCCGCGGACCAGGCGCGGGTACTGCTTGGGGATCAGGTACTCGCCGATGAGCAGGTTGACCAGGAGCAGGAGCACCACTGCGAACATCGCGCTCGGCCCGATCACGTCGGTCCGGCCGGGGCGCGCGATGAGCGACCAGCCGATCCAGGTGAGCGCGCTGACCCCGACCACAAGCATCAGCGGTACGACGACCCGGCTCCGGAACCGCTCGAGCGCGTAGCTGCGCTGCAGCACCTGCGCCTCCGACTCGGTGACCGGCAGGTTCATCACTGCCGTGCCCGCACTGCGCCACAGCGGCAGGCAGGAGATCTCCGCGGTGTCCGCCGCGAATTCCCCGTCGAAGATCGAGCGCGGTGGCAGGTGCAGGTGCGACAGGTCGGTCCGCGAGATGACCACTGTGGCGGTGTCCATGGAATCTCCCTGATCGTCGCGGGAGACCTCACTGTAAGCATGATGAGAGCGGTAGTGCGGCGGATCGGGAGGAGTGGGGGTCGGGCGCGTCCGCGCTGACGCCGTGCGTGCCGAGCGTGCTGACCGGCGCCAACTCGTGCCGCCTAGCGAAGGCGGGCGACCCGCCCCGCCTCTCCTGACGCCCAGCAGACCGGCCCGCGCGCGCAGTCGACCGCGTCGAAGCTACCCCCGTCGAACTCGGTCCAGATCCGCCCACCGTCCCGGCTGATCGAGCTGCCGGTCGGCCCGACGGCCAGCGCGGCGGAACCCGCCCAGGCCGCGCCCGAGCGGTACTCCCCCGGTGGCACGGCCGCGGTCGCCCAGCGGTGGCCTCGCGTCACGGCCGCGCCGCCCGGCGCCGACTCCGGTGTCAGGTAGTCGCCGCCCACGGCCAGCCCGGCGCCGTCCTCCCGGAACGCCAGCGAGTAGATGCCCGCGGACGGCCCGGACGGCACCGGCGTCTCCGTCACCCGCCAGCTGCGGCCGAAGTCGGTGGACGAGAACACGCGCGCGGCGGCCCCGCCACCGGTGGCGAACCAGTAGCGGCCGGCGGACCCCGCGACCAGGCAGGTGCCGCTGGCCGCGAACGCGAACTCGCCCTCCAGCGCGGCCGGCATGCGAGCGGGAAGCACCGACCAGGTCCGCCCACCGTCCGACGTGGACAGGATCCGGAACGCGCCGTCCACCGGGTCGGACAGCGCCAGCCCGTGCCGCTCGTCGGTGAACGCCAGGCAGTCGTAGAACGCGGCCTCGTCCGGGTTGCGGAACGTCTCGGTCCAGCTGCGGCCGCCGTCGGCGGTGCGGTAGACGCGCGACTCCGCGCCGGCGCCGATGGAGAGCGCGACGGCCCGACGCGCGTCGAACGCCTCGATGTCGCGGAACTGCAGCGTCTCCGCGCCGGCCGGGCCGACGGACGCCCAATGCCGGCCGGCGTCGGTGGTGCGCAGCACGGTCCCGGCGCTGCCGCTGGCCCAGACGACCTGCGGCGACACCACGGACAGGCCGCGCAGCCGCGCGGTGCTGCCGGTCTCGGTGAGCTGCCAGGACGGCGTGCTTGGCGCGCCGAGCGTGGACATCGCGACGGCGACGGCGAGAACCGGATTCATGCCGCCGAACCTAACACCGAGATCAATCGATGGACAGCCCGCTCGGCACACCTGCGACGGCGCTCAGGTGTTGAGCGGCCGGCGCGCGATAAGCAGCACGTGGGTGACCGGCCAGTCCAGCGCGGTCCCGTCCGGCCTGGTCAGCGACGCGACCGGGGCCAGCCGGTTCGCCACGATCCACTCGTTGCGGGTGGTGTGCGAGGCCGCGTCCACCTCGAACCCGACGTCGGTCAGCAGGCTCTTCCAGTCCGCCATCTCCAGCCCGCAGAACTGCTCCTGCGTCTCGGAGAGCCAGTTGTCCGTGTAGTCCTTCCGGGTGAGGAAGTCCATCGCGTCGCCGAGCGTCAGCTCCACCTCGCCGTCGCCCACGTCAGTGAAGCTGAACGGGAACCGGAAGTCCGCCGCGAACCGGTCGAGGCGTGCGCGGGTGGACAGCCCGCCGACGTACCCGGCCACATCCGCGGGAAGGTCCTCGAGCGGCGGGTTCGCTCCGTCGGTGGTCGACAGCCGCAGCCGTACCGGCCGGTCCTTCCCGTCCGGCCCGCACACGTCGCTGTTGATCCACACCCCGCCCGGGACGGTGTGCTCGTAGATCGCGGCCACGAACCGCCGCAGCGACTCCATCCGCGCGCCGTAGGACCAGATCTCGTGGGTGAGCGCGAACGTCATGGTCGTGTCGATCGACCGCGGCGCGAACACCGCCCCGCCGAGCACGTTGCGGTGGTAGAAGAACACGTTCGGATTCTCGAACGCGCCCTGCGCCTTCTTGTGCACGCACTCCTCGAACAGGTGCCGCGCCACCTCCACGCCGATCAGGTCGCTCTCCCGCAGCGCCGGGTCCCGGTCCGCCATCTCCAGCACCGCGCCCGCGCCGCACCCGACGTCGACGATCCTGCCCGGCCGCACGTGCTCGCGGACCAGCTGCCACTTCCGCTCCGCGCCGGCGGCGAACGCCTCCACGTACGTCCGGTAGTCACGCGTCGCGGTCAGCCCGCCCTCGTCCCCGACCACCGGATCGTTCACCACCGCCTGCACGGACTCCACGAGCCGGTAGCGGGCGAACACGTCCACGGTCGCCGGGTGTGCCAGCTCCTGCCAGCTCTCGTCGCCGGCGGCCAGCCGCATCAGCACGTCCCACGGCCGCTCCGGCGCCACGTCGAGCGCGGGATCGTCCTCGACGGGCACGATCGTGAAGCCAAGCGCCGCGTACATCGCCGCCACCGCCGGCGTCGAGCACCCCACCACCGTGTTCTCCGGCGTCAGCGCGAGCCCGGTCGCCACCTCGACATTCTTGACTGTCACCGCCGCGAACCGGTCCGTGCGCGCGGTGTCGAACACCGGCACCACGAGCGACCGCAGGCCCTCCTGCGCGCTCAGCCGCTCGATCGCGGCCTCCCGCCGGTGGAACGGCACCGGGTTCCGCTTCGTGTTCTCATGGTTGGCCGACGTCACCGCCCACACCACTGTCGCGTCCCGCGCCTGCCGCGTCAGGAACTCGGCCTGAAACCGGGTCAGCAGGTGGTGCCGCCCGGGAAACAGCAGGTAGTCGGTCTCCATCCGACCTTCTTACTGCACAGGCGTTGCCACCCGAAGATCAACCCCGCCATTTCCCACTTCCAGCGTGGCCCGGTTCCGCGGCTCCCGCGGCCGCGGGCCCGCGGGTGGTCCCGGCCATGAGGACCCGCCCGCGCGGTTCAGAGCCGTCCGGAACCGCTGATGATCCGGCACGCGTACGGCAGCGAGTACGACCCGTCCGCCCGGCGGTAGTCGGCGAGCAGCCTGTCGAACTCGACGCGCGCGGACGCGAGCTGCTCCTCGCCGAGCCCGCCCAGCACCGCGCCGAGCATCGCCGGCCCGGTCGCCAGCTCCCACAGGCTGTCGCCGTCCGGGAACTCGACGTCCCAGGCGAACAGCTCGCTGGTCACGCCGGACAGCCCGGCCGCGGTCAGCCACGCCTCACGGCGGCCCGGCATGGCGAGCTGTTCCTGACGGCGCATCGCCGCGTGCAGCGGCGGCGGGAGCAGGTCGTGCACGGCCGAGGCCATCACGAACGTAAGCGTGTTCTTGCTTGTCGCGTCCCAGGTCGCGATCGTGAACGTGCCGCCGGGGCGCAGCACCCGCGCCACCTCGCGCGCCTCGGCCGCGGAGTCGCCGAAAGACAGCAGCCCGAAGCGGGAGACGACCACGTCGGCGTCGTCGTCAGCCACCGCGAGCGCCTCGCTGTCCATCACCTCGTAGCCGGCTTCCAGGCCGCGTTGCTCCGCCTTACGACGCGCGACCGAGATCATCGTCTCGGCCCGGTCGACGCCGCGCAGGCGTACCCCCGGATGACTCGCGGCGATGGTGAGGCCGGGCTCGCCGGTCCCGCACGCGATGTCGAGCACGGACGTGCCCGCCGCGATGCCGGTCGTAAGCTCCAGCATGCGGGCGGTCACCGGTGCGGTCAGCGGCAGGACCTGGTCGTACGCCGCCGCAAGCCGATCGAAGTCGAAGTCTTTCGTAGAGGCCACGCCCGCGACGCTACCGAGCACCGCGTGCCCGTCCCGCGCGGGGACCGCCTGTGCAGGCCATCGGCTCATCCGATCACGGGCTGACACCGCCCACGGTCCACAATAGAAAACAGGCCCCCGCGCCGCTCGATCAGCAGCACGGGGACCTGCGTCAGTAGCCAGGGTCAGAACTGTCCCTGCGCGTTGCACTTCGCGTGCTGGTTGATGCAGTTGCGGACACGCTCGGCCAGCGCCTGCGGCACCCAGGCGTTGACGAAGTCGCCGTGCATGGAGAAGCCGGTACCGGACGAGAGCTTGACGCCCTCGGTGTCCGTGTTCAGCGGGTACGGCAGCATGTACGAGATCGACGGGATCGCGACCGGGAACTTGCCGGAGCACGCGCCGTTGTTGCCGGCCGGGCCGACGTGCGACTTGTGGTCCGGGCTGTCCAGGTGAACGCCGTCCCAGCAGTCCGGGAAGGTCAGCTGGCGGATCAGCTCGGCGGTCGGTGCGCAGACCGGCCACTCACCGTTCGCGGTCCGGCCGGTCTCGCCGCCGTTGCCCGCGCACCAGAACTGGTTGCTGTCACCGGTCTGCTGCTTGGCGTCGCCGACGATCATGCGGAAGCCGGACGGGAACGGCACGGTCGCGGCGTAGTCCTTGAGACGGGAGCCGTAGTAGACAGTGACCTCCTTCGGCGCGATCGGCTTGCCGTCCTTGAGAAGCGTGGGCACCCAGTAGGCGGAGAAGTCCTCGCTGGAGGGCTCACACGACGTGGTCTTCGCGGCGAGCAGCGACTCGGGCGTGGACGCCGCGCCGGTGGTCTTGTTGCCCCAGAACGTGTGGTCGTGGGAGGCGCCGGCCATGCCGGGGAAGACGATCGGGTCGTCCGGCTTGGTGTGGCTGATCTTGCAGGACGCGTGGAACTCCGGGACCATCCGCTCCTTCGGCGTCTTCGGCGTGATCGCGCGGAACGCGGCCAGCTCCTGGGCCCACTTCGCCTGGTCCATCACGACCCAGCCGTTGCCGGTCTGCGGCGTGGTCCCGGTCGGCGTCGGCGAGACGGACACGGACGGCGAGACCGAGGCGGAGGCCGAGACGGACGCGGACGGCGACGCGGAGCCCGGCACCGATGCGGAGGCGCTGGGCGTGCCCGGCAGGCCGCCGCCGCGGGTGAACCGCAGCCAGTTGATGTTCACGAAGTCGCTGCGGCTCTTGCTGACCAGGTTGACCACGATGGTCTGCGGGCCGCTGAGCGTGGTCGGGCTGTTCGCGGTGCCGGTGACCCAGCTCTGCCAGTTGCCGGTCTTGGTGATCGGGAACGCGGCCAGCAGCTCGCCGGTCTGGCTGCCCTGGCGGACCTCGACCGTGCCGCCCTCGGAGTTCGCGGACGAGACGCGCGCCTCGATTGTCAGCGGGCTGCCCGCCGCACCGAGGTCGGCGGCGTCGTAGCGCATCCAGTCGCCGTTGCTGAGCCAGCCGACGTTCCGGCCGCCGCCAGCGTCGCTCGTGCCCTCGGTCTGCGCGCCGTTGTTCGCGGCGTACGACTCGGCCTCGATGACGCCGGGGATCGGGGTGCCGCTCCCCGCGTTCGCGGTGGCGACGAGCACGCCGCTGCCGACGACCGCCGCCGCGACCGGAACGGCGAGCAGGAACCACCGCTTCTTACTCTTTTTTACCGCTTCATCCGGTACAGGCAGCGGAGCCGAGGGGTCGCTCTGCATAGTAAATGGCCTCCAGGCCGGTATAAGGTGTGGGCGACGCGGGGAAGCAGGTCGCGCGCGGGTGTTCCGGACGGAACTCTAGGGCCCGAGAGAGCGCTCTCACAAGCTGTGACGCCCGCCTTAAGAAAAACCTAAGACACACGTCGGCCCGGCCGCCGTTCCGTGTAGAGAACGACAACCGGGCCGGGTGGAAAAGTCCGCGCGGGCAGATCCGGGCTGGATCCGGTCCCACCCGCACGGAGCCCTACCGGGTGCGCAGCACCGCGACTGCCCGGGGAGCGAGCGGCGTGATACTGCCCAGCAGCGCCTCCCCCTCGACCCCCGGCAGCTCCACAGGCACATCAGTCCGGTTGATCAGGAACCAGAACTCCCGGTCATCGCCGGTACGTACGGCCAGCTCCACCTGCCCTCGCGCCTCCTCCGGCAGCGGACTTGCGACACCCGCGGCCCGCAGCAGGTCGGCAAGCAGCGGCGTGAGCCCGTCCGCCCCCAGCCGCGTGGACACGTAGGTCGCCGACCCGGCCGGCCCGCCACCTGGCACACCGTCGTCCGCGCCCGCGGCAGACCGGCGGGTGATGGCCGCCCGCCCCGCGTGCTCGCCGGTCTTGTACCAGGCCAGCACCTCGACGTCGGATGCGACCACGTCGATCCGGTCGGTCCAGAGCGTGCCGTCCGCGCCGTTGTCGAGCGTGACGCTGTCGCCGTCGAGAAGCGGGCCGAACTCCTCGATCCGGATGCCGAGCAGGTCGCGCAGCGCGCCCGGGTAGCCGCCGAGCCAGATGTGGTCGTCCTCGTTCACGATGCCGGAGAAGTACGTCGTGACCAGGTGGCCCCCGCCGGCGACGTACTCGGACAGCCTGGAGGCCAGCGAGGCCGGCACCACGTGCAGGATCGGCGCCACGACCAGGTCGTAGCCCTCCAGCGAGGTGGCCACCGGCACCACGTCCACAGGCACGCCGTTCGCAAGGAACGCCGTGTACCAGTCCAGCGCCTCCTGCCGGTAGCGCAGCTTGTCGGTCGGGTGCGAGTCGAGCTCGCTCGCCCACCACGAGTCCCAGTCGAAGAGGATCGCCGCGCGCGACGGCAGCTGACCCGTACCCGCGACGGGTTGAATGGTGTTGAGGTCCTTGCCCAGCTGGGCGACCGCGCGGAAGACCGCGCTGTCGGTGCCCGCGTGCGGAAGCATCGCGGAGTGGTACTTCTCCGCGCCGGCCCGCGACTGCCGCCACTGGAAGAAGCAGACCGCGTCCGCGCCGTGCGCGACGTGGATGAGCGAGTCGCGGCCCAGCTCGCCGGGGCGCTTCGCCAGGTTGATCGGCTGCCAGTTGACCGCGCTCGTGGAGTGCTCCATCAGGAACCACGGGCGGCCGGCCGCGATGTGGCCGGTCAGGTTCGCGGAGAAGGACAGCTCGTCGAGGCCCTGCGGGCCGGGCATGAAGTAGTGGTCGTTCGAGACGAAGTCCACCTCGGACGCCCAGTCCGCGTAGTTCATGCCCTTGGTCTCGCCCATCACCATGAAGTTCGTGGTGATCGGGACGTCCGGGGTGATCGCGCGCAGCAGTTCCCGCTCCGCGACCAGGTAGTCCTTGAGCGCATCCGAGCTGAAGCGCTTGAAGTCCAGCTGCTGCGTCGGGTTCGGGTAGCTGGCGGCCTGGCGCGGCGGGAGGATCTGGCCCCACGCGCTGTACCGCTGCGACCAGAACGCGGTGCCCCAGGCCTCGTTCAGCCCGTCGATCGTGCCGTAGCGGGCCTTGAGCCAGGTACGGAACGCGCTCGCCGCGTCGTCGGAGAAGTCGTAGACGTTGTGGCAGCCCAGCTCGTTGCTGACGTGCCAGGCGGTCAGCGCCGGGTGGTTCGCGTACCGCTTGGCGAGCTCGCGGACCAGCGTGAGGGCGTACGACCGGAAGATCGGCGAGGTGGGCCGCCAGTGCTGCCGGGCGCCGGGCCAGAGCGTCGCGCCACCGTTGTCGACCGGGAGGATCTCCGGGTGCGACGTGGTCAGCCACGGCGGCGGCGAGGCGGTGGCGGTGGCGAGGTCGACCGCGATGCCGTTCGCGTGCAGCAGGTCCATCGCGTCGTCGAGCCAGGCCCAGTCGTACGTGTCCGCGCTCGGCTGGATCCGCGCCCAGGAGAAGATCGCGAGCGAGACGATGTTGACGCCGGCCTCGCGCATGGCGGCGACGTCCTCGTCCCAGACCTCACGGGGCCACTGGTCGGGGTTGTAGTCGGCGCCGAACGCCATCCGCGGGCCGGCCTCGGTGGTGGAGGGCCAGCGCAGCCACCGGTGTTCCACGTGTGTTGCTCCCTTGTGGTGGGTGGAGTTCATGGCCGCGCCGGGCCCGTGGCGGACCCGGCGCGGAATGCACGAGGCGGGCTTACTTGGCGGAGAAGCCCTGCTCGTTGCCGTACTTGATTGATGCGTCCTGCCACGCCTTCAGGCCGTCGGCCAGCTTGGTGGGCGTGATGTACGCCTGACCGGCCGTGTCCTTGAAGATCGAGTTCGCGTACACCTGGAACGGCAGGTACTGCCAGCCGGGCACGACGGCCGCGGACGACGCCGCGAACAGCTCGTTGATCTTCTGGCCGCCGAAGTACTCGAACTCCTTGGCCTGGAACTCGGGCGAGTTGAGGTCCGCGGTGGTGGCCGGGAACGCGCCGTTGTCGATGCGGGTCTTCACGCCCTCGCCGTTGGTGAGGTACTCCAGGAAGCCGTAGGCGAGCGCCTTGCGGGTGGACGCCTCCATGACGGACATCGCGGAGCCGCCGTTCTCGGCGGTGGCGTTGCCGCCCGCCTCCCACTGCGGCATCTTGGCGACGCGCCACTTGCCGGCGCCGTTCGGCGAGCCGGAGACCAGGTTGCTCGGCATCCAGGCGCCGACCACAAGGGTGGCGAGCGTGCCGTTGCCGAGCGCCTGGAACCACTCGTCGGACCAGCCGGAGATGCTCGACAGCAGCTTCTCGTCGATCATCTTCTGCCAGAGCGCCGTGTACTTCTGCGCGCCGGCGTCCGCGAAGTTGATCGTGACGTCCTTCTCGCCGCTGACCTGGTACGGCTTGCCACCGGCCTGCCAGATCATCGACGTGGTCGAGCCGGCGTCACCGGAGTCGGCGGCGATGTAGACGTTCGGGTCGGCGGCGCGCAGCTTCTTCGCGGCCTCGTAGTACTGCTCCCAGGTCTCCGGCACGGCGATGCTGTGCTTGTCGAAGACCTCCTTGTTGTAGTAGAGCACCATCGGGCCGGAGTCGAGCGGCAGGCCGTAGACGCCGCCGTTGGGGGTGACGCCGTTCCACGGGCCGGGGGCGAACTTGTCCTTCAGCCCGGTGGCACCGAATCCGCTGATGTTCGCCACCTGCTTCTGCAGTGCGAACTGGGAGAGCGCGTAGTACTCGATGTGCGCGAGGTCCGGCACGCCCTTGTTCGCCTGCAGCGCGTTCTGAAGCGCGACGTACTGATCCGCGTTCGTACCCGCGTTGACGACGTTGATCTTGACCTTGGGGTACTTGGCCATGAACGCGTCGGCGGCCGGCTTGATCGTGGTGTCCCACGACCAGATCAGCAGCTCGCCGCCGTCCGTGAGCGCCTTGGTGACGTCGTCCGCGGAGACGGTCTCGCCGGCCGGGGCGTCGTCGTCGCTGCCGCAGGCCGAGAGCGCCACCGTGGCGAAGGCCGCGGCGCCCGCAAGGCGCAGGAGGTTGCGCCGAGAGGTGTACATCATTCCAGTGTTCCTTCCGAATTTTTTGTAGCGGTGCCCTTGCGGAAAGTCAATGAGCAGTTCTCCACCTGTCGCCCGGTAGTCCTTTGCGTGGGTGTGGTGGAGAACCGCTCACTCTTTGACGCTGCCGGCGGCCAGGCCCGACTGCCAGTAGCGCTGAAGGAGCAGGAAAGCGGCGATCAGCGGAATGATCATGAGGAGCGATCCGGTGATCACCAGGTGGAAGATGACCTCTCCGCCGTTCGTCGTCGCCTGCGCGTTCCACGAGTTCAGGCCGAGCGTGAGCGGGTACCAGTCCGGGTCTTTCAGCATGATCAGCGGCAGGAAGTAATTGTTCCAGGTGGCGACCGTGGTGAAGAGCAGAACCGTGACGATGCCGGGGGCGAGGAGAGGGATGCCGACCTGGAAGAACGTGCGGAACTCGCCGGACCCGTCCACCCGCGCCGCTTCAAGCAGTTCGGTCGGGATCGCGTCGTTGGCGAACGTCCACATCAGGTACAGGCCGAACGGTGAGATCAGCGACGGGATGATGATGGCCCAGGGGGTGTCGGTCAGGCCCATCTCGCTGAACATCAGGAAGGTCGGGACCGCGAGCGCCGTACCCGGCACCGCGACCGCACCGATCACGACCGCGAAGACCGCGCCGCGTCCGGGGAAGGTGAACTTCGACAGGCCGTAACCGCCGAGCACGGCCAGGAACGTGGCGCCACCCGCACCGGCCACCACGTAGAGCAGCGTGTTGAGGAACCAACGACCGAAGATCCCGTCGTTGTACGTGAGCGTCTGCACGATGTTGTCCCAGAGCAGGAACTCACCGTCCGCGAACCACAGGCCGAACGAGTTCGTCAGGCCCGCGCGGCTCTTCGTCGCGTTCACGATGAGCCAGAACAGCGGCACGATGCTGTAGAGCAGGATGATTCCGGTGGCAAGCGTGAGCGCGATGCTCTTCTTCGGCTTCGTGCTGTACCGCTTGAGTTTCTTCGGGGCCTGCGTCTTCTGGAGAGTAGTCGTCACCGCTCAGCTCCCCTTCCGCATGCCGCGAAGCTGGATCACGTAGGCGATGACCATGGTGACCAGGCCCATGATGATCGCGATGGTCGCCGAGTAGTTGTACTGCTGGCCGTTGAAGCTCAGCGAGTACGCGTAGTAGTTCGGCGTGAAGAAGGTGGTGATCGCGTTCGGCGCCAGCTTCTGCAGGATCGACGGCTCGGTGAAGAGCTGGAAGCTGCCGATGATGGAGAAGATCGTGGCGATGACCAGCGCGCCCCGGATCGCCGGCAGCTTGATCGAGCGGATGATCCGGAACTGGCCGGCACCGTCGATCTCCGCGGCCTCGTACAGCGAGTTCGGGATGACCCGCAGCGCGCTGTAGAAGATCAGCATGTTGTAACCCACGAACTCCCAGGTCACGATGTTGCCGATGCTGGCCAGGATCCAGTCCGGGCCGAGCGGCGCCGGGATGTTCGTGCCGAACGCGTCGTTGATGTTGCCGACCAGGCCGAACTGGTTGCCGTACATGAAGCCCCACATGATCGCGGCGACCACGGCCGGGACCGCGTAGGGCAGGAAGATCGCGATGCGGAAGAAGTTCGCACCGTGCAGGCGGCCGCTGTCGATGGCAAGCGCGGCGAGCAGCGCGATGCCCAGCATGATCGGGACCTGCACGACCAGGAAGATCGCCACCCGGAGCAAGCCGTCCCAGAAGTTCGGGTCGGACAGCGCCTGCTGGTAGTTCTCCAGGCCGACGAACGAGGTGCCGCCGATCAGCCGGGTCTTGAACAGGCTGATGTAGATCGAATATGCGATCGGAGCGAGGAACACGAGCGTGAAGACGGCCATGAACGGCCCCACGAACTGCCACCCGGTCCACGACCGCCGCCGGCGCGGCTTGACAAACGCCGCTTGCGCCGTAGTCATCCCATGTACCCCCTAGCAACACTGCTATGTTTGCGCAAACATACAGCTCAGTCCGGCGCAGCTGACCCCGGGTCGAGTGTTTCGATCCGATAAAGCTGGTGACCGGAGTGCAATGTTTACGTAAACATCGTGGCGGTGATAGTTTCACCACGTTAACGGCGCGTCAAGAGTAAGGCGGCAGGGTTGTTGCCCTCGGAAAATCCTTCCCCGCGGCGCAAACGAGGTGTCTCGATGGCCGACGTGGCCCGTCTCGCCGGCGTCTCCGCCCAGACGGTCTCCCGCGTCTCCACCGGGCACCCCGGCGTGATCGACTCGACCCGCGCACAGGTGCTCGCCGCCATGAAGGAACTGGGCTACCGGCCAAACAGCGCGGCCCGCGCACTCAAACGCGGCGAGTTCCGCACCATCGGCGTCCTGCTCTTCACGCTCGCCACCACGGGCAACAGCCGCACCGTCGAGGCGATCGCCAACCACGCCGCCCGCGAGGGCTACGCGATCACCATCATCCCGGTCGCGGAACCCACCCAGGACGGCGTGCTCGGCGCGTTCACCCGCCTCGGTGAGCTGGGTGTGGACGGCGCCATCGTGATCCTCGAGGTCCACCTGCTCGACTCCACCCGGATCACGCTCCCGCCCGGCGTCCAGGTCGTGGTCGTCGACTCCGACGCCGGCGACACCTACACGGTCGTCGACACCGACCAGGCCGACGGCGCCCGCCAGGCCGTCCGGCATCTGCTCGCACTCGGCCACCGCACCGTCCACCACGTGACCGGCCCCGAGTCGTCCTTCGCAAGCGAACGCCGCGCCGACGCCTGGCGCTCCGTCCTGGCCGACGCCGGCATCACCGCCCCCGCACCGATGATCGGCGACTGGTCCGCCGACTCCGGATACGCCGCAGGCCTCCGGCTCGCGGACGACCCCACCTGCACCGCGGTCTTCGCCTCGAACGACCAGATGGCGCTCGGGCTGCTCCGCGCGTTCCGCGAGCGCGGCCGGGACGTACCAGGTGAGATCAGCGTGGTCGGCTTCGACGACATCCCCGAGGCCCGCAACTTCATCCCGCCACTGACCACAGTGCACCAGGACTTCGCGGAAATGGGACGCCGCTGCGTCCAGACCGTCCTCCGCCAGATCCGCAACGAGGTCACCACCCCCGGCACCACCCTCGTCCCGACGCGCCTCGTCGAACGCTCCAGCACCGCCCGGCCACAATCCCTTTAGGACCGATTTTCCCACTCCCGCCGCGGTCCGGCCCGCACGCTCCCGCGGGCCGCGGCCCCGTCGCCGGTCCCGAAAACTCACCACCACTCCCACCGCCGACGATGCCGTCGACGTCAGATCTGGATGATCGGCGCGCCACCGTCGAGAACGATCTTCACCGCCCCGTCGATCACGTGGCGGTGCCGCGGCCGAGCATGGCGCGCAGAGCGGCACGGCGCTCCGGCGTCCACCAGGCTTCCGCGGCAAGGCGCCGAGCTCGCGCGCGCCGCTTGCCCTCCTCGGTCACGGTGATGCCTGCGGCGGCCAGCAGGTCGTCGGCGCCATTGGCGGGTCGGTGCTCCCCGGGCGTGGGCGAAAGGTGGTGGTCCGGTGGACGGGACATGCGCGCTCCTTGGGATCTAACGAATGTCGCCAACATAATCGACTATGTGGACACCGTCTGCCCCTGGTCACCCGGACGACTGACGCCGGAAGGTGCCATTGCGCGGCCCGGCGTGATCGCCGCCTCATCGGGCTCCAGGATTAGACAGATCGGTCTAGTGTGAGATGGCGACTAGATAGATCGGTCTACTCAAAGAGGTAGAAGATGGTGAGCACGGGAACGCTTGAACGGGCCGGAACGGCGGAGGCGCCAATCGCGCGGCGGGCCGGTATGGGGACGTTGGTGCTGCTGGGGTCGATCGTGGTGTCGTTCCTGGCGGCGTCGAGCGCGCCGACGCCGCTCTACGCGGTCTACGCCGGGCGGTGGGGGTTCTCGCCGATCACCACCACCGTGATCTTCGGGGTCTACGCGATCGCGGTGCTGCTGGCGCTGCTGATGCTCGGGCGGCTGTCGGACCGGATCGGGCGGCGGCCGGTGCTGCTCGCGGGGCTGGCGTTGCAGGGCGCGGCCATGCTGCTGTTCATCGCGGCGGACGGGCTCGGTGCGCTGATCGCCGGGCGCGTGTTGCAGGGCATCGCCACCGGCGGCGCGCTCGGCACGCTCGGCGCCGCGATGATCGACGTGCACCGTACCCGCGGCACGCTCGCCAACGCGGTCTCGCCCACGCTCGGCACCGGCTTCGGCGCGCTCGCCTCCGGGCTTGTCGTGCAGTTCCTGCCCGCGCCCACCCGGGCGATCTACGCGTTGCTCGTCGCGGTCTTCGTGGTGCAGGCGGCCGGCGTGCTGCTGCTCACGCCGGGCCGGACCGGCACCGGGGTGCGCGGCCTGCGCGGCGCGTTCGTCCCGCAGATCGGCGTGCCCCGGCACCTGCGGGCACACGTGCTCACGGCCGTGCCGGCGCTGCTCGCGGTCTGGTCGCTCGGCGGCTTCTACGGCTCGCTGGCTCCCGCGCTGGTGCGGCACATGTCCGGCTCGGACTCGGCGATCCTCGGCGGGCTCGGGCTGTTCGTGCTGGCGGTCTCCGGTGCGGTCGCCACGCTGCTGCTCGACCGCACTCCCCCGCGTACCGTGATGATGATCGGGATCGGCTTGTTGACTGCCGGCGCGGCCGGCACGCTTGCGGCTGACGGCACCGGATCGGTCGCCGTCTTCCTCGCCGCGACGCTCGTGGCCGGCACCGGGTTCGGCTCCGCGTTCCAGGGGGCGTTGCGCACTGTGGTGCCGCTTGCCGCGCCGCACGAACGCACCGGCCTGCTGTCAGTGCTCTACATCGTGTCGTATCTCGGCATGGGCCTGCCCGCGGTCATCGCCGGCGTGCTTGTCGTGCACGGTGGTGGACTGGTGTGGACCGCGCGGGGATACTCACTCTTCGTCATCGTGCTTGCCGGCGCCGCGCTTGCCGGTCTGCTGAGGAACGGGGGACGCGCCGATGAGGACGCCCGCGCGTGAGCGGCTGCTCGACGCCGCCGAGGAGCTGTTCTACGCCGAGGGCGTCCACACTGTCGGCATCGACCGGGTGATCATGCACGCCGGGGTGGCGCGCGGCTCGCTCTACAACGCGTTCGGCAGCAAGGACGAGCTGGTCCGGGCATATCTTCAGCGCCGCGCGGACCGGATGTTCGCCCGGATCGGCGTGGCTGCCGCACGGCAGGACACGCCGCGCGGGCGGCTGCTGGCACTCTTCGACGCGCAGGCGGAGTGGATGGCCGCGCCTACCTACAACGGCTGCGCGTTCGCCCGCGCCGCCGCGGAGTCCCCGCCGGACGGCGTGGCTGCCGAGGCCGGTCGCGACTACCGCGCGCGCCTGATCGCACTGCTCACCGGCCTGGGCGCCGAGGCGGGCGCACGCGACCCGGCCGAGCTGGCCCGGCAGCTGCTGCTGCTCTACGACGGCGCGGCCAACGGCGGGCGGTTCGAGCGCACCACAATCGCCGCGGTCGCGAAGGCAGCCGCGGGGGCGCTTGTGGACGCGGCCAGTACCTGAGAATTGGCCCTCGACCCACGGTCCGATCGCGCTCTAGCGTCGGATCCATGGAGATCCTCCGCTACACCGCGTTCAGCGACGACCCGGCCGGCGGCAACCCGGCCGGCGTGGTGCTCGACGCGACCGGCGCCACCGGCGCGCAGATGCTTGCCGTCGCCGCCGAGGTCGGCTACTCGGAGACCGCGTTCCTGATCCCGCGCGCGGACGGCGAGCACGACGTGCGCTACTTCAGCCCGCTTGCCGAGGTGCCGTTCTGCGGTCACGCGACGATCGCCACCGCCGTCGCGCACGCGGACCGGCACGGGCCCGGGACGCTGCGGCTGCACACCCGCGCGGGCCTGGTGCCGGTGGAGACGACCGGCCGGACCGCGACGCTTGTCAGCGTGCCGCCGCGGGACACCGCGCTCGACGACCCGGCGCCGCTGCTCGGCCTGCTCGGCTGGTCGCCCGGCGACCTCGACCCGGCGCTGCCGCCGCGCGTCGCGTTCGCCGGGGCGTGGCACCCGGTCATCGCGGCCCGCTCCCGGGAACGGCTTGCGAAACTCGACTACGACCTGGCCGCGCTCGGCGCGCTGATGGCCGACCGCGACTGGACCACGATCGCGCTCGTCTGGCGCGAGTCGGAGACCGTCTTCCACGCGCGCAACCCGTTCCCGCCGGGCGGCGTCTTCGAGGACCCGGCGACCGGCGCGGCCGCGGCTGCTCTCGGCGGCTACCTGCGCACCCAGGGCCTGGTCACCCCGCAGACCACGATCACGATCCATCAGGGGTACGACCTGGGCCGCCCTAGCCTGCTCACCGTGACGATCCCGCGCGAGGGCGGCATCTCGGTGACCGGGACGGCAGCGCCGATCACCGTGTGAGGGTGTCCGCGGGTTAGGCTCATCGTTTGTCATCGGACGGGAGGCCGGCGTGGACTATGGCGACAAGCTCTTCTGGCTCTCGGTGGTGATTCAACGCAAGTACGCGCAGATCTGCGCCGAGTTCGACCTGACCCCCTCGCAGGCCACGCTGATCTGCGCGGTCCGGAACGAGCCGCGGCAGATGGCTGACCTCGCCGCGTCGTTGGGGATGACCAAGAACGCGTTGAGCCAGCTTGTCGATCGCACGGCGCGGCGCGAGTTGGTCGGCCGGGCCGGCTCGGCGCAGGACCGGCGGGTGGTGATGCTCAGTGTGACGCCCACGGGGAAGGTGCTCGCCGAGGCCTTCTACGCCGAGATCACCAAGCGCCTGCCCGAGATCGCGGGGAACCTCGACGCCGACGACAGGCGCGACTTCGAGCGGGTGGCCACCGCCATCGTGGACACCTCGGACCTCTTGTCGCCCACCTCGTACCCACCCATGGGAGCGTAGGGCCGCCTTGACGAAGTTCATGGCATGAACTACTTTCGTTCATGCCATGAACTACTGAAGGGTGTCAGCGATGAGCACACGGACCACGGGCACGATCGCAGTCTTCGGCGCGACCGGGCAACAGGGCGGGGCGGTGGTCGACGCGCTGCTGGACCAGGAGGCGCGGGTGCGGGCCCTGGTCCGCGACCCGCGGTCGGGCAGGGCTCAGGCGCTTGCCGCCCGCGGCGTCGAGCTGGCGGCCGTCCGGGCCGACGACCCGGCATCGCTTGCCGCCGCACTGGCGACGGTCGAGGGGTTTTACGTCATGACCCCGGCGGCGGACAGCCTCGAAGAGGTCGAGGCGGAGATCCGCGTCGGTACCGCGCTCGTCGACGCGGCGGTCGAGGCCGGCGTCCCGCACGTCGTGTTCAACTCGGTCTTCGGAGCGGACCGGGAGTCGGGCGTGCCGCACCACGACTCGAAGCACCTGATCGAGGAGCACCTGAGGAAGTCCGGCCTGCGGGCCGTGATGGTTCGCCCGACCGCCTTCATGGAGAACTTCGCGAGCGTGATGGCGCCCAGCCTGGAGCACGGGGAGATCGTGCTCAGGCTGCCGCTGCCGGAGGACGTCGCCCTGAAGATGGTCTCGATCAGGGACATCGGCCGAGTCGCCGCCGCGCTCCTGCTCGGCACCGCGGAGGCGCCCGGCGGAGTCGTCGAGCTGGTCGGCGACGAGCTGACCGGCCCGCAGATCGCCGCGGCGTTCGGTGCGCGCGCCGGGCTGCCGGCACGGTACGAGGCCCTCCCGTTGAGCGTGCTTCCCACCGACCTCGACAGGGCGATGTTCCGCCAGTTCGCGGAGGCGGTGGACGGCCCTTCGGAGCTCACGCCGGCCGCCCTGGACCTGGCCGGATGGATCCGAGCCACCGGCTGGACCGCTGGTTCCTGAGCGTCAGACGCCGGAGGCCCACCCGACGTAACCGGCCGGCCGGACCAGCGCCGCCCGCACCACCGATCGTGCCGGCCACCGTCGGCTATGTGGAGATCAATTGATCGTGACCGCCGTCCAGGAGACGGGCGGCAGCTCGATCGTCAGGATGCCGCCGTCGAGCACCGCGCTCTCGTTTGTCCGCAGCCCGACCCGGGTGGTGTTCCGCAGGTCGTTGACCGCGTGGATGTCGTCGTCCCAGATCCCCTCCGCGGTGACGGCGGACCCGGCGAACCGGCGCACGTCGACAGTGAGCGTGGTCGGCTCGGTGAGGTGCCGGTTCTGCAGGAAGATGGTGAGATCCTCGCCGAGCGTGGCGGCCGCGTCGACCACCGGCACGTCGCCGTACTTCGCGGTCGGCACCGTGTCCGCGTCAAGCACCACCCGGAGCGCGTCACCCCGGGCCGCCTGCGAGGTCACCGCGAACGGGAAGAACGTGGTCTGCCGCCAGGCCGGGCCGCCCGGCTCGGTCATGATCGGCCCGATCACGTTGACAAGCTGCGCGAGGCTTGCGGACGTCACCCGGTCCGCATGATTGAGGAGCGAGATGAGCAGCCCGCCGAACGCGACCGCGTCCGCCACTGAGTAGACGTCCTCGAGGATCCGCGGCGCGACCGGCCAGTGGTCGATCGGGAACGTATCCTCGACCGCGTTCCACCGGGACGCGTACCAGACGTTCCACTCGTCGAACGAGATCATCATCTTCTTCCTGGCCCGCTTCAGCGCCCGTACGTGATCTGCCGTGGCCACCACCGCCTCGATGAACGCGTCCATGTCGACGCCGGACGCGAGGAAACTGGCGTAGTCGCCGTCCACCGGCTCGTAGTAGGCGTGACAGGAGATGTAGTCCACGTCGTCGTAGGTGTGCTCAAGCACCACCCGCTCCCACTCGCCGAACGTGGGCATGCTCCGCGCGGACGATCCGCAGACGACAAGTTCGAGCGTGTTGTCGACCTGGCGCATCGCGTTGGCCGTGACCGAGGCGAGCGTGCCGTAGTCCTCCGCACTGCGCCGCCCAAGCTGCCACGGGCCGTCCATCTCGTTCCCGAGACACCAGATCTTCACCGCGAACGGCTCCTCCCGGCCGTTCGCCGCACGCCGGGCGGCCCGGGTCGTACCCCCGGGGATGTTTGTGTATTCAAGCAATTCGATCGCCTCGGCCGGGCCACGGGTGCCAAGGTTGACCGCGAGCATCAACTCGGAGCCGACGTGGTCGAGCCAGGTCTGGAACTCGTGCAGCCCCACCTGGTTCGTCTCCGTCGAGTGCCAGGCCAGATCCAGACGGCGCGGACGCTCCTCGGCCGGCCCGACGCCGTCCTCCCAGTTGTAGCCGGAGACGAAATTCCCGCCCGGATACCGGATCGTCGACACGCCCAGCTCCCGGACCAGCTCGATCACGTCCCGCCGGAAGCCGTCCGGGCCCGCACTCGGATGCCCCGGCTCGTGGATCCCGTCATAGATGTGCCGGCCGAGATGCTCGACGAAGCCGCCGAACAACCGCCGCTGAACGGCCCCGATCGTGAACGCCGGGTCGAGAGTGAGACGCGCGCGGGCCATGGTTGAGCGCTCCTTGCGTTGGACTGCCTGCCATGTCGATCTTGACACGCCCACCCCACCCACGAGCACCAACACCACCCGCGCAGCCCGTTCCCATCCCGCCGGGCCAGAATCCCGCACAAGACAACCCCATGCGCGGGTACGCCTCCGCAGCGCGGCCGGTTGCGTGAGACTGCGGCCATACGTTCACGACGGTGCTGAGCAAGCGACGTAGACGCTCGCCTCGAAGGACTGTCACACGGCAAGCTGGTCGGATGACGACCGAGGAATGTCTGCTGTGCCGGGTCAGCGACGCGGACGCCCACTTCGACAGGCGACGGGTCTGGGCGGACGAACACTGGCGGCTGTCGGTCGTGCGGCGCGGTCCCGTACCGGGCTTTGCGCACCTCGAACCGCACCGTCACATCCCCTTCATCACCGATCTCGACGGACCGGAGGCGACGACCCTGGGCCCGGTACTCGCCCGGGTGACCGCGGCCCTGCGCCGGGCCACCTCCGCCGACAAGATCTACGTCTACCTGTTCGGCGACCGCGTGCCGCACCTGCACGTCAACCTCGCCCCGCACCACCCCGGTGACGCCCTCACCGGCGGCCCCGGCCTCCTGCGCCCCGACGCCGTGCCAGCGGATCCCACCGCGCACCGCGCCACGGCGGACGCGGTCGAGCAGGCACTCGCCGTCCCGCTCAGCGGCTGATCACGGGCGCCGGCCGGGCGAGTTCGTCCTCGACGAAGGTGGGCCTGGCCAGCGTGATCACCGGGATGGCCGCGACGAGGGCGACGGCAAGCAGGAACAGCAGCGGCAGGGTCCATCCGCCGTGCACATCGTGCAGCAGTCCGACGATCAGCGGGCCGAGCGCGCCGCACGCGTACGCGACGCCCCGGGGCGAAGCCGCTGAGCGCGACGGTGCCACCCGGTGTGCGGGTGTGGACGTTGATGAGCACGAGGCAGACCGGGAACAGGATCGACCCCGAACCGATGAGCAGCACCCAGAGCAGCGTGAGTGTCGCGGGCGCGAGCAGCAGGCCGAGGTAGCCGAGCACGAAGCTCGCAACACCCGCGGCGATCAGCCAGCCGGCATTGCGCAGCCGGGCGACGAGCAGGGGCGCGACAAGTGCGATCGGCGCGCTGATGAGGCCGGTGACGGCGAGCAGCACACCGGCCTGGGTAGGCGTGGAACCGGCGACATCACCGAGGATCTCAGGCAGCCACGCGAAACCGGCGTAGGTGCAGATCGTGCTTGCCGAGAAGACCACGGTGATCGACAGAGCCGCGCGTGACCGCCACAGCCGGGTGAGGACAGCCGGAGGCGCAGACTCGACGGCTTTCACGAATCGACGGCTGCGCTCCCGCACGAGAATGACGAGCCACGGCACGACCGCGACCACCGAGGTCAGCGCCCAGATGCCGAGCGCGAACCGCCATCCGGCCCGCGCGGCGACCGGAGCGGCGGCCGCGGCGGGCACGGCCGTGCTCACGCCCACGATGCACACGTAGACGGCGGTCAGCAGCGCCACCCGGTCGGGGAAGTAACGCCGCACGATCGGCGGCAGGAGCACATTGCCGATGCCCGTACCGGCGAGCGCGACGACACTGCCTGCCAGCAGCACCCCGAAGCCCGGGGCGGCCGCGCGCACGAGATGGCCCAACGTCATGAGCAGCAGCGCGAGCACGATGCCGCCGTCGAGGCCGAGACTCCGGGCAACCCGCGGCGCGACGAACCCGGAGGCCGCCAGCAGGATCGGAGGCACCGTGCCGAGCAGCCCGGCGCCGAGGTTCGAGATCGCAATGTCCACCCGGATGGCGCCCAGGATCGGCGACATCGCCGCAACCGTCTGACGCAGGGTGAACGCGACGAGCACAATCCCCAACATCGCGGCCGTACGCCCCGCCCACAGCGCGACAGGGTGGTCCTCGGACATCACCGGAGTCTAGGCGCGGTCCCCGGTCGGAGTGTCCGGGAGGCGCCTGATGCAGCGCCTAGGCTGCCTACCGTGAGTATCAACGGCAATTGGCTGCGCGTCTCCCCTGACGAGTGCGAACGGGCAAGAAACGACCTGGACTGGGCGCATGGTGTCGCCCGCGCGGAACGCGGCGGTGATTCCGGGCGGTGGGCAGGCACCGGGAAGGCGTGGAACGGCTTCGATTTCCTGCTCGACCGGCTGGGCTTCGAGACTCCGCTGGTCCTGGGCGCCGAGAGTTTCGTCGAGCTGCCGGATGTCGAGCCGGACAGCGCGGAGATGTTCGACTTCATGGACAACCTGGAGCTCGACTGGGGCTACGGGCCGCCCTCCTATTTGACGCCGGCCCAGGTGGCGGCCGCCGCTTCCCAGCTGGCCGAGTTGACCGAGGACGACCTTCTCCGCGGCGTCGATCCGTCGGAACTACAGCGGGCGGACGTCTACCCCGGCACCTGGGACCGGCCTGGGGAGCTGTCCTGGGTGACCCACTGCCTGCCGGATGTCCAGGCCTTCTTCACCGCCGCCGCCAAGGACGGCGACGCGGTGATCTGCTGGCTCGACTGACCACCGCCGCCTCGGCTGTGACGGTCTGCCGTACCGCTATGAGGGGCGTTCGGCCGGGGCGACCGGGGCGATGGCGCGGAGTTCGGCGGTGAGCCTGGCGGAGAGTTCGAGGGCGGTCTCCGCTGGTGGGGGCGGGGTGGGTTCGAAGAAGGTCACCGTGAGGCGGGGGCGGCGGGGGAACCGGGCGATGTCCACGGTGCCGGAGACCGCGGCGCAGATGATGCGGGCCTCGGGGACGGCCTGGGCGAGGCGTCCGGCACCGCTGCGGGCGCGGAGTTGGCGGCCCTTGGAGCGGGTGCCTTCGGGGAAGATGCCGAGGCAGCCGCCGGAGCTCAGGCACTGCACGGCCGCGTCGAGCGCGTCCATGTCGGCGTGGCCGCGCCGGACCGGGATCTGGCCCATCCCGTCGAGGATCCGGCGGAGCAGCGGGTTCTTCCACAGGGAGGCTTTGGCAAGGGCCTGGATCTGGCGGTGCCGGCGGGCGGCGACGGCGATGACGACCGGGTCCCATGCGCTGTCGTGGTTTGCGGGCATGAGCGTCGCGCCGTGCGTGGGGAGTTTGTCCAGGCCGACCACCTCGAGGCGGCCCCACCAGTTGACGATCGGAGCCGCCGCCGCCATGACCGCGCGGTAGACCGGCGGGATCCGGCCGGCGGTGCCGGTCTCAGCGGCAGAACGATCGCGCTTCATGACTTACTCTCCCACCGGTTGGACGATGACACTCGGCCTGTTTTAACAGGTGGCGACCGTCCTCAGCAACGCGGGACGGTGCTGCGCGCGATCTCCACAGGTCTACTCAGGCGTGGCTCGGGTCCCGCCGCCGCGGTGACGTTAGGCTCGCTGGCCATGGGAAAGCTCATCTTCAGCATCAATGTCACCCTGGACGGTTGCGTCGACCACCAGGAGGGCATCGCCGACGACGAGACGCATGCCCTGTTCACCCGTCTCATGGACGAGAGCGGGGCGATGCTGTGGGGTCGTGTCACCTACGAGATGATGGAGGGGCACTGGCCGGCCGTCGCCCGCGGCGACGTGGACGCGCCGCCGGCCATGCGCGAGTGGGCGGCCAAGCTGCAGGCCAAGCCCAAGTACGTGGTGTCGTCGACACGTACGGACTTCCCGTGGGCCAACAGCCATCACATCGCCGGTGACCTGAGCGAGGGCGTGCGGAAGCTCAAGGACGCGACCCCGGCCGGCGTACTCCTCGGAAGCGGCACACTCGCGACCGAGCTCGACCGGCTGGACCTGATCGACGAGTACCGGCTGCTCGTCCAGCCCAGGATCGCCGGCCATGGCCCGACCCTCTACCAGAGCGGCCTGCCCGGCACGCGTGAGCTCGACCTGGTCTCGGCGACGCCGCTCCGCAACGGCGCGGTGGCCATGCACTACCGCCGTACCCGCTGAAACCGGCCCTTCGCGGGTACGGTGACGCGTCCGCCACCCGGCTCCGGAGCGCCGGCGGAGCCCGCCGCTCCGGTGTGCCCGCGGGAGCGGCTCTATTGCCGGGGCGGCTCGACCATCACCTGATCAGACCCAACGCCTGACTTACCTGCTGCCGGTACGTGGCTGCCATCATCATTCGGCAACAGCTGATAGATCGACGGCCAGGTGCGGCGTGTGCACGTCATTCGCGACGAATAGCGTGCTCATGCCGCACCTGACACCTGCACCACCGCCGAGCAGCACATAGCAAGACCACCGGGCGCTGCGGTCCAGGCGGTCATACGGGCCGGCACCGAGGCGACAGGGGCAGCGATCTTTCGCCGTCAGTACGAACGCGGCGGGCGGCACCTATATGA
This sequence comes from Catenuloplanes sp. NPDC051500, assembly GCF_044454585.1. Classification (NCBI taxonomy): domain Bacteria; kingdom Bacillati; phylum Actinomycetota; class Actinomycetes; order Micromonosporales; family Micromonosporaceae; genus Catenuloplanes; species Catenuloplanes sp. NPDC051500. Next base: position 227,899 of record NZ_JBITDX010000007.1, read on the forward strand.
AGAAATATCGGGCGCGCAGGCCGGCGAGGGCGGCGCCGCGGAGAAGGCGGGTCGTCACAAGGCCAGGAGATTAGTCGAGGTCGGAGAGGTCGAGCACGAAGCGGTAGCGGACGTCGCCCTTCTCCAGGCGCGCCAGCGCATCGCTTACCTGCGCGGACGGGAGCAGTTCGATGTCGGCGGTGATGCCGTGCTCGGCGGCGAAGGCAAGCAGTTCCGCGGTGCCCCGGCGGCCGCCGGTGCCGGACGAGCTGAGCTTGCGGCGGCCGATCGCCAGTTCCATCAGGTTGATTGTGGTCGGCAGCGGGAAGCCGAGCACGCTCAGCGTGCCGTCGAGGGCGAGCAGCTGCAGCAGCGGTGACAGGTCGTGCGGCGCCGAGACGGTGTCCAGGATCAGGTCGAATCGGCCACGCGCGGCGGCCAGTGCGGCGTCGTCCGTGGTGAGCAACAGTTCGGAGGCGCCCAGCTCACGGGCATCAACTGCCTTTTCGGGGGTACGGCTGAGCACTGTCACCTCCGCGCCGAGCGCGACCGCGAGCTTGACACCGAGGTGGCCGAGCCCGCCGAGCCCGGCGACCGCGACGTGGGTGCCGGGGCCGACACCTGCAGCGCGCATCGGCTCCCACACGGAGACGCCCGCGCACATCAGCGGCGCGGCCGCGGCCGGGTCGAGGCCGTCCGGCAGGTGGTACGCGAACGGGGCGCGCACCACGTACTCCCGGCTGTAGGCGCCTTTGGTCGGCGTGCCGTCGATCCGGTCCGGGCTGCCGTAGGTGCTTGTCGGCCCGGCGAGGCAGTAGTTCTCCTGGCCGGCCTCGCACATCGCGCAGACGCCGCAGGAGTCGACGAGCGTGCCGACCGCGACCCGGTCTCCGGCGGTGAAGCCGGTGACCGCGGGGCCGGCCTCGGTGACCGTGCCGGTGAACTCGTGCCCGGCGACCACGCCGCCGTCGAAGCTCTTGAAGCGGCTCAGGGCGCCGTTGAGCATGTGCAGGTCGCTGTGGCAGACGCCGCAGTAGTCGATGCGCACCGCGAGGTCGTCGTCGCGCAGGTCGCGGCGGATGATCTCGCCGCGGTGGAGTGTGGTGGTGCCGTCAGTGCTCAGCCAGGCGGTGGTGGTACGCATTTGTCGTTCCTCCCAGACAGACTATTCGGTCTGCCGCCCACCGTAGCGGCCCGCGGGCGGCAAAACAAACCAACTCGTCTGTTTGTTAAAGTGCCCGTCATGCCCGACTTGCCGACCACCTCGCGTGGCGCCGCCACCAGCCGGCGCATCCTCGACGCCGCGACCGCCGAGTTCACCGAGCGCGGGATCGCCGGCGCCCGGGTGGACCGCATCATCGCCGCGGCCCGCACCAACAAGGCCCAGCTGTACACCTACTTCGGCAGCAAGGACGCCCTGTTCGACGCGGTGTTGGCGGACTGCCTCGACCGCGGCGACTCGCACGTGGAGTTCGATGCGGACGACCTGCCGGGGTGGGCGGTCCGGGTGTACGACATGACGCTTCGCAGCCCCGACCTCATCCGGCTGCTGGCCTGGTCGCGGCTGGAACGCCGGCCCGCCGGGCTGTCCATCGGCGACCACGACACCGACCTGAAGACGACAGCGGTCAGCGAGGCCCAGGCGGCCGGGAGACTGCGGGCGGGCGACCCGGTGGATCTGGTGATGCTGGTCCTCGCGATGGCATCGGCGTGGTCACCGGCGACCGGGACGTACGCGGCCAGCACGGACGAGCCCGCCGCGGTCCACGAGGCCCGCCGAACGCTGCTGCGCGAGGCGGTGGCGCGCGCCGTGATGCCGTAGTCGGCACGTGAAGCCCCGGTCTCGGGCTCAGCGGGGCGGAACTGTGAGGTCCAGGCGGGTGTCGGCGGCCGGGATGACGTAGACCGGGCCGGTGCCGGGCGACCACGTCTCCGGGAGCAGCAGGAGCATGTCGTTGCGCTGGGCCAGCAGCCGCAGGTTCCAGTAGCGGATGCGGTAGCGACCGGCCTGCGGGCCGAGATCCTGGGACTCGACCCCGGTCCCGGCGATGGCCAGACGTTCCGCGGCATAGAGGACGACCTGCGGCCGGGCGTCGAGGTTGGCCGCGAGGTAGAGGGCGTAGTCACGCCCGATCCGCTGGGCGTAGAGACCGGTGGCCCAGAGCAGCCCGGCAACCGCAAGCACCGCAAGCACCAGGCTGCGCAGACGGGCCGGAATCGCGGCCTCCTCCGGTTGTTCCGGGCGGTCCATCAGCAGATGGCCGTAGCCGACGAGCGCGACGGACGCGGCCAAGATCAGCGGGAGCGCGATGCCGAGCGGCTGCCCGATGTCACCGCGGTCGAGGAGTCCGGCGAGCACGACCAGACAGCCGAGCACCCCGGCAGTGCGAAAGATCAAGGACAGACGGCGGATGCAGCGGGTACGCCGTGCGCCCGCGGCCTGCCGCAGCACCGGCACGACGATGCGGCGGTGCAGGGTGAGCGCGGGGAGTGCGACGAGCCCGGCGAGGATCAGCGGCTGGAACGCGGCGTTGACGCTGTGGATGAGGTTGTCGGCGACGGAGAAGCCGAGCGCCGACGCGTCCACACCGAAGTAGTCGAAGGTCGCCCGCAGCCGGATCGTGCCGAAGTAGTAGAGGATCGCGCTGATCAGCGCGGACTGGGTGGCCACCGAGCCGGCCATGCGCCACATCGCGGTCCCCCAGAGCGCCCCGGCCCGAACGCTCTCCGGCGAGTGTGCCGCCGATCCCGCCCGGCCCGGCGACCCCGCGACCGCCGGCATCTCGATCGCGGGCGCCGACGGTAGCGGCGACCGTCCAGGTGCCGCCCCGGACACGGGTTCCGGGCCGGTCGGCTGGGTCGGGACCGCGGGGTCAGGCATCCTGCGCGGCTTGCGCGGGGACCTCGGACACGGCGGCCGGTTGCCCTTCCGCCGTCCCGGACGAGGCCGGCTGCGTGCCGGGCCGGGACGCGGGGCCCGGCGGGGAAACGCCGTCGAGCGGGGACGGCGACTCGGAAACGGCGATCGGCTCCTCCCCGGCCGGCCCTTCGGCAGCCGGTTCGCCGCCGCCGCCGATGGTCGTCGTGGGCTCCCCCACCACCGGCGCCTCCTCCGCCTCCCGCCAGGGGTCCGGATCCGGCAGCCAGGCACCGGGCAGCCCCCACCCCGAGAACGGCGCCTCCGGCATCAACTCCGGCGACACCGGCTCCTCCGCCACCACCGGCGCCTGCCCACGTCGGGCGTCCGACGGCGCGGGATCACTCACAGGCACCGCGCCAGCAGAGGCCCCGGCGGCCCTCCGCGAACCCGGCGCGCACATCGGCGGCAACGGGTCACCGCCGAGCGGCGCGCAGTGAGCCGGCGCCGGCACGACCGCCTCACTCGTGATTACCGGACGCTCCGACGAGCAGCCCGCGCAGGCCATCAGGCCCATACCGAAAAGCAACAGCACGCCCGTCCGCACCGGGCGGCAAAAGTTCACCACCGGTCGAGTGTGCGCCACTATCCGGAGTTTGGGCAGGTCAGAGCGGTTGAAAACCGACACTTTCGCACGGTCGGGTGACGCCCGCTCTGCACGTTGGGCGTTCCCGACGCTCACCCCCTTCCGGCACGCCTGCCCGGTCGTGGCCGGCCCGGTCGTGGCCGGCCCGCTTCAGCCGCTCACCCCTTGGCGCCGCAGTCGCGGAGGTAGTCCCGGGTCCGGGCCGCGATCTCGGCGTGTTTGCCGGGTCCCGGTGGCGGCTCGTGGGCGACCACCACGAACGCGTCCCGCCCGCGGGCACGCAGCGCGTCCAGGACCGGGGGCAGGTCGGGGAGTCCGCCGGGCGGTGGGCAGCAGATGCCACGCGCCACGGCCTGCGCGTACGGCAGCCGCTCCCGGTGGGCGAGGATCGTCTTCGTGGCGTCGACCTGTTTGACGTGCAGGAAGCCGACCCGGTCCGGGTGGTCGGCGATAAGTGCGACCGGATCGCCGCCGGCATAGGCGTGATGGCCGGTGTCCAGGCAGAGCCCGACATATGCCGGATCGGACTCGGCTAGGAACCGGGAGATCTGCGCACCCGTCTCCAGGAACGTGTCCGGGTGCGGCCGGAACCGCAGCGTCAGCCCGTACTCGCCGAGCATGTGTTTGCCCAGCTCGTTCGCGGTGCGGACAAGCACGTCCCAGTCGTCGCCGGTCAGCTCCTCCTCGTCCGGCAGCGGCATGAAGATCAGGTCGTGGGCACCGGTGGAGGCGGCCAGCTCGGCGGCGATCCGGGCGTGCGCGAGCGCGTCGCCGAACTCCCCGGCGCGGTGCAGGCCGCCGCAGCCCTGAACGGTGCCGGCGCAGACCCGCAGTCCCCGCCGTCCGAGTTCGTCGTTGAGCCGGGCCGGGTCGGTCGGCAGGTAGCCGTACGGCCCGAGCTCCAGCCAGGAGTAGCCGGCGCCGGCCAGTTCGTCGAGGAACCGCTCCCACGGCGGGTACGGCCCGCAGCCGGCCCACCGGACTCCCCACGAGCCGGGACAATTGCCCAGAATCAGGTTGACCACCGTGCACCTCCGACGCCCCTGCATCGTCGCAGCGAGCCACCTCGATGCAATAGCGCCAGACACGGTACGTCAAGAGTCAGTTACTTTATGCGCACAAACTGCATGATCCAGTTCGTTTCCCAGTTGCCGTCGCGGTCCGGATACGCCTGCTCCCAGCGCGCCGCGTCCGGCCCGAGCACGGTCCAGACGAACCGGCAGCGCACCCGCACACCGTCCACCTCATCCTCGCCGTAGAACACGCCGGTCCCGTCCTCCCCGAACCGCCCGGCCATCGGCGGGGACGGCCGGCCGGTGCGACTGTCCGCCCAGTGCAGCGTCCACTCGTCCCGCGCCGCGTCGTAGAGCCGCAGCGTCAAGCCCCGGAACCCCCGCGTCGAAAAGTCGATCTCATCGATGTTCGCCGCCCCGCCGAACAACTGCCGGCACTCCGCCGTCGACGGGAACTCCTCGTCCGCCCGCACGTTCGTCACCTGCCAGCGCCCGATCAGAAAGTCGAAACCATTCACCTGTGCGGTCATCGCCATCGCTCCATGCTGGAATCCGGAACCCGTCGCGGGCACGGTAGGCCGACTCCCCTGACAGAGACTGTCAGTGAAGACCGGCACAATCCGTCACATGCGCGCGAGCCGGCTGGTGTCCCTGCTGTTGCTGCTGCAGTCGCACGGCCGGATGACCGCCGAGCGACTCGCGGCCGAACTTCACGTCTCCGTCCGCACCGTCTACCGCGACGTCGACGCGCTCGCCGCCGCCGGCGTACCGCTCTACGGCGAGGCAGGCCACGACGGCGGATACCGCCTGGTCGACGGCTACCACACCCGGCTGACCGGCCTCACCGGCGACGAGGCGGAGGCGCTGTTCCTGACCGGCCTCCCCGGTCCCGCCGCCGACCTGGGCCTCGGCGCCGTGCTGGCCGCCGCCGAACTCAAACTGCGCGCCGCCCTCCCCGACGCCGCGCGGGACCGGGCCGACGCGCTGCGCCGCCGCTTCCACCTGGACCCCGCCGCCTGGTACGCCGACGGCCCACCACCCCCGGAACACCTGCCCGCCGTGGTCGCCGCGGTCTGGGCCCGGCACCCGCTGCGCCTCCGCTACCGCCGCTGGGCCGCCCCGCAAACCGTGATCCGTACCGTCCGCCCCTACGGCCTGGCCCTGAAGGCCGGCGCCTGGTACCTGGTCGCCGACACCGCCCGCGGCCTGCGCACCTACCGCGTCTCACAGATCAGCCGGGCGACCGCACTGACCGGCACGTTCGCCCCGCCCGCCGACTTCGACCTCGCCACCCACTGGCAGGACTACCTCACCGCGTTCGACGCCCGCCGGCACCGCGCCGAGGCCACCCTCCTGCTCACCCCCGAGATCATGCCCCGCCTCCCCGACCTGCTCGAACCGGCCGTCGCCCGCGCCGCCCACGCCACCGCCACCCCGCACCCGGACGGCCGCCTGCACGTCACCGTCCCGATCGAGTCGGACTCCCACGCCCGCGAAACGCTGCTGCCCCTCGGCGCCCACGCCGAGGTCCTCTCCCCCGCCACCCTCCGTCTCGCCATGGCCACCGAAGCATCCGCCCTGGCCCGCCGCTACTCCTGACACCCGGCACCGGCAAGCCACAGATCAACATTCAGATCGGCCCGCGCGTGGTCCGGCCCGCACGCTCCCGACTCTGTTCCCCATTCGGCAGCGGCGGAGAGACACCCCCACCTGCCCGCGGAGTCAGTTGCTCCTCCCCACCTCGCCCGCCGTCGTCTCGCGGGCAGCACGGGCACTCCGTGCCCGATATTTCGCGATATAGATGCCAGGCCGTCAGGACCGATCGCCTAGACGGCTCACCTGGTCTGCAGGGCTGCTCCAGCCTGTAACGACGAGATGGGCCGTTCTGGGGAGAAGTGCCAACGATGACGTCTCCAGGCCATGACGTGAAACGATCGCGGCGTTGAGGGCAGGAGCCGGCCGCGGCCGGCTCGGGCGGATGGCCCCACGGCGTGACTGCGGCTGTCGCTGTGGTCCCAGGTGTCAGGACCTGCTCCGGACGGCGTTGCACGGCTTGCGCACGTCCTCGTGCTGATATTTAGCGCACGCGGCCCTCGCCTTCTCCGCGTGAACCAGCCCAGCGGGCCGCCCACCGCCCATCGAATAGGCAACAGAGTCGGCAGCATACGGGCGAACCTCGCCGCCGCCCACCAAGACTCCGCCGGCGCTCAGCTTGCCGGGCGGCGCGGAGCCGGTGCCGCGCGGGGCGGGAAAGGCCACATGCGACCGCCGCCGCACCACCGGCACCCCGGCGGCGCAGGGCCCGTGCCTCGTCGAGTGCGCCCGCCGGGGTTCTGCCGGACCACAGCGGGTCAGACAGGAAGGAGCGCCAGCGACGACCGTTGCCCGCGGGAGCATGCGGGCCGCAACCACCCCGGGAGTGGGAAAGCAGCTTGTGCTCTTGCTTCCGGGTTTCGTTCGTGGTTTCTGCTCGGGTTCCCTATCGGGGTTTCCGCTGTTCGGGGCGCTGCGTCGGCAGGAGCGGCAGTGTGCCGGCAGCGGATCGCAGCCACACGGCAGTGACACGGCGGCGCGCACCTCCAGCAGTTCACCTGGTGACGACGGCGGGCGCCCGGCCGCGGGCCTGACGGAGGAAACCGGCGCGGGTGGCTCATCCGCCCGCACCGGTTTCACCCGCGGGCGGCTCCGGACCGGGACTGATCAGAGGTGGTTCTGCTGCATGGCCTGGTTGGTGAGCTGGCGGGCGAGGCGGGCGGCGACCGCACGGGCCTCGATGTGCAGGCGTGCGACGTTGAGGCCGTCGTCGCCGAGGACTGCCAGCAGGGCGAGGTCGCCGATCGCGTAGACCGCGAAGTAGCCGCCCTGGCTGCGTACCGTGCACTCGCTGAAGGAGCCCTGGTTGAGCGCGGCGCCGCAGGTGCGGCCGATGCCGTAAGCGGCGGCGGCCAGCGCGGCCAGGTCGTGCGGCTCCGCCTGGGTGATCAGGTCGTGCAGCACCAGCAGGCCGTCCACACCCGAGATGATGCTCCCCTTGACGCCGGTGACCTGGGTACGAAGGGAGGCCAGCTCGGTCCGTGCGGGCTGGTACGGGTCATGCGGTGCGGTGGTCATCGACACGATTTTCTCTCCGGCGGCAGGGGGCGGCGTGATGGGGCTTGCGGCGATCACAGATCTCGCAGCGCGGACATGATGCGGTCCAGGGCCGGCGAGTCGTTCGTGAACGGCTGATTCAGCAGACTGAGCAGCGACGGCACCTCACCGTCGTCGAGCTCGACCGGCAGATCCAGGCCCGGGTCGGGCTCCGGCACAGGTCCGGGCCGCACGGTACGGCGCGGCAGCAGCTCTCCCCCGTCATCGGCGGCCACAACCGTGAGCGTATCCCCGGACGGGGGGTCGACGTGGTCGGACGTGGGCATAGTCTCCCCAGGCCAGGGCGGTTCCGACTGGGTCGGAAGGTAGACGGGCGGCTCGCTGACCGGGAAGTCCACGTCCCGCGGGACATACCCGGGCCAGGCCGCATCCGGCTCCTGGTAACCGGGCAGATAACCGGCCTCCAGCACGGCTCGCGCAGCGACGTCCGCGGCGACGTTGGCGGCCTCGTCCTCAGCGGCCCACGCCTCAGCGTCCTCCGCGTCCTGCGCGGCAAGCGCAGCACCCGGGCGACGCGAGACGCCATAGGGGTTCCCGAACTGCCCGAGCGGCGGCGGGTACGCCACGGTCTCGTGCGGCGGGTCGTCGTCCTGGAGCGGCGTCGGGTCGTAGAAATTTTGGTAGTCGGCGTCGGGAGGGGTTTCCTGCCGGTGAGCGCCCTCGGCCGGCAGGTCGTAGGCGGCGTCGAACGGCGGATCGTAGATCGGCAGCAGCGGAACATCGGCCGTCGGCGGAACCTCGAAGTCCGGGGAGATGTGGCCGGGCGGGGTCTGCGGCGGCTCCAGGCCGGCACCGGACTCGGGCGCGGGGACGACGGGTGCGATGCCGACGGCGGGCGCGAGTGGCTCGAAGACGTCCTCCGGAGGCGGTTGCAGCCCGGCGATCGGCATGTCCAAATCGGAAATCTGCCGCTCGGGTACGGGCAACTCTTGGAATGCGTCGTCGAAGGGCGGAAAGTCGGGGGCGGGCTCGAAGAAGGGCGGAAGGTTGGTGACGGTCGGGTGCGGGAGCACGTCGGCCTCCGCGAGCGCTTCGGCCTCCGGGTCCCGGTCAGCCACTGAGTCCGGGACGACCACTGAATCCGGGACGACCACTGAATCCGGGACGACCACCGGGACCGCACCGGTCTCCGAGGCCGGGGCGGCTGTGGCGGAGGACTGTGGTTCGTCGAATGAGGGCGGCTCGACGGGCTGCTCGGGCTCGGTCATCTGTTGCGGCTCGCCGGACGGGCCGCGATCGCCGGACGGGCCGTGGTCGGCGAGCGGGGCGAATTCGGCGAGCTGGACGTGATCGACAGAGTTCTCGGGCTCGGCCTCGGCGTAGGGCTCGGGCTCGGCGTAGGGCTCGGGCTCGGGCTCGGGGAACGATTCTGGGTCGGACAGCTGCTCAGACTCCCGGTCCTGCTCCGGCTCCGGATTCGACTCAGACTCAAGCCTCGGCTCAGGCTCAGGGCCCGTCTCGGGCTCAAAGAGCGACCCAGACTCAGGGCCCAACTCAGACTCAAAGGGTGTCTGAAGCTCAAGGACCGACTCAGACTCAACCGGCGGCTCAGACTCAACCGGCAGCTCGGGATCGGCTGGATGCTCGGCTTCGGCAATCGGCGCCAAAGCCCCGGAAGATTCCTCCGCCGCGCCGTCAGCGGTCACCGCGGAGACCAAGAACGACTCAGGCCCCGCAACCGTCTCAGCCGACTCGATCGGCTCCAGCTCCGGCTCCAACTCCGGATCCGACCGCGGCTCCGCAACGGACTCCGCCGGGTCAGCCTCGACGACGGCCTCCGCCCCGACCAACTCCTCCGCGACCGGAGCCGTCACCCCTACCGGAGCCGTCACCACCACCGGAGCCGTCACCACCGGAGCCGTCACCACCACCGGGGCGATCAGCGGCGTCGACGGTGGCACCACGATTCCCTGCCCGCCCGGCGACGCCTCAAGCGCATACGGCCCGTCCCGGTACAGCAGCGCCGCCCGCCGGAACTCGTGCCGGGCCATCGCCAGGTTCGCGCCGGGCCGGTGCAACGTCAGGTGCACCACCTCCGCGCCGCGCCCCGGCCGTTCGACAAGGCGTAGCACGTGGAAGAAGTCCGTGCTGGTCAGCAGCACGTCGTCGATGTCGCCGCCCGCGGTCAGGCGCAGCAGTTCCCTCGCCGCCTGCACCATCACTACCGCGACGGTGGCCGTACCCTCGATGGGCTCGTCCGGACCGCCGGGTGTGGAGGACCAGGCCGGCACGCTGGAGCCCTCGGCCACGAGTGCGACCCGCCGGGCGCCGGGGATCTGCAGCGCGTCGGCGAGCGCGCGTATCGGGTGGTCGCCGAGCCCGCCCGAGTCGGCCGCAGCACCTGTCATCGCCATCGCCGTTCCGCGTCGATCGGCCGCGCCGAGCCACTGCCGGTCCTCACCGAGACCAGCACATTTCCATTCGCCGAGACCGGCACGTCATTCCCCCGCGTCCAGGCCCGGGGCGCGCGAGGGCGCCGGCCGTGCCGGATAAGTCCACAAGTCAAAGCGCCGGGGCCCGCGTACCGCCGCGAACCCCGGGGTGGTGAATTGAAGTACCCGCACCGGCCGGCCCGCGGGCCGGCCGGAACCCGGGTCAGGAGGCGGAGTTGTCCTCCACCTGCTTCATCACCATGCGGGCCTGGGCGAACAGCATGCCGATGTTGACCTGCCGGCGGCAGACGACGACGGCGACCAGGTCCTGGTTCGACGCGCTGCGCATGAACAGGTGGACCAGGTTGTCGCTGTTGATCAGGATCTCCTGGAAGTAGTGGCGGTCGGACTGCACGCCCCGCTGCTGCTTCCAGATGTCCTCGATCATCGTGACGTTGCGGCCCTGGAAGAGGTCGAACGTCGCGGCCGCCAGGAGGTCGAGGACCTCGGACGGGTGGTCGTCCAGGGTGTCCGCCACCAGGAGCATGCCTGTCGACATGTCTACCCAGCCCGAGGCGATGCACTCGGGGACCTGGCTCCGGAAGTCCCGGACCGTGTCGGTGACGATCTGGGACAGGCTGCGTTCTGCCACTGCTTTCCTTTGTTTGGCGCCACGGCATACCGCCGCGGTGTTCTGCTCCGCGACCGTGACGGGCCGCGCCCCTGAGCCGCCCGGCGGTTTCAGCGCGGGCGGTGCCGGGTCAGATCTCGAGCTCGGACTCGATGCGCTTGAGCTGGTGCCGGGCCATGCCCAGGTTGGCGCGGCTCTTGGCGAGCGCCAGGTACATGAACAGCGCCTCGCCCTGCCGGCGCGGCTGCAGCAGCCGGATCAGGTGGTACTGGCTGTCCAGGGTGATCAGAATGTCCTCGATGCCGTCCGGCAGGCCGAGCATCTCGAGCGTGCGCAGCTTGCTGCGGACCACGTCGGTGTTGCCGGCGGCGGCGATCGTGACGTCCATGCCCGGTCCGCCGCCCATCACGCCGAGCGTGAGGCCGCTTGTGTAGTCGACCAGCGCGACGCCGATGGCACCGTCGATGGCCATCGCGTCTTTGAGCGTGGTATCGATGTTTGCCACTTTTCCTCCGGTTGTTTCAGCGAACCGCTCGCCAGCCGGCGAATACGGAAGGTGGTTGGATCATGAGCGACCAGTGAAGCTTTGCACGGATCCAGTGAGATTCGGAAAGACGTCACGAGTTATGCCTGACCAGGCAAGGCGAAGATCGCCCGAATGACCCGGAGCAGAGCGGAACGGGTGGTTGCGCTATAGGCTCCGAGTTGGTAGCGACTACGGCGAGTAGCCTCCTTTGACACTCTTAGTCATCTCTCAACTCAACTTTGATTTAACACCACGAACCGCCTTACTGAGCGGTCCATCAGACAGATCGGGAAAAGCGCAAGCGCCGGAAATCGGCCGCCTGCCACCAAAGACGCCGGAACCCGACAAATGTCAGCGACCCGGGCGCGGAGAATCGAGGCGATACACCGCGCGCGCGTTCCTGTCGAACACCGCCTCGTGGTGCTGCTCGGGCACGAACCGCCGCACCAGGCCACGCCACTGCCGGTAGTCCGACGCCAGGTTCACCACCGGCCAGTCACTTCCGAACAGACAGCGCCCCGGCCCGAACAACGACAACGCCTCCGCCAGGTACGGCCGGATCAGCTCGACCGTCCAGCTGTCGAACGGCGCCTCCGTGACCAGCCCGGACAGCTTGCAGTAGACGTTCGGCAATTCCGCCAGCTCCGCGAGCCCGGCCCGCCACGCCGCCCGCCCCTCACCGGTGGCCACCGGCGGCTTCCCCAGGTGATCAAGCACGATCGTGGTGCCCGCACAGTCCCGGGCCAGCGTGACCAACTCACCGATCTGATGGTGCCGAATGCACGCGTCGAAGGTGAGCCCGGCCGCGCCGAGCGCATGCATCCCGTACCGGAATTGATCGCTCACCGCGAAGCCCGGGCTCTCATCCTGGATATTCCGGCGCACCCCGACCACGAACGGATCGGCCGCATAATCCTCCACAAGCGACAGATCCCCGGTCTCCAGCGGCGCGTAGGCGACAATTCCGCGTACCCGGGGATGAAGCGCCCGCACCCACTCCACCTCGTCCCGCGCCTGACCCACCGCACAGTCCGCCTGCACCATGATCAGTTCCGGCACCTCGCCCGCATCGTGCGCCAACTCCTCCGGCCCGTACCGCCGCTCAAGCGACGTCCCCGCCAACCAGGAATAGTCCAACTCCGCCGGATCCCAGAAGTGCACGTGCGTATCGATCGCCATCCCCGCACCCTCCCGAACAACCTCCCACCCCACAACCGGCGAACATCCATTTCCCAGTCGGTCTCACATCACCACCCGAGGCCTCCCGGCGACACCGGTCGGCCGCAGGCGGCCTCCCTGCCAGGTCCGTGGTCACACGACCAACCCACCCACTCCTGACCACGGCGGATTGAATCGACGGCCGAGGCGGCTCGCCAGCGCGTGGCGGGCGCTTGCCGGTCCCTATAGTTCGCTTCGTGGGTTACTGGGGAACTGTCGTGGTCGCGCGGCCGGACGGGCTGCTGACGGACGTGGGTGGACTTGGGTTCCGGCACCGGTGGTTGCGGGAGCTCGGCGGCGGGTGGCAGCTGCTGGAGACGTCCGGGTGGAACGACCCGCCGGACCTGTGTGCGGGTGCGCGAGGGCTGGCCGAGTGGACCGGGTGGCCGGCGCTCGCGATCTATGTCAGTGACGGCTCGTGCGCGGCCCTGTCCGCCTCGGTGCCGGGGCGGACGGGTGCGCTCACCCACCTGTGGGACACGGACGGGCCGTGCGGGACGGTCCAGCACGCGCCGGAGGGGCGGCCGGAGCCGGAGGGGCGCACGGTCGGCGCGGTCGCGGATGAGCTGCGGGAGTGGTCGGCCGCGGCCGGGCTGACGCCGGACGCGGCGCGGCTGCACGCGGTGATCGCCCAGGACGGGGACCGTACGGACGCGGATGATCTGGTGTTCGCGCTTGTCAAGGCGCTGGGTGTGGCACAGATCGGGCGCACGCTGGCCTGGTCGCTCGACATCGACGCGCGCCCGTTCCGGCTGATCACCGACGATACGTTCGGGCTCGGGCTGCAGGCCCGGACGCGCGCCCTGCACACGGACGCGCCGGAGGCCTGGGTGCCGGCCGTGACGGCGCTTGAGCGCGACCTGTGGGACGCGCTGTACCGCGCGGACACGGATCCGGGCGCGCTCGCCGGGCGGGTGCTCGACGTGCTCGGCCTCTACCAGGACCGCGACCCGGAGGCGGCCGGCGGCGGCGTGCTTGCCGAGCTGTTCCCGAGCCTGCTCGACGGCACGCTCAACCCGGACTCCCCCGGCACCGACCGCAGGTGGGCTGACGGCCGGGCGACGGTCTGACTGCTGTCCGTAACGTCTGCCGGGCCGGGGACGCGCCGGACGGCCGGCGCCGGGCCGGAAACGCACTCGTCAGCGACAGCGCTGCCGAGCGCTGCGGCACGGGCGCGGCGGTCGGCCCGGGACGCGGGCTGCGGCGGCCCGTCCTGCGGAAGAGCGCGTCAGCTGGCGTCCACCGCCTCGGTCAGGTCGCGGACCAGCTCGGAGAAGACGACCGGGTCGAGGTCGCCGAGCGTGTGACCCCAGCTCAGCGAGATGCGGTCAAGCGAGCTGTAGTCGTCGACCTCGGTGATCGAGAAGCCGGGGTTCAGGTCGATGCTCACCTCGACGCCGCCCGGCAGCGTGCCGTTGAACTCCCCGACAATGCCCGCGTCCTGCGCCGGGCCGCGGCGCCAGCGGCCGTGCTTCTCAAGCGCCAGCAGCCGCGGGATGTGGACGCCGGCGCCCTCCAGCCGGGTGAGCCGGGTCGCGCCTTCCTCCTCCGCCGTCCGGGTGAACGTGTCGCGGCCGAGCTGGGGGAACGGCTGGAGCAGCTCGTAGTCGGCGAACAGCTCCGCCCAGGCCGACAGCTCCCCGTGGGCCAGCCGCAGCGGGTGCGGGACGGTGACCGCGCCGGCCGGCGGCTTCACCCGCGCGTCGGCGGCGTCGGCGAACGTGCCGTCCTCGGCGATGCGGAACGTCACGCCGTCCGCGCTCCACAGCAGACGGCGGGCGACCCGGCCGACGAGCGGGTGCCCGGCCAGGTAGGTGTGGAACTCCTCAGTGGTCCACTCGCGGCCGTCGGCCATGGCCCGTTCGAGGCGGTCGATAACGTCGCGGGCGATCGGGCGGACCTCCTTCTTCACGGCCGCGAACCGCTTCGCCCCGGCCGGCGCCAGCTCGGGATCGTCCTTCGCGCCGGGCTTGGGCAGCGCCTTGAGCGTCCGGCCTGCCTCGTCCGTGACGTACGGCCGCAGCTGCTCGTCGAAGCGCGCGGTGAACCGGCGCGGGCCGTAGTCGATCGTGAGCGACCCGTCCGGCGCGAGGCCGAGATCCGGTACCAGCCGGTCGGCGAGCTGTTCCCCGGTCAGGCCGAGACCGGCGGCCACCTCGTCGATCTTCTGCCGGGCGGCGGACTTGAGCCCCTTGAACGTGCTGCGCTGCGCGACCCGGTGCAGCTGCTGGAGCGCGGCCTCGGTGCCGATCGCGGCCAGCGCGGACAGGCCCTCGACCGCGCGGGCGTGCCCGCCCTCGCCCGGCCACGCCAGGATGAACCGGGTGAAGGGCACCGTGATCGCGTCGTCGCCGGCCAGGCCGATCGCCGCCATGATCCACCCGTGCTTCGGGTCGGTGCCGGTCAGATACCAGCGGCGGAACAGATCCCACGCCCAGCGGGACAGGTCGGCGGGGTCGAGCGCGTCCTTCAGCACGGCGACGCCGGCGTACGGCTGTTCCAGCGTGCTCATCGCGAACACGGTGGCCAGGGCGGGCGTCGCCGCGCCGGGCAGCCGCCGGTCGCCGCCGCGCAGCAGGGGCGGCAGCACCGCGTCGGTCAGCTCGCGCGGCACCGCCGGGACGCGGGCCGGCAGGATCGTCAGCGGATCCGTGCCGAGCAGCGCGCCGATGCCCGCGGCCGCGTCGTCGCCGTAGTCGGCGGCGGCATCGTGGACGGTCCGCGCGTGTCCCGCCGCGGCGAGCGCGCGAAGTGCCGCCTCCGCCTCCCGGCGCGGGCGCCCGGCCGGGCCGAGTGCGGGCGGGATCAGGGCGCGGGCGGCCCGGGCGGGGTGCCGCAGCAGCCAGGCGCGGGCGGTGCCGCGAAGCGACTTCCGGTGGGCGAGCCACTCGGCGACGAGGACCGCGAGCTCCGGCGCGGCGTACGGAAGCATGGTGGCGGCGTGCGGGCCCGGCTCGCCGCGGACGACCTCGATCGCGGCCGGGAACGCGTCCACGCCGAACCGGGCGACCAGGCCGGGCAGGGAATGCTCGGCCTCGGAGCCGCTGTGGAAGCGGAAACCGGCCAGCAGCGGCCGCGCGAGTTCCTCCGGGCCGTAGAGGAACATCCGCACCTTGAGCCAGTTGCCCTGTCCCGCCCAGCCGTCGGCGTCCGCCTGCCAGTCGCGCTGCTGACCGCGCCCGTCGGGTAGCACCCGCTCACCCGGCCGCCAGTCGATCGTGGGCGGGTCGTCGCAGACCAGGCCCGGCACGACGACCGGTTTCACGGTCTTCCGCCGGACTGCCCACGGCGGCTCCGCGAGCAGGGGCGGCGGGTCGCCGCCGGGGACCGCGTCCAGCTCGGCGAGCACGGCCGCGACCAGGGGGTGGTCCGGAAGCGTGCACCGGGCGATGTCCGGATGGGCCAGGACGTGCTGCCGCAACAGCTCGCCGACGAACCGGTGATCGCCGCCGCCGGCCAGTACGCGGACGGCGCGCGCCGGGTACCGCTCCACCGCCACCGCGAGCCACTGCCGGGTGGCGCGGTCGGCGATCCGGTCACGCAGCACCGCCAGCGCGCCCTCGTACGGCAGGCCCGCCAGGTGCCGGTGCGCGTGGTCGGTCTCCGTGCGGGCGAACGCCGGCACCGCAGCCTCCCCGCCCGCCAGCGCGAACGTCGAGGCGAACCGCGGCAGGCCCCAGGAGACGGAGGACGCCGTGCCGACGCGCCGGAGCGTGGCCGGGTCGCCGCGCAGGGACGCCGCCAGCAGCGTCGCCGCGTCGGCGTCCAGGTCCCGCTCCGCGTCCTCTGCGGCCCAGGCGACCTGGTCCGGCGCGAGGAACGACGTCACCGCCCGGGCCGGCCACGGCGTCGCCGCACGCACCTCGCCCAGCGCGCCGACCGCCCGGCGGTACTCCTCCTCGGGCGCGCCGGCCAGGACGTCGCGCAGCCGCTCAAGCGTGCCGGACATCCGGGAGAAGTACGCCAGCCGGTCCGCGCGG
The DNA here is from genome assembly GCF_044454585.1 of Catenuloplanes sp. NPDC051500. NCBI lineage: Bacteria > Bacillati > Actinomycetota > Actinomycetes > Micromonosporales > Micromonosporaceae > Catenuloplanes > Catenuloplanes sp. NPDC051500. The sequence continues at coordinate 244,271 of NZ_JBITDX010000007.1, forward strand.
GCCACGTGCGCCGGCGGCCGTGCATCATCGTCGTAGTCGCGCCCGCTGTGGTCCAGCCGCGCCAGCTCGGCGGCGGCGCGCACCGCGAAGTCGAGCCCGTGCGTGGTGATCCACGCGTCGGCCAGCCCGGCGTTCATCCGGCCGATGTCGTGCTGGTCGTCCCACTCCGAGGTCCAGAACGTCAGGTAGGCCCGGACCGCGGCGCCGAGTGGGCTGTCCGCCGGCGCAGAGACGATCTCCGGCGCCACGTCGTCCCGGCGGAGCACCCGCGCGACCTTGCCGGCGCGCGGCGCCAGCACCGCGGCCACGGTGGCGGCCGCATCCGGATCCAGCGCGACCGGCCCGGCCTCACCCCGCCAGGGCAGCGGCGGCGCCCAGTCGTCCCACCGCACCAGCTCGTTCTCGTCGCCGTCGACTCGCATCGCTAGAGGGTACGAGAGTCGATCACACGTGTGCCGCCTACCGTGTCAATAGATGGTGCCGAGCGCGGCCGGCGTGAACGCGATGATCTCGTTCTCCCGGCCGGCCGTCACCTTGGCCGCCCACTCCGGGTCCGCGATCAGCGGCCGGCCCACCGCGACGAGGTCGAACTCGTCGGATTCCAGGCGGTCGAGCAGCCCGTCGATGCCGGTGACGGCGACGTCGCCGCCGGCCAGGCTGTTCCAGAACTCGTCGGCCAGCCCGACCGAGCCGACAGTGATGACCGGCTTGCCGGACAGCTTCTTCGCCCAGCCGGCCAGGTTGAGGCCGGAGCCGTCGAAGGCCGGCTCCCAGTAGCGGCGGGTGGAGAGGTGGAAGAGGTCGGTGCCGGCGTCGGCGAGCGCACCGAGGGCGATGCCGAACTCGTCTGGCGTCTCCCAGTTGCGGGCGGTGAAGTTGTTGTTCTTCCACTGGGACAGCCGCATGCTGATCGGGAAGCCGGGCGAGACCGCGGCGCGGATCCCGGCGACGATCTCGGCGGCGAAGCGGGCGCGGGCGGCCACGTCACCGTTGTAGGCGTCGGTGCGGTGGTTGGTGCCGGGCCAGAAGAACTCGTCGATGAGATAGCCGTGGCCGGCGTTCAGCTCGACGCCGTCGAAGCCGAGCCGTTCCGCGGTGGCGGCGGACGTGGCGAACGCGCGGATCACGTCGTCGATGTCGGCAGGTGTCATCGTGTGCCCGACGCGCGGCACGATCTCGACAGGGGCGCCGGAGAAGTCGGTGGCGTAGTCCATCGGCACGCCGGACGGGCCGAACGCGGGCGCGTCCGGGTGCGGCTCGTCGCCGGCCTTGCGGAACATGCCGACGTGCTGGAGCTGCGCCCAGATCACACCCCCCTCCGCGTGTACGGCCTCGACCGCGCGGGACCAGCCGGCAAGCGGCGCGTCGCCGTAGATCCGGGAGCCGTTCTCCATGTTCCCGGCCGTGGGGTGGTCGATGTAGATGCTCTCCGTAATGACCAGGCCGACACCGGCGGCGGCGCGCCTGGCGTAGTAGGCGGCGAGGTCCCTGGGGGCGGTGCCGCCGGTCGAGCTGAACCGGGTCATCGGGGACATGACGATGCGGTTGGGGAGGGTGAGCCGGCCGATGGTGATCGGGCGGGAGAAGGCCTTTGCGGCGCGAGTTGTCATGGTCAATACGCTAGGATCTACCGTGCACGTCAGATTCAAGTCCCAGTTAGCCAGGTCACAGCACCCACCGGTCACACCAGCCATAGGTCACAGCACCCACAGGTCACAGCGAGCGGATCACCATGCACAAGACCAGCCTGAAGATCGGCGACCTCGCCGCACAGTCCGGCGTGAGCGTCAGGGCACTGCGGTACTACGAGGAGCAGGGGCTGCTCGGCTCCGAGCGCAGTTCCGGCGGCACGCGGTACTACCCGGAGAACGCGGTCGACCAGGTCTGGCTGATCCAGCAGCTCTACGCGTCCGGCCTGGCCAGCAAGTCGATCCTGAGCATCCTTCCGCACATCGAGACCGGGACCGTGACGCCGGAGATGATCGCGCTGCTGACCGGCGAGCGGGACCGTCTTGAGCAGCGGCTGGCCGACATGGCGCTGGTCCGGGACCGGCTGAACGCCGGCATCGACGCCGCGACGGCCGCAATGGAGAAGGGCCGGTCCTGCCGGCCGTCGCAGAGCGCGTGGAGCGACGCGTGACGAGCACGAGAGGCCACACATGCTGATCATCCGGTACGAGTCGGGCAGCGCCACCCACGTCGGCGTGGCGGAGGACGACGGCACCGTGCGCCGCCTCGGCGTACCCACGCTGGGTCTGCTTCTGGAACGGCCGGTGGACGAGATCCGTGCTTTCGTCACGCAGCAGTGGCCGGTCGAGGACGGCCCGGTGCGCCCGCTGCCGCCGGTGGACGGGCGGACCGAGGTGTGGGCCAGCGGCGTGACGTATGTCAGGTCGCGGGAGGCGCGGCGCGAGGAGAGCCAGGTCGCGGACGTGTATTCGCTTGTCTACGAGGCGGACCGGCCCGAGCTGTTCTTCAAGAGCGCGGCGTGGCGGGTGGTCGGCGACGGTGAGCCGATCGGCGTCCGGCCGGACTCCACGGTGGACGTTCCCGAACCGGAGCTGGCGCTGGTGCTCAACGCGCACGCGGAGACGGTCGGCTACACGGTCTGCGACGACGTGTCGTCCCGGTCGATCGAGGGCGAGAACCCGCTGTACCTGCCGCAGGCGAAGGTCTACGCGGGCGCGTGCGCGGTCGGCCCCGGCATCCGGCCCGCCTGGGAGCTGCCTGATCCGGCCGCGCTCGGCATCACGCTGTCGATCCGGCGCGGCGCGGGCGTGGTCTTCACAGGCGAGACCTCCACGTCGCTGCTGCACCGGCCGCTCGACGAGCTGGTCGAGCACCTGTTCCGCTGCGCGCACTTCCCGGAGGGGGCGGTGCTGTCCACAGGTACCGGGCTGGTGCCGGGCCTGGACTTCACGCTCGCCGAGGGTGACGAGGTGGAGATCGGCATCGAGGGGATCGGCACGCTCACCAACCCGGTCACGGCCGCGCTGCCCGCCTCGTTCGCCTGGCTCGCCGGACGCTGACCGCCTATGCGCGGGCGCCCGCAAGCGCCATCGTCAGGACGCGTTCGCGCTGGGCGTCGTCCACGTAGGAGCCGCCGGTGATGCCGCTTACCATGCGCAGCACGTCGTCGAAGCTGGCGTCCGCGCGCACCACGCCCGCGGCCTGCGCGCGGTCGAAGAGCGGCTGTCCGGCGGCGTACATGTCGGCGCGGCAGTTCATGAACATGGCGGACTCCATGTTCAGCGCCTCCTTGATCGCGCGCTTGGTGGCGGCGTAGCCGACGAACGCGCGGAGCCAGGTCTGCAGCGCCTCCCACGGCGGGCGGGCGGCGACCTCGTCCGCGAGCCGGCAGAGCTGTTCGACCTCGCCGACGTACACCGCCTCGAACAGGTCCTGGCGGGCCGGGAAGTTGCGGTAGAGCGTGCCGATGCCGACGCCGGCCGTACGCGCGATCTCCTCGAGCGACGCCTCGGTCCCCTTGACCGCGAAGACCTCACGCGCGGCGCGCAGCAGCGCGTCGTAGTTGCGCCGGGCGTCCGCCCGCTGCGGCCTTGTTCGCTCCGTCACGACACCCCTCCCGAGGACCAGGTTGATACCGGAGGCACCCCTCCGCTAAGGTGGAGGAGTGCCTCCACTTTAACAGGCACGTCGCTGTCTTCCGAAGGGCCCGCCTTATGGCAATCACCTCCTCCGGGCGCGTATTCGCGATCCTCGCCTCCGCGGCCGCCACGGTCTCGCTGATGCAGTCGCTGATCACACCGGTCCTGCCCACCATCCAGCGCGACCTGCACACCGACGGCAGCACCGTCACCTGGGTGTTCACCATCTGGCTGCTCGCCGCCGCGGTGGCCACGCCACTGCTCGGGCGCGTCGGCGACCTGATCGGCAAGCGCCGCGTGCTTGTCGGCGCGCTGATCGCGCTCGCCGCCGGCTGCCTGCTGGCCGCGCTCGCGCCCACAATCGGCGTACTGATCGCCGCCCGTGTACTGCAGGGCCTCGGCGGCGCGGTCTTCCCGCTCGCGTTCGGCATCATCCGCGACGAGTTCCCGCCGGCCCGGGTCGCGTCCGCGGTCGGTGGCATGTCCGCGGTCATCGCGGCCGGCGGCGGCATCGGCATCGTGCTGGCCGGGCCGGTGGTGAGCGCGCTCGACTGGCGCTGGCTGTTCTGGCTGCCGCTCGTCGCCGCGCTGCTTGTCGCCGCCGCCGCGCACCGCTTCGTGCCGGAGTCCCCGATCCGTACCCCCGGGAAGGTGAACTGGCTCGCCGCCGCCCTGATGTCGTCGTGGCTGGTCGCGCTGCTGCTGCCGCTCTCCAAGGCGCCGCTCTGGGGTTGGGGCTCGTTCCGGGTCGTCGGCCTGCTGACCGCGGCCGCCGTGCTGCTCGCCGCGTGGATCACCTATGAGTACCGCTCGGCGAACCCGCTGATCGACATGCGCATGCTGCGCCTCCCCGCCGTCTGGACGACGAACCTGGTGGCGCTGCTGTTCGGCGCCGGCATGTTCGCCTGCTACGCGTTCCTGCCGCAGCTGATCCAGACCCCCACCGCCGCGGGGTACGGGTTCGGCGCCAGCCTGACCACCACCGGCCTGCTCATGCTGCCGATGCTTGTGGCGATGGCCGCGGCCGGCTCACTCAGCGGCCCGCTCAGCACTCGCCTGTCCGGCAAGGCACAGCTGGTCATCGGCGCCGCACTGGTCGCGGTCGCGAACGCCACGATCGCGCTCTTCCACGACGCGGCCTGGCAGGTCTCCACCGCGGGCGCGGTGTTCGGCCTGGGCCTCGGCCTGTCCTTCGCCGCGATGATCAACCTGATCGTGAACGCGGTGCCGCGCTCCCAGACCGGCGCGGCAAGCGGCATGAACACGAACATCCGCACCATCGGCGCGTCGATCGGGACCGCTGTCGTCTCCGCGATCGTCACCACGCACGTGCAGCCGAGCGGCCTGCCCTACGAGTCCGGCTACACCAACGCGTTCTGGCTGATGACCGCGCTCGCCACCACTGCCGTGGCGCTCTCCCTCCTCGTCCCCGCCGTCCGCCCGCACCGCACCCCGGCCCCGGCCGCCGAGGAGGCCGCCCTGGTCGAGGCCTGACGGTCCGGCCCGCCCACCACGATCGCCTACAACCTGGCGGTGCGCGCGGTGGAGCGGGAGCTGGTGCCGGCGTTACGCCACCTCGGCGTCGGCCTGATCCTGAACAGCCCGCTGCACGCTGACCTCCTCACCGGCGCACGTGAAGCCGGGACCGGCCGAAGCGCGCGGCGCACTCCGGAGCCGGAGTCGCGCGGTGGTCGCGGCTTTGCCATGACCACCGCGGGACCGGCTCCGGCGCGAAGGGGAAAGCGGAGCGCCAGCGGAGTCTTTGCCCGCAGCGAGGTTTGCCCGCGGGAGCATGCGGGCCGGACCACCGCGGGAGCGGGAAAAGGAACTGGATCTTTCAGCCCGGGGTGAGGATGCCCTGGATGCCGACCACGATCGCGATGATGCCGAAGATCGCGAGGATGAGGCCGAGGCCGGCGGATGCGTCCGGGCTGCCGGGCGAGCGGCGGCCGGTCAGCCGGTCCCAGAGGAGCAGGACGCCCACAAGGATGCCGATGATCTCGAAGTGGAAGACCTGCGGGCCGGAGAAGAGGTGGACGATGAGGTAGAAGCCGCCGGTGACGAGCGCGACGATGCCGACGATCCAGCCGAACGCGCCGAGGCGTTCCGCGAAGCGGGACAGATCATCGCCGACCCGGGGCAGGCGGCGCAGCAGGGCTATGGCGAGCAGGAATCCGCCGAGGATGTTGGCGAAGTCGAGCAGGAGAGATATCAGGATCATGGATTGCCGTCCTCCGCACGGCCGACGACGTGGTCGATTTACGTCGATCGAGAGCCTAGCGGTGGTCCGGCCGGTTCGCACTGGGAGCGGTCCCAGCGCTGGTCAGCCGCGTGAGGCGAGCCGGTCGAGCATTCCTCCGGCGAAGAGCAGGGCGGGGCAGATCCAGACGGGCGCCGGCAGCGAGGTCATCAGGTCGACGAATCCGCCGGTCCAGGACGAGATCGTGTCGACGATCACGGCAGGGTCCATGCGTGCCTCCAAAGGCGGTGGGGCCCGCACCGATCGGCGCCCCCGCCGCTCATCTGATGGGAACCTCGATGTTGTGGCGCTCTGACACGATGCCCACATGATCGATAGGGCTGGCCTGCACGAGTGGCGGGTGATCGGCGCGGCGCGCCCGGCGCTGCCGCTGCTGCTCACGGCGGGCCGGCTGGCCACGCCGCTGCGTAAGGTGCCGCGGCTGGGCTGGGTGGTCGCCGATCCGGTGACCGCGCGGGCGATCCTGAACGATCCGGCCCATTTCAACCTGCTCGGCGAGGGCGGCGTCGGCCACATGTGGTCGCAGCTGCTCGGCGACTGGGTCAACGACGTGTTCGACGGCCCCGGCCACCACAGCCTGCGGGCGAAGACCCGGGACCTGTTCACCGAGGAGAGCGCGCGGCGGCTGGCCGACCGGGTGCTCGGGCCGCGGCTGGCGGAGGCGGGTGCGGATCTCGCGGCCGGCCGGACCGTGGACGTGGCGGATCTGGCCCGGGTGCTCGTCGGCCGGATCGTCGCCGACCTGCTGCATCTGCGCACGGCCGGGACCGACGAGTCGTACCGGGAGATCTTCGCGACCGGCGAGGAGCTGGCGATGCTTGCCATGCGCGCGTCGACGACCACGCATCTGGCGCCGTCGACGATCACGCGCGGCCGGGAGATCGTCGCCCGGCTGACCGCTAACGTGCCTGACGCGTTCCGCACCGCGCCGCCTACCACCGTGCTCGGCAGGTGCCGTGAGCTGGGCGTGGAGCAGCAGCACGCGGAGGGGCTGTCGACGCTGCTGATGGTGGCCGGCACCGAGACGGCCGCGTCCGCGATGGCGCGCATCGTGGCGCTGCTGCACGACACCGGCGCACAGCACCGGCTGCTTGAAGATCAAGAGCTGATTCCCGAGGTGGTACGGGAGGGGCTGCGCGTGACCACGCCGGCGGCCGCGATCGGGCGCTCGGTGACCTCGGACGTGACGATCGCCGGGCGGACGCTTCGCGCGGGCGAGCGGGTGCTGATCCTGACGCACGCCGCGAACAACCGGGTGGGCGGTTTCTCGCTGGACCGGGGGTACCTGCCGGAGCAGCGGCAACTCTGGTTCGGCGCCGGGCGGCATCTGTGCCTGGGCGCGCCGCTGGCCCGGGCGGAGATCGGCGGGCTGGTGCGGACCGTCATCTCGTCCGGCCGGCCCTGGACGATCCGGGGGCGGCGGTACCGGCGGCGGGTGCTTATCCCGTCCTACGATTCGCTGCCGGTGACCCTGGCGCCGTCCCGCTCGTGAGCAGGGCGAACGACGATCGACGTGACCTTGACGACGGTGGGGGTGTCAGCAGGCCCGCCGTTTGCGAGGATCATGCAATGTCGTTGACCGCACACACTCCGTCGCCATCGGACACCATTCCGGAGATGTCGGAAATAACCGTGGTGCCGGGTAAGTCGGCTACCTGGCGGAGTCGGTGGGTACGGCTGGCCGCGGTAGCGGTCTCGGTCGCACTGCTGGCCGTCATCGGGCTCCGCGGCAAACTGCCCGACTCCCGCGCGTTCACCGACGCGCTCGGCGGCGCGCACTGGGGCTGGATCATGGGCGCCGCAGTCCTTCAGGCAATGTCGCTGGCCTGCTTCGCCTTCCAGGAGCGGCACCTGATGACCGCGATGGGCGCGTCGATCCGCAAACGCCGGCTCTTCGCGATCATCCTGGCCCGCAACGCCATCTCGATCTCCGTACCCGCCGGCCCGGCCGTCTCCACCGGCTACGCGATCCGCGAGTACAGCCGCGCCGGCGTCCCAAGCGAGATCGGCACGGTCTGCGCGATCGTCTCCGGCCTCGCCTCGATCGGCGGCCTCACCCTGCTCTACGCCGGCGGCGGCGCCGTACTCCTCACCCACAACTCCGCCACCACGCTCAACTGGCGCCCGCTCGCCGTCGTCGCCGCGCTGGTCCTCCTGATCGCCGCCGCGGTCGCGCTCGGCCGTCGCCGCCGCCCGTCCCCCGGGCTCCTCGACCGCGTCCCGCCGTCCGGCAGGGTCGCCCGCTACGCCCACGGCCTGCTGCTCACCGCCCGCGCCGCCTGGCACGCCGGCGCCGGCCTGCGCGTCCGCGACTGGGCCGCCGTGGTGGGCTACTCCGCAGTCAACCGCCTCACCGACCTGCTCTGCCTGATCGCCTGCACCCGCGCGTTGGGCCTGCAGATCAACCTGATCACGCTCGCCACCATCTACCTCGGCGTACAGATCGTCCGGCAGGTGCCGCTCACCCCCGGTGGCATCGGCGTCATCGAAACCGCCCTTGTCGCGGGCCTGACGACCGCCGGCGCCACCGCAATCACCGCCACCGCCGCGGTCCTCATCTACCGCGTCATCTCCTGCTGGCTCCTCATCCCCGCCGGTGGCATCGCCGCCCTGGCGATCCGCCGGCAGTAGATCGGGCTTGCTGACCGCCGTGGGGCGCATCATCTCCGGGTCGCTGATGGAGATGGCGACGGCCGGGTTCGCGGTGATGTTCTTGAACTGACGGCGGAGATTCGTGTGCGTGAACGTCGGAATCGTATTCCGGCCGCAACGGCAACAGCGCCGCCCGGGTGACTCCGGACGGCGCTGATTCCTTCCCTGGAAGGACTACTTACTGCGGCGCTTGTTGACGATGTCGAAGGCGACAGCGGCGATCAGCACCAGGCCCTTCCAGACCATCTGCCATTCCGGCTTGACGCTCATGATGGACAGTCCCATGTTGAGCACACCCATGACCAGCGCGCCGATGATGGCGCCGGTGACCTTGCCGACGCCGCCGTTGACCGCAGTGCCACCGATGAAGGCGGCGGCGATGGCGTCGAGCTCGTAGTTCTGGCCGGCGGAGGCGACGGCCGATCCGGCGCGCGCCGTGGTGATCACGGCGGCCACACCGGCGAGCAGGCCCATGTTCACGAAGAGCAGGAAGTTCACCCGCTTGGTCTTCACACCGGACAGCATCGCGGCAGGCAGGTTGCCACCCATCGCGTACACGTGCCGGCCGAAGATCGTGTTGTTCATGACGAACGAGTACAGCAGCACCAGGACGCCGACGATGATCAGCACGATCGGCATGCCGCTGGAGCTGTTGGCGAGCAGCCAGGTCAGGTAGCCGACCGCGGCGATCCCGACGACGAGCTTGCCGACGAACGCGGCGAACGGCTCGGTGCGCAGGTCGTTGCGGACCAGTTCACGGCGGGTGCCGATCTGGCTGATCAGCAGGCCGGCCCCGGCGATGGCGCCGATCACCACGGTGACGGCGTCAAGGTTGCCGATGAAGCCGAGCCAGTTCGGCAGGGCACCGTTGGCCAGGGCGTTGAAGTCGCTGGGCAGGCCACCGACGGTCGTGCCGACGTAGTAGATCGCCAGGCCGCGGAAGAGCAGCATGCCGCCAAGCGTGACGATGAACGCCGGGATGCCGACGTAGGCGATCCAGAAGCCCTGCCAGGCGCCGACCACGCCGCCGAGCACGATGGAGAGGACGATCGCGAGAGGCCAGGCGATGCTCCACTCCATGATCATCAGCGCGCAGATGCCGCCGACGAACGCGACCACCGAGCCGACCGAAAGGTCGATGTGACCGGCCACGATGATCATGACCATACCGATGGTCAGGACGAACACGTACGCGTTCTGCTGGATCAGCGACACGACGTTGTTCGGCAGAAGCATCAGGCCGTCGGTCTCGAACTGAAAGTACAGCGTGATCACGATGAGGGCCGCGACCATCACGTACTGCTTCAGGTTGCCACCGAGGTAGCCGGCGAGCGAGCCGCCCTCGGTCTTGTCGCCGGGTTCCGGCGTGGCCGCCGGCTTGTCCAGCGTGGTGGGCGCGCTCACCGCGTTGCTCCGCTCTTCTCCATGGTCATGTAGCGCATGAGGCTCTCCTGCGAGGCCTCCTCGCGGGGAAGCTGACCGGTGATGCGCCCCTGGCTCATCGCGTAGATCCGGTCACAGACACCGAGCAGTTCCGGCAGCTCGGAAGAGATGACGATAACTGCCTTGCCGGAGTCGGCAAGCTTGTTGATGATCTCGTAGATCTCGTACTTCGCGCCGACGTCGATACCCCGGGTCGGCTCGTCGAGGATCAGCACCTCGGGCTCGGCGAAGAGCCACCGGCTGAGCACGACCTTCTGCTGGTTGCCGCCGGACAGCTTGCCGACCTGCACATCGACGCTCGGCGTCTTGGTGCGCATGTCCTTGCGGAACCGGTCGGCGATGGTGACCTCCTTGGCCGAGTTCACCACACCGACGCGGGAGATCTTGCCCAGCCTGGCAGCGGTCGTGTTGCGCTTGATGTCCTCGATCAGGTTGAGGCCGTAGTGCTTGCGGTCCTCGGTGGCGTAGGCGATGCCGTGCTCGATGGCCGCGGACACCGTCTTGATCGACACCTCCTTGCCGTGCAGGAACAGCTTGCCGGAGATGCCGCTGCCGTAGCTGTGCCCGAATACGCTCATCGCCAGCTCAGTGCGGCCGGCGCCCATCAGCCCGGCGAGGCCGACGATCTCCCCGGCCCGCACGTTCAGCGCTGCCGAGTCCACCACGACCCGGCTCGGGTCGTTGGGGTGATGCACGGTCCAGTTCTCGATCCGCAGGATCTCCTCGCCCACCGTGGAGGTGTGCGAGGGGAATCGGTGCTCCAGGTCGCGGCCGACCATCGCGCGGATGATGCGGTCCTCGGAGACCGGCTCGGCGCCGTGCATGTCGAGGGTCTCGACGCTCTTTCCGTCGCGGATGATTGTCGTGCTGTCGGCAATCGCGGCGATCTCATTCAGCTTGTGCGAGATGATGATCGAGGTGATGCCCTCGTCCTGGAGCAGCCGCAGCAGGCCGAGCAGGTGCGCCGAGTCCTCGTCGTTCAGAGCCGCGGTCGGCTCGTCGAGGATGAGCAGCTTGACCTTCTTCGACAGCGCCTTGGCGATCTCGACGAGTTGCTGCTTGCCGACACCGATGTCCATGATCTTGGTGTCGGGCTGCTCCTTCAGTCCCACCCGGGCGAGCAGGTCGGCGGCCTGCCGGTTGGTCTGCGCCCAGTTGATGACCCCGCCCCGGGCTCGCTCGTTGCCGAGGAAGATGTTCTCCGCGATTGACAGGTACGGGCTGAGCGCGAGTTCCTGGTGGATGATGACGATGCCGCGCTCCTCGGAGTCGCGGGTCGTCTTGAATTTGCAGGTCTCACCCTCGAAAACGATGTCACCGTCGTAGGATCCGTGCGGGTACACACCACTGAGCACCTTCATCAGGGTCGACTTGCCCGCGCCGTTCTCGCCACAAATGGCGTGGACCTCCCCGCGGGTCACGCTCAGCGTGACGTCCGAGAGCGCCTTGACGCCCGGGAAGGTCTTGGTGATCCCCCGCATCTCCAGGATCGGGGTCGTGTCGTTGACCATCGCACAACTCACTTGCTCTAGGTCTGTCTCGCGGATCGCGGGGAAGCGAGGCGAGGTCCAGGATTCGACCAGGACCGGCCGGGCCCGCAGAAGGTGGGCCCGGCCGGAGTTCGACTTACAGGCCGAGCTTGTCAGCGGTGTAGAAGCCCGAGTCGACGAGCTTGGTCTTCACGTCGTCCTTGACGACGACGACCGGCGGCAGCAGGTAGGCCGGGACGACCTTGACGCCGTTGTTGTAGGTCTTGTCGTCGTTGGTCTCGACAGCGGTGCCCTTGACGGTCGCGTCGACCATCTTGGCAACCTGGTCACCCAGGGTCCGGGTGTCCTTCCAGACGGTCATCGCCTGCTTGTCCGCGAGGATGTTCTTGGTGTTCGCCAGGTCGGCGTCCTGACCGGTGATCAGCGGGTAGTCAGCGCCCGGCTTGTAGCCCTTGGACTCCAGCGACTGCGCGATACCCAGCGCCAGCGAGTCGTTCGGCGACAGAACGACGTTGACCTTCTTGCCACCGGTGTAGAACGAGTTGATCCGGTTGTCCATCTCCGCCTGCGCGGTCTCGGACTTCCAGCCGGTGATGGAGATGGTCTTCCAGTCTTCCTCGCCGACGAGCTTCTTGCCCGACGGGATGACCAGCTTGCCGCTCTCGACATACGGCTTCAGAACGTCCCACGCGCCGTTGAAGAAGAACTTGGCGTTGTTGTCGTCCGACGAGCCGGCGAAGGGCTCCAGGTTGAACGGGCCCTTGCCGTCCTTGAGGCCCAGCTTGTCGACGATGAACTCGCCCTGCAGCTTGCCCACCAGGTAGTTGTCGAACGTGGCGTAGTAGTCCACGTTCGGGGTGGCGTTGATCAGGCGGTCGTACGCGATGACCTTGATCTTCGCGTTCGCGGCCTTCTCGAGGACCGGGCCCAGCGCGGTGCCGTCGATCGAGGCCACGACCAGAACCTTGGCGTTCTGGTTGATCATGTTCTCGAGCTGGGTGATCTGCTGGTCGACCTTGTTGTCGGCGTACTGCAGCGACGTGGTGTAGCCGGCCTTCTTCAGCAGATCGTCCAGGTGCGCACCGTCGTTGTTCCACCGCTCGAGGCTGCGGGTCGGCATAGCGATGCCGACCAGGTTCGACGTGGAGCCGCCAGACGTCTCCTCGCTGTCACGGGTGCTGCTGCAGGCGGACGTCGCGGCCAGAGTTGCGGCCATGGCGACGGACGCGAGAATCCGGAAGCTCTTGGACACTCGGCGTCTCCTCTCTTATGGGGCCCGCTGCCGGGCCGACGAAGCATCGATTTGTTTGCTGCGCAGAACATACGGCTCTGACGAGAGAGTTTCACGCGGGTGTTCGTAACGGCTGCGTAACACTCCGAGTTACCTTCAAGGGCCTTGACCGTCATCAAACGCCCTCGAAGCCTACAGTCCGTAACCGTCCCGCCGCCTATTTGTTGGCTACGGCGACTATCGACTGGTACGCGATTGATGACTGTTCAGGCTCGTATGGGCGGTTCCGCCGGTAGTGGGGTTATCGTTCGGCGGCGCGAGCGGAGACCAGTCCCGCGATGGACTTGTGTAAGTCATTAAAAGGCCGCCGGAGACTGTGCTCCGGCGGCCCTGGGAAAGCGGTGTGATCAGGGTTGCTTGGGCGAGGTGACCGTGAGGATTGTGAACGGGGCGATCAGGTTCCACTCGGTGAGAACCTGGATCTTCACGCCGACGCCGGCGACCTGGACCGAGCTCAACGGGTTCGCCGTCGAGTAGTAGCGGTTCGGGTCGGAGTCGTCGAACGTGGTGATCGGCGGGCGCGCCGGGATGTTGAGCGCGACGCCGTTGCGGTGCAGGGTGACCGGGTCGGTCCGCTGGACGCCGAACGTGGCGTCGAACGGCTGGCGGCGGTTGCCGAGGCGCACGCCGTCAGGGAACACGATCGGGGCCGGGCGGGCGTCGACGGGCAGAACCGCGCCGCCGCCGGGGTGGTTGATCGTGTCGTTGTCGGTGAACTCGTCGTTCACGTACCAGACCAGAAGGCCGTCCTGGTACGGGAACTTCTCGACCCGCAACGGCTGGGTGGAGTTCCACCCGAACTGGTACGGCCCGGTCTTGAGCCCCTTGTCGTAACCGGTGTACGTGCGCCACTCCGCGATGTAGTACCGCGGCGCGATGCGCGTCTCGGTGCCGGTGAAGCGCGTCCAGCCGCCGCGCGCGGTCCACGCGGAGGTGGCGGACTCGACGTCGTCGGTCCACGCGGCCGTGCCGTTGACGAGCAGCGACAGGTCGTCGAGGAACACGCCGGCGAAGTGCACGCCGCCGTCGGTCTGGTAGCGGAACCGGAACTGCACGGACTGTCCGACGAACGCCGCGAGGTCGTAGGTCAGGTCGACCCACTCCCCCTCGCTGCTGCTGCTTACCGGCGTGCCGAGGCGCGTCCAGCGACTGCCGCCGTCCGTGGACACCTCCGCGTAGAGGTAGTCGTAGCCGGGCTCGATCTCGTACTGCGCCTTGGCGGTGAGGGCCGCCGAGGTCGCGGAGGTGAGGTCGAGCGTACGGGTGAGCATGGTGTTGAGGTCGTTGGCCGACCCGCTCCACCACTCGTACGACCCGGAGTGCGGCGTGTTGTACTCGGTGACGACGGTCTGGTCCGGCAGCGGTACGACGACGGCCTGCGGGAGCGGGCCCTTCGCGTCCGCGGCCTGGCCGAGCACGACAGTCTTCTTCTGGCCCGGTTTGACAGTGGTGTAGTCGAGCCAGCCGAGGAACAGCTTCTCCCAGGCACCCATGTAGCCGGGCGTCGAGCCGATGTTGTTCGGGTCGTGGGACAACCACGAGCCGCCGGACATCAGCGTCCAGAAGCCGGTGCCGTTGTCGCCGCCCTGCGTGTCGTAGAGGTCGGGCAGGCCGAGGTCGTGCCCGTACTCGTGGGCGAAGACGCCGAGGCCGCCGTTCTCCGGCTCGGTGGTGTAGTCGCCGATCCAGAAGCCGCTGTCGCCGATCGGGACGCCGCCGAGCAGGTTCTGCCCGGGACCGGTCTGGCCGTAGTCGCCCTGGTAGGTGTAGCCGCGGTGGGACCAGATCGCGTCCGCACCCTCGTCGCCGCCGCCGGCCTCCTCGCCCTCACCCGCGTGAATGGCCTGGAAGTGGTCGATGTAGCCGTCCGGCTCGTTGAAGTCGCCGTCGCCGTCGACGTCGTAGCGGTCCCACACGTCGTACTTGGCGAGGGTGGCCTTGATCTGGGCAGGCGTCTGACCTGCAGCGACCTGCGCCTGGTACCACGCGAGGGCGGCGTCCTTGACGAAGTCCTGGTAGCCCTCGCCGCCGGACCAGGTGTTACTGCCGTACCGCGCCTCGTTGTAGGGCACTGTCACCCAGTTCGACACGTCGCCGCCGACCGTGTACCGACCGCCGGACTGCGCGGTGTAGAACGTGGTCATCGACTCCTTCTTCGTGCTGAAGAGGAGCTCCTGGTAGTAGGCACGGCTGAAGTCGGGCGCCCACAGCGTGCTGTTGTCGTCCGTCGGCTGGCCGTCGATGACCCGGTCCGGCGCGGGGATGCGGTTGTGCAGCGGGCCTGGCGTGCCACCGGTCTGCGGCAGCGTCTGCGTGCCGAACTCGACCAGGAACGTCAGCAGCGGGTCGGTCTTGGTCTTCTGCTTGACCTCGACCCAGCGGTTGCCGCCGAGACGGACCACTTCGGACCCGTTGCGCATCTCGGTGGTGGCCTCACCGTTGAGCAGCTTGGTGAGCGCCTCCTCGCGGGCGGCCTGGTATGAGTCGGCGAGCGGGTTCACCAGGTTGTCGGCCTTGACCGGCATCCGTGGCTCACCGTCGGCGGCCGGGGGTGAGGCGAGAGCGGTGGTGGCGGGAACAGTCAAGAACATCGTGACCGTCGCGGCCGCGGTGGCGCCCGCCAGAACGGTTCTGATCTGACCGTGCAAGAGGGAACTCCTTCCCCATGTGACGAGACTGGGAGCACAATCTCGGCCGCACGTTACACCCGTGATTCAGACATGCAAAGGTTTCCATTCCCAATCGGTCACGCTGCGGGATCTTGGTGACCCGCGTCATTCCGGGCTCCGCGGGACGATTCGCCCGGCATACTTCGATGCGTGACACGGGAACCGAGGCTGGAAATCGAGTACTGCACCCAGTGCCGCTGGCTGTTGCGCGCCGCCTGGACCGCGCAGGAGCTGCTCACCACGTTTGCGCTGCGGCTGGGCGAGGTCGCGCTGATCCCGGGCACCGGCGGCGTCTTCGACGTCCGGCTCGACGGCGAGACCATCTGGTCACGCGCGTCGCAGGGCCATCCGGAACTGACCGAATTGAAACAATTGGTGCGTGACCGCATTGCCCCGGACATGAGCCTGGGCCACTCGGACAAACGCTGAGTCAGAGCCTTTCCCGTACCCTCTCGACCAGTTTTTTCGCTTTTTCACAACTGTGCATTGCCGCGTGCGCGTCGCCGAGGAACCCTTGCGGCGCGACCGGCAGCGCCGCCGCCGACTCGACCATGCCCTTCTCGTTGATCAGCCACCGGCCCGCCCGCCCGTGCATCGCCTGGCACACCACGCCGACCAGCCGAAACAGGCACCCGGCCCGGTGGACCGGATCGTCGACCTTGCCCGCCAGCCCGATCATGAAGTCGGCCTCCCAGAGACCCGCGACAAGCGCGTCACCGAGCGCCGGCGGATAGTCGATCTGCCGCAGCCCGCGCCCGCCCAGCGGTCTGCAGAGCGCGACCTCGCCCGCATAGGTGTGCGAGTAGAACCCGAGCGGATGCCCCGGCTGGAACCCGATCTCGTAACGCCCCTGCCGGCGCTCCTCCTGGATCCGCTCGACGCGCGCGAGGTCACGGTAGATCCAGTCGACCCGCACACCGTCCACGGTCAGCCAGCCGCCACCGTCCACCCACGGCCCCCAGCCGCCCCGCGCGGTCACCTCGGTCTCCCGCCCGCTCACCTCCGCCGCGAGTCTGCGCAGGTGGGCGACGTCGAGGTCATCGCGGTAGTACAGCCCCAGGTCGTAGTCGGAGTCGGGGCGATGCGTGCCGCGCGCCCGGCTCCCGCCCAGCACGACGGCCTCGACGCCACCGACGCCGGTCAACAGCTCCGCGATCTCCCTCAGCCGCACATCGTCCACCCCAGAATCCAATCACGTGGGTACGACAGGAAGGCGGAACCACCCGGCGGTGCGCAGAGCCCGCGGGCGTCGTGGCCGGCACGCCGACCACAGGGGCATGTGGCCGACTGACCGAACCGCACGTCACACTGTTTCTGGACTGCTCGATCTCGAATGTGTAGCATTGCCGCATGGCGAGGACCAAGGAATTCGACCCGGCGGTCGCGCTGGACGCGGCGATGCGCCTGTTCTGGCGCAAGGGATACGAGGCCACCTCCACAGGTGACCTGGTCGCCGAGCTCGGGATCGCCCGGGCCAGCCTGTACGGGACCTTCGGGTCGAAGCACCAGCTGTACCTCGCCGCGCTCGAGCGTTTCATCGACGCGGGCGTCACGCCGTCCGCGGCGGACGTGCTCGCCTCGCACGAGTCCGCGCTTGCCGCGATCCGCAGCCTGCTGGAGACAAGCATCATCCGGCCGGCGGCGGACGGGCCGGCCGGATGCTTCGCGGTCAACGCCACGGTCGAGCACGGCGACGACGACCCCGAGGTGTCACGCCGGCTCGAGGTCAATCGCCGGCGACTCGAGACGGCACTGCACAGCGCGCTGCTGCGGGCGCACGCCCAGGGCGAGCTGGCCGACGGCGTCGACCCGCGGGCCGGCGCGGCGATGCTTGTCGCGGTCAACACCGGGCTGAAGGTGCTTGCGCGCGCCGGCGAGGGCCAGAACGACCGGATCCGGTCGGCGATCGACGCCACAGTTTCCGCGCTCGCGGCGTGAACGACGGGTGCGCGGCAGCCACTTTTTGTTACGCAAATTCTAGATCGATCAGTCTAATATGAAAGGCAGTCAGATGATTGTCGACCACCAGGGCGTACCCCTGCGCACGGATCGTGCCGCAGTCAACGGCACCTCACTGCATTACCGCACCGGTGGGAGCGGGCCGGCCGTCGTGCTGCTGCACGGCATCCCGAAGACCAGCTACCACTGGCGGCATCTCATCCCCAGGCTCACCGCACACCACACAGTCGTGGCCGCGGACCTGCGCGGCCTCGGCGACTCGGCCCACCCGGCGGACGGCTACGACTCGGCGACGATGGCCGACGACATCGCCGCACTGATGGCCCACCTCGGCCACAGCTCGTACGCCGTGATCGGCGAGGACTGGGGAGCGGTGATCGGCTACCAGCTCGCCGCCCGGCACCGTGGCGCGGTCACCGGCCTGGTCTTCGCGGAGGCACTGTTCCCCGGCTTCGGCTTCGAGCAGCACACCACGCTGAGCCCGGAGAACGTCGAGGGCCTGTTCCTGTGGCACCTCGGGTTCTACTTCCAGCCCGATGTGCCGGAGATGCTCATCGCCGGGCACGAACGCGAGCTGATCACCTACATGATCAAGAACGAACGGATCTTCCCCGACACGGCCACACCCGACGCCGTCGAGGAGTACGTGCGCTGCTACTCCCAGCCCGGCGGCATCCGCGCGATGCTTGCCGTCTACCGGGCCATGCTTGTCGACGCCGCGCAGAACCGGGAGGCCGCCCGGCAGCCGCTCGACGTCCCGGTGCTCGCCCTCGGCGGCGACGCGTTTATCGGCGACCGCAACGAGACGCAGATGAGGACCTTCGCCCGCGACGTCACCGGCCACGTCTTCCACGCCGGCCACGACCTCGCCGAAGAGGTCCCGGACGCCATGGCCGCTGTCGTTCTGCCGTTCCTGTCCCGCATTCCCGCCCTCACCTCGTGATGCGCCGGCAGGTCACCGGGCCGGTGCGAGGAGCGTGGTGGCGAGCAGCGGGGCCTCGGTAGCCGGCTCGCCGCGTGCGATCAGGTAAACCTGCCGGGACCGCGGGCCGAACCGGGGCCAGGGCAGGTCGCCGGAGGTGGCGAAGTCGATCCAGAGGCGGTGGGCGCGGTCCGCGATCGCCTGGGGCGGGTTGTTCCCGGCGAACCGCCCCAGGCCGGTCACGGTGTCCAGGGTGTCGAAGACGAACGGCAGTTCCATGCCGTGGGCCGCGCCGAGCCGGCCACCGGCCGCGGGAGACCGCCACTCGAACTCGTACATGTACGTCCGGCCCTGGTGCGCCTCGGCGAACAGCCGGGCCGGCGCGCGGAAGGAAAGGTCGCTCAGCACCCGGATCAGCGTCGCGCCGCCGGGCTCGCCGGGGAACGCGCCGGCGTACGCCGCGAAGAGCCCGGTGGCGTTCGGGGCCATGAGTCGCAGGAGGAGCCGGGCCGCCGGGCGCGGAAGGCGGTCCAGCCGCGTCGGACCGAACCAGAACCGGGCCTCCTCGCTTGTGGTGCCGATCAGGAGGTCGACGTCGGCACCCGCACCCGCGGCCAGCGCCGTCAGCGGATGGGCCGGGAGCACGTCGTCGCCGTACACCGGATTGATCTTCGCCAGTCCGAACGCGGGGTCGAAGCCGTTCTCGTCCCGCAGATCGAGCCGGCCGGGCCGGGAGATCCGGGCGAGCGCCGTCACGGTGCGGCCCGGGTCCACGGACCGGAAGCCGTCGGCCGTCGCGTCGATGCGCAGCTCCTTCGCAAGCGCGCGCACCGTCCGCCCGGCGATCTCCAGGGGGTAGACGGCCGAGCCGTGTCCGCTCTGGACCACCGCGCGGTGGAACAGTCCACCGCTGAGCGGACTTGTCAGCAGGCAGGCGACGGCGATCGCGCCGCCCGATTCGCCGAGGACTGTGACGTTTCCGGGGTCGCCGCCGAAAGCCGCGATGTTCCGCCGCACCCAGCGCAGCCCGGCGAGCATGTCACGAAGACCCAGATTTGTGGGTACGCCCGGGATCGGCAGAAACCCGTCCGCACCGAGCCGGTAGTTGAGGTTGACGACCACCACCCCGTCGCGGGCGAACCGGCTGCCGGAGTAGACCGCCGCGTCCTTACTGCCGATCACCAGACCCCCGCCGTGGATGTAGACCATGACGGGTGCGTGGTCCGCGCCGGCCGGCGCCCAGACGTTCGCGGTCAGGTAGTCACCTCCCGGACGCCACTCGGCGCCGGTCACGGAGAACATGTCGAGGCCGGCGAAGGTACGCCGGGCCCGCTGCGGGGCGGTCGGGCCGGGCGCGAGCGCGTCCCGCGAACCTGTCCAGGCGGGGGCCGGCTCCGGCGCGGCGAAGCGCAGGTCACCCTCGGGGGCGGCCGCGTACGGGACGCCCAGGAAGGTCAGGACGCCGTCACGGAGCACGCCTCGCAGGGCGCCTTCCGCGGTGTCCACATGCACGAATGTCATCGAATCCTCCAGGCTCGGCGGCCGCAGCATGGCACACTGTGCCACGAAGGCACAACGTGCCAAATGCGGTAGGCTTGCCGCATGCCTCACGACGCCCCGGCTTCCGGCCTGCGCACCCGCCTGCAGCAGGACCTGCGCGACCAGGTCAGGACGAGCGCCATCGCGCTGATGCTCGAGCGTGGCTTCGCCGCGACGTCGGTGGACGACATCGTGAACGCATCAGGCATCTCCCGGCGCTCGTTCTACCGCTACTTCGGCACCCGGGAGGAACTCGTCCTCGGCCGTACCGACGACCAGATCGCCGCGTTTGTGGACGCGCTCGCCGCCCGCCCGCCGGACGAGGACGCATGGACCGCGTTGCAGCGCGCCGCCGAGCACCTCCCCGACGCCGGCCAGCCCACTGACCGCGCGCTGGCGTACGCCCGGCTCGTCGGCGGCGACCCCGACCTGCGCGCCCGCCACCTGGAGCAACGCGCAGCCTGGCGCGCCGCGCTCGGCCCACTGATCGAGGAACGGGCCCGCCGGTCCGGCGACCACCTCGACTCGCTCGGCGCGACCGCGCTTGTGGCGGCCGCGCTCAGCTGCCTCGACGTGGCGGTCGAGGTCTGGGTACGGCAGGACGGGCAACCACCGCTGCGGGACCTCTACGAGCGCGCCGTCGCCACCGTACGCGGCCGGTAGCCCGGCACACTCGAACGCAGGGCCCGATCATCGCCAGAACGAAGGCACAAGGTGGCGCTGGTGACCGGTGAAAGTCATCTCGGTGTGCCGCCGCACGAGCTCCCCGGCGGCCGCAACGGCACCGTGACCCCACCCCCGGGCCTTCGCCCGGACGGTCCACGGCCCATTGGTGGAGGCCGGCGCACGGGTGTAGAACCGGCCACGCCACTCAACCCCCGCGCCGACCGGGTCGCAAGATACCGGGTCGGCGAGGCCGTCCAGCATTTCGGACATCGGCTGGCGGGAACCCGGGTTACCGTCAGCCGATGACCGACACCCCGTGGGAGCCGCCGCTCGCCGGTGACGAACTCGCCCACCTGACCGGCATGCTTGAGCGGCTGCGCACCACGTTCCGGTGGAAGGCCGACGGGCTGTCCGGGGCGCACCTGCGGGCCACCGCCGGCGCGTCCACGCTGACGCTCGGCGGACTGCTCAAGCACCTCGCCGCGGTCGAGGCGCTGAGCTTCACCTGGAACCTGGACGGCTCCTCCCCCGGTCTCCCCTGGTCCGAGGGCTCGCATGACTGGGCGTTCACGTCCGCCGTGGACGACCCGCCGGAGCGGCTCTACGCCCTTTGGGACGACGAGGTCCGCAGGTCCCGCACCCGGCTCGCGGCGGCGCTGCGGGACGGTGGCCTCGACCGGCGCATTCACAAGGGGCCGGCCAGCCTGCGGCGCCTCGTCTGCGACCTAATCGAGGAGTACGGCCGCCACACCGGCCACGCCGACCTGCTGCGCGAGTCCGTTGACGGCCTGGTGGGTGAGGACCCGCCGGCCGGCTGGCGGGCACGTTCCGGCACGTCCCCGGTCGGCGTGCAGGCCTGACTCCCCCTATGGTGCGGGGGTGCCTGCTCCAGAGAACGCGAAGCTGCTGACCAAGTCGACCCTGGTGACCGTCTCGCACGCCATCGAACGGGCGGCGCTGGCCGCGGCCGAGGACGGGCCGATGCTAGTCATCGCGCTGTTCCAGCGTATGCCGTACTTCGCCCGGGAGCGTGACGTCTACGACCGGATCGCCGGTGCCGCAGCGGTCACCGTCGTGGGCCTGGTCACCGACGAGGCACCGGAGCCGTCGGCCGGGTGGCATCTGATCCCGCTTGACGAGGACGATCCGTACGCGCGCGAGTGGACAGTCGTCGTCCTCACGCCCCGGTTCGGCGCCGTGCTGGAGGCCCACGACCGCGAGCAGGTAAGCGAGGCAGCCGCGACGCTCGAGTCGGGCCGGCTCTTCGACGGGTGGTGGAGCCTGCGCCGCGACGACGCGCTGCACAAGGCGATCGAGCTTGAGGCGGCGTTCACGGACCGGCTCACACCTGACGCCCGCACGGCGCTGGCCGGCGTGCTGGACCGGGTCCGCGAGCTGCCCGCCGGCACCGGGGAGAGCCGCGGCGACGCGCTGGTCCAGCTGCTCGTCGAGCGGACCGAGCGCAACCGGGACGAGCTGGCCAGGCTGCGCCGCCGCATCGCGGTCGCCGATCGCTCACCGCTTGCCGGCCCGGAGGAGATCGGGCGCTGGTCCGGCGGGGTGACCGCCTCCGGCACGCTGCCGGTGTCCCTGCTGGCGGTACGCGTCCCGGCGGCGCATCAGCTGCCGGAGCAGGCCGGGCGGCGCACCGGGGCGCTTCGCGACGAAGGGCTGCTGAAGGTGCTGACCACTGTGCTGCGCGACGCCGACCGGATCACCCGGCTGGCCGAGAACGACTTCCTGCTGATCCTGCCCGCCAGGTCCGCCGCCGAGTCGGTCGAGGCGGCACATCAACTCCGGGCCGGGCTCGCCGAGGCAGCCACGCAGAACGCGTTCCTGTCCGGCGACGCCCACGTGGTGGTGATGACGACCCGGCGCCGGCCGTTCCCCACCGAGCGCATCGCCTCCGCGCTGGACTGGGCCGAGCGGGAGCGCGTGCCGGTGGCGACGATGGACGACTGAATTCTACAGCAGGCGCAGCCGGCGGTCCGCGACCGTGACGGTGATGCGCTGACCCCAGGTGAGCTGCAGCGCGTCCGACTCGAGGCCGTCCGCGAACGCGACAAGCCGCTCCGACTCGCTGCTCACCTCCAGGTGCCCGCCCGCCCGCAGCAGGCCGGCGACCTGCGTGGCACCGGTGGCCGGGGAGGACCAGGCTTCCCGGACGTACCAGCAGAGGCTCTGGTCCTGCGGTGACGGCATCGTGGGTGCTGCCGCGCGCTCGCGGGCGATCGACGCACACCAGCCGGTCGCGCCGGTTCCGGTGCCGACGATCAGGCCGGACGAGGACTGGCGTTCCCGGGCGCCGTCCGGGGTGGTCAGGAGGTAGCGCGCCGACTGGTGACCGGCGTGCCCAATGTAGATCTCGTTGAGGCCGAGCAGCTGCTGGCCGTCGTCGAGGCGGGCGACGACCATGGTCCGGTCCTCACCGCCGTCCCGGGAGCGCAGCAGGGCGGCGACCGATCCGGCCGCGTGCCGGACCAGCACGCCCGCGTTCCGGCCCGGCTCCGGGTCGACGCCGATCACCGGCTGGCCGGACAGGTACTTCGCCACGTTCGCCACCAGGCCGTCCTGGCCGACGGCGATCACCACGTCCTCCGGTGCGAACAGGAAGCGCGGCAGGTCGGCGCGCTCGACGTGACCGCGCCGCCAGTCGGCCGGGATCGCGGCGCCGACGGTGGTCAGCGCCGTGGTCAGCGCCGCGTGCCGGGCCGTCACCTCGTCCAGGTCACGGCCGCGCTCGCGCAGGAAGAACGCGGCCGCACCGCGGGTGCCGTGCCGGGCGAGCAGCTCGTCGAGCTCGCTGCGCCGCGACACGACCACCACACGCGGGGTGAGCGTGCTCACCCGAGCCGCCCGATGAGCTTGCTGACCAGGTCCGGCGTGACGGTCAGCTCGTTGATCGAGGGCAGCTGACCGGCCAGCTCCTTGAGCGCGAGCGCCTGCAGCACGGCCGGCGGCAGGTCCCGGTACGCGGCCAGGCGCGCGGTCTCCGCCTCGGCCTCGGCCAGACCGACCAGGCGGGCGCCGGCCGCGCGTGCCTCGTCCCGGGCGCGCTCCGCGTCGGCCTCCGCGGCGGCGGCCCGGCGCACGCCCTCGGCCTCGGCCGCACCGGCCACCTCCTGCCGGTCCGCCTCGGCGCGCGCGGCGACCAGCTGTGCCTCCGCGTCCAGCTCGGCCTCGCGGCGGGTGTTGGCGCCGCGCTGCTCGACGAGCTCCTGCTCGCGGCGGGACAGCTCGATCTTGCTCTGGAGCTCGTTCTCCGCGATGGTGCGCTCCTGCTGGACCGCGTGCGCGCGCCGGGCGTAGGTGGCCCGGTCCGCGTCCTGCTGGACCGCCTCCCGGGTGGGGGTCTGCAGCGCGCGCTCAAGGTCCGGCTCCGGGCGGATAGCGACGATCCGCGCGCTGACCACCGACACGCCGGTCTCGGCCAGCCGCGGGTCGGCCGCCAGCGCGTCCGCCACGGACTGCCGGATCGGCGCTATGCCGGTGGTCAGCGCCTCGGCCAGCGGGAGCCGGGCGAGCAGGTCGAGCGCGGGCTGCTGGGCCAGCTCGGCGAGCAGGCCGGCCACCTGGTCGAGCGGCTGCCCGCGCCAGGTCCCCCGGTAGGGGTCGATCGAGAAGTCCAGGCGGGCCGCGACCGCCGCCGGGTCACTCACCCGGTACGTCACAGTGGCCTGGACCGTCACGTCCGCGAAGTCCTCGGTGCGGGCGTGGAACAGCAGCGGCAGCTCACGGTCGTCGACCGGCACCTCGGACAGCACCGCGGTGAGCGGCCGGTACCAGAACGACAGGCCGGTCCCGGCGCGCTTGACCTTCCCGTTCAGCGTGTGGCTGACCCAGCTGGTCGGGGCCGCCCGCAGGTGCCGGAAGTTGAACCGCCGTGTCACGTCAGCCATCTCGGCCGCCCTTCAATAGTTTTCGTCAGAGTGACGATAACGCCTTGTGGCTATTATCGTCAACATGACGATTAACGGGTCCGCCGTCACCGTCGACCTGGTCCTGCTCACCATCAGGGCAGGCGCGCTGCACGTACTGCTGATCCGGCGCGGCATTCCACCGTTCAAGGGCAGGTGGGCGCTGCCCGGCGGCTTCGTGCTGCCCGGCGAGGACCTGGCGGACGCCGCCCGGCGCGAGCTGCGCGAGGAGACCGGCCTCGACCCCGACGCCGGGCACCTGGAGCAGCTCGGCACCTACGGCACCCCGAACCGCGACCCACGCGGCCGCGTGTTCACCGTCGCCTACCTCGCGCTGCTGCCCGACCTGCCCACCCCGGTCGCGGGCAGCGACGCGGCCGGCGCCGACTGGCACCCCGTCGACGACCTCGGCCCGCTCGCCTTCGACCACGACCGGATCCTTGCCGACGGCATCGAACGGGCCCGCGCCAAACTTGAGTACACACCGCTGGCCACCGCGTTCTGCCCGCCGGAGTTCACAATCGCGCAACTGCGCACGGTCTACGAGACGGTCTGGCGCACCACCATCGACGCCCGCAACTTCCACCGCAAGGTGACCGGCGCGGACGGTTTCATCGCGCCCACCGGCCAGAGCGCGACCCGCGAACGCGGCCGCCCGGCACAACTCTTCCGCCGCGGCCCAGCAACGCTGCTGCATCCCCCGCTGCTGCGTCCGGCGAAATAGTCGGGCCTGGCCGACGGAATAGCCGCGCCCGGCCGGCGGAATAGCCGCGCCCGGCCGGCGGTCAGCCCACGCACCCGGGTCGGCTATGGCACGAACGGACCGGCTCCGAGCGGAGCCCGGCGCGAGCTTTGCCTGCGGGAGCGAATGCCGGGCCAGCTCCGCCATCACCTGATCAGCCCAACGCCTGCCCGAAATACCAGGATAAATTCCCCGCTGTCGGTACGTGGCCGCCGCCACCAATGAGCAACGGCCGATAGATCGACGGCCAGGTGAGGCATGTGCACGTCATTCGCGCCGAATAGCGTGCACACGCCTCACCTGACACCCTCCGCTCTCGCTGCTTCCTCACATTTCACCCATACCCCCGCCGCGCCGCCCTGCCTTTGACCTTGATGTTGTGTGCGCAACACACAAAAGTGACCGCCTGGCTGCCCCGTCTGCCATCGACCCGCCCTTCGGGGAGCAGATCATCGGCAGGGCCGCCACCAACGAACCGCACCAACACCACCCGGCGTAACCCACAGCGCGTGCCCACCCACGAAACCGGAGCCCGGCCCGCCCAGCGTGACCAGCAGACTCGTGAGGTACCGCCAAACCGGAACCAATCCCACCAAGGCTGGCGGCCCTGCCGATGATCTGCTCGGCTCTGCCCGGGTCGATGGCAGACGGGGCAGACAGGCCGCACGAAACCCAGCCACCGACAGGCTTTAGCAGCGCAGCTGAAAGTGCTTTCGGTTGCCCCGGAGCCGGAGCGCTCCCCCCGGAGGGCCGCCGGAGGCAACCGCCCCACAGCCAACCCCGCCCCACGCCACCACCAGACAGACATGCCGAGGCGGAGCGCACGCCGACGCCGGGCAGCACATAGCAAGACCTCGGGCCCGCACAGCACCCGATGCTGGACCTGACCACGGAAGGTCAGTACTCGCCTTCCGCGCGATCAGGGTGATCGCGCGTTAGACGCTCCTATGTACCAAAATTCCGGGCGCGGAGCGCTCGACTCGTACCCGGTCCGCGGAACCCAGTACTGACCTTCCGCGGTCAGGCCGAGTGCGCGTCAGGGGCTTCTATATAACGAAATTTCGGGCGCGGAGTGCCCGGCTCGCACCCCGACCGCGGAACCTCAGTAGGTCACAAAATTTCGGATGCATAGCGCCCGACCCGGCCCCCTCATCCTCGGATGGGCAACAGGATCCCTCCCGACTCTGCCGCCGGTTCGCGTGCGGCGGTCTGGGCCTGACGAACGAAGGGCTGTCATTGAGGCCAGGAGTGTGGCGGGTCGGTCCGGCTAGTCGGCGGTCTCGCGGCACGCGGGGGCAGCGCAGTCCTCGTCTCAGCGGAGGCTGGTCTGGGCGGCTGCGGTCTGGGCGGTCGCACGGGCCGGCACCGAAGCACCGGGGGCCGCAGCAGGGCGGTTGATCTCGGCCTGGGTGGTCGCAAGGGCCGACGCCGAAGCCAGTGACTGACGGCAGGGCGATCAATCTCGGCCCAGGCGGCCACAAGGACCCGCACCGAAGCCAGCACTCACGGCAGGACGATCAATCTCGGCCCAGGCGGTCGCAAGGGCCAGTCGATCTCGGCTGTGATGTGTCGCCGCGCCAGGGCGATGGCAGTTCCGGCGCTGCGCGCCGAGATTGGTTCGCTGTTCGGGATTCCGCGTCCATCTGACGGGATGCAAGATCCTTGCGGCTCTGGTGGCCCCTATCCGAGCGCGATAAGGGCCACCAGAGCCGCAAGGATCTTGACGCGAGCCGTCCTGATCTTTCAGCGTCAGGATGAACGAGCCAGGCGGAACCTATAGGCCGAAATGTCGGACGCGCAGCGCTCGAACCTGGAAACTGACCGAGGACCTGCATGAGGCGGGTCGTGAGCGTCGACTGTGTCCTGACATATGCGGCTTCGCGTTGCCCGGCCCCGAGACCTGCCGAAGTGCCGCGATCGGCCCGCACCCCTGTGAAACTCGCGGCCTCGATGCCGGTCCTTGCGCCCACCCAGGCCGCAGCCGCCTCAACCTGCAGCCGCCTCAACCAGCAGCCACCTCGACCAGCAGCCACTGCAACCTGCAGCCGCTTCACCAAGCAGGGGCCGATGCCCGTGCTGCTCTGGCGCTCCGCAAGCACCACGACCAACCAAAACGACTCACCACGCCCCAGCCCTTCCGATCACGGGCCCTCAAACGGCCGGACGCGAATGGGCAACAGAGCCGGCGCCGGTCACGGCCACCCACAGAGTGGGAAAAGGATCTGGGTTTTCGGTCTTCGTGGCCTTTTAGGCCATAGCAGCTTGGATATAACACCGCGCCTTGAAAGCCGCCTGACCAGCGGCGACCCGACCCAGCAGCGCGCCGGCCAGCCACATGGCCTTGTGCCGCCCGCAACGATCGCGTATTCACGCATCTAGATCGCGCAATCGGGTTAGGTGCCCGCGGTGACGTGGGCGAGAGGGGACGATCGTGCGCAGACTCCCACCAAGGATCGGACACACCGGACGGCGGGTGACGGCTGGGGCCGCCGCCCTGATGCTCGGGACCAGCATGTTCGCGGTGTTGCAGCCCGCGACGCCGGCGGAGGCCGGCACCTCGATGCGGGAGGCGGCGCCGCAGGGCGAGCAGGAGCACGAGAGCCTGGATCTGGACAATCGGCGCGGCGTGGTGGCGCCGAATTCACGGCAGCGGAGCGCGGCGCCGGGGGTGCGGTTCAACGCGCTCGGCACGCCGAGCGCGGAGGGGCCGGGGGTCCTGGCCTCCGGGCTGTCTTCGGATCCGGTCGCCGCGGCGCGAGCCTATCTGGCGGATCCGGCGAACGGGTACGGGCTTGAGGCGGCAGCGGTCGGCGCGATGGACGTGGTGTTGCAGCGGGCGATCGGCGCGGGGACTGTGGTGACGCTGCGGCAGCGGTTCGGCGACCTGCCGGCCGGGTTCGACGGGCTGGCGTCGTTGCTTGTCAAGGACGGTGCGGTGCTGCGGGTGACGAGTTCGCTGTCGCGGGACACGTCGGCGCCGGATCCGGCCACGGTCACGAAGGAGCAGGCGGTCGCGACAGTGCTTGCGGACGTGCGGCTGCCGGCCGGGACCGAGACCAGCGTGCAGAGCGTGGCGGTGCCGACGCCTGCGGACGGTCCGCGGGCCGCGTTCGCGGTGACGGCGATCGCGGCGGGCGGGACCCCGGTGGCGGTGACGACCTATGTGGATGCGCGGACCGGAGCGGTGCTGGTCCGTGAGGATCTGGTGGACTACGACTCGGACAATCCGACATGGGCGGTGTTCCCGTCCACGCCGAACCAGCGCAATCAGCGGCAGTTGTGGTGCTTTGAGGCGAAGCCGGGGTGTGCGAGAACTGTCGCGACGGCGGATACCGGCGCGCCGTGGGACGTCGACCCGGTGACCGGCCTGCCGACGTTCACGACGCGCGGCAACTCGGCGGACAACGTGGTGATGTGGGGTGGCGACGCGGCGCCGTTCCCGGCCACGCCGACGACGGACCGCACCTACGTGTACCCGTTCACCGACCAGTGGAAGGCCTCACGCTGCGACCCGGCCGTCTACGCGTCGGCGCAGCGCAACGACGCGGACGCGGCGGTGACGAACCTGTTCGCGATGCACAACCGGATGCACGACTGGTCGTACCACCTGGGCTTCACCGAGTCGGCCTGGAACATGCAGGTGGTGAACACGACCGGGCAGGGGCTCGGTGGTGACCCGGAGAACGGGCGGGCCCAGCAGAACGCGCTCGGCGGCTCGCGGAACAACGCGAACCAGGGCACGCCGCGGGACGGTCTGCCGCCGACCACGAACATGTATCTGTGGCAGCCGATCGCGGGCGCGGCCTACCCGCCGTGCGTGGACGGCGACTACGACATGACGGTGATCGGGCACGAGTACAGCCATGCGATCACGAACCGGATGATCGCCGGGCCGGACACCGGGATCGGCTCGTTGCAGGGCGGCTCGATGGGTGAGTCGTGGAGCGATCTGCTCGCGATGGAGTACCTGTTCGAGAACGGCTTGCGGGCGGCCGGCGACACGCCTTTCGTGACCGGCGCGTACGTGACCGGCAACACCGTCAACGGCATCCGCAACTACGACTCCAGCCGCAGCCCGCTCAACTTCTCCGACATGGCCTACGACCAGGTCGGCCAGCAGGCGCACGCGGACGGCGAGATCTGGACCGCGAC
Source organism: Catenuloplanes sp. NPDC051500 (assembly GCF_044454585.1). NCBI lineage: Bacteria > Bacillati > Actinomycetota > Actinomycetes > Micromonosporales > Micromonosporaceae > Catenuloplanes > Catenuloplanes sp. NPDC051500. The sequence goes on from NZ_JBITDX010000007.1 coordinate 273,581, forward strand.
GCAGCTGCGGCTGCGCACGGCGTTCCTTGAGGAGTACGGCGACGGGTCGGCGGAGCTGCAGAAGCGCTGCGCGGAGGGGAAGGTCGACATCGGCCGGTGCCCGGGCAACCGGCGCTGGATCCAGCTGATGTTCGACTCGTTCCTGCTGCAGGCGGCCAGCCAGTTCAGCATGCTCGACATGCGGGACAACATGCTTGCCGCGGACCTGGCCCGGTTCGGCGGCGAGAATCAGAAGCTGTTGTGGGACGTGTTCGCGGAGTCCGGCATGGGCCGCGACGCGACAAGCGGCCCGTCGGACGCGCAGCCGGTGCCGAGCTTCGCCTCACCGCAGGCCCGGAACGCGACTGTGACGGTCAAGGCCGCGGCGCCGGTGCAGGTCTTCGTGGGCGACTACGAGGCCCGGGTCACGCCGGTCGCGGACACCGACCCGGCGACGCCGCTCGGCGACACGTTCGAGATCGTGCCGGGTGTCAACTTCGAGTTCGTGGTCACCGGGGCCGGTTACGGGCACCAGCGGCTGTCCCGGTCGTTCCGGGCAGGTCGTTCGTCGACGCTTGAGGTGCGCCTGCCGGAGAATCTCGCCTCGGCGGCGCGCGGCGCCACGGCCAGCGGGCCCGGCGTCAACCTCGACAAACTGATCGACGACACCGAGGGTACGAACTGGGCGTCGACGGACGGGGTGGCCGGCCGTACCGTCACCGTCGATCTCGCGGGCACCGGCCGGCGCGTGATCACGTCGGTAAACGTCAGCGCGCTGCTGCGGCCCGCGATCCTCACCGACGCGGACCCGGCCAACCCGCAGAACCGGTTCACGGCGTTGCGGTCGTTCGCGGTCTGGGCGTGCGACGCCACCCGCGCGGACTGCACGACGGACGCCGGATACCGCAGGGTGTACGTCAGCCCGTCCGACGCGTTCCCGGCCCCGAACTTCCGGCCGACCGCGCCGACCGTCAACCTGCGCAGTTTCCGCATCCCGCCGACGTCTGCCACGCACGTGCGCCTGGAGGTGCTGAGCAGCCAGTGCACCGGCAACCCGCGTTACGCGGGTGAGCAGGACAACGACCCGGCCGCGGGTACGGACTGCGCGACGAACAGCCCGTTCCGCGATCAGGTCCGCATCTCCGAGTTCCAGGTCTACGGACGGTGACACGGTTCCCTCTCCCGGTTATGGTCTTGCATGATCATGCCGGGAGAGGGGACCTGCCGTGCTGCTTGACTGGTTGAACAGCACCGCCGTGACCGCGTTCGGTGCGCCGACGAGCTGGGCGGAGGTGCTCGGGTTCGCCACCGGCGCGCTGTGCGTCTGGCTTGTCGTCCGGCAGCACATCGCGAACTGGCCGCTCGGCATCGCGAACGCGGTGATGCTGTCGCTGGTGTTTCTTGACGCGGCGCTCTACGCGGACGCCGGGCTGCAGGTCGTGTACGTGGTGCTCAACGCGTACGGCTGGTGGCATTGGGCACGTGGCGGCAACGGCGCGACACTGCTGCCGGTGCGGCACACGACCCGGGCGGAGTGGATCGGGCAGGTGGCCGCGGGCGTGCTGATCACCGCCGGGCTCTGCTGGTGGCTTGCGACGCACACGGACTCGACGACGGAGCTGCCGGACGCGGCGACGACCGCACTGTCGCTGATGGCGACGTACGGGCAGTCCCGCAAGCTGCTGGAGAGCTGGTGGCTGTGGATCACGGCTGACCTGATCTACATCCCGCTGTACGGCTACAAAGGGCTGTGGCTCACCGCGCTGCTGTACGTCCTTTTCCTCGGCCTGTGCGTGGCGGGCCTGCGGTCCTGGCGGCGGGCGGTGGTGCCCGCATGACCCGCTTTCCCACAGGCCTGGTGATCGGGAAGTTCTACCCGCCGCACGCCGGGCATCACCATCTGATCTCCGTCGCCGCCGCGCGGTGTGAGGCGGTGACCGTGGTGGTGGCGCCGTCCCGGCAGGAGTCGATCCCGCTCCCCCTGCGCCTTGACTGGCTGCGATCACTCCACCCCGACGTCCACTTCGTCGGGATTTATGATGAGCATCCGGTCGATTATCACAGCGATGACGCCTGGGACGCGCACGTCGCGGTCTTCCGGGAGGCGGCCGGGACCGACCGCTTCGACGCGGTGTTCAGCTCCGAGGACTACGGCGCGGAGCTGGCCCGGCGGTTCCACGCGGTGCACGTGCCGGTCGACCCGCCGCGCGCCACAGTCCCGGTCTCCGGCACCGAGATCCGCGCGGACCCGGTCGCGCACTGGGACCACCTCGCCCCGCCGGTCCGGGCCTGGTTCACCCGCCGGGTGATCGCGGTCGGCGCGGAGTCGACAGGCACCACCACTATCGCGTCCGCGCTGGCCGCGCACTTCCAGGCGCGTGGTGGCGTCTGGTCCCGCACCCGCTGGGTCCCCGAGTTCGGCCGGGAGCTGACCGCTCGCAAGCTGCGCACCGGCCTCGCCATGGCGGACCTGACCTGGGACCGCGCCGACTTCGTCGAGGTGGTCACGGAACAGAACCGGGCCGAGGACGAGGCCGCCGCGCAGGGCTCCCCGATCCTGTTCGGCGACACCGACTCCGCCGCCACCGCGATCTGGGAGCGCCGCTACCTGGGCAGCACCTCACCCGAGGTGCTGAGCGCGGCCCGCCCACCGGACCTCTACCTGCTCACCGACCACGAGGGCGTGCCGTTCGAGGACGACGGCATGCGCGACGGCGAGCACCTGCGGGCCTGGATGACCGGCCTGTTCCGCGCGCATCTCGCGACGTCGGGCGTGCCGGTCGTCGAGCTGCGCGGGTCGCACGAGACGCGGCTGGCGATCGCGGTGGCGGCCTGCGACGCGTTGCTGAACAAGGGCTGGAGCCTCGCGGAGCCGAAGAAACCAGGTAGCTGAGCAGATCGTCCGCATCCCTGCGCAGTGGACGTACGCCCACAAAACGTCATGTCGCACGCGCTAGGCTCTGGCCCCAGCCGCACCCGTGGCCAGAGCCCTGCGAAGGAGCGAGCTGTGAGTGAGCGAGGCGCCCCGCTGCGTTCGGGAGACCCTGCACGGGTCGGCCCGTACGAGATCGTCAGCCGGCTCGGCGCCGGCGGCCAGGGCGTGGTGTTCCTCGCCCGCGACCCGAACGGCCGGCCGGTCGCGGTGAAGGTCGTGCACGCGGAGACGGCCGCGGACGAGGAGTTCCGTAACCGGTTCCGGTCCGAGGTCGCCCGGGTCCGGCAGGTGCCGCCGTTCTGCACCGCCGAGGTGCTCGACGCCGACCCGGACGCGCCCCGGCCGTACCTGGTCACCGAGTTCGTGGACGGCGCCTCGCTCGCGCAGGAGGTCGCGCAGCGCGGGCCGCTCAGCCCGTCGAACCTGCACGCGGTCGCGATCGGCGTGGCGACCGCGCTGACCGCGATCCACGAGGCCGGCGTCATCCACCGCGACCTCAAGCCGCACAACGTGCTGCTCGCGCCCGGCACACCCAAGGTGATCGACTTCGGCATCGCGCGCGCCTGGGAGTCGACCACCCAGCACACCCGGACCGGCCAGATCGTCGGCACCGCGAACTACATGGCGCCAGAGCGCTTCGACGAGTCCGGCAGCCCGGTCACCGCCGCGTCCGACGTGTTCGCCTGGGGCTGCGTGGTCACGTTCGCCGGGACCGGCAGGGCACCGTTCCACGCGGACAACCCGATGTCGATCTTCGGGCGGATCCTGACCCAGGAACCGGACCTGGGCAGCCTCGACGGGCCGCTGCGGGACCTGGTGTCGCGGGCGCTGCAAAAAGACCCGCGGATGCGGCCGACCGCGCGTGAGCTGCTTGACATGCTGCTCAAGGGCGGGCCGCAGCGGGCGCCGCGACAGGTCGCGGAGGCACTGGACCAGCAGCCGGCACTCCGCACGGCGGCGATCGAGCTGCAGAACGCGCCGGTCTTCACGCTGCCCACGGAGACGCCGCCGGAGTCGACGTACATGCCGTCCGCACCGACGTTCTCACAGTCGTCGGCGCCGCCCTACGGTGGCGGACCGGCGTCTGGACCGCCCTACGGTGGCGGGCCGGCGTCTGGACCGCCGTACGGCGGCGGGCCGGCGTCCGGGCCGCCCTACGGTGGCGGGCCGGCGTCTGGACCGCCGTACGGTGGCGGGCCGGCATCCGGGCCGCCCTACGGTGGAGACGCGGCGGCCTTCGGTAGCCAGGCGTCCGCGCCGCCTTATGGAGACCCGGCCGCTGCCCCGCCCTACGGAGGCCCCGCTTCGGGCCCGCCGTACGGACCGTCCTACGCGCCCACCTCCGGCGGTCCCGCGAACCAGACCTCAGGCGCGGGTTACGCCCCTACCTCCGGCGGACCCGGCTACCCGCCGGAGGAGCGGACGCTGTCGATGCAGGCAGTCCCCGCGTTCCCGTCACCGCCCAGCTTCCAAGGCCCACCCGGCATGCAATCCGCGCCTCCGCCCCGCACCGGCGGTGGCCGCAGCCGGGCCGTGGTCGGCACGCTCGTCGTCATGCTGCTGATCTTCCTGGCCGGTGGCGCCGGAATCGTCGCCGCGCACGCCGCCGGCATCTTCGGCGCACACGTCGAGAACGAACGCGAGTACGACGCCGGCACGCCCACCCCGTCGCCGTCCGACGACGCGTTCACGCTGCCGAAGGGCGGCAAGACCGTGGTCGTCGACGCGCTGACAAGTGGCGGCCAGTGGTACGGCACGTACATCGAGGGCGAGGAGGAGTCCGAGTGCGACGTGGTCGACGGCGCGCTCCGGGTCAAGCGGGTCACCCCCGGCACGTACAGCTGCGGCGGGCCTGAGAAGAAGGTCAAGGGTGACCACACCATCTCGGTGACCGCGCGGATCGAGAAGCCCGGCACCTGCCTCGGCATCTGGCTGTTCTGGGAGCAGGCGCGCGCGTACTCGCTGACCGCCTGTGAGAAGTCGTTCCGCCTCGCGGTCGACCGTGAGAACGGCAGCGGCTACATCATCCGCGAGTTCCCGCTCGACGAGGCGCTCCCGCTGAACAAGCCGCTGCACATGCAGGTCCTGGTCCAGGACGACACAGTCCGGTTCGGCCACGACGACATCCTGATCGGCGAGGCAGACCTCCCCGAGGCCGACATCAAGGAGGGCGTCGCCGCGGTCATCGGCATGGTCAGCGCCCCCGGCGACGACTCCCCGCCCTACGGCGCCTCCTTCAACGACATCGAGGTCCGCTCGCTCGACAAGTGACAGGGTCAGCGGCGGGTCCGGCAGCGTTGGGTGACGCTGACGGCCGGGTCGCTCTCCGAGGTGGCGTTGAGGGTCAGGTCGGCGGTACGGGAGGCGCCGCGGGACGCGTCGATCGCGACCGTCACAGTGGTGCTGCCGCCGGCCGAGGTGGTCGTCAGCGCGTGTGGGAGTTCGGCGCGCCAGCCGCGGCCGTCGATCGCGGCGGACAGCCGGTAGACGTCGGTGGCCGCGCCGGTCAGCGTGAACGTGCAGGTCTGCGGCGTGGTCTGGCGGCCCGGCGTCAGTGCGGCGCTGCGGGTGGCCGGGCCGGCGCCGTCGAGCGACCGCATCGCGACCGTGTAGGAGAGCACCCCGCCGGCCGCACGCTGGAGGTCGAGCACGTAGAAGTGCAGCCGGTTGGCCGCGTCCACGTACTCGTACGAGCTGCCGGACCGGGTGCCCGCGTGGAAGAGCGCGTCCGACAGCTGCCGGTAGTCGCCCATCGTGATCATCTGCTTGGTGCCGTCCGGGCGGACGAAGTCGACAAGGCCGAGGTCCTGTGGGTGCGCGTCGACGACCCACTGGAACGGCGCACGGTCCTGGTTCTTGGTCTTGCTGAGCAGGACGCCGTGGTCGGGGGTGAACGAGTCCGCGCCCATCCGGTCGACCACCTCGAGCGTGTAGTTGTCGAAGCCACCGCCGTCGCAGAGCACGTCCGCCGAGACCGAGCAGGCAGGTGACCGGTCGCCGTCGAGCGCGACGGTGATGCCGCTGTAGCCGGACGTGGGCACGGCCCGGGCGGTGACCCGCGCCACGACCAGGCCGGACGCGGTCAGTTCCGCGCGGGACAGCCGGAGCACCTGCGCGTCGCCGATCAGTCCGATCTTCATCTTGTCGCGGATGGTGTGCAGCGAGCCCATCGAGCCGCCGTTGACCGGCGGGATCTGCCAGCGCGTGTGCGGGCCGCCGGGGCCGTTGAACGAACCGCGCGACATCATGCTCCACGGCCCGGTGTAGCTGCGCCGCAGCGGCGTACCGTATGGATTGTTGTAGTTGTCCCCGATGCTCAGCAGATGACTGAGTTCGTGGGCGTAGACGGCCTGGCCGCTGCTCTCGGCCTGGGTGGACGATCCGGCGCCCGCGTTCGGCCAGATGGTGGCCGCGGACGCCCAGGACGTCCAGGGGACGTATCGGGTGGCGGCCGAGTTCGGAAGCGCGGAGTCCGGCGGCCCGAAGTCCTCGGTGACCGCGGCCGCGCCGTCGAAGCGCATCTGGCCGAACTCCTGCCAGGTCGACGACTCGTCCTGCCCGGCGGAGAGGATGAAGACCAGCTCGTAGGAGTCCGCGACCGCGTCGCCGACGTCGGCCCGCCAGGCGCCGAGCCCGTCGGTGCGCAGGTCCCGGTTGCAGGCCTCCCCGGCAGGGCAGGCGCCCGGGTTCATGTCGTTAGTGATTCCGTACTGGCGAGCCGGGTTCGGCATCTGGTACGCGCCGAACGCGGTGAGGTCCACGCCGTACCGGCCGTAGGAGTCCTGCATCCAGTACTCGTGCAGCGTGTGCCCGTGGTTGAGCGTGCCGGGCGTGTTCAGGAAGTCGCGGTAGAACGCGGGCACGTCGGCCCGCGCGATGCCTGACGTGCCCGGCTGCGGATTGCCGAAGATCGTCGACTGCGGCGCCTGGGTCACCACGAACGGCTGGTCCGGGTAGTCGAGCGTGACAAGCGCGATCCGGAAGTTCCGCTCCGAGCCGGTGGCGGGCGGCGCGGCACCGGGCACCGGCACGTAATCGCCCCAGGTCATGGTGTCCGGGTTCTCCCACCGCTGCGGGTCGACGATCCGGAACGGATCCGCGGGCGCGGCCTGCACGGCGCCGGCGGGCACGACGATCAGTGACAGGGCCAGCGTCGCGATGACCGCGCCGGCCGTCCGGGAACGCTTCATCCTTACACCTCTCCACACCCGAGGACCAGGGCCGGGGGTACGAACGGCAGCGCGCCCCCGGCTGGACAACGACTGACCGCTCAGTCAGGAAGTGGCGGGCTGCAGCTCCGGCGCGGCCGCCCGCTCCGGGCGCAGTCGCTTGGCGAGCACCGCGTCAAGCGAGAGCGGGCCGGGCCCGAGCACCGCGATCAGGAAGAACGACCAGCAGAACAGCGCGGCCGACTCACCGCCGTTGGCGACCGGCGCGAGCGCGTCCGGCTGATGCACCATGAAGTAGGCGTAGGCCATCGAACCTGAGCAGAGCAGCGCCGCGACGCGGGTGCCGAGCCCGGCGACGACGAGCGAGCCGGCGACCAGCTGGATCAGGCCCGCGTACCAGCCCGGCCAGGTGCCGGCAGCGATCGCCTCGCCGGTGCCGCGAGCGCCGCCGAACAGGCCGAGCACGCTTGCGGCGCCGTGCACTGCGAAGATCAGGCCGACCACGACCCGAAACAATGTAGTAACCGCTACAGACAGCCTGTCGGACATCATTACTCCCTGATATCTGATCGGTCACTCACCGAATCTCCACAGGATTCCATAGATATCGAGACACGTCGATATCTTATTTCAAGCCGGACCCTCGCGGCGCCGCAGAACAACTATGTGACGACACGGAACGGGCTCCCGTCCGCACGATCGCGGCGGGGCCGATAGGAGCGTCAGGCCAGCTGTTACGTCGATGTGCGTGACCTGAGGTCCGGACCACGATGGCGGTAGATCCGCGTCGGGGGCCGGCACCGTCTGGAGGCGCACATGACATCGCATGCTCTGCGCGGCACAGCCCGCACCGACAGGGTGCCCAAGGGATTCCCACGGTTCATCCGCCGGCCCGGGAACGGACGCGACGGCCAGCAACAGCCGGCGACGCCACTCACCGCACCGGTGTCGGACTACGTCAGCCAGGTCGGCACCGGCCAGGAGAGGGCGTTCCGCTGCCTCACCATCACCGCGCCCCGCGGAGACGGACTCAGCCGGGCCGCCGCACAGGTCGCGGAGACCGTCGCCGGCCATCCCACCCGCCCCCGATTCCGGCTGGTCACAGTGGCGGGACGACCGTCCGACGGCGGTGTGCCACAGATCTTCGGCCTGCTGTCCCGGCGTGCGGTGGCACGGGCGGCGCGGTACGCGGGCGTGCCCGGCACCCGCTGGACGACCCGGCTGGTCAGGCCCGGCACCACAGTGCTGGTGCTGCTCGCCGCGGTCGGCATGACGGCGTTGATCTCCCTGCTGGCGCCGCCCGGAGGCGCCGAGCAACCGCTTGCGACCGCGATCATCCTGGCCGTGCTGGGCGTGACCGCGCAGGTGCTCGTCGGACTCATCCGGCCCGGCGGCCGAATACCCCTGCAGCAGCGGGTCACCACGTGGCTCGAAGGACGCGCCGGCGACGACTACAAGCGGTTCATCGGCGCGCTCGCTGTGGAGCTGGCCGACATCGTCGTGCCGAGGTGCCTTGTGGTGGACGACTTCGGCCTGCTCGACCGGGTCACCCGGGACCTGTTGATCCGGTATCTGCGGGACGGCCACTCCGGCGACAACCGGCCCGAACTGTGGGTGGTGTTCGACCCGGCCGACAGCGAGTTCGACAAGTCCGTCGCGAGCATGGAGCGGGACGCGCGGCTCAACAGACAGGCCCGGCCGTACGGCGTCCGCCGCATCGTCGCCTACGAGCTGCTCCCGCTCACGCCGGAGGAGCGTGCGAGCCTGGCCGACCTCGCCGGTCGCCCTGAGCGGGCCGGATACCGCACGGTCAAGGCGATCCTGTCCGAGTCCGACGACACGCTCGTCGAGTACTTCCGGGAGCAGTTGCCCGCCGGGCAGGAGACCGCGGACCCCGGCCGGTACGCGGCGTTCCAGCTGCTCTATCTACTGTCGCTGGCGAGCGCCAGGGGCAGCAGTGTCGAGCTCCCGGAGCAGCAGCTGCTCCGGAAACTGGCCGAGAGCCGCCAGCGTTCCCACGTTCTTCGCGTGATGCTCGGCGGCCGCACGCCGAGCAGGACCGAACTGTCCCGCCGGCTGGACCTCATGCGGCGCGACTACGCCCGGGTGATCACCGAGGTACGCCGCGGGCCCGACCTGCTGTTGTCGGTGTCCGGCGAGACCGGGCGGACGCTTGAGCGACAGTCGGGCGCGTTCGGCCTGCCGGAGGCGGAGCTCGGGCATCTCTTCTGGGCGCTGTACCGCGACGACAACCACGCGACGACGATCGACGACGCGTTCTGGCTGGGCCGGATGGTCGACCACCTGCTGCGTGCCGCCTCACCTCGCGATCACGAGTCGCTGTTCAAGGATCAGACCGAGGCGCTGGCCGACCGGCTGTTCCAGGCGATCGTGCACGCGGTCGACGACTGCCTGCGCCTGGGACGGCTACGGCAGACCCCGCAGCTGCTGCGCCGTGCCGCTGACCTGCTGACCGAGGACGACCGAAGGGCACGGGCACTGCTGCTCCCGCGCGCCAGGGACGTGTACGCGGTGCTCGCCGACAGCACGGTCCTGCGACTGCTGCCCGAACTGGTCCACGGCGCCGGCGTACCGTGGAACGACGCGCCCCTGCCGTTGCGGTTGTTCGTGGCCGCCACCAGCGCGGACACTCCGGAGCGGGTCTGGCTGCCGGCGTTACGACCCGGTGGCGCGCTCGCCTCGCTGCGCACGGACGCGCAGTTGCGGGGCAGCTGGCTTGCGTTGTCGCTCTGGCCGTTCACCGGCGCGGGCACGCCACAGCTTCTCGCCTCCGAGAGGTCCGCCCTGGCCGAGACCCCCGCCGTGACCCACGAGATCATCACCGATTGCGGCAGGCAACCGCGTGGCCGGCCGGTCGCGGACCTGATCCAGGTATCGATTGGGCTGTGGACCTGGGCGCTGGCCGGTGCACGCGGGCGGTTCACCGACCCGGAGGCGGGTCAGGTGCTCGACGCGCTGGAGACCGTTTTTCTGCTCGCCGCCGAGACCCGTGACCACCGCGTGGCCGGCGATCCGGCCGGCGGCACCGTCGACCTGGTCCGGGAGGGTCTGGCCGAGGAGTTGTTCACGGTCACGGCCGCGGGTGCGGTCGTGGTGCGCCTACGGTGGCCGGATCTCGAGCCGGAGACGGCCGAGGCGATCGACGGCGTCATCGAGGACACGTTCGACGCGCTGGGCATCCGGGTGTCCCGGCGGCCGGACGGCGCCCTGTCACTGCGCGGCGTCGCCGGCAGTCTGCTGGCCCGGATGAGCCTGCTGCAGATGACCTGGCGCGTCATGGGGTACGACGATCTCGCCACCCACCTGAGCATCCGCCGGGTTCAGCTCAACACGCTGCTGCCCTCGGTCACGGAGCGGGGTGACACGGCCGACGGCGCCGAGCGCGCGCTCGTCGAGGACCGGGACCGCGGTGACCTGCTCGGACTCCTCGCGAACCTGGCGACCGCGGAACGGGCCTCGGTCAGCGGTGAGGAGACCGCCGAGGTGCTGGTCCGGGCGATCACCGGCGTCCAGCGCGGTGGCGAGGCGCACGAGGAGCTGCTCGCCGAGCTGTCAATGCTCGCGCTGACGCATGCCTCCGGGTACCGGACCAGCACGGATCACCAGGTCGCCTACCTGCTGGAGCCCTCGGCCGGTACCGCCGGCACCCGGCTCGACCGGCTCCTGTCCACCGTGGACGACGCCTGGATGCCGGATCTGGCGGTGCGGCTCGCGAACGTCGCCGGCGAGGACGACGCGACAGGCGTGGTCGTGGAGGACATCCTCGCCCGTCGCGAGGAGGCGGCCACGGACGACGATGTACGCCGCCGGCTGCGTGAACAACTATGGGTGCTGGCGCTGCGGCGCACCCGGGCCGCGGACCGGGACATCGCGATCGACGACATCCTCGACCGGTGGGCCGGGAACCGGTCCAGCCCCAGTTACGCGTACGTGCTCTTCCTGCTGGTCCCGGCCGACCCGGCCGTCTCCCTGCCGGAACGGCTGCACGACGAGGTCACCGACGTCCTCGACCGCTACGAGGACTACCTGCAGAACACCGGCGTGGTCCTGCTGGCCGCCGACATCGCCCGGCGTTACCCGCACCGCCGGGCCGCTCCGCCGGAATACGACCCGGCACGGTTGCGGATCGTCCTGCGGGAGGGACGGCGCGACCTCGAGCACCTGCTCCCGGTGCATGTCAACATCGAGGTGCTGCGTTTTCTCAGCCGGTACGACCGGGGCGTGGACCATCGCGCCGACCTGGCCTACTGGGACGAACGCCAGCTGCGCCTGATCGAGGAACGGAAACTGGGCGACCTGCTCACCGCCGGCCGCTACGCGCTCCTGCTGCTGACCTACCTGACAATCCTGATCGGGTACGGGCTGCAGGTGCGGACCGTCGACGGGAGCGACGTGGTGGAGGACACCGATCCGGACCGGCTCCGGCACGCCGACACCGAACCACTGCCGGTCGTGGCCGGAAGCACCGTGCTCAGCGCACAGTGGGAGTTCGACGCCGAGGTGCTGTTCGGGACCGCGGAGTGCGGCGGCGCCGAGTTCGACGACGCGCGACGCGACTTCGACAGCGCCGCCCGGGACGCTCTGCCGCGGCTGTTCGGGCTGGTGTCCGAGCTGCCCGACCTCCCTGACCCGATCCGCGCGATCCTGCGGCGCCACCGCACCCTGGTCCGGGATCGTCTCGCCGGCCCGGCCCTCACCGACCCCTCGATGCGCCCGGGAGCGTGACCGGCGGGACCGGCGTCAGGAGGCCAGCGCGGCGTAACGGCCGTTCTCCGCGATCAGGCCGTCGTGCGTGCCGGCCTCGATGATCCGGCCGTGGTCGACGACCGCGATCTGGTCTGCGTCGCGGACGGTGGAGAGGCGGTGCGCGATCGTGATCGTGGTGCGGCCCTCGGCGAGCGTGTCGAACGCGGCCTGCACGGCGCGCTCGGTCTCGGTGTCCAGGGCGGACGTGGCCTCGTCAAGCACCAGCACGCGCGGGTCGCGGAGCAGCGTGCGGGCGATCGCGATGCGCTGCTGCTCGCCGCCGGAGAAGCGGTAGCCGCGGGAGCCGACGACCGTGTCGTACCCCTCGGGGAGGCTTTGGATGTGGTCGTGGATCTGCGCGGCCCGCGCGGCCGACTCGAGCTGCGCGTCTGTCGCGCCCGGCTTCGCGTACCTGAGGTTCTCCCGGATCGTGGTGTGCAGCAGGTAGGTCTCCTGGCTGACCACGCCGACGATCCCGGCCAGGTCGTCGAGGCGCAGATCGCGCAGGTCGACGCCGTCGATGGTGACGCGGCCGGAGTCCGGGTCGTGCAGGCGCGCGATGAGCGACGCCAGCGTGCTCTTGCCGGAGCCGGTCTCGCCGACGAGCGCGAGGCTGCTGCCCGCCGGCACGTCGAGCGTGACGCCGGCCAGCGCCGCGGTGTCGCTGCCCGGGTAGGAGAACGTGACGTCCTCGAGGCGCAGGTGACCCTTCGGGTGGTCAAGCGTCACAGGCGTCGCGGGGTCGGCGACCTCGATCGGCAGGTCCAGATATTCGAAGATGCGGGCGAACAGCGACAGCGAGCTGGTGATCTGCACACCCACGCTGAGCAGGCCCATCAGCGGGCGGAACAGCCCGTTCTGCAACGCGGTGAACGCGACGAGCGTACCGATGCTGATCGCTCCGGCCGTGCCCGGAAGCCCGGCGGACAGGTAGATCAGCGCGGGGATCGCCGCGAAGATGATGCTCATCGTGGCCATCCGCCAGCGGCCGGCCAGCTCGGAGCGCAGCTCCAGGTCGATCAGGCGCGCGGACGACGCGGTGAACCTGGCGATCTGGTTCGCCCCCGCGCCCATGGTCTTGCTCAGGCGCACGCCGCTCACCGACAGCCCTTCCTCGATCGTGACGTTCAGGTCGGCCAGCTCGCGCTGCCGCTCCGCCACGATTTCCCGGCGCATGCCGGCGACCTTGCGGGTGAAGTAGATCGCGGGCGGCAGCACCACGAGCGAGGCGAGGCTGAGCTGCCAGGAGAGCGCGAGCATGGCGACGATCGTGGCGACCGCGGTGGTCAGGTTGGAGGCGACGCCGGCCGCGGTGTTGGTCACCACGGTCTCCATGCCGCCGATGTCGTTGGTGATCCGGGACTGGACCTCGCCGGTACGGGTCCGGGTGAAGAACCCGACGGACTGCCGCTGCAGGTGGCTGAACACGTCCACGCGCAGGCGGTGCATGACCTCCTGCCCCACCCGGGTGGAGATCCAGGTCTGCACCACGCCAAGTGCCGCAGTCACGGCCGCGACCGCGATCATGCCACCGACCAGCCAGGACAGCAGCCTGAGGTCCTGCCGGGGCAGCGCCGCGTCGATCACCTCGCGCAGCAGGAACGGCGACGCCATCCCGACCACGGCCGAGATCACGATGATCCCGGTGACGATCGTCAGCGGCCCGCGGTGCGGGGTGAAGAGACGGGCGATGCGGGACAGCGACACGTCCCGCGCCTTGGCCTTGTCGGCCACGGAGGGCCGATGTTGATCTTTAGGCAATGCGACTCCTATTTATTGAGGTAACCTCATCATGAGGCAACAACCGCATCTGGCGCTACCCTATTCCCGTGTTCTCCACGTCCCCCTCCCCCGCTCCGGACTCGCTCCCCGAGCTGTTCTGGGCCGTCGCCCGCCGACTCCGCCACACCGGCCGCGAAACGCTCGCGCCGTTCTCCATCACGCCCAGCCAGTCCCGGGCGCTCGGCGTGCTCGCCCACCACGGGCCACTGCGGCTGAGCGCGGTCGCGGAACACCTGCACATCGCGCCGCGCTCGGCGACGGAGGTGATCGACGGGCTCGAAGCGCTCGGTTACGCCGCACGCCGCCCCGACCCGGACGATCGCCGGGCCACACTCGTCTCGGTCACCGAGGCCGGCACCGCGGCGGGGCAGGCCATCCAGGCGGCCCGGCTCGCCGAGGCCGACCGCATCTTCGGCGCGCTCGCGGCGGAGGACCGGGCCGCACTGGAGAGGATCCTGCGCGGGCTGCTCGACTAGCTCCGCACCGCGGCGACGGTGTGCCGACGAGGACGGGCTGGCCGCGATGGGGCGCCTGCTCCGCGACTATCACGAGGCCGTGCAGGGGTTCCGGCCGAGTGCGGGCGCGGTCTGGGCGGCCGGCTACGGCGCCGGCCCCGCCCTCGATGCGGACGACGAGGTCGTCTGCCATGGCGACTTCGGGCCGTGGAACCTGGTCTGGCACGGCACGCGGCCGGTCGGCATTCTGGACTGGGACTACGCGGGGCCGGGACCGCGCCGCCGCGACGTGGCCTACGCGCTCGAGTTCGTGGCGCCGTTCCGCGACGACGCCACGTGCCTGCGGTGGCTGCGGTATCCGTCGCCGCCCGACCGGGCCCGGCGCATCAGGATCTTCGCCTCCGCCTACCGGCTCGACGGCACTGACGGTCTGGTGGACGACGTGATCGCGGAGCAGGAGCGGCTGGTGGAGCTGACCCGCCGGCTGGCCGCCGCCGGCCAGGAGCCCCACCGGACCTGGCAATGCGACGGTGTCCTCGACGAGGCCGGCCGGCGCGTCGACTGGAGCCGCCGCCACCGGCATCTGTTCGGTGACCCGCGCTGATCACACCGGCCGGGAGCTGATGGCGGCCGCCCCGCGCAGACCCGGACCTCACGGCGTCGCGGTCGATGCCCGCGTGCGGTTCACCGGGCTTCCACGGGGATGGCGTTGTCGACAAGGACGGCCGCGATGGCGGCGGCCGTGGCCAGGGTCTCCGCGTTGAGCACCCGGGCACGCGCCGAGGCACCGTCAAGCAGCAACGCCAGCTGTTCGCCGAGCTGTTCGGGGTCGGGCGCGCCGGCCTCGCGGGCGCTGTCCGCAAGCCGCGCGGCGAACGCCTTCTTGTAGTCCCGGGCGTACCGGCGTGCCGGATGGTCCGGATCGGGGATCTCGACGGCCGCCGCGATGAACGGGCACAGCGGCGAGTGGATGTCGAAGACCGCCAGGAGCCGCTCGCGGGGCGTCAGGTCACTGCTGTCGAACACCTCTGGCAACACCTCGGGGTCGAAGCGGCGCAGCCCCTCGGCGATCAGGTCGTCCTTGCCGCTGAAGTGCTGGTAGAGCGTGCGCTTGGACACCTCGGCCACCGTGCAGAGCTGGTCCATCCCGGTGCAGTTGATGCCCTGCTCGCGGAACAACTGCTGGGACGCGCCGAGGATGCGCTCCCGTGCACCCCTGCCGCGCCGCCGGCCCTGCGGCCCTTTCTCCAACTCCGTCACCGGCCCAGTGTAGCCCGCTGGGTACCGATCGGTGTGCTTAGTTGCGCCCACGATGATCGGTCGCTACGGTTAAGCACACAGATCGGTGTACATAACGCCGACGCAGTGATCGATCGGAGTTGTGTCGTGGGAAAGCTCGATGGCAAGGTCGCGGTGATCACGGGCGCGACGAGTGGCATGGCGCTGGCCGGCGCCAAGATGTTCGTTGACGAGGGAGCTCACGTCTTCATCTCCGGCCGGCGGAGGGACGCGCTCGACGAGGCCGTCGCGCTGATCGGCCGGAACGTGACGAGCGTGCAGGCCGACTCGGCCGACCTCGACGACCTGGACCGCCTGTTCGAGACGGTCAAGCGGGAGAAGGGCGCCATCGACGTGCTGTGGGCCAGCGCCGGGACGGGCGAGCAGGGCCCTCTCGGCGAGATCACCGAGAAGCAGTTCGATGCCGCCTTCTCGCTCAACGCACGCGGCACGCTGTTCACGGTCCAGAAGGCGCTGCCGCTCTTCAACGACGGCGGCTCGATCTTCATGACCGGGTCGAACGCCTCACTCCGCGGCTACCCCAACTGGGGTGTGTACGCGGCAAGCAAGGCCGTCCTGCCCGCCTACGCACGGGTGTGGGTGTCCGAGCTGCGGGACCGGAGGATCCGGGTGAACGTGCTGACCCCCGGCCAGGTCGCCACGCCGATCCTGGAGTCGGTGATGGACGAGCAGACCAAGGCGCAGTTCGAAGCCGTCATCCCGCGCCGGAAGATGGGCCGCCCCGAGGAGGTCGCCTCGGCCGCACTGTTCCTCGCCTCGGACGACTCCAGCTACGTCAACGGCATGGAGTTGGTCGTCGACGGCGGCACCACTGTCATCTGACCCGTCGCCACATCGCGTCAGCACCGCAGCCCGATCCACACACGACGACAGGAATGCACGTCATGAGCAGCATCAGCATCATCGGCTCCGGCAACATGGCCGCCGCCATCGGGACCCGGGCGGCGAAGCACGGCCACACCGTCGAGTTCATGAGCCGCGACACCGCCAAGGCCCAGGCCCTGGCCGACCGGATCGGTAACGGAGCCACCGTAGGCACGTTCGGCGCACGGCCGGCGGGTGACATCGTCATCGTGGCCGTCCTTTACGCCGCCGCGGTCGACGTGGTCGCATCGTTCGGCGACGCGCTGGCCGGCAAGATCCTCGTCGACATCACCAACCCGTTCAACGCCGACGTCAGCGGGCTCGTCACCACCCCCGGCAACTCGCTCTCCCAGCAGATCGCCGCGGCCGCCCCCGAGGGCACCCACGTCGTGAAGGCGTTCAACACGATCTTCCGCGACGTCCTCACCGGGGACGCACCTGTCGACGCCTTCTTCGCCGGCGCCGGCACCGAGGCGAGGACACGGGTCGCGGCCTTCCTGGAGAGCCTGGGCCTGCGCCCCCGCGACGCCGGAGACCTGGGCATGACCTTCGCCCTCGAGTGGGCCGGTGTCCTCCTGGTCGGCGTGGCACGCGGCGGCGCCGGCTTCGACATCGCCCTGGGCACCACGACCGCCAGGTAGCGTCGATGGACAGTCGTACGGCCCGGCCGCCCCGGGCCGTACGACGAATCGGGTCGCTAATGGACCATGGCGGTATTGTGGCGCCGTGGACGACACCAACGCTGCCCTCTCCGGGATCAACCCGGCTGAGCCGCACCCCGCGCGGCGATACAACTACTGGCTGGGCGGGAAGGACAACTTCGCCGCCGACCGGGCCTCCGGCGACGAGTTGCAGAGGCTGTTCCCGAAGGTGCGGCTCGGCGCGCTTGCGAACCGCGCGTTGTTGCAGCGTGCGACCGGTTTCCTGGCGGCGGAGGCGGGGATCCGGCAGTTCCTGGACATCGGGACCGGGCTGCCGACCGCGGACAACACGCACGAGGTCGCGCAGCGGCACGCGCCCGAGAGCCGGATCGTGTACGTGGACAACGACCCGCTGGTGATGGTGCACGCGCGGGCGCTGCTCAACAGCAGCCCGGAGGGGCGCACCGCCTACATCGAGGCGGACCTGAACGATCCTGAGTCGATCCTCTCCGACCCGATCCTCGCGGACACGCTGGACCTGAAGCAGCCGGTCGGGCTGATGCTGATCGCGGTGCTGCACTTCATCCACGGGCACGGCGCGGCCGCGCCGGTCGTGCGCCGGCTGCTCGAGGCGCTGCCGTCCGGCAGCTACCTGGTCGCCACGCACGCCACCTCGGACTTCGGCACGCCGGAGCAGCAGAGGCTGTACCAGCAGGTGATCGCGGCCGGTAAGTCCGACGTGTGGACCCGGCCGCGCGACGAGTTCGCCGCGCTCTTCGACGGCCTGGAGCTGGTCGAGCCGGGGGTGGTACCGGCAAGCGAGTGGCGGCCGGAGCCGGGCGCGGAGATACCCGCCCGCTCGGACATCAACATCTGGACCGCGGTCGGCCGCAAGCCCTGACGAGATCTGGGGGTACGCCCCGCGTACCCCTGTTCTACCGTGACGCGGTGATCTCCTGGGATGCGCCGCCGCCGTCGATCCTGCCACCGCAGTGGGTGCCGCCCGCGCGTGACGACGAGTGGCGCAACGGTGTGCTTGCCGACCGCTGGCTGCGGGACGTGGTGCCGCCGCGCCGGGGCGGGATCGACACCGGCGCCCGGCCCGCCGCCACGCTCGACGAGGCCTGGGCGGGGCTGCGCGACCACGTCTGGGCGACCAACGCGCCGGAGATCTGGAACCTGGTCACGTCGACGGGCGCGGACGAGCGGGCGCTTGGCGAGCGGCTGCTCGACCCGCGGGCCCGGCCCGGCACGCCCGCCGAGGACCTGGTGCTGGTCAGGGCGTACCGCCGCCAGATCTCCGGCGGCGGGCACCCGGGGCAGCACTGGCTCGTCGACCACCTGGTCGCGTCGCGCGGGCTGGCCGAGGCCGGCCGCCTGCTCGTCTACGTCCTGAACTGTGACCTGCCGAGGATGTTCGCCGACGTGCTCGGCCGGCTCCGGGAGTTGCTTGCGCTCGCGGACGACGCCACCTACGCGAATGCGCGTGATGCGATCCTCGACGCCCGAGACCAGCGGCTGTCCCCGGGCTACCACGGGTTCGACGGGAGGCTGGAGGGAAACGCGGCCGGCGCGGTGTTCTGGTCGGTCTCCTACCTGCTGCCGATCGGGCCGCACTCCGGGCCGGCGGAGCCGGCCGCGCACGATGCGGCGCTGAAGTACCTGACCAGGTTCGGGAACATGACCGCGGACATCCTCGGGCTGGCGTCCGGCGATGCGGAGACGCTTGAGCGCATCCTCGCCATCAACGACCGCGCGGTGGGAGACGAGTTCTTCACCACGATCGGCGGCCGCCTGCACCTGGCGGGGCTGCTGGACACCGGCGGCGCGGCGGCGCTCTGCCGGATGCGGCCGGACCCGTGGTATCTGCAGGTCGAGCGGTACGAGCGCGACATCTGGACAAGCCTGCTCGCACACATCGATCACGACGACGCACGCGCGGCCCTGGCGGAGTTGCGGGACGGGCGGGACGACGGGCAGCCGGACGCGCGGACCGCACATGTACTCCCGGAGTGGGAACGCAAGCCCGCCATCCCGGGAACGCCTATCGCCTACCAGCCGCCGAAGCCGGTGCTGCCGGTGCTGCGCGAGCCCGCGACGCCGGTCGCGCCCGAGTTGGACTGGCAACCGGGCGAACGGCAGCGGGCCATCGGCATCCGGGTCTCCGACCAGTACCAGGCGTGGAACGACACGAACCTCCGGGACTGCACTGACGCGCAGGTCACGGCATGGCTTGAGCATCAGGAGCACTGGGCGCTCCCGACCCGGCTCACCGCGCTGGCACTGGCGCCGTCGTGGGCTCAGGAGCGGCTGCTGGCCCTGGGCTTCACGCACAGCCGCGCCGAGGTGGCCGCGGAGACGCTGCCGCTGCTGCTGGCCCGGCACGGGGTGAGCCACGTGCCGGCGCTTGTGGCCGCGTTCGGCGACAAGGAGACCGTCGCGCCCGCGCTCGCGGCCGCTCAGCCGATCGGGCACACCGCGCTCGCGGCGCCGGTCGCGCGCGCGTTCACGGCACGGGCGCACCGCTGTGCGGCGCGGTCCTGGCTGCTGCGTCATCCCCGGCACGCGGCCGCCGGCCTGGTCGCGGAGTGGCGGGCCAAGCCCGCTGATCCGGCGATCAGCCGCGCGCTGCGCTGGCTCGACGCCCAGGGGCACCGGGCGCTGCTGACGGCCGGCCCGGACGCGGCGGACGTGGCCGCGTTCCTGGACCAGGACCCGCTCACCGTGCCGAAGGCGAAGCGCCCGAAGATCCCCGGCTACCTCACCGGGACCCCGCTGCCACAGCTCGACCCGCCAGCAACCCCCGAAGATCAAGAACTTCTGCTGGTACGCCTGGCAGCCTCCGAGCCCGACCACGTGCACCCGGCCGTGCCCGCGGCCCTGGACACCTGGACCGCCGCGTCCCGTGCCGCGTTCGCCGGCGCGCTGCTTGACCGCTGGCTCGACGCCGGCGTGCCGAACGCCGGCGTCTGGTGTCTCTACGCGGTCGCCCTGCTCGGCGACGACGCGGGCCTCCGCCGGCTGGCCGCGCTGGCCCGCCGCTGGGCGGGACCGTCAGTGCGCGTGCGGGACCAGGCCGCGCTCGAGGCGATCCGGCTCCGGGGCACGGACGCCGCGTTGATCGCGCTCAGCCGGCTCGCCGAGAACTGCCGGTTCCCCGCGTTCGAGGAGGTCGTCCGCGGCCACATCGACGAGATCGCGGAGCTGCGCGGCCTCACGCCGGACGAGCTGGCCGACCGCCTGGTCCCCACGTTCGGCCTTGACGACATGGAGGCCGGCACGCTTGAGACGGATGCGGGCACGTTCCGCATCGAGTTCGACCACCTGCTGATGCCGTTCGTCCGGGACGCGTCCGGCCGCACGCACGCGGATCTGCCGCCTCCGGCGCGGGGCGAGGACAGGCGGCGGCACCGGGCGGCGCAGGACCGGCTCGCCGAGGTGCGCACGGAGGCGCGCGCGTCCGCGTCACTTCACCTCGGCCGGATGGAGAACGCGATGTGCGACGAGCGGCGCATCCCGGCCACGGTCTTCGTGGACCGCTTCGCCACCCACCCGTGGATGACCCACCTCGCCCGGCGCCTGGTCTGGGGCGTCTTCGTGGCCGGTGAGCTGACCGCGACCGTCCGGGTGGCGGAGGACGGCTCGCTCGCCACCGTGCACGACGAGACGTTCGCACTGCCGGAGGACGCCCTCGTGAGCCCGCTGCACCCGGCGGAGTTCCCGGCCGGCGAGCTGGCCCCTTGGCACACCGTGCTCGACGACTACGACCTGATGCAGCCGTTCCCGCAGCTGGACAGGCCGGTCCACCGGGTCGCCGACACCCCGTTGGACCGCTGGACCGGCCGGACCGTCACCCATCGGGCGCTGCGCGGCCTGGAGGGGCACGGCTGGAGTCGCTCCCACGACGAGGTGGAGGCCGTCCAGCTGATCAAACAACTGTCCGGCGCGGCAGAGCTGGTCCTGGAGGTGACGCCCGGCTGGAACTCCTACGACACCGCCGCCTCCGTACCTGAGCAGACCGTCGCCCGGCTCTTCCTCAACGGCGAACCCACCCTTACCGCGTTCTCCGAGGCCGTCCATGACCTGCGGCTGCTGTGACGAGTCAGCCCCGGGACATGTGGGCGAGCTCGCCGTCGTGGTCGAGGATGGTGAGGATCTCGCAGGGGCCGCCGCGGGCGCCGATCGCGTGCGGGACCATTGTGGAGAACTCGGCGGCCTGACCTGCTTCGACGAAGACTGTCCGGTCGCCCAGCCGGAGGATCGCAGTGCCGGTCAGGACCGTGAACCAGTCCCGCCCGGGGTGCACGCCGAGCGTGTCGATCGCGCGCTCGGGGGTGATCCGCATCTTCGCGACAGTGCGGCCGTGCGGGGAGCTGTCGCGGGAGAGCAGCCAGGTGGTGATGCCCTGGCCGTGGTCGGAGAGCGGGCGGATCACCACGTCGGTGTCGTCTGCCGGCTCGACCAGCTGATCAAGTGTGGTGCCGAGCGCGCGGGCGAGCCGGACCAGCTGGTCGAGTGCGATGCGGCGGTTGCCGGTCTCCAGGCGGCTCAGCGTGGAGGGGCTCAGGTGGCAGCGGGCGGCCAGCGCGTCGAGCGACAGTCCTTTGGCCAGCCGGAGGCTGCGGATGCGCTGGCGGACCAGATCGTCGAGCACCTCTTCTTGCGTCATAGGCAAGATGATATGCCAGAATCGCACGGGTCGCCTACCGTGGTGGCATGAGCGCACACCAACACGGCCACAGCCACAGCCACACCCACAACCACGCCGAGCACGACGACGCCGGCATGGCGGAACTGCTCGAACTCGACGGGACCGTGCTCGCGGCGTACCTGGAGGAGGTCATGACCTGGGTCGCGGAGCTTGCGCCGGAACAGCCGGGCCGCATCGTCGACCTGGGTGCGGGGACCGGCAACGGGTCGTTCGCGCTTGCCGCACGCTTCCCCACGGCCGAGATCATCGCGGTGGACAACTCGCCCCGCATGCTTGACCGGATCCGCGCGGCCGGCGACGCCCGCATCACCACGCTCGAGGCCGACCTCGCGCACGGCTGGCCCGCCGTCGACAGTCCCTCGATCGTCTGGGCCGCCCTCTCGCTTCACCACGTGCCGGACCCCGAGGCACTGCTGCGCCAAATCCGGGAGCGGCTGCTGCCCGGCGGCCTGATGGTCATCTCCGAGATGCCGGATCAGCCCTACTTCCTGGCCGGCGACCCGTGGGAGGAGCGGCTGCACGAGGCGATCGCGAGCCGTCACCTCGGCTTCGACCCGCACCCGGACTGGACCGCGACGCTTGAGAAGCTCGGCTTCAAGGCCACCCGCCGCGAGTTCCCGATCGAGGTGTCCGAGCCGCGGGACCTGGTCCGGCGCTACTTCCTGACGTTCCTGCGCCGGATGCGCGCCGGCCTGGCGGAGCAGCTCGACGCCGGTGACCTGCACACGCTCGACCGGATCGTGGCGGACGACGCGGCCGGACTGCTGCCGATCGTCCGAACCAGCCGCACGGTGTGGGTGGCCACGAACTGAGGTGAGGCGCGAAGCCCCACCTCAGCAGAGGTCAGGCCGCCTGGAGGACCGGCGCCGGCTCGTCGGCACGGGCGACCGCGCGGCGCCCCGGGAGGAAGAGCGCGAGCACGGTCCCGGCCGCGACGATCACGCCGCCGACAGTGATCGCCGGCACCAGGCCGTCCACGAACCCGGCCGCGCTCGCGTAGTCGCCGTGGGAGGTGAAGACCGAGGCCAGCACCGCGACGCCGACCGCCACGCCCAGCTCGCGGATGGTGTTGTTGGTGCCGGAGGCGACGCCGTGCTGGTCCGGGCGGACGCTTGACAGCACCATCGTGCTCATCGGCGCGAACGTCAGGCCCATGCCGATGCCGGCCAGGACGAACGCGCCGACAAGCGCGCCGTAGGTGACGGTGGCGGTGGACGCGACCGCGATCCAGATCAGCGCGGCGGCGAGCAGACCCTGGCCGAGCACGATGAGGGTACGGGCACCGACCCGCGAGACCAGCAGACCGGCGATCGGGGCCACCACCATCGGGGCCGCGGTCCAGGGCAGCGTGCGCACGCCGGCCTCGAACGGGCCGAGGCCCTGCACGACCTGGAAGAACTGGGCGAGCAGGAACACCGAGCCGAACACGCCGACCGAGAAGGCGAACGCGACCGCGCTGACGATGCCGAAGCCGCGGTTGCGGAACAGGCTCAGCGGCAGCATCGGCACCGGGTTGAGGCGCTGCCAGATCAGGAAGCCGATCATCAGCGCGGCGCCGCCGCCGATCAGGAGCAGCACCCGGGCGGAGGTCCAGCCGTGGTCCGGGCCGTCGACGACGCCCCAGACCAGGCCGAGCACGCCACCGGCGGAGAGGACCAGGCCGAGCGGGTCGAGGCGGCGGGCTCCACCGCGGGACTCCTGGAGCACCGTGGCGGCCATGACCAGCGCAAGCACGCCGACCGGCACGTTCAGCCAGAAGATCCAGTTCCAGTCGAGGCCGTCGACGACCGCGCCGCCGACCACCGGGCCGACCGCGACGCCGAGGCCGCTGATCCCGCCCCAGATGCCGACGGCCGCGTTGCGCATGCGCGCGGGGACGGCCGCGGCCAGCAGCGTGAGCGACAGCGGCATGACCGCGGCGCCGCCCAGCCCCTGCACGGCGCGGGCGGTGGTGAGCATCCACGGCTCGGTGGCGAGCGCGCAGGCCGCGGACGCGAGCGTGAACAACGCGATCCCGGCCAGGAAGAGGCGTCGACGGCCGATCCGGTCGCCGAACGCGCTCGCGGTCAACAGCAGCGCGGCGAACGGCAGCGTGTACGCGTTGACGAACCACTGCAGGTCGGACAGGGACGCACCCAGCTCGGCCTTGATCACCGGCAGCGCGGTGGTGACCACCAGGTTGTCGAGCGTGACCATGAACATCGGGATGCCGACCGCGGCGAGGACCGCCGCCACCGGCCGTTGTGTGGAGCTCATGTCCGTACCCCCGGAGGTTGTTGTTATCGACTGATAACTAGCTTCAGGGCGAATGTAGTTATCGACTGATAACCTGTCAACCATGACTCCCCGCAACCGACTCACCGCCGCCGAACGGGGCGAGCAACTTGTCGCCGCCGCCGTCACCGCGTTCGCCCGGAGCGGGTACGCCGGCACCACCACCGACCAGGTCGCGCGGCTCGCGGGAGTCACCCAGCCCTACGTGATCCGGATCTTCGGGACGAAACAGGCGCTGTTCATCGCCACGCTCGAGCACACCTGCGACCGCATCGAGCAGGCGTTCCGCGACGCGGGCGGCGACGGCACGGGCGGCGACGGCGCGGGGGGCGCCGGCACGGACTTCGCGACGCTCGGCGAGGCCTACGACCGGTTGCTGGCCGAGCACGACCTGCTGTCGGTGCTGCTGCACGGGTTCTCCGCCGCCGGCGACCCGGAGATCGGCGACGTGGTGCGGGCCCGGTTCGGCCGGATCTACCAGACCGTGAAGGAGCTGACCGGCGCGGATCCGGTGCAGCTACGCGACTTCCTCGCCCACGGCATGCTGCTCACCATCCTCGGCGCGATGCGGGTGGCCGGGCGGGATACCGTGCCGCCCACGCCGTGGATGGCCGAGATGCGTGGCGCGTTCGGAATGATCGAAAACGGTCAGTAGACCCAGACCGACGTGCCGACCTGGATCGCGCGCTTCTTCCAGATCCAGTCCATCGCCTCGATCGACAGGCGCGCGCAGCCGTGCGAGGCCGGCCACGGCGGCACACTCGTCGCGCCGTGCACAGCGATCCCGCCGTTGAAGTACTTCGGGCGGTAGAGCGGGCCGAGCGGGCCGTAACGCCAGTCGTTGACCTGCCGCTTCACCGCGAACCGGCCGGCCGGCGTCTTCGCCAGGTAGCGCCGGCCCTGGTATCGGTAGTGCCTGTTCGTCCCGGTCGAGGTATTGAAGATCTTCGTGACCGCGCCGTTGTCGACGATCAGGAGCAACTGCTTCTTCAGGTCGATCTCAACGCGGTGACCCTGACGACTCTGCGCGGACGGGCGGGCCCCGTCGGACAGCGCGGTGATCGTCGCGGCGTCGACAGTGCCGGTCAGCTTGATCCCCGCCGCCTTCTGCAGCGCGTAGACCGCCTGCTGGGTAAGCGGGCCGAACCGGCCGTCCGCGGGCCCGTTCCAGTAGCCGAGCGCGGTCAGCCGCTCCTGCAGGCCGGTGATCTCCGGGCCGTTCTCGCCGCGTTCAAGCAGGCCGTCCGCGTGCGCGGTGGGCACGCTGCTCGGCGTCGGGCTCGGGCTCGCGGGCTTGCTGGGCGTGGGACTCGCGCTCGGTGGGGACGGCGGGGCCGAGGCGGGTGGCAGCGCGGACGGCACCCCCGCGGCGCTCGCCACCGGAGAGGAGGTGACTGCGGCGGGCGAATCGCTCGGCAGCGGCGGCGTGGTGGTGACCGGCTGCTCCACGCTCGGGAAGACCGGCAGCGGCGCGGGCAGCGTGATCGGCTTGTCCGGGCTGCCACCGCATCCGGCGGCCAGCGCGACCGCGATCCCCAGTACTGCCGCGCGCCGGGCCGTCCCACGAGCTGTCATCGCCCCATTGTGGCTGATCAGGGCCCTTTTCAGGACCAAATTCGAAACCTCGCGGGGGTACGGGGTGCGCGCGCGTCGACGGCGACACACACGGCGCTCCGGATGGAGACGCCGTGCGGGGCGCCGACCGGCGAGTCAGAGGTGCGGCGGCTGCGCGGACCGCAACGGCTGTGGCGCCTGCAAGGGCTGCAAGGGCTGCGGGGACTGGGAAGGCTGCGAGGGCTGCGAGGGCTGCGAGGGCTGCGAGGGCTGCGAGGGCTGCGGCGGATTCTGCTGAGGCGGCTGCGGAGAGCCGGCCTGCTGCGGATGCCCCTGGTACTGCGGATGCGCTTGGTACTGCGGCTGTCCCTGGAACTGCGGCTGTCCCTGGAACTGCGGAGCTACCGGCTGCTGCGGTGCTGGGTACTGCGGCGGGTACTGCTGCGCCGACGGCCGCCCCTGGAACTGCGGCTGCCCCTGGAACTGCGGAGCTACCGGCTGCTGCGGTGCTGGGTACTGCGGCGGGTACTGCTGCGCCGGCTGCTGCGGCTGCGGCTGCGGCTGCGGCTGCGGCTGCGGCTGCGGCTGCGGCTGCGGCTGCGGCTGCGGCTGCGGCTGCTGCGGGATCCCCTGCTGCTGCGACACCGGCTGCTGCTGCGGATAGCCCTGCTGATAGGGGTATGCCTGCTGCGCAACCGGCTGCTGGGGATACCCGTGCTGCTGCGGAAATCCCTGCTGCGGGTACCCCTGTTGCGCATAACCCTGCTGCGGATAACCCTGCTGTGGGAATCCCTGCTGCGGATACCCCTGCTGCGGATGCGGCGGGAACCCGCCCGCGGCCGCCACCGCTCCCCCATCGCCCTTCCCGCCAGCCGCACGCCTGATGATCATGACCACGCCCGCGACCACCAGCACCGCCCCGGCAACCAGCGTCCCCGTCCGCTGCCAGCTCTCCAGGCTCTTCTGCTCGTCGAATGTGCGCGTCGTCGAGCTACCCCGGCGCGAGCTGCTGATGCATTCGTCGCCCTGGTCCATGGTCCTGCCTCCGCAGGACGGTGTGCCGTCGAAGGCGAACAGCCCGATGCTGAGCAGCACCAGTCCCATCAGCACCGCCCCGAAGCGGTTCCCGACCACTTTCCACAGCAGATTTCCCAGCATCCCAGCCCCGTTCCCGTGAAATAAGCGCGTCACCATAGCGTGCCGTCGCTGCCGCACCGGAACGGGGCCGGGCACGGCTCAGAAGTCGTCGTCGAAGCTGACCGATCCGGAGACGCCGACCTGGTAGGCGGAGACGCGGCGTTCGAAGAAGTTGGAAAGCTCCTGCACGTCCTGCAGCTCCATGAAGGCGAACGGGTTCTTCGAGCCGTACATCGGCGCGATTCCCAGGGCCGCGAGCCGGCGGTCCGCGACGTGTTGCAGGTATTCGCGCATGTCGGCCGGCGACATCCCGGACACGCCCTGTTCGAGCAGGTCGGCGGCGAACTGGACCTCGCACTCGACCGCCTCCGCGAGCATGTCGCGGACCTGTTGTTCCAGCTCCGCGTCGAAGAGTTCCGGTTCCTCGGCCCGGACCTGGTCGACCACGTCGAACGCGAACGCCATGTGCATGCTCTCGTCGCGGAACACCCAGTTGGTGCCGGAGGCGAGGCCGTGCAGCAGGCCGCGGGAGCGCAGGTAGTAGACGTACGCGAACGCGCCGTAGAAGAACAGGCCCTCGATGCAGGCGGCGAAGCAGATCAGGTTGAGCAGGAACCTCCGGCGGTCGTCGCGGGTCTCCAACGAGCGCAGGTCGAAGATCGAGTCGATCCAGCGGAAGCAGAACTCGGCCTTGCGCGCGATCGACGGGATGTTCTCCACCGCCGCGAACGCCTCGAACCGCTCCTTCTCGTCCGGCACGTAGGTGTCAAGCAGGTTCAGGTAGAACTGGACGTGCACGGCCTCCTCGAACAGCTGCCGGGACAGGTAGAGGCGGCCTTCCGGCGAGTTGACGTGCTGGTAGAGGTTGAGCACCAGGTTGTTCGCCACGATCGTGTCACCTGTGGCGAAGAACGCGACAAGCCGCGACACCAGGTGCTGTTCGGCCGGGGAGAGCTTGGCCAGGTCCGCGAGGTCGGTGTGCAGGTCCACCTCCTCCACGGTCCAGGTGTTCTTGATGGCGTCTTTGAAGCGGTCGAAGAAGTGCGGGTACTTCATCGGCCTCAGCGTGAGGTCCATTCCAGGGTCAAGAAGCATGATCAAAATCCTTCGGGGGTACGACGAGAGCTGTCGGTTACTGGCAGGCTTCGCACGACTCGGGGTTCTCAAGTGAGCAGGCAAGCGCCTCGTCGTCGGAGACGGTGATCCTGGCGACGCCGGTAATCGGGGCGACGCCGTTGATCGGGGCGGCGCCGGTGATCGGGGTGACCGGGACGGCAGGCGTGACCGCGACCGGTGCCTGCACCGCCACGGTGGCCTGCTGGATGCGCGTCGCCGGGCGGGAGCGCAGGTAGTACGTGGTCTTCAGGCCGGCCTTCCACGCGTACAGGTACATCGAGGAGACCTTGCCGATCGTCGGCGCGCTCATGAACAGGTTGAGCGACTGCGACTGGTCGATGAACGGCCCGCGCGCGGCAGCCAGGTCGATCAGCGCCTTCTGCGGCAGCTCCCACGCGGTCCGGAACAGCGCGCGGACCTCGGCCGGGAGCGCCGTGATGCCCTGCACCGAGCCCTCCGCGCGCCTGATCTCCGCACGGATCGCGTCCGTCCACAGGCCGCGGGACTTCAGCTCGTCCACCAGGTAGGAGTTGATCTGCAGGAACTCGCCGGAGAGCGTCTCGCGCTTGAACAGGTTCGACACCTGCGGCTCGATGCACTCGTAGCAGCCCGCGATCGAGGCGATGGTGGCGGTCGGCGCGATCGCGATCAACAGCGAGTTGCGTACCCCGTGGGCGTTGATTTTGCTCCGCAGCGCGGTCCAGCGCTCAGGCGTACCCTCGATGCCCCAAAGATCTTGTTGAAGTTGACCTTTCGACATGCGCGTGGCGTCGAAGGACGGGTGCGGCCCGAAACGCTCCGCAAGCCCGGCCGACGTCTCCAGCGCGGTCAGGTAGATCTCCTCCGCGATCCGGGTGGAGAGCTCCCGCGCCGCGGCCGAGTCGAACGGCAGGCGCAGCCGGAAGAACACGTCCTGCAGGCCCATCACGCCGAGGCCGATCGGGCGCCAGCGCGGGTTCGACGCGGCGGCCTGCGGCGTCGGGTAGTAGTTGATGTCGATCACCCGGTCCAGGAAGACCACAGCGGTCCGGACCGTCTCGCGCAGCCGCTCCCAGTCGAGCGTGCCGCCGGTGACGTGCGCGCCCAGGTTGACCGAGCCGAGATTGCAGACCGCGGTCTCGTCGTCGCTCGACACCTCGATGATCTCGGTGCACAGGTTGGACAGGTGGACCGTGTTCTCCGGGAGCAGCGTCTGGTTGGCGAGCCGGTTGGACGCGTCCTTGAACGTCATCCAGCCGTTGCCGGTCTGCGCGAGCGTGCGCATCATCCTGCCGTACAGGTCACGGGCCTTGACCGTCTTGGTGACCTTTCCGGCCGCCTCCGCGGCACGGTACGCGCGGTCGAAGTCGTCGCCCCACAGGTCGGGCAGCTCCGGAACCTGGTTCGGGTCGATGAGCGACCAGTCCCCGTCCGCCTCGACGCGGCGCATGAACTCGTCCGGGATCCAGTTGGCCAGGTTCAGGTTGTGCGTGCGGCGCGCGTCCTCGCCGGTGTTGTCGCGCAGCTCAAGGAACTCCTCGATGTCCGGGTGCCACGGCTCCAGGTAGACGCAGGCCGCACCCTTGCGCCGGCCGCCCTGGTTGACGGCCGCGACGCTCGCGTCAAGCGTGCGCAGGAACGGCACGATCCCGTTGGACTGCCCGTTCGTGCCGCGGATCAGCGCGCCGCGCGACCGGATGCGGGAAAACGCGATGCCGATCCCCCCGGCGAACTTCGACAGGTTCGCCACCTGTGCGTACCGCTCGTAGATCGAGTTCAGCTCGTCCTTCGGCGAGTCGACCAGGTAGCAGGACGACATCTGCGAGTGCCGGGTGCCGGAGTTGAACAGCGTCGGAGAGCTCGGGAGGTACGCAAGCGACGCCATCAGCCGGTAGAAGCCGATCGCTTCGTCCACGGTCTGCGACAGTCCACACGCGACCCGCAACAGCCAGTACTGCGGGGTCTCGACGTTCTTCCTGGTGAGCGGGTGGCGCAGCAGGTAGCGGTCCGCGACCGTACGCAGGCCGAAATACTCGAAGCGCATGTCGTTCGCGGTGTCGACGGCGCTGTCGAGCTGTGTGCTGTGTGCTGCGACGAACGCCGCGGTCCCGTCCCCGATCAGCCCCTGCGCGTGGCCGAGCGCGATCGACGCGGAGAACGAGTCGATGCCCTGGCCGCGGACCTCGCCGTCGACCGTGTGGGCGAGCAGCCGGGCCGCCAGCCGCGAGTACTGCGGTTCCTCGCCGATCAGCTCCGCCGCGGTCTGGATCAGGAGCTTGCCCAGTTCCTCCGCGCCGGCGCCGTCGTACAAGCCGCTTATCGTTTTCGTCGCCACCCGCAGCGGATCGACCTCCCCGAGGCCTTGCACCCACCGCTCCACCGCCCGCACGACCCGGTGGAGATCCACCGGTTCCAGCGCGCCGTCGCGCGTACGCACCCGTACCGCCGCGTCAATGACCGTCATGCTCGTCCTGCTCCCTCGCGAGTCCGATTCCCTGGTGGGAGGTCCTCGGACCGCGCGGGCGCAGGCCACCGCTGGGCACGCATGGATTGCGGCCACAGGGGCTGGTCGGCGTCGGCCGTCCCGCGCGGCCTCGAACCACCGCCCCCGTCTGGCGGGCACGGCGCGGCTGGCAGGTCTTCGGACTCGCGGGCGCGCTGCTCACTTCCTACCGGCCGTCGCTTCCCACGCTCGTCGCTGTCGCGGACGGAGCCCAGTGCTTGTGACGGCTTTCGTTCCCACTCACCGCTGCGGGGCAGTCCCGGACTCACACCGGGTTCCCTCTTGCCTCGAACGTCACATACGCCACGCCCGAACCAGCTGCGTGCAACACCATATATGGGTACGCCGCATCCGCAAACCACAACATGTCGTGCCGGGCGTGTCGCTCCCCACCAAATGATCATGCGGCCAGGTCAGCGGCCCGACCGCGATCGTCTCCGCTGTGACCCGCGCCGGACGCCGTGCCCTACCGGACGGGTGTCGCCGTATCGTTGACAGGTGATCGGCAACCTTGAGACGTTCCAGGACGAGTTGGCCGCAAGCGGGTTTCCGCCGCTGGTCAACAAGCTGGCCGGAGCCGACTTCCGGGGACGGGTCGCCACCCGTGACCTCGGGCCGCTGCGGCTGGTCTCCCTCGACACGCCCGAGAGCGCGTGCATCGGGCGGGAGCGCGACGCCTCCGACGGCAAGAACCTGGCGGTCAAGGTGATGGCCCGGGGCCGGACCCGGATCACGCAGGGGCACGGCGACGCCGAACTCGGGCCGGCCGACCTGATGCTGCTCGATCCCACGCGTACGCTCCGGTTCGAGAGCACCGCGGCGACGCACGTCACGATCCTGATTCCGCGCCGGGAGCTCCGGATCCGTCCCGCGCAGATCGACCGGCTCATCGGCGTACCCATCGATGGTAGTCATGGTCCTGGTGCTCTTGTCTCCGTGCTGGCCCGGGAGTCGGCGCGATCGGCGACCGGGTTCCGCGAGGCGGAGGCGCTGCGGTCGGCGGCGGCCGTCATCGAGCTGATCGCTGTCGCACTTGAGGCCCGGCTGGGTGACGAGCGACCGGCCCCCGACGAGAGGCTGCGGAACCGGATCGCCGGCTACATCGAGGCCCGGCTGGCCGATTCCGATCTGTCCCCGCTGAGCATCGCCGCCGCCCACCACATCTCCGTACGCCGGCTGCACAAGCTGTTCGAGGACCAGCCGCTCACCGTGGCGGCCCTGATCCGCAGTCGCCGCCTGGAGCGCTGCCGGGCCGAGCTGTCCGGAAGTGGACATACGGTCACCGCCGTGGCCGCCCGGTGGGGATTCCCCGACCCGACCCACTTCAGCAAGCTCTTCAAGGCGACGTACGGCTACAACGCCCGTGCACTGACAACAAGCAACCGTGCACGGACGACCAGGACGCGCACAACCGGCCCGGAACAGGATGGTGGTCAGCAAGGCAGGCAATAGCAATGGGAGAGAAGTCGTGGCGAAGGTAAACATCGTCCGCCCCGGTGAGGGCGAGATCCTCGGCAGCGGGGCACACCAGATCCGGATCCTTGAGAACGGCGAGCACACCGACCATCGGCTGGGATTCGCCGAGGTCACCATCCCACCGGGCACCCCCAGCCCGTTGCAGCACCGCCACGCCCAGCACGACGAGGGCTTCTACGTGCTGGCCGGAACGTTCCGGTTCACGGTCGGCGAGGACGAGTACGACGCCGGCCCGGGCACCTGGGTCATCGTGCCGACCGGGGCACCGCACACGTTCGCAAACATCGGTGACGTGAACGCGGTCATGCTGAACACGTTCACCCCTGACCTGTACGTGCAGTACTTCCGCGACTTCAAGGCCATGATCGATTCCGGGCAGCCGATCAACGCCGAGACCATGCAACCGCTGTGGAAGAACTACGCCACCGAGATCTCGAACGAATACGCCTCGTGAAGCGCCTCCAGTACGACACCTACGGCGGCCCGGAAGTGATGCGGCTCGCCGAGTTCGCTCCACCACGACCAGGGCCGGACGAGGTTCTCGTCCGCGTCCGGGCCGCGGCCTCCAACGCGCTGGACTGGAAGATGCGCAACGGCGAGATGAAACTGATGACCGGTCGCTCCTTTCCCCGGGCGATGGGCCACGACTTCGCCGGAGTCGTCGAGGCGGTCGGCGCCGGCGTCACCCGCCTGAAGGCCGGCGACGCGGTACTCGGCGCGGCCCGGTTCCGCCAGGCCGGGGCCTTCGCCGAGATGGTGACGGCCCAGGAGAAGTCCGTAGTCCTCAAACCGGCGGACCTCTCCTACGAGCAGGCCGCCGCGCTGCCGACCGTGGGCATGACCGCCTACCAGGCCACCGCGGGGGTACGGCCAGGGCAGGCGGTCTTCGTCAACGGGTGCCTGGGCGGGGTGGGCCGGGCCGCCGTCCAGTTCGCCCGGGCGCGGGGCGCCACGGTCACCGGCAGCTGCCGCAACCCCACGGCCGCCGAGGCCCGCGAACTCGACGTCGAACCGGTCGTTGGTTTCGACTTCGACCCGGCCGCCCTCGCGGGACGGTTCGATCTCGTCTTCGACACGCCCGGCAAACTGTCCTTCGCCACGGCCCGGACGCTGCTGAAGCCGGGCGGCACCATCATCGACATCGTCCCGACCCCGGCCAAAATGCTCAGAAGCGCCCTGCCCGGACCGTACCGGGCAATGATGGGCCGGCCGGTGACCGCCGACCTGGTCGAGGTGGCCCGAACCCTGCGCCTCCCCATCGCCCGCACGGTCCCGTTCGCCGAGGCGATTCCCGCCCTGACCGAGCTGGAGCGCGAGCAACGCCCGAAGGGCGGCAAACTGGTCATCACCATGACTGGAAGCTGAGCCGGTCCGGGCCGGGGTGTGCTGCGTCCCCTCTGGGATATCGGGCAGCACACTCCGACCGGGCAGCCAGATCTGCGGGTAGCGCGGATGTGGGTGGAGCCGGCTCCGGGCGGTATCGGCTCCATCCGGCTCGCGCCGCTGATGCCGCTCGATCGGCGTGGTCTCCCATCAGGCCAGCCGATCACCATGCCCGCAATCGGGACCGGCACGATCCTGGAGTGCGCCTTTCGAGCTGACAGCTCGGGGTGAGGGCGGCCGCGGTGAAACAGCGCCGGTACCGTACCCATGAGGTCATGGCGCGGTGGAGCAGCCTGGATCCGGGAAAGGAACAGCTGTGCAACTGGTCGCGGGCGAACCGGCGGAGTACCTGGGCGGTGACACGATCATCGAGGTGGACCATCCGGAAGTGCGGGCGTTGGCCGGCCGACTACGCGCGGCGCATCCGGACGACGTCGACTTCATGCGGGCCGCCTTCGTCTGGGTTCGCGACCGGATCCGGCACTCCGTGGACGTCAGGGATCCGCGGATCACCGTCACCGCAGGCGAGGTACTCAGCGCCGGCGTCGGTCTCTGCTATGCCAAGTCGCACCTGCTGGTGGCCGTGGCCCGGGCTTCCGGCGTGCCGGCCGGGCTGTGCTACCAACAGCTGACCGACGGGGTGAAACCCTTTCTGCACGGCCTCGTTGCCGTGTACCTCGCGGACCGCTGGCATCGCCAGGACCCGCGCGGCAACCGCACCGGCATCGACGCCCAGTTCCGGCTCGGGCGTGAGCAATTGGCCTACCCGATCACCGACGGATCGTCCGGCATCGACCTTCCCGAAGTCCACGTGCGACCCTCGCCGACGGTGATCGCAGCCCTGCGCGGTGCGCAAGACGCTCTCGAACTGTGCCGCACCGGATTACCCGCCACACCCTGAGTCGGCACAGCGATGCCGGCCGTAGAACAGCTGCGGCAGTCAGGATAATTCCGCTACGCGACGTGGCCACAGCGCACCTCACGCGACCAGAAAAGGCGACCCGGCCGATCATGTAGCCCGCCGGGGCTAGGGTGCCAGGCGTGAAAGACGATCCCGGGCATCTCGCGGCCACCGTTGCGCAGTTGGAGAACGTGACGGGGGTCCGGGACCTCATGGAACGCCGTCTGGGTGAGGGTGATGCGCGCTTCGTCGCGGATCTCGGCATCGCGTTGTGGGTCAGGTACGGGACGGATGCCACCGCGCCTTGGCAGTACCGCAGCATTTTCGACAGAGCCTTGCGGCTGTTGGCACTCACGCGGGGAACGATCGAGCATGCCATCAGGCTCATCGCAGTGGTGCCGGATCGTCGCACAGTTCGGTACGCGGCGTCCTTGCTGGCTTCGGCTCACACCGTCGCGGAGTTGGATCTCGTGTTCGACGCCGGCGGGCCGGAGGAACTGCGGGCCTGCCTTACGCAGGAGTTGGTGCTGCGCGGGTCCGTGGTTCGTCACCGATGGGCCGTGTCGCCACATTGGCGCTTTCACCCGCTTGGCTGGCTGCCGTTGACGTTGACGTCGGTCGAGGGACGCCCGAGCCTTGCTGAGTACAGCATCGGCGGTGGTAGCCATGAGTTGCCGGCCATGTCGGCGGAGCCGGTGCGCGGACACGGCCTGGCTCCTCGTTGGCGGGAGACGACCACGTCCGACGAGGCAGCGATGCTGACAGCCGCGGTGGACAACTGGACCAGGGAATCCAACGGCCGCGTCGAGGCGAGGACGTTCGTCTTCCACGACGATCTCCCACCGGACGCCATCGGCGCTGCGCTGGCGAGCGTCGGCCTGAAGTCCGCACAAGGCCTCAAGACCGGGGTCGGTACCTGCTCGGCGACGCAGGCCTGGCAGCAGTTGTTCACCGCAGCGTCGGCCGGTGGCGCCTACAACAGCGGCGAGTTCGGGGCGTACGGCAGACTGCTCGCGTGGCGATCCTTCACGGTGCTGGCCGGCGCCGGACAGGACGCGCCAGCCGGTGAGGTGGAGGCTCTGGCTCACCGCTGCTCATGGTATTCTTTCGCCGGTGCCACCAGATGGTTCGACAACGTGGCGTGGGACATCGGCTTGGCGGTCGTGTCGCCGGACCGGCGGCGTCTGGCCGTGCTGGCCGCCACCGACACCGACTGACTACGCAGCTCTCCATGGGGATGCGCGGGTCTTCAGGTCCAGGTGTACGGAGCAGCCGTCAATCTAAGATCGTCTCTCCGACGACCTGATCGCGACTATCGATGCCGTACTCGGTGACCTGGTCGACCGGGACCCCGCCAAGACCGCCCAGATGATGGCCGTGAAGACCTCGTGGAGTCGCGAAGAGGCATGAGCGTGTGGCCGTAAGGTGGGGCGTGGCTTTGAGCGGGCGGCCCCACACGGCCGAGCAGTGGCAGGTCTACCTCGCCGCGTACAGCGCGGATTTCCTCCGTGTCGCCGACCCCGCTCGGCTTCACGATCTCGGGGACGAACGGCGGGCCTCTGGATGGCTCGGGTTCGCCGGCGCGGGACCGGAAGCGCTCGCCGCCGTCGAGGAGCGGCTCGGGGTGACGCTGCCGCCGGCGTACCGTGCCTTCTTGGAAGCTTCTGATGGGTGGCTTGAGCCGGGGCCGTTCGTGTGGACGATGCGGACGACGGCCGACGTCGGATGGCTGCGCGACCTCGCGCCCGAGCTGTGCGATGCGGGTGACGAGAACGACGAACTGATGGCCCGGGCGTTGCTGGTGTCAGCCGACGCGGACGAGTGCTACTGGCTCCTCGATCCTGCGGACGTGAGCGACACCGGCGAGTGGGCGGCGTACGTATGGGCGTCGTGGTATCCCGGTTTGGGTGATCGTTTCGATTCGTTCGCGGACCTGGTCGCCGCCGAACGGGAGTCGTTCGCGGATCTCAACGCCCGCGACGGGCGGGCAGTCGACCCGGCCGATGCGGGTGACCTTGTCGCCGAGGGGCGGCGGATGGCACTGCGCGGCGACGCCGAGGGGGCCGCCGAGCGGTTCGCATCGGCAGCCCGCAAAGGCTCGGGAGCCGGGCAGTACCTTGCCGTTGTCCTGGCGGCGTTTCAGCAGCCCCAGGTGCACCACAGGATCCGAAATGATGTACTCGGGCATCCGCACGTGGTCGACGCGGTCGGTGCCGGGCGGGTGCGCGCGGAGCTTGTCCCGCTGTTCCTGCGGCACGAGTCCGGTGCGTGGGCCCACAGGTTGGTGACGGAAACGCTCGGCGAGATCGGCGACGCGCCGGCACCTGAGGAGCCGCCCGAGTTCGCCACAGCACTCGAACAGGCCCGCGAGCTGGCCGGCCGAGGCGACACGGAGAACGCCTGGTCAGTGCTTGCCGCAGCGGTGCCACGATGGCACAGCGACGACCCACTGTGCATCGCGCCGTTGGTGCTGCTCACCGATCCCGTGCTGAGCCGGCTGGTCACCCCGCAACGGGCCTCCTGGATCGTTACCACCCCGAAAGGTCACGCTCACTGAGCAGCTCGAGCGCGCTCACCAGCGGTTCCGGGCGTGTGGTCAGGACCGTACGGTATGGCCGCGAACTTCGCGGACCGCCGATCCTATGCGGGCCATGACCTGCGCCATCAGACGCTTGACGGCTACCACTTCAAGTTCTGTGACTTCCGCGGCGCCAACCTGCGCGGTGCCTCCCTGCGCGGCGTGTCGTTCGCCGGCTGCGACCTGCGGGATGCTGATCTGCGCGACACCGACCTGTCCTACGCCAGATTCGGCGACGTGCGCACCCACGATCCGGAGTACGGGCGCACCGACGTCACCGGAGCCCGCTGGGAGGGCGCCACCCTTCGAGGAGTCATCGCCGGGCGCGTGATCGGCTGGCCCGGCGCCGAGGACCAACCCGGCACGGTCGAACAATAACGTTTCGCGGTGGCGTTACGCACAGGAAAGGCGACATACAGAAATGCACCAACTGCCTCAAACCTGAGCCCGAGATGGGTACGGAGGTGCGCGGTTCGTACCATTTCCGAGGGTTCGATATCGTCTTTGTCCTGTCGACGTGTGCCCAATACGCCGATTTGGCAAACGCCTTTGTTCTGGAGTCGGCTCGGATGGTTGCGCCAAGCACCGTGTGCCCAATGCAGTGCAGTTTCGTGCTCCTCTCCCCGGTGGTTTCCGGCGAATGCGAGGAGGGCTTGCGACTGCCGGCAAGCTGGCGTGGTGACGCCCGGAGTGGTCCGGGCTCGCTGTGGGCTGCTGCGGGCGGCGAGGTTCTTCCGCGTCGGCCTGACCTGCCCCGATCGGAGCCTCGTCCTGTCCGACGGCGGTAGGTGCGCGGCCGCCCGGTGGGCGGATCGCGGGAGTGGAGGTCGCGGAATGGTCGCGGTCGGGGTGGAGGCCGTCCACCGCCGCCGTCGCGTCGGCGTAGGAACAGCCTCGCACCCGACGCAGGCGGTCGATGTGACCGTGGCGCTTTCCCCAGTCGCGGTGCCGCTGGTGCGTTCGCCGAAACTCATCGCGTGCGGGTGAGTGATTGCGGGACGCGGTGCGATCTCGCATCCCAGCCAGGGTGGCCGCGGTAAATAACTGTAACTGACCCACAAGAGAAGCATTTCACGCAACGACATCCCTCGCTGCCCCGAAACGGCACACGGCCTGCGCTCAACCGTGCACCATTCGCAATTCAGGACCCTCCACCCTGAATAGACATCACCGTCGACCACACACCCAAGGCGTTCTAACGACGCGATATCGAAATCCGAGTAAGGTCGCGGTTTACTCCCGCCTGGCGATCTCCGAGATCGTGCGCTCCTGTGCGTCGAGCAGCTCGTCACCGAAGCGGGTGACCCATTCACCGAGGGCGCGCATCGGCCCGTCGATGAAGGTGTGGCCCAGCGGGGTCAACGCATAGTCGACCCGGGGCGGCGACTCCGCGAACGAGGCTCGGCTGATCAAACCGCTGGCAGTCAGTCGGTGGAGTGCCTCGGTGAGGGCCTTGTCGCTGATGCCACCGATACTCGCCCGCAGCGTCCGGCGGCGCCGCGGACCGGAGGCCAGTGCACTCAGTACTACCGGATCCCACACGTGCAAGAACAGGTCGGTGCCCAGCCGGACCCGGCAGTCCGCCACCAGATTGAGGTAGTCGCCGACTTCGCCACGAGACATCCGGCCATCGTGACATGCGCGATGCGCACCCGTTGGTGCGTGACCGTCCGATCGGTTCGTATCGCCCTCTCTAGGGTCCGATCATGCGTATAGCCATTCTCGGCACCGGGGCCCTCGCCGTCGCCCTGGGCAGCGGCTGGACCCGGGCCGGCCATGACGTCGTCATCGGCGGTCGGTCATTCGAGCGCGCCGATGCTGCGGCGAAGGCATCCGGGGCTCGCGCCCGGCCGTTGACCGAGGTCGCGGCGGACGCTGAGGCCGTATTACTCAGCGTCCGATGGGAGGGGGTCACCGGCATGCTCACGGCGGTCGGCGCACATAACGGATCGCTCGCCGGTAAGCCCCTCATCGATCCGACCAACGCGGTCGACCACGGCATCGGTGTGCTGCGGACCGAATCCGGACGTGCGGCCGCACACCGGGTTGCCGAGTTCGCGCCGGGGGCTCATGTGGTCAAGGCATTCCACCTGTTCCCGTCGACGCACTGGAACGTCCCGTCGCCCTCGGCCGCGGTGGTGGCGATGTGCGGAGACGACCGGCGGGCGCTAGCGGTCGTGGGTTCGCTGGTACGCGACATCGGCGGTACTCCAGCCGTCATCGGTGGCCTGGACCGGGCACGCCAACTCGAAGAGGTCGCCGGGTTCGTCATCGCGCTCGCCTTCGCCGGTATCGACCCTCGGTCAGCCGTACCGACGGCCCCTCTCCGTAGTCCTTAACTCGAACATGAGCACGGCGCCCGCAGAGGGCGGCGGTGCCGTACCCAGCCCTCACTGCAAGGATCGCGGCACAGACGTGCATCGATCTAAGTCTGGTGGCCCTTGGCTAGGTGCACGAACGGCGGGCTCGTCACACCGGACGCAACCACGTCTCGCCGCTGCAGATCAGCTCCGGGCGGGCCAGCGGCTGACGATACGGATCGCGGCTATATGAGCACGCCCGATATCCGGCCGCAGATATCATCATCAAGCCCGTCAGGCAGCCGTACGCTACGTCGCTTTGTTCCTGACCGTTGCGGTATCCGGACCGGAACCGGTGGTGCCCCGCCTGCGTCCGATCGCGTGAAGCGCCAGCTCGACTCCGCGGGAGGGGCAATGCACAGCGTGATCAGGC
The DNA here is from genome assembly GCF_044454585.1 of Catenuloplanes sp. NPDC051500. Lineage (NCBI taxonomy): Bacteria > Bacillati > Actinomycetota > Actinomycetes > Micromonosporales > Micromonosporaceae > Catenuloplanes > Catenuloplanes sp. NPDC051500. Next base: position 312,817 of record NZ_JBITDX010000007.1, read on the forward strand.
TGGTCACGATCGTGGCGGCAGTGGCAGTGGGCCTGGTGGCCGCGTGTGCCCGCCCGGCGGAACCCGCTCCGGTGGTATCGATGGCGGAACCGGTCGGTGACCAGCCAGAGTTGCCGGCCGGCTGGCGGTGGGAGTCGTTCGGCGGCGTCCAGGTCGGCGTGCCCAACGATTGGGGGTGGGACAGTCTGGCGCTCCGGCTGAACGCGTGGTGCGCCAAACCGGGCAACCATCCGCCCGCGGTCGCCCGGCCCGGCGCTCCGGTCCCGGCCATTTTCTGCGGCATCGACCAGAAAGGGCCGCCCGCCGGGTTCCTGATCGCGAACACCGGGTGGACGGTCGGCTTCGACCGTACGTACGAAGGCGACGGCACCGAGGTCGAGGGCGACCGTACGACTGTGCGGCGGGACGGGGCCGAGGTGATCATCCAGGCGCCGAAGGAGTGGCGCGACCGGATCGCTGCCACCATCCACCAGGTGCGAATCGACGACGCCGGCTGCCCGACCAGCCACCGGATCAGTACCGGACAGGACCTGCGCCCCACCCCGCCGGTGAACGTCGCGACCCTCCGCGACGTGACCTCGGTATCGGTCTGCAAGTACCCACTACCGGACGAGGGCTCCGCCCAGACGTCCTCGCCGCGCCTGTTGTCCAGCCTGCGCCTGGACGGCGCGGCGGCAGCGGACGAGATCCGGCAGATCGCTGCCGCACCGGTCGGGCGCAGCCTGGACACCCCGGCGGACTGTGCACCAGAGGTGGCACACGGCGGCGAGGTCATCGTGCTCCTGGTCCGGTCCGCGACCGGAACCGCCGAAGTCACCATGCGGTACGCCGGCTGCGTCCAGAACGGCTTCGACGACGGGACGACCGTCCGCGAATTGACCAAAGCCGGTGTGGGCCCGCTCATCACCGGCCCCAACCGCGTGTACGGCGACTTCTCCGGTCAACCTGAAAAGAACGACATGCTGCTGCAACACGACTGAACACGGGTGCGGGGCAGAGACGGACGCAGCGCGCGCTGTCGGCGGCAGAAAAGGCCAGACATGCCCTTTCTCACCGTGGCCGCCGTACCGGCGCGCTGGTCCGGATCTGTTCACGTGCCCGCTGCCGGACTATCGAGGTGCGCTACGACTGGCAACGTCAGTAACCCGCGGCTGCGCCACGACGGCCGCCACCGCGGAGCCTGCCCGGGGTCCAGTGCCATGCGCGGGAATCGGGTCGCCAGGCGATGCACCGCTACTGCTGTCTCCATCCGTGCCAGCGGCGCGCCGAGGCAGTAGTGCACACCATGCCCGAATCCAAGCTGTGCTGCCCTGAGCTCTCGGTCAGGATCGAGGGTGTCGGGATGGTCGAAGCGGGCCGGGTCGCGATGTGCTGCGGCGATCAGCAGCATCACCGTCGCTCCACAAGGGATGTCCACGCCTCCGATCGTCAGCGGTTCGCGTGCGAATCGGCGGATGGAGACGGGTGTCGGGGACACCACGCGGACAAGCTCCTCAACGATCTGCGGGAGACGCTCGGGCTGCGCATGCGCCGCTGCCCACAGCGGTGGCCGCTGCAGCAGTTCGAGGGTCGCCGCGCCGATCAGGTCCACCGTGACTTCGTAGCCGGCCCAGAGCAGCAGGAATGCCAGCGAGGTCAGCTCGTCCTCGCTCAGCCGGTCGCTGCCGTCGTGTGCCGAGACAAGACCGGAGATCAAGTCCTCGCCGGGGGTACGCCGTTTGCGCCCGATCAACTCGCGGAGGAACGATTCGATCTTGCCAAGGGCGGACTTCGCCTCGGCCGCGCTGGCGGGGGCCGGCGGGTCGAGATTGAGCAGGTTGGCATCGAGGGCCGGCGGAACGCGTCGGACGCGATGTCGGAGAAGGTCCAGCGCAGGTCACCGCCGTCGAGCACGATCTCTTCTCCGACCGCGGTGGCCAGGAACGTGTGCGTTCGATGCCGGCCCGGCCCCAGGAGCCCGCGAACTGTCCGAAAGGCCGAGGTCGAGGCCATCGGCAGGGCCGTCTGCGACGAAGGCGGCTGCGACAGATGATGCGGTCCCCATCCGGCAACCATAGTCATACCGCGGGCCGGAGCATCCAGACCGACAATCCCCGGAGGTGCGGCTGTCTGAAACGGGCTTCAGGTTCTCGCGCTCGGAGCTGGGACGATGTCCCGGTGCGGCTACTAGTGGTAGAAGATGAGCGGGAACTCGCCGAGTCCCTGCGTCGTGGTTTGATCGCCGAGGGCTATTCCGTCGATGTGGCTCATGACGGCAGCGCGGGGCTCGAGTACGCGATGGCTGAGGCCTATCAGGCCGTGATTCTGGACCTGATGCTGCCGCGGATGAACGGCTTCCAGGTGTGCGCCCGGCTGCGGGAATCGCGGGTCGCCACGCCGGTGCTGGTGCTGACGGCCAAGGACGGCGAGTACGACGAGGCCGAAGCGCTGGACACCGGGGCGGACGACTATCTGACGAAACCGTTCTCGTACGTCGTCCTGCTCGCCCGGTTACGAGCCCTGCTACGCCGAGGGGGTGAGCCGAGGACCGCGTTGCTGAGGGTCGGTGATCTGGTCGTGGACCAGGCGCAGCGCCGCTGTTCGCGGGGCACGACCCCGATCCCGCTCACGGCCAAGCAGTTCGCGGTGCTGGCCTGCCTGGCGCGCCGGGCGGACACCGTGGTGAGCAAGGCCGACATCCTGGACGAGGTCTGGGACGCGGCCTACGACGGCGACCCGAACATCGTCGAGGTCTACATCCGGGTGCTGCGCCGCAGGATCGACGTGCCGTTCGCCGTGCGGAGCATCGAGACGGTCCGGGGCGAGGGCTACCGGCTGGTGGTCGGCCATGCGTAGGCCCCGGCTGCCGAAACTCGCCGCGGTACGGGTCCGGGCGGCGGCCGCGGCGGCGCTTGCGGCCGCGCTCTGCCTCGGGGGCGGGGCATTCTGGCTGCGTCACGTGATCTACACCGGCAGCGAGGCGGCGTCCATCAGGACCGCGCAGTCGCGAGCCCGCGCCATCGCGTCAACCTACGAAACGCCTGCGGCAAGGGTCAGCGCAGACATGGGCACCCTGGTCATCCGGACGTCGGAGTTCGACGACCCGGTGTGGAGAGAGGAGGAGGTCGCCGCGGCCCAGCGGAAGTATCAGGCGGACGAGTTTCCATTTTTCGATTCGGCGGAGGTGAGCTACGTCGTCACCGACAGCGATGGCACGGTGCTGTTGGGCATGGGTGAACTGGCCTATTACCTCCAGGAGGGTGACCTCACGCTCCCCACGGTGCCGCCGCTACCGCACGAGGACGCCTCCCCCCGGGTCCCGATCAGACTGCGCCCGGAGGAGAGCCAACGCGGCCTGCTCGGCGGGCGAACCGTCACCCTGGCGGCCTACAACGCCCGCATCACCGGCACGTCGGCGCTCGACGCGAAGGACCTCAAAGCCACCGTCTATGTGCTCGTCGCACCGTTCGACGCCGAGACCGCCGTGGAACCGGTCGACTACTGGCTCCTGCGCGGCCTGCCCGCCGCCGTCCTCTTCGTCGCCGCGGTTGCCTGGTGGGCGGTGGGGCGTGCGCTGCGCCCGGTCGACCGCATGCGGGCCGAACTGGCGCGGATCACCGCCACGGACATGAGCAGCCGGGTGCCGCGGCCGCGCACCGGCGACGAGATCGCACGTCTGGCGGACACGATGAACGCGACCCTCGACCGGCTCGCCGAAGCGGTCGAGCGGCAGCGCCGGTTCGTCGCGGACGCGGCCCATGAGCTGCGCAGTCCGCTGGCCGGCCTGCGCAACACGGTCGAGGTCGCCCTCGCGCACGGCGACGCCGCGGATCTGCACGCGCTGAGCCGTACCACCGAGCGGTTGCAAGGACTCACCGACGACCTGCTGCTGCTCGCGCGCCTGGAGCGGACGGCACCGGCCACCGGGAAACCGGTCGACGTCGCGGCGATCGCCGAGGAACTGGTCGGCGAGCGACGCCATCGGGCGCAGCCGGACGAACGGTTCGTCGCGGTGGTCGTGGAACCCGTGCTGGTCACCGGGCGTGAGGAGGAACTCGCCAGGATGCTTGAAAACCTTCTGGACAACGCTTCCCGGTACGCCCGCGACCGCGTCGTCGTGACCGTCACGCAAGCCGAGCCGGGTCTTGTCCGGATCGACGTTCGCGACGACGGCCCCGGCATTCCCGCTGCGGACCGGGAGCGGGTCTTCGAACGGTTCGCCCGCGTCGACGAGGCGCGCGACCGCGGCCACGGGGGCGCCGGGCTCGGCCTGGCCATCGCGCGCGACATCGCCGTACGCCACGGTGGCCGCCTGTATGTGGCCGACAGCGCCGACGGTGCCTGCCTCACCGCCGAACTGCCACAGTCACCGCGTACGTGACGATGTGCGGTTGCCTCACGGTCTTTCGGACACTCTCCGATCGTGAGGGTTTCCGGGCGTCCTGACCGTTCTGGCGGCTACGGCCATCCGTTCGCCCTGGGCGCCGAACATCAGAAGGGCCTCGATCGGCTGGTGGTCGGCCGGCGCCATGCCGTGCGGCACGCTTGTGTCGACCTCAGCGGTTTCGCCGGCCCGGAGGACCAGGTCACGATCCCCCAGCACCAGCCGGAGCCGGCCGGCGAGCACGTTGAGCACGAGAAAGCCCTCGTGGCGGCACAGTTCCGGCTCCGGCAGTACGGGCGGCGCCTGATAGGTCATCCGGTACACCTGGATACCGCCGGGCTGGCTGCTGAGCTGGACGTACGTCGCGCCGTGCCGCTCGAACGCGGGCAGCTTGACGTGCCTGGCCTGAGCGGACGGGTCGATGAGGCTGTCCAGAGTCAGGCCGTAGAACCTGGCCAACGGCAGTAACTGGGCGAGTGTCGGTTTCCGGTGCCCGTTCTCCATGCGCGACAACGCGCTGCTGGAGACGCCCGTTCCCGCCGCCAGCTCGTGCAGGGAGACCGACCGGGCGCGACGTAACGCCCGTAGGCGGCTTCCGACCGCGGCGAGGGCAGGCCTGTCCGATGTCACGCCGGGATCTTGCCAATTGGCAAACAATCTTGCAACGCGTACGCAGGTGGGAGCAGCCTTCAGGTCGCCCGCACCGTCCCGTCACCTGTGGCCGTGGAGCGCGGGCGTCGTGCATCACGCGGCGCCAGTCGAACGCCTCGTCACCCGGCGAAAGGTTAGCGATGACCGAAGTCCGCATCACCGTCACCGTTCTCATGTGCGTCTTCCTGTTCACCATCGGCCCGTTACGCGTCGCCGCCATCCCGATCGCACGGCGGGACGCCGCCAGGTTCGGCATTCCCCTGCCGTACTACCGGGCCTTCGGTGCCGTCGAGATCCTCGGAGGGGTCAGCCTGCTGATCGGGCTGACTTACCGGCCGATCGGTGTAGCCGGTGCGGTGATTCTCGCGCTCCTCGGCGTCGGCGCGGTCTACGTCCACGTCCGCGCTGGCGAACCCCCTGTCAAAGTGGGGCTCGCCGGACTGACGACGGCGGCGGCAGTGCTTCTCGCCGCGGTCAGCTTCGGGCCGTGACCTGCCTCAAGCCCACCAGCGCTGTGGCTGGTAGTTTCCGGGCCAGGCTGGGGTGGCGGTGGTGGGTGATCATTCTTGGGTGATTCCAGGCAACGATCTCGGCGCGGCGCTCCGGCGCTGGCGTGAGCGCGCGACCCCACCACCTGGCGGATTCGGCGTGGACACGCGCCGGCGTACCCCCGGAATGCGCCGGGACGAGCTGGCGGTCGCGGCCGGGGTGTCCGCGGAGTACGTCAAGCGTCTCGAGCAGGGGCACGGGCGGCCGTCCGCCCAGGTGCTGTACGCGCTCGCCCGGGCCCTGCGCCTGTCAAGCGCCGAGTACGAGTACCTGTGCTCGCTGGCCGGACACGTGCCGTCCCGCGCGGGCCGGGTGCCGTACGAGGTGGGACCCGGTGCGCGGCGGCTGCTTGACAGGCTCGGCGACGTACCCATCTGCGTGTTGGATGCCGCTTGGACGCTGCTTGCCTGGAACGCGGCCTGCGAGGCACTGTGCGCCGTCACGATGCTTGCCGACGGGCGGCAGCGCAACCTGGCCTGGCGCGCCTTCACCGGCGAGGCGGGATGGTCCCGGGCGGGGTCCGCGACGGAACTGCGATTCCAGCACGCGATCGTCGCCGACCTGCGGGCCACCGCCCTGCGTTATCCGCACGATAACTGGTTGACGGACCTGGTCGTCGACCTGCGGGCGGTGAGCGAACCGTTCGCCGCCATGTGGGAGTCACGTGTCGGGTACGAGGAGCGGCCACATCGGCTCACCACGCAGCATCCGGTCGTCGGCGAACTCACTGTGGACTGCGACATCATGACGATCCACGAGGGTGACCTCCGTGCGGTCGTGTACACCGCGGAGCCCGGCTCGATCGACGCCGTACGCCTGGCTACCACGCTGGCTCAGCACAGCTGACCTTTTCCCTGCACGAAGGATGACATGACTGCCATGAACGAAACGTTGCTGAACGCTGCCCGCAAGACGGTGCCCACGCTTGCCGACAACGCGGCGCGCACCGAACGCGAATTGACGCCGGCGCCGGACAGTGTGGCGGCGGTGCGGGCCGCCGGGCTGTTCGCGCTCACGGTGCCGCGCGCGGCGGGCGGGCAGGAGACCGATCTGCGTACGCTTGTGGAGGTGCTCGCCGAGCTCGGCCGCGGCTGCCCGTCCACCGCGTGGGTCGTCGGCCTGAACGCCTCGAACAAGGGTGTGGCCCGCCTGGCGCTGTCGGACGAGGCACAGGACGCCGTCCTGGCCGACCCGGACGCCGTGTTCTGCGCCTCAAGCGTGATGTCGCGGGAGAGCAGCGGCGTGCGGGTCCCCGGTGGCCTGCGGATCTCCGGGCGATGGGCGATGGCGTCCGGTTCCGAACTGTCGTCCCTGGCCATGGTCGGGGTGTCGGTGCCGGACGGCGAGACGCCAACGGTGGCCATGACCCTGGTGCCGGTCTCCGACCTGTCGGTGAAGCGGACCTGGAGGGCGGCCGGCCTCGCCGGGACGAGCAGCCACACCCTGGTGGCCGAGGACGTTTTCGTGCCGGACAGGTTCGTGAACGTCCGGGGCGCTGCCGGCTCGGCGCGGTCGATCCCGCCGGAGCTCGTGTTCACCGGCGGGCTGGCGGCGCTCGCCCCGATGATCGGGGCGACCCGTGGAGCGCGCGACCTGGTAGCGGCGGCGGTCGCCGGCAGCCGGGCACCGTATCTGACGACCTACGCCCGGGTCGCGGACTCTCCGCTCGGGCGGTACTGGTTCACCGAGGCGTCGCGGCGTACCGATTCGGCGATGCGGCGCACGGTCAGGGTGGCCGGCGTCCTCGACGAGCTGCCGGTGGGCGGGCGGCTGCCGATCGCCGAGCGGGTCGAGCTGCGCGTCGAGCTGTCGACCGCCGCCCGGGAGTGCCGCGAGGCGATGGAGCTGCTGCTCGACCTGCACGGGGCAAGCGGATTCGCGGATGACAACCCACTGCAGCGGTTCTGGCGGGACGTCGCCGTCGGCACCCGGCACCCCTTCTTCACGCCGTACATCCTGTCCGAGGACGAGGGCCGGCTCGCGTTCGACGTACAGCCGACCGTGTCCTTGGCGCTCTGACCTCCGCAGGCGTTCGCGCTCTTAATCTTTTCAAGCCAGCCCCAGCATGGGTATGTGGTGCGCGGGTCTCACTATTCACGAATGTTCGATATCGGCTCCGTGCTGTCGACGCGTGCCCCACTCGCCGGTGCGACGAACGGTTAAAGGCGGCAACTTCTGTCGCAATGCGCCGCCCGGCGACGCTTTCATGAGGCGCATTTTCGTGCTCCTGGCCAGACGTTCGTTCGGCGGTTGCCGTCCGGCGCCAGGAGGGTTCGCAGTTGACGGTGGAGGCGGCCGGCGAGCTGGCGTGGTGACGCCCGGACCGGTCGGGCTGGTCGTGGGTTGCGGTGGGTGGTGCGGTTCGGGGAGACGGGCGCATGTCGTCCTGTACTGCCCCCTCACCTGCGACGACGGCAGGTGTGCGGCCGGTCGCGGGAGTAGGGGTCGTGGCATCGTCGCGGTCGGGCCGGATGCCGTCCACCATTGTCCCCACGAAGCGATACAGAATCCGACTTGTGGTTCGGCAGTGAGGGCCAAGCGATGACAGAAAGGCAACCGCCTCGCCGGACCCAACAGCAGCCAGAAAGCTTGACCGTTGGGGCACGCCCTCAACTCGGCAGTTCTGCGCGTCGCGGGCCAGGCAGTGGCAGTGGCCGCCACCCGCGTCTTCCCAGCCTGCGGCGCCCTCGGTGTCGCCCTTCGGGCCCAAAGCCGTCGACGGCCCAGTTGATCAGGCGTCACGACCCCGCAGGTCTGTTCCTGCGCATGGCGATCGACGACCGGGCATTCGACGAGCTGACAGGCGAAACTCCGTCCCGCCCCGGCAGCCCCTCCGACTTGGGCGGGGTGGTTGCGGCCCGTCGACGGTGACGGGCCGCTGAGAAGTCAGAAAGAAACGCGGAGTCAGAGAGAAACCCGGGGTCAGAGAGGAACGCGGGGCCAGCCGTGGCCGGGGCGGGGGGTGTCGGCGGGGGCGGCGTGGACCGGCAGACGGTAGTAGAGGCCGATGTCGGCGGGGCCGGCGTCGCGGGTGCGGTAGCTGACCAGTTCGTGCAGGCCGGTGATGGCGTGCAGGGGGGCGGGGGCGATCGCGGCGGCGATGCGGCGGTAGACGTCGGTGGGGGCGCCCTCGCGGTCCATCAGCGTGATGATGCGGGTGGCGGCGTCCGCGTCGGTGGGGGCGTTGCCGGGCATGCGGAAGTAGATGTTGGCCTCGTCGGGGGCGTCGCGGCCGGGGCGGAAGGCCAGGCCGGTCATCGGCTCGTTGTCGATCGGGCCGTGGTAGAGGTCGGCGGCGGCCTGGGTGGCGCGCTCGGGGTCGTAGCCGCGGGCGAACGCGCCGACCGTGTGGATGCCGTGGAGGCCGGTGCCGCGGTGCCGGAAGTAGATTTTCGCGCGGGCCTGGGTGCCGGCGGCCAGGTCCAGGGCTACATAGTCGAGGTGGGTGCCGGCGGCTTCGAGCGTGTCGCGGCTGCGGGCCAGCGGCGCCCAGGCGGGGGCGAGGCCGAGGCGGTCCATGGCGCGGGTGACGGTGTCCCATTCGCGGCCGGCGCCGTTGGCGTACGGATTCAGGTAGACCTTGAAGTGGGGTGGGTCCTCCGGGCCGCAGGCAAGCGACAGCCACACGCCTGATCGGTACGCGGGCGGGTCGTCGGAGGTGAACAGGTCCTCGATCGTCTCGTATCCGCGGATGGAGACGCCGGCCCGGGTGGCGAGCGCACGGACCATGGCGCGGCCGTTGTCCTGGACGGCGCGGGCGGTGGGGGTGTCGCCGACCGGCTCGAAGAGGATGCGGACCTCGGTGACGCCCTTTCGCCAGCTGACCGACAGCTCAGCGGGGAATCCGTCGCCGGACACAAAGGACTGATATCGGGGCTCGTCCTCTATCCGGCGGTGTGCCCACGGGTGGAGCATGTCGGCGAGGTGGGTGCGGGTGTCCGCGCGTTGCCACGCGGCCGTGCAGATGCGGTTCCAGAGCGAGGTGAGCAGGTCAGCGTGGGTGGTCTCCGGCGGACTGGCGAAGAGCTGCTGATGCCGTACCACAGAGGCACGGCCTAACTTTTCCGGCATAACGGGATATTGTGCCCCAGCCTATCGAGGCTGGTCACCCTCCGCGTGACCCTCTGCACAATCTGTACCTGATCGTGCGCTCAGTGGTTACGCAAGTCCACCCTGGACGATACTCTCCGAATACGGCCGCTCGGAACGGTTTACGGCGAGGGAGCAAAATGACTGACTACTCAGTCTGTGTGGTCGGAGCCGGACTGTCCGGGATCGCGGTCAGCCGGGCACTGCAGCGGGCCGGCGTGGACTTCACCTGCCTGGAGCAGGAGGACGAGGTCGGCGGCATGTGGGCGCAGGCCGGTCTCGGCACCCGCGGGCCCGGCTACGCGAGCCTGCACCTGAACACGTCGAAGCGACTGACCGGTTACTCGGACTCGCCGATGCCTGCCGACTACCCCACCCACCCGAGCCACACCCAGTTCACCGACTACCTTCGCGGGTACGCGAAGGAGCACGGCCTGCTCGACCACGTGGAGACCGGCACCACAGTGCTCTCCGCCCGGCGCGACCGGGCCGACGGCCGCTGGACCGTGGTCAGCCGGGACGCCGCCGGCGCGACCACCACCCGCTCGTTCAGCCACGTGGTGGTGGCGTCCGGCCTGCACCAGGACGCGCGCGTCCCGGCCGGCCACACCGGCTTCACCGGCGAGGTGCTGCACAGCATCGACTATCACCGGGCCGCGCCGTTCGCCGGGAAGCGCGTGCTTGTGGTCGGGTTCGGCTCGTCCGCGGTGGACGTGGCCGGCGACCTGTGCCGCACCGCCGCCACCACGCTGCTGTCCGTACGGCGCGGCATGCACGTCACACCGAAGCGCCTCTACGGCGTGCCGATCGACGAGATAGCCGACGAGCCCTGGTACGCGGAGCTCGGCCTCGAGGGCGCCCGCGCGTTCATCCAGCGCACACTGTGGACGATGCACGGCAACCTGGCCGATTATGGTCTGCCCGAGCCGGACCACCCGCTCTTCTCCTCCGGCCTGACCATCTCCGACTCGATCCTCAGCCAGATCAGCCACGGCCTGATCGCGCCGAAGCCGGGCATCGCCGCCTTCGACGGGCCGCGCGTCACGTTCAGCGACGGCACCCGGCACGAGGTGGACACCGTCATCTACTGCACCGGGTACGCGCCCCGCTTCCCCTTCCTGCCGCCCACCTGCCCAAGGGACCGGCACGGCCGAATGCGCCTCTACCAGCGGATCGTCGCGGTCAACCACCCGGGCCTGATGTTCGCCGGCATGGTCCGCCCGGTCGGCGCGATCACCCGGATCGTGGAGCTGCAGGCGCGCTGGATCGCCGGGGCGGTCACCGGTGCGGTGCGGTTGCCTGGTGTGGGCGCCATGCGCCGGGAGATCGCCGGCTATCTGGACGGCATCGCCGCGCAGTACGGCCCGGACCCGTACAGCACGGTGCACGTGGACTTCGCGGCGTACGCCAGGTCACTCGGCTAGGAGCCCGTCGGTGAACGCGTTCCGGAAGACGCCGTGCGGGTCGAGCGCGCGCAACTCCGTACCGGCCCGCTCCCAGGACGCGCCGAACGACGCTGGGATCGTCTCCGCGAGCAACGTCTCGTTTGTGAACGGCGCGGACGGCGTGTACGCCCACGCCTTCGACCACGGGTGCGTGGTGAACGCGAACCAGATCACCTCGATCCGCCCCGCCTGATGCAGGAACGAGTCCACTGTGTTCCCGCCGGTCCCGGGTGCGGCGAACAGATCGGCGGCCGGCACGTCGACCCGGCTCAGGCAGCGCAGATTCACGTTCACACCGACCCGCAGCGTGACCTCGACAAGGCAGATCACGCCCAGATCGGTGAGCAGCGCCGACGCGTCACCCTCGGAGCGGCCGACCGTGCGCAACGCGAACGCCGTGCCGTCCCAGACCACCGCGGTGACCGAGGTGACCAGGTTGCTGAGCGAGCCGTAGGTGGTGCCGGGCGCGCGCGTCTCACCGTCCGCCGGGATCGCGGTGCCGTGGCCGCCGATCGCCAGCACCCCACCCACGGACAGGTCACCGGGCGCCGGGCAGTGCGCCAGCCCGCGCCCGTTCTGCTCAAGGAACGTCAGCAGCGCCTCCATCGACGCGCCGGCCTGCACCCGCACCTCGTCCGGCGCGGCCATCGACATCGCGGTCAGGTGCGCGGTCATGTCCAGCAGCACCACGTCCGGATCGTCACCCGGTGCGAGCGTCAGCGGCGACCAGCCGTGCTTGAACCCGTGCGGCCGCAGCCGCCAGCCCTGACCGTGCGCCCAGTCAGCAAGCGTGACCACGTCCGCGGGCGTCTCCGGCACGGCCGTCCAGACGTCGTCCGCGACGGTCTCACCGGACCAGTTGGCGTAGGCGCGCCGTTCGTGGGCGATGCCGGCCGGGAATCCGGGCGGCTCCGGCCCCGGATCCGCGAGCCGGCCGATCGGTGTCCACAGCAGACCGGCCGCGGCCGATCCGGACAGCAGTGTGCGTCGAGTCATCCCCATGACGCAGCACCATAAAACGCATCAATTGACGTCGCTCGCTGCGTGGGCGATTCGTTCCGATGGTCCGCAGTCACCCCATGGTCCACAGTCGACTTTTGTGCCGGAGTCAACTGCGAAAACCTATTCAATACATTTTCCCGCTTTCGCGGTGGTCCGGCCCGCATGCTCCCGCGGGCTCTCGACCCGCCGGGGAACAGCTCAGACCCGGGCCGTTCCGGGCGTGACCGCCCGCGGATGCCGAAGGGAGGAGCCCCTGGGCGACGACCGGTGCCCGCGGGAGCATGCGGCAATCGACCACGGCGGAAGCGGGAAAATGGTATTGATCTGGTTCTTGATGTGTCGACGACGCAATTGCCCGGCTGGTGCGCGAGTCAGGATGCATGTGCGGGAGGTGCGCCGCCGGGTCCGCCGGAGGGAGGCGCGCCGCCGGGACCGCCAGGGGCGCCGGACGGGGGCTGGCCGCCGCCGGGTGCGCCGCCCTCCGGTGCCGAGCCTGCGCCAGGCGTCGTGGACGTGTCCACCCTGACCGTCAGCGAGACCGTGTATCCGCTTGTCATGTCGCCGGTCACGGTACCGAGTTGGAGGGCGCCGGCGTCGTCGCCGAACACGTTGTCGTTCGCGAGGCTGATCTGGGCCAGGTTGCTTACCGACGCCTCGTAGCCGGTCTGCTTGTAGACCTCGTCGGAGACGTCCTTGGGGAGCGCGACCTGGGACGTGGCGATGGCCGTGGTCGAGTCGGTGATCGACGCCTGGTCGGGGTAGACCTCGAAGTGGATGTGCGGCCATCTGCCCGTGTAGCAGGCCGGGAAGATGCTTGTGTAGCGCACCGTGCCGGCCGCGTCCGCGATCTGGACGCCGCGCAGATAGTTCTCGGCGGTCAGGTTGTCCGAGTACATCGAGTAGCCGCCGGCCCGGTCGCAGTGCCACACGTAGATCGCGGTACCGGCGAACGGGGCGTCGCCGTTCGCCATGTCCAGGACGGTCAGCTCAAGCGTCATCGGCACACCTCCGGCCGTGGCACTGCCGGTGCCGAAGCTGGACCGGATGTCCGAGCGGATGACGCCGCTCTGCTCAAGCACGTCCGGCCCGTTCGAGCCGTCACCCGGGTAGGGGCCGGCCGTCTCGTTCGGGATCTCGCCCGTGCTTGTGCCGGTGGTCCCGGTCGCGGTCGGCGTCTCCTCGTTCGCACCGCAGGCGGCGAGGCCGAGCGTCACCGCGCCCAGGCCGAACGCCCGGAGCAGCCGGCGCCGCCCGAGCAGCGTCTCCAGGTCGAAGCCGAGCCCCTGGTCGACGACCTCCTCGTCCTGCCGGGGAAGGGCCCGTCCCTCGTATGTCCGCCTCATCGTTCCTCCGCTCGCCGCCGATCAGTATGTGGACCAGCCTGGTGGGCGCGCCCATGCGAGACCTGAGCGGAACCTGTGCCCCGCCTGTGTACCTGCGAGACCACCGTAAACCGGTCGAACCGGGCTGCGCCGGTCGATGGGAGCTTCCGCGCCCGAGGAGCTGCGGCTCATCGCCGTCAGCCGCCCGCTGCGGACTCGACGACGTCGGCGGCGCGGGCCGCACCGTCGCCCTCGGCCTTGAGACACGCGGCGAGCCGGCCGGCCGCCTCGCGCCGCTCCGGGGTGAGCAGCGCCTCGATCCCGGCGTGCAGGCGCGGCCCGGTCAGGTCGGCGAAGCGCAGCCAGTCGCCGGCGCCGCGTTCGCGCACGCGCTCGCCCCAGAACGGCTGGTCGCCGAAGACCGCGCAGATCAGCGACGGCAGGCCGGCCCGGAGCGCCGCCGCGGTGGTCCCGGCGCCGCCGTGGTGCACGGCCGCCCGGCAGCGCGGCAGGACCGCGTCATGGTCAAGGTTCCTCGTGACCCACCTGCCGGGTGTCGGCGTCACGTCCCAGTCCGCGCTGACCAGGAGTCTCGTCTTCTCGGGAAAGCCGCTGAGCAGGTGGGACGGGTCAGCGGCAGGCATGCTGCCGAACCCGAGGTAGACAGGTGGGTCACCGTCGTCCAGCCATCGGTCCAGGTCCGGGTCGGTGCCGCGCTCACCGAGGCGTGTGCGGGTTGCCTCGTCGAGGCTCAGGAAGCCGACGACCGGCCGGTTCGCACCCCAGCCGTCGATCGTGGGGACCAGCGCGGCGCTGTAGGCCTGGATCTCCGGCGCGCCGGTGCGGGCCAGGCGGGTCGCGGTCGGCGTCCCGGTGCGCGGCAGGCCGAGGCGGTGGCGCAGCGCGTTCACGCTTGAGGAGACCGCCTGCCAGTGCACGCGGGTGGCGGCGGCGTGGGTGAGCGCGGTCAACGGCGGCGGCAGGCGGCGGAGCGTCACGAAGTAGGGCGGGATCGTCCGGTTCGGCCGGGACGGCGCGTAGTGCAGGCAGACCAGCGGGACCCCGGCGTGCTCGGCCAGCACGGCAGCGTCGTCCTCGACGAGCCGGGTCGCCACGATCAGGTCCGCACCCTGGGCGGCGGTGAGCAGCGCGTTCTGCACGTCGTCGATGACAAGCGCGCGCTTGCGGGCCAGCGCGGTCAGGTAGCGACGCGAGTCCCCGGCCGCAAGCAGCCGCAGCCCTTCCGGGGATTGCAGGAACTCGCGCGCGTTCACACCTGCCGACACCGCGTCGATACCGGCCCGTGTCGCAAAATCCACCAGATCCGAGGGTACGGCGAGAGTCACCTGATGCCCGCGCCCCCGCAGTGCGACCGCGAGCGCCACCATCGGCTGCACATCCCCCCGGCTGCCGACACAGAGCATCGCGATCTTCATGCCCCTTTCTATCGCGTGGCCGGATCAGCCGGGTCCGCACGTCCTCAGGTCACGCGGAACACCGGCCATCCGATCTCCGTGCGCCAGGCGGCCGGGTCGCTCGCCTGCCGGGGCCCCACGCGGTAGACCTCCCGCACCGGCCCGGCCACCGACATCGCGTTCTCCACGACCCATGCACCGAGCTCGCCGTAGGTGACGTCCACGCCCTCGTGCTCGCCGACGTGGGTGGTCACCGCCAGTTCCGCGGCGGGCAGGGTCACGGCGTGCACCCGTCCGGTGCGTGGCGGCGTGGAGGTCGGCAGGTAGACCAGCACCCGGCCGCGGCCCTCCTCGAAGAGGGAGTTGTCGTAGGTGCCCCCGGGTGGCCCGGTCACACCCGCGCCCACTGCCGCTTCCAGCTCGGCCATCGCGCCGGCGAACCACGCCTCGACGTCGGCGTGGCCGATCACGGCCTCGACCGCCGCGACCTCGCGGGCGGGCTCGGCGCGCAACTCGACCTCGATCGGCGCAGGATCGGGCTGCAGGAGGCGGCGCAGCGCGGTGACCGCGGTCCGGGTGCGCTCCAGCTCGGCCTCCAAGCGCTGCAGGTGACCCGCGACCAAGAGCGACCGGACGCCCGGATCAGGCGTCCGCAGGATCTGCTGCACGTCGCTCAACGGGACGTCGAGCTCGCGCAGCCGGTTGATGACCTGCGCGGTCGGGATCTGCTCGACCGAGTAATAGCGGTAGCCGGTCGCCTCGTCCACGACGGCCGGCGTGAGCAGCTCCCCCTCGTGGTAACGGCGCAGCGTCCGCACGCTCAGGTGGGTCAGACGTGAGAACTCCCCGATCGTCAGCACCCCCTCAGTGTGGACCCTCCCCCGGCGGGAGGGTCCAGCGCTTGACCCTCCGGCCCCGCGAGGCCGCACGGTGACGACATGACACACACCGGCCTCCACGCAGACGCCCTCCCGGCCACCGTCCGCGGCTTCCTCGCCGCCAGCACCGTGCACGACGCCGACACCGCCTCGTCGTTCCTCGTCGAGGACGTCGTGGTCGTCGACCAGAACGAGACCTTCCGGGGCCGCAACGAGGTGTACGCGTTCGTCCGCGACGCCGGCGCCGAGTTCGAGTACACCACCGAGCAGACCGGCGCCCGGCGCGTCAACGACGACCACTGGGTGGTGACGCTGCACCTCGAGGGCACCTTCCCCGGCGGCGTCGCCGACCTGGACTACCGCTTCACGCTCCGCGGCGACCTCGTGGCCGAGCTGGTCATCGCAAACCACGAGTCCTGAGCCGGACCGCACACGCACACGGACACGCACCACCGCACCGTCAGAAGGAAGAGGAAAAATGTCAGGCAAGGAACGTGACCGCCTCGACGGCCGCACCGCGCTCGTCACGGGCGGGTCGAAGGGTTCGGGCAAGGCCGTCGTCGCCCGCCTGCGGGAGATGGGCGCCGACGTGTGGACCACGGCCCGGACGATGCCCGACGGGTACGACCGCCCCGGCCGGTTCATCGAGGCAGACACCTCGACAGTCGACGGCGCGCAACTGGTGGCGGACCGCATCACCGAGGCCGCCGGCCCGCTCGACATCCTCGTGCACGTCGTCGGGGGCGCATCGACGCCGGCCGGTGGGTTCGCGGTCATCACCGAGGAGCAATGGCTGACCGAGCTGCACCTGAACTTCCTGGGTGCGGTACGGCTCGACCGGGCCCTCCTGCCGGCGATGACCCGGGCCGGGTCCGGTGTGGTGCTGCACTTCACCTCGATCCAGCGGGAACTGCCGCAGTACGACGCGTCGCTTGCGTACGCGGCGGCGAAGGCGGCGCTGCGCACGTACAGCAAGGGCCTCGCCAACGAACTCGCACCCCGCGGCGTGCGGGTCAACGCGATCAGCCCCGGCGGCATCGAGACCGAGGCCTACGAACGGTTCGTGGACCGGATCGCCGAGGGCAACGGACTCACCCGCGAGGCCGCCAAGCAGACGATCTTCGACTCCCTCGGCGGAGTTCCCCTGGGACGGTTCGCCCAGCCCGAGGAGATCGCCGACCTGGTCGGGTTCCTGGTGTCGGACCGCGCCTCGGCAATCGTGGGCGCCGAGTACGTCATCGACGGCGGCACGGTCCCGACCGTGTGAGCCAACGGCGGGGCGGCCGCAAGGAGATCGTGGCCGCCCCGTCCCGACAAGCGGCAGAAACACCCGGCACGTCACCGACGACGAGGAACCCATGACCACTCACCGCGCCACCCCGCCCCCCTTCGATCCCGAACTCGTCCCCGTCCTGGACGTGCTGACCGGCCTGCGGGGCTGTCGAGCGCGCCGCCTAGCCGGGCTGGTCCTTCGCGTCGTCCGGCCACGCGACGAGAGACATCGTCACGAGTGTCTGGCTGAGCCGCTCGACGGCTTGCAGCGGCAGACGATAGCGGTCCCGGTGCAGCAGGCGGTCCACCACGTTGCGGACGTCGAGTCTCGCTTCACGCACACCGGGCCGGGCTTCCGGCGGCGCCGCCACGATCGCGATGACAACGCGTGAATAGGCCTGGACCAGGTCATCGGGTTCCGCTTCGGTGGCGGACAGAAGCAACAACCGAAGGAGGCTGTGCGCGATCGACTCCGACTCGCCGGACGCATGGCGGACGACGATCTCCACCGTCTCCGGCGCGAAGTCGAGCATCGGCTCGATCGCGTGCCTCAGCATGTCGCTGCTGAGCGCCCCGGACAGGTTCATGGAGGTAAGCGTCGCGCCGAGCGGGAAACGGTAGGCACGGGCCTCGGACCGGCGGTCACGTACCGCCCCGAGGGACCACTCGATGTTGAGCCTCGGCGTGTCCAGGTCAGTGCCCGCGGTCAGCACCAGGTCCCGCCGGTTGTCCGCTGTCCACTCCCGGCCGACCGTCATGGTCTCCAGCGGGTCCAGGTACATCCCGCTCGGCACGGCCGCCCGCCACTGCAGCGCCATGTCCTGCAGCCACGCCGCCGGGTCGCCCGCGTGCACGAACAGCTCCGACGCGCGTACCGGCGCTCCGCAGGCGAGGGTCAGCAGAAGCAGGTTGAACGAGTACGTCGACATCCAGTAGTCGATGCGCTTCTCGATCGGCGCGTAGCGGCGCTCCGCATATCGTGGTCGCGTCACCGCGGTCCGTAGCTGCTCGATCAGCCATTCACGCAACCCGGACGGATCCTCGCGGTTCAGTAGCGCGGTGATGAACGGCAGCACTGTGGTCCGTGCGCTGAGCGCCGTGTATCCGAGCAGCGACTGCAGCAGGTCGTCGTCCTCCGCCCGGCCGAGTCGCAGCGTGCGGGCCCGGGCCCGGGAGGCCGCATCCTGGATCGCCCCGACGACAAGCCGCGCCACCAGATATTCGCCGAATGTGGCGTGCAGGAACTCGTAGGTCTGAAGCGTCCGCCCGTCCTGGACCGCCTGCGCGCGCTGGATGAAGAAGAACCGCCCGACCATCTCCTGCCCCGCGGTCACCGGCGTGCGGAACAGGTCGGTGTCCGCGCTGACGATGGGCCCGAGTCCCAGGCCGGCCAGGTCGGCGTCCAGCTCCGCGGTGGTGACCCACAGGCGCAGGCGGTGGAACATGGCGAACGCGACAACTGACAGTCGCAACAGCTCCGCCTCGATCAGGTCCGGCGGGACGTCCTGCGCCGCGCTCCGGTGCAGGCGGGCCACCTCGCGCGCCGCGAACTCGCGGAGCAGCTGCTCGTACAGCTGCCCGGTGTCGAAGTCCGTGTCGTCGCGGCGCAGGCCGCCGTCGCCGGTGGCGTCGTAGAGCGCGAGCATCAGCAGCAGCAACGGCTGGGCGGCAAGCTCGGGGAAGCGGCCCACGACCTCTGCGGTCAGCGGCGCGGGCAGGAAGCGGGCATTCTCCCGGTTCCACGTGTCCAGCCAGCGCGTGACCTGCACGTCATCGAACGGTTCCAGACGGACCGCGAGGCTTCCCGCAGGTACCCGCGCCCGGTCGGCGACCGCCACCCGGCTGGTCACCACGACCGCCACCGGACGTCCCAACACCCGCTCACGCTCCTGAAACGCCGCCACCCGGGTCAGGTAGCCGGACCGGTGCACGCCTGTGGCCTGCAGCAGCTCGTCGAGGCCGTCGAGGAGGACCACGGGCATCGCGCCGTCCGCGTCCGCGGCAAGCGCCGGCCAGGACACGGTCTCCCCGATCGTCGCCCGGAGCGCGGCCTCGATCTGGTCCTGCACCTCCGCGTCGGCCGGAACGTCCCGCAGCGGCACGCGGACGACAAGGAAGTCCGCGGCGGGAAGACGGGCCGCGAGCACGCGGGTGAGGGACGATTTCCCCGCGCCCGGCTGGCCGAGCAGCAGCAGTGGCGCGTCGGCGGCCTGCGGGCTGGTCAGATAGGTGGCCAGGAAGGCGTCCAGGTCCGCACGCGATCGGCCCTCCCACCAGGTCTCGTCCGCGGGTCGCGCGCCGGGACCGGCAGCTCGGACCCGGAAGCGTGGGTCGATGTAGGCGGCGCCGAGCGCGGGCAGGATCAGGTCGCCGGCGTCGCCGCCGAAGATCGGACGAGCCAGATCGGCACGGTACGCGGTGGCGAGCTGCTTGCGCTGCCGCCGCGGGTCCCGGTGCGAGGTGGCCCGCAGCAGCGCCGTTTCCAGGGACTCCAGGCCGCGGGCGGTGTGCCGGGATTCGAGGCCGCGCAGCCAGAGGTCGACCTCGGGTACGTCGGCGGCCAGGCGGCGCAGGCTCTCCTCGTACCCCCGGATGGTCTGGGTGGGTAGTTGGTCCTTGAGCAGCCGCGCGAGCGTGCGGCGGGCGCGGTCGTCGGCGGCGTCCCAGATCGCGAGGCCCTCGAGGTGTGCGGTCAGGCGCGGGAGGAGGTCGGCGCACCACGCCTCGAGGTCGCGGAGCAACAGGTCGTGGCTGCGGTCCGCGCCGGGTGACGGGATCTCGCCGGCCAGCAGGCGGGGCAGCCAGCCGCCGCCCGCGGGGGTGCGCAGCGCGAGCGTGATCTGGTCATCGCGGGTGAGGCCGGCGTCGCCGAGACCCGCCGAGGTGAGGCAGTCGTCGAGGGCACTGAAGCACGCCGCGACGACCAGGACGCTGTGGGCGGCCTGGAGGCGCTGGCTGCGGTCGTAGCGGCTGAGGCCGCGCAGCGTCTCGGAGATCGTGGACGAGACCAGATGGCCGAGGCGGATGACCTCGTTCTTCGCGTCGAAGAAGCCGAGGGCTGCCTCGCTGCCGCCGGCCGTGGCGAGGCTGAGTGCGCCGCCGAGCACGGTGTCCGCGATGGTGACGAGCGGGCCGGAGCCGCCGAGGATCGTGACGGCGTCCGGGTAGGTCAAGCCTCGGGGCATTGCTCCACTATGCAGCCTCGCCCAAAAGCCTGAGGGTGTGCGTCACGGAAGCGCGGATCGCGTCCCGGCCGGGGGCGAGGTATTTGCGCGGGTCGGTGAGGTCGGCGCGGGCGGCCAGGACCTCGCGGACCGCGCCGGTGAGCACGCGGTTGAGAAGCGTACCCACGTTGACCTTGATGATGCCGTGCGCGACCGCTCGCCGCAGGCCCTCGTCGGGGACGCCGGAGGAGCCGTGCAACACAAGCGGCACGGGTACGGCGTCGAAGAGGCGCGCGATCAGGTCGTCGTCGAGGACCGCGTCGCGGCTGTTCATGGCGTGTGAGGAGCCGACCGCGACGGCGAGCGCGTCCACGCCGGTGGCGGCCACGAACGCGGCGGCCTCGGCCGGGTCGGTGCGGACGCCCGGCGCGTGGGCGCCGTCCTTGCCGCCGATCGCGCCAAGCTCGGCCTCGACCCAGGCACCGGCGGCGTGGCAGCGTTCGACGACGGCGCGGGTGCGGGCGACGTTCTCGTCGTAGGGCAGCGTGGCCGCGTCGAACATGACCGAGCGTATGCCGAGGGTGAGCGCCTCGTCGATCAGCGCCTCGTCCTCGGCGTGGTCGAGGTGGACGGTGACCGGCACTGTGGCCTGTGCGGCGAGGGCCTGGCAGGCGGCGGCGAACGGGGCCAGCGAGCCGTGGTACTTCACCGCGTTCTGCGAGATCTGGAGGATGACCGGTAGGCCGGCGTCCTCGGCGCCGGCGACGATCGCCTCGGCGTGCTCAAGCGTGATCGCGTTGAACGCGCCGATGCCGCGGCCGGTGCCGCGCAGCTCGCGAATTGTGCTCACGTCAGTTCCTCCACGGTGATGGTGTCGCGCCAGCGGGCGCGGGCTTGCAGGTCGATCTCGCCGGCGACTGGTTTGAGCACGCAGGCGGCGGAGGTGGCCACGGCGTCGGCGAGGGCGGCGGGCCAGTCGATCTTGTCGGCCAGGTGGATCGCCAGCGCGGCGGCCGCGGCGTCGCCGGCGCCGGTCGGGTTGCCGTCGACGACGCGTGCCGTGTGAGCCAGCCAGGCGCCGGACGGCGTGATCGCGACCGCGCCCTTCTCCCCGAGCGTCACCACGACGGCCGCGGCCCCGGCCTCGATCAGGCGGCGCCCGTGCGCGGCGACCTCGCCTATCGTCTCCGGGCGGCTGCCGACCAGTTCGGCCAGCTCGTCCGCGTTGGGGGTGAGGACCGCGCCCGCCCCGGTCGCGGCACGCAGCGCGGCCCCGGAGACGTCGATGATCGCTGGCACGTCCGCGAGCCGCGCCAGGCGCGCCGGAAGGTCGTGCGGCAGTCCGGGCGGCAGGCTTCCGGAGACGACCAGCACGTCCGCCCTGGTCAGCTCGTCGGCGACCGCTGCCTCGAGCGCCTCCGGCGTACCCTCGACGGCTGATCTTCCTGGTTCCAGGAGGATCGTGGTCGCGCCGTCCGCGCCGACCACCGCCACGGTCTGCCGCACGCTCTCGAACGCGGGCACCAGCCGGTAGGGCAGGCCGAGCCGGTCGAGGCCGTCCCGGAACGGGTCCGGTGTGGTGAGCGCGCCCGGCGCGACCACCACGGCCTCGCCGCCGAGGGCCCGCACCACGCTCGCGACGTTGACGCCCTTGCCGCCGGCCCGGGAGCGCACGGCGGCGACCCGGACGCTGCGGCCGACAAGCAGCGCCGGTACGTCATAGGTGAGGTCAAGCGCCGGGTTGAGCGTGACGGTGAGAACACGGGTCATGCGGGGGTCAGCTCCGCGTTCTTCTCGGTCGTGTAGACCATGAGCGTGGAGCCGGCCAGTGCGAGCACGATTCCCGCGGTCTGGAAGACGGACGGGACGGTCTGGTAGATCGCGAGCGACAGCGCGATGGTGAGGACCGGTGCGAGCGCGTTGGTGACGGGTGCGACCACTGACGCCTTGCCGCGGCTCATCGCCATCACCAGGAAGAGGGCGCCGACCGCGTTGAGCAGCTGGGTGACGGCGGCGAGGGTGGGCGCCTGCCAGGGGAAGTCGAGCGGGACTCCGCCGGTCATCAGGATCGCGACCGGGATGAGGACCAGGCCGCTGATCGTCATCCAGCTGAACGTGGTGGCGTCGTTGACGCCCGCGGTCGCGGCCTTGCGCATGTAGTAGGCCTGCACGCCCCAGGCGATGCAGATCAGCACGGCGAGCAGCAGGTACGGCCCGGTGGCGAACTCGCCGGGCGACACGGAGAAGAGCACGATCGCGACAAGCGCCAGCACGACGCCGATGAGCGCGAGGCGGGTGAGGCGTTCGCGGAGCACGACCAGCGCCATGACCACAGTGATCGCCGGGGAGAGCGCGATGATCGGGAAGATGATGTAGGCCGGGCCCATGGTGAGCGCCTTGAAGAGCAGCAGCTGGCCGCCGGCACCTGTGAGTCCGACGATAAGGCCGTAGAACGCGGCCACCGGGCGCCTGTCGAACGTGTTGCCGCGCAGCGCCGCCACGGCCGGGATGATCATCGTGATCGACCAGATGATGTAGACCATCCCGTCGGGATAGCCGTATTCGCTTGTCGGGAGGCTGGAGAAGGCGCCCCACACGCCCCAGAAGAGGACCAGCAGGCCGGCGTAGGGTATCCATCCGGTACGGCGCATGGCGGTGTCCTTTCTCAGAGTGGAATGCGGTGGCCCGCGAGCCGGGCCGCGTAGACGGCCGCGCCCCGGTCCGGTGGGAGTAGCGGCGCGCGCAGGTCGTAGCGGTCGCCGAGCGCGTCCCGGAACGCCGCGAGCAGCAGCGGCGAGGTGAACATGCCACCGGAGTAGGAGACCGGCAGCCCGTCCCCGCCGATCGCGGCCGCGGTGGCGTCGACGAGCGCGGCCAGCTCCCGCCCACCGTCACGGAGGATCGCCTCGCAGGCCTGATCGCCGGCCGACGCCGCCTCGCTGACCGCGGTGCTGAGCGCCGCGATCGTGGCCCGGTCGCCCTGCCAGCGGTTGAGCACGATGTCGACCGCGTCGAGGTCGTCGGCCAGCCCGAGCGTGCGGCGCAGCACCTCGGCCAGCGGGCCCGCGGGCTGCCGGCCGTCGCTCATCCGGCTGAACGCCTGGAGTCCGCGGATCGCGGTCCAGTAGCCGGAGCCTTCGTCGCCGTAGAGTTCGCCCCAGCCGCCGACCCGGGCGCGGCGGTCGCCGTGCTCGCCGTAGGCGATGGAGCCGGTGCCGGCCACCACGTTGATGCCGTCGCGGCCGCCGAGCGAGCCGGCCCAGCCGCAGATCATGTCGTTGCCGCACGCGTACCGGCCGGTGCCGAGGATCTCCGCGGGAAGCGCGTCGAGCGTCGGAACGTCCGCGCTGACCTCGCCGTAACAGGGTATGCCGAAGAACGAGTGGGTGATGTCCGCGGGCGTGATGCCGGCCGCCGCGCACACCTGGCCGATGCCCTCGGCGAGCAGCGGCGCGACGATCCCGATGTCACTCATCAGGTAGTAGATGCTCGCGGTCCGCGCCTCCGCGACCACCGCGCCGTCCGCGTCGATCAGGCAGTACGCGGTCTTGCTGCCGCCGCCGTCCACCCCGAGGTACATGTCAGGACCGCCCCTCGGTGAACGGGTGGATGACCACGCCCTGCACGACCCGGTTGACCTCGCCGCCGGGGAACGGGTTGTCAGGCGTGTGCCCGCCGGCGAGCGAGCAGGTCAGCGCGACAAGCTGCGCGGGCACGATCGCGGCGATCCCCCAGAGCGCGTCGGGCGTGCCGGGCGTGCGCGCGACAGTCCAGTGCCCGGCGTCGACGCCGTACCCCTCGTCGCTGATCATGATGACCCGCTCGGAGCCGAGCGTGCCGGCCAGCTCGCGCGCGATGTCCAGGTCGTAGGCGCGCCGATAGGGATCTCCAGAGACAAAGACGATCGCGAGGGTACGGGCGGTGAGCGCCGCCTTCGGCCCGTGCCGGAAGCCGAGCGACGACTCACCGAGCGCGAACACCTCGCCCGCGGTGAGTTCCAGGCACTTGAGCGCGCCCTCGTGCGCCAGGCCCTTCAGCCCGCCCGATCCGAGGTAGACGATGCGGTCCGGGTCGAGCGCGCGGACCGTCTCCTCGATCGCCGCCGTCTGGCGCAGCGCGCCCTCGCCCGCCTCGGCGAGCGCGTCGACGTCGGTGTCACCGGCGAGCACCAGCCAGGCCGCGAGCACCATGCTCGTGAACGAGGACGTCATGGCGAAGCTGCGGTCGTTCGTCTCCGGCGGCAGCGCGACGACTACCGCGTTGTCCGCGTCCCGGTAGGCGCCGGCCAGGTCGCCGTCCGCGTTGCACGTGATGACCAGGTGGTACGACTCGGCCGCGACCTGGTCGATCAGCCGTCCGGCCGCGACCGACTCCGGGCTGTTGCCGCTGCGGGCGAAGGAGACCAGCAGCACCGGCCGGTCGTCGACGGTGACCGCGAGCGGGTCCGCGACCAGGTCGGTGGTGGCGATCGCGTCGACCGGGCGTTTGAGCAGCCTGGTCAGCTCCGGTGCGAGCAGCTCGCCGACGTAGGCGGACGTGCCGGCACCGGTCAGCACGATGCGGGTGCGCGGGTCGCGCAGCGCCGTGCCGAGCAGCCGGTCGGTCCGGTCGCGGAGCGCCGTCACCACCTGCCGGGTGGCCCGCCACATGGTCGGCTGTTGGTCGATCTCCGCCCTGGTGAACATCCGGTCCCTTCCCGCGACAACTGAAGTGGTCTGGTTCCGGAAAGCTACTGGTATGCAACTGGTCTGTCAACGGCTTCAACCGGTGCGCAGCTGGTACGGTGGCGGTCATGCGTAATCCCCTGATCGACCCGGAGGCGTCGCCGCTCTACCTGCGCCTGGCCGACCGCATCGAGGGGGATCTGCGCGAGTCCAACGGCGCGGACGGCGCCCGGCTCCCCTCCGAGCGCCAGCTCGCCGAGCGGTACGAGGCGTCCCGGGTCACCATCCGCGCCGCCCTCGGTGAGCTGCGTGACCGCGGCATGCTGGTCTCGCTGCCCGCGCGCGGCTGGGCAGTGGCCGCCGCCCCGAAACCGCGCGGCGCCGGCACCGCGGGCCGCGTCATGGGCTTCACCGACCTGGCCCAGCAGCGCGGCCTGTCCATGCGCAGCCGGGTGCTCTCCTCAGGCGTACGCCCGGCCACGGTCCGCGAGGCGGAGCTGCTGCACACGGTCGCCGGCGCGGACCTGTTCGAGATGCGCCGCCTGCGCTACCTCAACGACCTGGTCATCGCGCTCGAACACAACCGGCTGCCGCTGTCGGTCGCGCCCGCGATGGCGGACACCGACTTCACCGCCAGGTCGCTCTACGACGTGCTGCGGGAAACCTCACCGACCCAGCAGCCGCACTACGCGGACTACTCGGTCGAGGCGCGCATCGCCACCGACGCCGAACGCGGCCACCTGGACATCACCGGCGCGGTACCGATCCTTGCCGCCACCCAGCTGACGTTCAACCAGGAAGCCGTGCCGATCGAGCTGACAATCCAGGCGTACCGGGGCGACCGCTACACGTTCCGCGCGTCGATCACGGACTGACGCGTGTACCAGGTCATCGTGGACACCGGCCGGAACCCGAGCTTCTCGTAGAGCGGCAGCCCCGCGTCCGTCGCGACAAGCGTGGCCTCCCGCTCCGGATGCGCCGCGAGCGCGGCCTCCATCACCGCGCGCCCGAGCCCGCGGCCGCGGTGCTCCGGGTGGGTGGCGACCCAGTAGAAGCCGACCGACGCGCCGTCGTCGTAGGTGAAGCAGCCCGCCGCCGGAGTGCCGTCCGCGGCCCGCGCCAGCCACACCCGCCAGCCCGGGATGTCCAACACCCGCGCCGGAAGCGCGTTCCCGGTCACCGGCGGCTGGTAGTTGGCCAGCGGGAACGCGCCGATTATCAGGCGCTCGGTCTCGGCCAGCTCACCCGGCTCGGTGACCTCGACGACCGGGGCACGGGGTGCGTCCACCGGCCCGGCGCCCCGGACCATGACCGGGATCCGGAACGTCCGCACGCCCTCGACCGGCGCGGCCTCCGCGTGCATCAGATCCTCGACCACGAGCGCCTTGCCGGGCGGCGCCTCCCGGGCGAGGCCCGCGACCGCGTCAAGCGAGATCGGGCGGGTGACAAGGAACCGGGTCACTGTCGGCAGGTCCACCCGCAGGCACCCGTTCTCCACGAGCGCGCCCGGATCCAGCGCCCGGAACATCGCCGCCGCGTTCCTCGCGTACACCCGCGTCCCACAGTTGATCACCTGGCGACTCTAGCCCGCTGTGTCCCGGCTGTGATCCGGCATGCATCCGGGAGGGAACGCCGGAGCCGGCGCATAGCATGGTGCAGTGCGTCGCAGCGGTAATCCTCGTGAGGCGACGGTCGTGGTCATCGGGGGTGGGCAGGCGGGCTTGTCCGCTGGCTATCACCTGCAGCGGCGAGGGTTCGTCAGCGCGCTGACCGGCGGCGGGCGCACGTTCGCGGTCCTGGACGCCGAGGACGCGGCCGGTGGCGCGTGGCAGCACCGGTGGGAGTCGCTGCGGATGGCGACGGTCAACGGGATCTTCGATCTGCCCGGCTTCCCGAAGCCGCCGATCGATGCGGACGAGCCGAGCCGGACGGCGGTGCCGCGGTACTTCGCGGACTTCGAGCGGCACGCCGGGCTGCCGATCCTGCGCCCGGTCACGGTGACCTCGGTGCGCCACGAGGGGCCGGACGCGTTCCACCTCGACACCGACCACGGGCCGTGGCGGGCGCAGGCGATCATCAACGCCACCGGCACCTGGACGAATCCGGTCCTCCCCCACTACCCCGGCCAGGAGACGTTCCGGGGGCTGCAGCTGCACACCCACGCCTACGTGGCGGCGGAGAAGCTGGCCGGGCTCCGGGTCGCGGTGGTCGGGGGCGGGATCTCGGCGGTGCAGCAGCTCGAGGAGATCTCGCGGGTGGCGACCACGTTCTGGTACACGCGCCGCGAGCCGGTCTTCCGCACCGACTTCACGCCGGAAGGCGCCGGGCGGGAGACGATCGCGAAGGTGGTCGCGGACGTGGAGGCCGGGCGTCCGACCGGAAGCGTCGTGTCGTACACCGGCCTGATCTGGACGCCCTACGCGCTGGCGGCCAAGGAGCGCGGCGCGCTGGAGCGGCGGCCGATGTTCACCGCGCTCGTGCCGGAGGGAGTGGTCGAGGCGAGCGGCGAGGTGACCGCTGTGGACGCGATCCTGTGGGCGACCGGGTTCAAGGCCGCACTCGCCCACCTCGGGCCGCTGGGCCTGCGCAACGCGGCGGGCGGCATCCGGATGACAGGCACGCAGGTGGCCGGTGAGCCACGTCTACACCTGATCGGTTTCGGCCCGTCGCAGTCGACGGTCGGCGCGAACCGGGCCGGACGCGACGCGGTCCAGAAGATCATCAAGACTCTGGCGGCCTGAGGCGCCCACCCTCCTCCGCGGCGGCGGACGGCCTCAGGGCGAAGCGGGCGCCGTCTCCAGTTGACCGCGGCGCGCTGCGACGTGGCGCAGCAGGCTGGTGAAGCGCGGCCCCACGGTCCACCCCCAGACACAGAAACGGGGGTACGTCACGCGCCGTGACGTACCCCCTCGGTGTTGATCAGTCGTTCTGTGTTGGTGAGGAGGACTTCGGTGAGGCCGGTGCGCGCTCGGGGCTGCCGGCGGAGCCGGACTTGAAGGAGATCTTCACGCTTGGTGCGTTGAAGTTCTTCACCGGCTGGCCCTTGAGCGCGTCCCGCATCAGCCGGGCGACCGCGGCGATGACCTCGTCCTGGACCGGCGCGCCGACGATGTCGTTCGGGTTGTCCGGGTTGACCGCGATGCCGGCGATGGCCAGCTGCGGCGTGGTGGCGATGAACGACTCGGTGGCGTTGTCCGAGGACGAGCCGGTCTTGCCCGCGACCGGGCGGCCGACGACGCCGCTGACCTCGGTGGACGTGCCGTTGTTGCACGCGCCGTGTGCGGGGCTCTGGCCGATCGGGCAGCGGGCCGCGTCGATGCCGCCGCGGGCCACGTCCTTGTCGAGGACCTGCTTGCAGTCCGGCTGGGCGGCCTTGGCGGCGGCCTCGCTCGACGAGCCTGTGGTGTCGGTGATCGAGACGACGGGCGTCGGCTTGCAGTAGTTGCCGTCCGCGGCGAGCGTGGCGTACGCGTTCGCCATGTCGAGCGGCGTGGTGGACGAGACGCCGAGCGTGAACGAGCCCCAGTCGTCCGGGTTCGCGGCCAGGTTCGCGTCGTTCTTGGTGCGGAACTGGATGCCGAGCCGCTTCGCCACGTCGACCGCGGCCTTCACCCCGACCTGCTCCTCAAGCTTCACGAAGTACGTGTTGGAGGACTTGCCGAACGCGGTCCACATGTTCTGGTAGCCGTCCTGGTAGGACGCGCTCGCGTTCTTCGGGCACCAGAAGCCGCCGCAGCCGTCCGAGCTGCCGTCGGAGAACGTGGTCTTGTCCTTGCTCTTCGTGGTGAAGCCCTTGTCGAGCGCGTAGCCCTTCTCAAGCGCGGCAAGCAGCACGAAGATCTTGAACGTGGAGCCGAACTGGTAGCCGGCCGAGTCGTCGCTGCCCGCGATGAACTGGTTCATCGTGTTCGGGTAATTGCCGCTTGTCGGGTTCTTCTCGTTGCTGTAGTGCCTGTTGATCGCCAGCGCCTTGACCTTGCCGGTGTTCGGCTCGACCGCGGCGAACGGCGCGGCCTTCGGGTCGTTGAAGCCGTAGATCTTCAGCGCCTCCTTGCTCGCCGCGCTCTGCAGCGTCGCGTCGAGCGCGGTGACGATCCGGAAGCCGCCCTTCTTCAGCGCGTCGTACCGGGCGTTGGCGTCCGGGCCGAACTCCTCCTGCTGCTTCCACCAGGAGACGAAGTAGTCGCAGTAGAAGCCCCAGCCGGCGTCCGCGTGCGAGGAGCCGGCGCAGTTGCTCGTGGACTTGGTGGGCTTGAGGCCGAGCGGCTCGGCGATCGCGGCGTCCGCCTCGGCCTGGGTGATCGCGCCGGTGCCGACCATCCCGTTCAGCACGTAGTTGCGCCGGCCGAGCGCCTCGTCCTCCTCGTTGTTCACCGGGTCGTAGAGGTCCGGCGACTTGACCAGCCCGGCGATCATCGCGGCCTGGGCCAGCGTGAGCTTGTCCGGCGTGGTGGAGAAGTACGCGTTCGCGGCCGCGGAGACGCCGTAGGCCTGGTTGCCGAAGTACGCGATGTTGAGATAGCGGCGGAGGATCTCCGGCTTGTCGAGCGAGTCCTCGAGCGTGATCGCGAACTTGATCTCCTGGAGCTTGCGGGTGGTGCTCAGCTCGGTCGCGGCCTGACGCTCCTCCTCGCTCATTGTGGAGTCGTTCTTCAGCACGTTTCGCACGTACTGCATGGTGAGCGTGGACGCGCCGGAGACCTCACCGCCCTGCGAGTTGGAGACGAACGCGCGGACCAGGCCCTTGATGTCCACGCCGCCGTGCTCGTAGAAGCGGGTGTCCTCGGCGGCGACGATCGCGTCCTTCATCACCTTCGCGATCTCGTCACCGGAGACGTCGGTGCGGTTCTCGTCAAGGAACGAGGTGATCACGGTCTTGCCGTCGCTGGCGTAGAGGTAGGACGTCTGCGCGGTCGGCGGCGTCTTCAGATCCTCCGGCAGGTCGTCGAACGAGTCGCTTGCGAGTTTCGCCGCGACGCCGGCCGTGGCGCTCACCGGAAGGCCCGCGCCCGCCACCACCGCACCGCCCAGGACGCCGAGTAACACCAGCGTGAGGACCTTGCGAGCCTTGGACGTGACCTGCCGGCCGGGAGCGGTCGCTGTCTCCGGGCCGGGTGGTGATGACGAAACCTGCATTGCGGGAAGGACCCCTCGTGGTCTATGGCGCCGGAAGTCGTGCGGCGCTCAGCAGAACATGATCGCGTTCATTGATGCGGAACGGGGTTCACCGTCCGGCGGGCCTCTGCCAGTGCCCCATCAGGGAGACCCCGGAGCGCCCGCGAAGGTTGCCGAATTCAACCCCGAAAAGCGAAATCTAGATCACATGAGCCTTACGCCGGGGGTACGCCGAGCGCGCGCAACGCCGCGTCGACCGCCTCGGCACGGATGGTGGTCGCCAGCTCCGGATCGTCGGCGAACAGGATGAGCGTGTCCTGCAGTCCACCGAGCGCGACCACCGCGCGCACCCGGTCGGCGGTGGTGGGCCCGGCGAGCGCGACGTCGATCCGGGTGCGCCAGGCGATGATCCAGTCGACGATCTTGAGCTCGTTGAGGACCGCGACGTCCCGCACGATGCCGAGCAGGATCGCGCGGTGGCGGTAGCAGAGGTCGAAGAAGGCCTCCAGGGTGGCGCGCGGCTCCGCGGGGAGGTCTGCGGAGAGCGCCTCGATGTCGGTGACGAACGGCTCGACCAGGCTCCTGAGCAGGTCACCCTTGGACCGGAAGTGGTAGTAGAGCGCGGCCTTGC
Organism: Catenuloplanes sp. NPDC051500; assembly: GCF_044454585.1. Taxonomy (NCBI): domain Bacteria; kingdom Bacillati; phylum Actinomycetota; class Actinomycetes; order Micromonosporales; family Micromonosporaceae; genus Catenuloplanes; species Catenuloplanes sp. NPDC051500. The sequence continues at coordinate 343,377 of NZ_JBITDX010000007.1, forward strand.
TGATCCCGAGCCGGCCGGCGATCTCGGACAGGCTGGTCTGCTCGTACCCGCGGGTGGCGAACAGCTCCGCCGCGACCCGCTGGGCCTGCGCGCGGGTGTCGGTGGTCAGGCGGGGCATGCGGACGATCATAGACCCCCACTTGACTACTTGCCGGCCGGTAAGTAACTATCGAAAGCCATGAGACGAGTGCTGATTTCCGGGGCCAGCATCGCGGGCCCCACGCTGGCGTACTGGCTGGACCGGTACGGGTTCGAGGTCACAGTCGTGGAGAAGGCGCCGACCGTGCGGCAGGGCGGCTATCCGATCGACATCCGCGGGTCGGCGATGGAGGTCTGCGAGCGGATGGGCCTCCTCCCCGCGTTACGGGAGGCACACATCGGCACCCGGCGGATGACCGCACTGACCGAGGGCGGCCGGGTCGCCGCCCGCGTCGACATGGCCGCGCTGCTCGGCGCCGCCGCGGACCGGGATGTGGAGCTGCCGCGCGGCGAGCTCAGCGACATCCTCTACGCGCTCACCAAGGACCGGGTGGAGTACGTGTTCGACGACTCGATCAGCGCGCTGGAGCAGACCGCAGGCGGCGTCGACGTGACGTTCACGCACGGCGCACCCCGTACCGTCGACGTGGTGGTGGGCGCTGACGGCCTGCACTCGGTGACACGGCGGCTGGCGTTCGGCCCGGAGCGGGACTACCACCACTATCTCGGCCTGTGCTTCGCCGGTTTCACGGTGCCGAACACGGACGGGCTGTCGCACGAGATCGTGATCCAGAACGGACCCGGGTTCGGCGCGGCGCTCTACGCGGTGCGGGACCAGCCGTGGGTGCAGGCGATGGTGTTCTTCGCGACCCCACAGCCGGCCCGCGGCTGGACAGCCGATGACCTGCGCGCACAGGTGGCGGAGCGGTTCGCCGGGTTCGACAGCCCGATCCCGGGACTGCTGGAGACCGCGGACCGCGCACCCGGCCCGGCGTGTGGCTGCGCAATCAGAGCTTCCGGATGGCACCGCTGCTCTCCCGGATCGAGCGGAACGCGACCGCGCTGCGGATCTCCGACTATTAGAGACCCGCAGCGCGACGGTGTTCTAGGAGGCCAGCAACTCCAGCTCCGCCACCGTCGCCGGTGACGTGAACTCAAGGCGGTACTGCGTGTAGGCGCCTGGCGTCTTCACAGTGAACGGCCGCGTCTGCTGCCGCCAGCTGAACGCCTCGCCGGACCGGGCGTCCAGCTCGGTCCAGGTGGTGCCGTCGGCCGAGCCGAGCAGCTTCCACCCGGCCGGGTCGGCGCCGGACGCGGCCGCGGACGTGATCGTGTACTGCTTCACAGTGGCCGGGCCGGTGAGCGTCCACTGCGGGGCGCTCACCGAGGCGGACGTGGCGGACGAGTCGTCGGCAAGCGCCGCCGTCGTCACCGTGCCGGACACGTCGTGCTGCGGCGTGGCCGGTCCGGTGCCCTTGGTAAGCGACGGCGGGACCGCGTCCACGCCTGTCGCCCAGGCCGACGGCGCCGAACCCATTGTGAAGTCGAGCGTGCCGCCGTTGGCGAGCGCGGAGTGCGGAAGCGACGAGGAGTTCCACGCCTTGCCGTTCACCTTCAGCGACTGCACGTAGACGTTCGTCGCGGAGTTGCCCGGGGCCTTGACGACTACCTTCTTCCCGTTCTCCAGGTTGATCGTGGCCTTGGTGAACAGCGGCGAGCCGATCACGTAGTTCGCGCTGCCCATCTGGAGCGGGTAGATGCCGAGCGCGGCGAAGACGTACCAGGCCGACATCTCGCCGTTGTCCTCGTCGCCCGGGTAGCCCTGGCCGATCTCGCTGCCCAGGTAGAGCCGGGACAGCACCTCGCGGGTCAGCGCCTGCGTCTTGTACGGCTGCCCGGCGTAGGTGTACATCCACGGGATGTGGTGCGACGGCTGGTTGCTGTGCCCGTACTGGCCCATCCGCACGTCCCGCGCCTCGACCATCTCGTGGATGACGCCGCCGTAGGAGCCGGGCTTGAGCGCCTCCTCCGGGTCCGCGAAGAACGAGTCGAGCTTCTCCGCCAGCTCGGACCGGCCGCCGTAGAGGTTGGCCAGTCCCTGGCCGTCCTGCGGCGCGTGGAACGCCATGTTCCAGCCGTTGGTCTCGGTGTAGTCGTAGCCCCAGACCTCCGGGTCGTACTGCTCCGGCGTCCACCGCCACTGACCGGCCGTGTTCCTGCCCTGGAAGAAGTCGACGGACGGGTCGAAGTGGTTGACGTAGTTCAGCGCCCGCTGGCGGTAGTACTCCGCCTCCTCCGCGTAACGTACGGCGTTCGGGCCGCCGGCCTTGGACAGCTCAAGAGCCATGTTCGCGATGCCGAAGTCGTTGATGTAGCCGTCCATCGCCCAGGACATCGCCTCACCTGTCACGTCGAGCGGCGTGTAACCCTTGAAGATCGACCTGGTCAGGCCCTTGCGGCCGACGTTGTCGTTCGGCGGCGCGACGGACGCGTTCTTGATCGCCGCCTGGTAGGCGACCTCAGGATCGAAACCCTTGATCCCCTTCAGGTACGCGTCCGCGAACGCCACGTCCGAGCTGGTGCCGACCATCAGGTTCGCGTAGCCGGGCGCGGACCAGCGGGAGATCCAGCCGCCGTCCCGGTACTGCTGCACGAAACCGTCGGCCATCTCGCCCGCCATCGACGGCGTGAGAAGCGAGTACGCCGGCCAGGTGGTGCGGTAGGTGTCCCAGAAGCCGTTGTTGACGTACACCTTGCCGGGCTTGATCTGCGCCCCGGTCTCGGTGGGTGTGCTCGGCGGCGTGCTCGTCGACGACTGCACCGTGTGCTGCCAGACCGGTGCCGCGTTCGTGCCGGTGTTCTCGTGCGCGGAGTTCGGGTAGAGGAACAGCCGGTACAGGCTCGAGTAGAGCGTGACCAGCTGGTCGCGGCTGGCGCCCTCGACCTCGACCGTGCGCAGCTTCGCGTTCCACGCGGTCTCGGCACGGGCGCGGACCGACTCGACGGTGTCCGCTGCGGCGATCTCCAGGTCCAGGTTGTGCCTGGCCTGGGCCACGCTGATCAGCGAGGTGGCGACGCGCAGGTTGACGGTCTTGCTGGCGACGGTGACGTACCCGGTGGCGGGCCGGTTGCCCTGCGGCAGCTTGCCGGACGCCACGATCGGGCTGTCAAGCGTGGCGTACATGAACATGCGGGTGGCGCCGTTGGCGAGGCCGCCGCGCACGTCGGTCCAGCCGGTGATCGCGCCGGTCGCCGCGTCGATGGTCAGGTCCGCGTTGCCGTCCACGTTGTCGAAGATGACTGTGCCACCGGTGCCGGTGAACGTGTACCGCATCAGCGCCGCGTGGTCCGTCGGCGCGATCTCCGCCTTCAGGCCGCTGTCCGTGGTGACGCCGTAGTAGTGCGGCTTCGCGATCTCGTTCTCGTGGTGGAACGGCAGCGCACGGGCCGCCCGGTCCACGTTCGGCACCCCCGTGCCGTCCTGCGGCATGAACTGGAACGTCTGCCGGTCCGCCATCCACGGGCTCGGCTCGTGGCTCACCGACAGGGCCTGCAACGCCGGGAGGTTCTGCGCGTTGTTGGCCTTGTGGTACTCGTAGAGCCAGTTCAGCGTGCCGGCGTCGGTAACGGGCGTCCAGAAGTTGAAGCCGTGCGGCACCGCGGCCGCGGGGATGTTGTTACCGCGGGAGAAGCTGCTGCTCGACTGGGTGCCGCGACGCGTCTCGACATACCCCGCGAGGCTCTTCTCCGCCTGGGCGGCCGGCCTGTCGATCAGGCTGATGTCGTCGAACCAGGCCCGCCAGGCGCTCTGCGGCCCCGCCGGCTTGTCGTAGGCGACCAGGATCCGGTCGATGGTCTTGCCGCGGGCCACGTCGCCGATCCGGCTGACGATCTTGTTCCACTGGTTGGCGGACAGCATCTTCGACGCGCCCTGCGCCTGCGGGCTGACCACCGTCCCGTGCTGGTCCTTGGCCTTGAGCCCGCTCAGGAACGTGCCGTCGGTGAACGCCAGATCGACCGAGGTGTACGTGGCCGGGTAGCTCAGGTCACCGCGGCTGAACTCCGGGAAGACCAGGTAGGACAGCTCCGTGTCCCGGTTGACCTTCACGTTCACGTCGTAGATCTTGTTGTAGGTGTAGCCGCGCCCGTCCGTGGCGTGCCGCCCGGCGAACTCGAGCGCGGCCAGCCCGGAGAAGCCGACCCGGGCCTTCGCGGCCGGCGTGTTCGACGGCCCCGCACCGATCCTGCTCCGCACCGGCGCGGGCGGGGGCGGCGTCTCGTTCCCGTCGGAGAGCTGCAGGTCCGCGAGCTGCACAAGGGTGACGCCGCCGTTCGTCGCGGTCACGGTGAGGCGGTAGTACGCGTACGAGCCGGGCGTCGCCACGTCGAAGCCTGTCGTCGCGCCGCGCGCGCCGAGCGTCTGCCCCGAGCGCGTGTCCACTGTGGTCCAATTACTGCCGTCCGCCGAGCCCTGCAGCTGCCAGTCGCGCGGGTCGCGCTCCGGCGCGTCATTACCGGCGGTCAGCGCGTAGCGGACCACTGTGACAGGCGCGTCCAGCTGGTAGGCCGCCCACCCGGTCGGCGTGAAGACGAGCCATTTCGTGTCCGGGTCCGCGTCGCGCAGGTTCGCCGCGACCTCGCCGCCTGCGGTGTTCTCGCCGGACGCGGTGACCGCGACGACGTGCTCGTTGACCGACCCCGGAATGCCCGCTTGCAGCCGCCCGTCCACACCCTCCGCCCGCTCCGCGGTGTCCACCCAGGTCGGTGGCGGGTCCCCGGTCTCGAAGGAGGTGGCGAACCGGGGTGCCGGGGCGGCCGACGCGGGCTCGCTGATCACCACCGAGCCTCCGATCAGAGACAGTGAGAGTGCGGCGGCGAGCGGAATCCGCATCAGACCTCCATCGTTGAGGACGAATCGCCCGTCATCTTCGATCGTCTGACGCCGATCTGTAAAGGCACCGTAATAAAAAATCCAATCCATGGGTACGGATGCGGCCGCCTACGCGTTTCGTGCGAGGCGGCCGCGGTCCCAGGTCAGGCTCAGCAGGTCCAGGACTTGGCGCCGGTGCCGCTCAGACCGCGGACGCTCCCGCAGGCGCCCTTCTGCTTGACCGGCCCGGCGTAGTAGCGGTAGGTGCCGTCGTCGAGCGCCCACCCCGTGGCGCCACGCAGCAGCACGCCGGCGCCGACGTAGGTGGCCTTGCCGACGTTCGCCGTCTTGATCGTGACGACGCACTGCCACGAGCCGTTCGCGAGGTGGTAGACGGTGGCGCCGGGAAGCTTCGCGGAGCGCTTGACCGTGTACCCGGCACCACACAGGCCGGTGGGCGTGTAGGTCGCGGCGTGGGCCGCCGCGGGCGCGAGCGCGGTGGCCACGATCGCAGAGACAACAGCGACGCCGAGGGTACGCAGAATCCGGTTGATCATAATCTTCAACTCCCGATATGTCCGACTTTTCCCTGTTCAACGGCTGGGGATGGCGAGAGTGGCGGCTAAACCGGTGGCCAGCGGATGCGCCGCCGATCAACAATCCTGAGTTGTGAGCACACGACTGCGGGCCATCGCCAAGGAGACACTCGACGTTCTGGACGCCGGGCAGTACCGCGCGCCGTCCGGAGCCCTCGTGCCCGTGGCCTCGCCGGCCGCCTCCGGAACCGTGCTGCACCTGCCGGACGCGGACCTGCCCCTCCCGCCCGCCGCCGTTAGTCCTCCCGCGACGGTCGAGGTCACCGGCGAGTCCACCCTCGACGCCGCGCGCCGGCTCGCGGCGGACGGGCCGGTCGCCGCGCTTGTGTTCGCGTCCGCGAAGAACCCCGGCGGCGGCTTCCGTACCGGCGCGCAGGCCCAGGAGGAGAGCGTGGCCCGGGCGAGCGCGCTCTTCCCGTGCCTCACCGCGGTTCCGGAGTTCTACGCGTTCCACCGCGCCCAGGGCGACCTGCTCTACAGCGATCGGGTCATCTACTCGCCGCGGGTGCCGGTCTTCCGGGACGACAAGGGACGGTTCCTCGAGGCGCCGCACGCGGTGTCGATGCTCACCGCGGCCGCCCCGAACCGCGGCGCGATCATGCTCAACCAGCCGGCGAGCGCACCCATGATCGACACGGTGCTCGCCGCACGCGCCCGGCGGGTGCTGGCGGTGGCGGCGTACCACGGTGAACGTCGTCTGGTCCTTGGCGCCTGGGGTTGTGGCGTGTTCCGCAACGACCCGGCCGCGGTCGCGGAGGCATTCGCGACCGCGCTCGACGCCATGCCCGGCCGCTTCGATCAGGTCACGTTCGCGGTCCTCGACCGTGGCGCGGCACCGATCCGCGCCGCGTTCACCACCCGGCTGGGGGGCACGGCGCGAATCTGACACGTGTCGAGACCCCGATAGTCACGTAGCGCGTTTACTCTGTCGCACTACGCCTCCGTTCGGCGGGGAGGATGGGGATGATCAGGAACCGTTTCCGGCGTGCGATCACCTGTGGCTCGGTCGTTCTCACTCTGGCGCTCGCCACGGCCGCGGGCTGCCAGCCCGACGACGCCGGGCCGCCCTCGGTGGACGAACTGCTGCGGAAGTCACGCATCTGGCAGCGCCCGACGCTGAAGATCGGCGTGGCCGCCAACGAGCCGCTGATGGGCGAGTCGAAGGACGGGGTCCGCAGCGGTTTCGACGTCGAGATTGCCCGCTACCTGGCCCGCTCGCTCGGCTTCACAAACGAGAGCGACATCGAATTCGTCACGGTACGCACCGACGAGCGGATCCGGTTCCTCACCGCCGGGCACGTCGACATGGTGGTCGCCAGCCTCTCCTACACCGAGGAACGCGCCAAGCAGATCGGGATGGCCGGGCCGTACTTCGTGACAAGCCAGGCGTTCCTGGTGCCGAAGTCGTCCGAAGCCACGCTTCGCAACGAGGACGACTTCATCCAGAACAAGGTCAAGGTGTGCACAAGCGGCAGCTCGACAACTGAGGACGAACTGACCCGGCGCGGCTTCACCCGGTCCGTCGTGCTCGACCTCCAGGACTGCGTGAACGGGCTGCTGACCGGCAAGTACGGCGCGATGAGCACGGACAAGACCATCCTCGCCGGGTACTACTCCCAGCATCCGACGCAGCTCGCCTACGTGCAGCTGCCGCTCGGCGCGGACGAGAGCCTGCGCGTCGGCGTGCCGATCACCGACACCGCGCTGCGGGACCTGGTCGGCTACTTCCTGAAGAAGAGCTACAACGAGGGGCGCAACACCGGCGCGAGCCCGTGGCTTACCGCCTACAACAACACGCTCGGCCCGTTCTACCTCGCCGACGTGGACCGGATGAGCCAGCCGGAGCCGCTGAACGTGCCGGACATCGTCGACCACGACGACAAGGTCTCGCCGAAGTGACATCGCCGGCCGCGCCTCCGCCCCCGGACCCGACCGCGACAGAGGCCGCGGCCGCGCCATCGCCCTCGCCATCGCTTTCGCCCTCGCCATCGCTTTCGCCCTCGCCATCGCTTTCGCCCTCGCCGCCGGAGTCTGTGGAACAGCGGACGCAGGCCGGGCAGTCGTTCTGGAGCGTGGTCGTCGGCGTGCCGGCGATCTTCTCGGTGCTGCGGCTCGGCGTCGAGGCCGGCGGCGAACTCCAGACCACGCTGCTGCTGGTGTCGAACGTGGATCCGATCAACCTGATCGCGGCGCTGTTCACCACCGGCGCGCGGTTCACGTCCGCGGCGCTTGTCGGCGTGCTCGCGATCGGCGGCGTCGCGCTCGCCGGGTACACGCCCGGCCGGGGCCGGCCGGCACTGTTCGCCCGCTGGCTGCGCGCGGCCCCGCTGTGGTTCGCGGTCGCCGCGTTCGGGCTGGCCGCGATAACCTGGCAGATCCTCTACCTGCCGATGCTGCTGCCATGCGCGGTCGCCGCGTTCCAGTCGATCGTGACCGTGTCACCCGAGGACCGCTGGAAGGTCGTCTCCGCCGTCGCGGCCGGCTTCCTGGTCTACGGCTGGCTTGTCGGCTCCACAGTGATCGACGCGGCCCGGCAGGGCGACTGGCTGGCGTTCCTGCTGTTCACGGTGCCGCCACTGCTGGCGCTCGGGGTACGCGGGCCGCTGCCACGGACGTTCGTGGGCGTGCTCACGCCGCTCGCCCAGGCAGTGGCGCTGATCATCGTGGCGGGCGCGGCCGTCCCGCTTGTCACCACGCCGGTGCTGCCGCTCACCGTCATCACCGTCTCGCTTACCGGCCCGAACGGCTCCTCCTCCGCCGATCCGGCCTCGCCGGGGCCGGGCGATCCGACCGGCACGGCCACCCCGGGGCCGGGCGGTCCCGCCGGCACGGCCACGCCTGGGCTGGGCGGCAGCGCGCGCCCGGCGGAGCCGGGTGGATCATCGCCGGGGGCCGAGCCGGGCGGCATTGCATCGGGGGACGGTGACGCCGCCGCGCCCGCACCGGGCGGCACCGTTTCACCGGCCGTAGCCGGCCCGGCCGCGCCGGGCTCGTCTGGGGACTCGTCTGCGGGTTCGTCTGCGGGTTCGTCTGCGGGTTCGGCTGCCGGGCCGGACGGCGCCGAGCTGCCGGTCCGCGCGACCGGCGATCCCCGCGACACCGAGGACATCCTCGGCCACGTCATCACCGTTGACGACGTCAACATGGTGATCCTCCAGGAGAGCGGCGGCGTCCGTTACGTCCCCACCGACCTGGTTCGGGCCCAGGTGCTCTGTCCCAGCGAAGACGAACTCCCCCGCTACCGCCTCTGGGTCCGCGGCTTCCACGTCGAGGACTCGCTGCTGGAAGGGCTCGGCCGCCAGGTCCGCCCAGCCAGCCGCCTCGCCGCCGCCTGCCGCAACCCGGTCTCCGGCTGACCGTCCCCGCCGCAAGCTGATCTCCGGCTGACCGCCGCCTTCCCGCAACCCGGTGTCCTTGGCTGACTGCCCACGGCCGGGCCCGCTGCGGGGCGCGGCCGTGGGCGGTCAGCCGGTCAGGCGCCGATCAGGTGCGCCACCGCCTCGGCCGGCTGCGGGTGCGCGGCCAGCAGCGCCGTCGCCGCGCCGCCACCGGCTGGCGCCACCGGCGTCCACTCACCCGCGCACCCGAGCAGTTCCGCGACCGCGTCCGTGGTGACGGGATGTGCGGCCAGGAGCGTGCCGGCCGGCCTCGCCGCGGCGGCGGGCGTCGCGGTGCGGGCCTGGCGCGGCGGCGCGTTCCACGGCGCCACCCAGGAGTCCACGCCGGCAAGCGTGCCCGGGAACGTGCGCCCGGCCTCGCGGGTCAGCACCGGCACCAGCTCCGCGGCCTGGTCCTTCAGCGTGGTGATCAGGCTGGGGAGCCAGGGCAGCAGTACCGGGTCGGGCAGGCGGGCGAACGCCTTGGACAGCGTCTCCACCACGAACGGTGCGAGCCGTGGCACCGACTCCAGCGCCTGGATGAAACCGACCACGTACTGCGGGAACGCGGGCACGATCAGCGGGTTGCCGAGCAGCTCGTCGACGCGGGAGCGCAGGTCGGCGAGGGGCAGGACGCCGAGCTGGTGCAGTGCGGCCCAGAGCAGCGCGATCTTCGCGGGGCTCTCCGGGTGCGACTGCCGGACCGCGATCTCCAGCTGGGCGCGGTCGCAGCCGAGCGACAGCGCCAGGCTCTCCATGCTGAACAGGAAGCCAAGCATGGCGCCCACCTGCCGCACGCCTGTGTCGTCCGCGACGAACGCGGACGGCAGCAGCGTGCAGTAGTGGGCGTAACCGGTCCGGACGAACGACTCGCACCAGGCCGGCAGCACCGGTGTGGTGGACCGGTAGTGCGCGAGCAGCCGCCGGATGCGGCGCAGCACGTCCGGGGCGTCGTCGACGGTACGCTCCGCGGCCAGCAGTTCCACCGCCCGCGCGCCGAGTTCGTCGGTCAGCCGGGGGCTGTGCAGGAACAGCAGCGAGTCCTCGACCGCGGTGAGCGCGGTGGCGGCGGTCGCCTTCGGGTCCCAGGCGGCCCGGCGCAGGCGCTGCTCCAGCACCTGTTCGACTGTGACACCCTCGTACCCGAGCTGGATGATTGTGCGCTGGTGACGCCCGATGTCGAGGTCCCAGCTCTCCTGGATGTGCTTCTCGCCCAGCTTGCGGGAGCCCATGATCGGGCGGACCGCGTGGTCGGGCAGCAGGTAGCGAAGCATCCAGAGCAGCTGGGAGACGCCGGCCAGCTCCGGGTGGGCCGCGAGGTCGAGCAGCGCCCGCTGGATGCTGCGCTGCTCAAGGTTGAGGCCGAGCGGGGCGAGCCGGTCGTAGACGTCGCGGGCCAGCGGCGGCAGCGCGGCGTACCCGACCTGGCCGACCCGGTCCCCGCCGAGCAGGATCTCGCACAGCCGTCGCACGTCGCGGCGGCCGGGCACGCTGTCCTTCTCGATGCAGGTGACTGCCGCGTCCTGGAAGTCGTAGGGCGTCGGCCGGGCCCGCCCGCGCATGCCGGCCAGCAGGATCGACGTCTCGAAGACCGCGATCGCGTCCGCGGTGCTGGCCAGGTAGCCATTGCGGCGGGCGAGCCGGACGATGTCCACGCACCAGCCGCGCAGTTCCTCCTCGTCCAGCCCGTCGAGCGCGGGCGGCCCGGAGAGGTAGCCGGTGAGGTGGTCCTCGACCGGAGCGCCGGCGAGAACCGGTGGCGGCAAGGGCTTGACGGCCCGCGTCTTCCCGCCCTTCTGCCCCTCCAGCTGGAACGGCTTCAGACCGGTCCGGGTCAGTGACTTCTGCCAGGTGGCGCCCGCGATCGAGACGGAGCCGGGTGCGAGCCCGAACTGCGCCTCGATCGCGGACTGGCTGCTGGGGATCAGGCCGTAAAGCCACGTCGTCCCGGTCCGCGGCGTGATGGCGAAGTCCGGCGTGCCGGGCGCGGACCCGACCTCCGGCAGCCGGCTGGCCGCGTGGAACGCGCCGCACACGTAGAGGCACTCGGCCGGGTTCGCGCCGGAGCCGGCCAGGTGCTCGCGGATCCGCGTCCACATGTAGCGCTCGCGGTCCTCGTCCGAGGCGAACCGGCGCGAGTCGTGCGGCGACAACCGCCGGAACAAACTGCCGATCAACACCATGACCTGCCGGTACGTGTCGTAGTCCGCGCCCGCAAGCGGCTGCTCGACGTACTGGTCCCACCACTCCGACCAGTGCCGGACGCGACCGTGGTGGAGCAGGTGCTCCTCCAGCTCGGCGAACCGGGGACGCAGGTCGCCGATCTCCACGCCGACCGCGTCGCCGTGCAGGTCGTCCTCCGGCTCGACGTCCTCGCCGGCTTCCGAAGAAGACGGCGCCGGCTGCCACTGGAAGACGTGGTCGGTGGACCTGTCGACAAGGACCAGCTCCACCCCCGGCGTCTCCAGCGCGTACGAGATCGCCTGGTACTCCGCGGACGCCTCGGTGATCGGCGCGATGACCGACAGCGGCGCCGACTCCTTCGGGAACCCGTCCAGCTCGGATGCGAACGACTGCAGCGCGACCGGCAGCCGGCAGTTGCGCAGCTCGGTGAGGAGCGGCGCGAGGTCCTCGCACAGCTCCAGGTAGATCACTTTCGGCTGTTTTTCCCGGAGCCGGCGCACCATCGCCACCGCGGAGGCCGGGGAGTGGTGGCAGACCGGGAAGATCTCCAGGGGTTCACGGAGAGCATGATCAACGTCGTCGACGATCCCGGCGAGGATGTCCGGAAGCGCGGCCGGTCCGCCGGTGAGCGCTTCCGCCGCGCCGAGCAGTTGCGTGCGGAGGGCATCGAACGGCCCGCTCACGACAGGGTGGCGATCGCCTGGCGACCACCCTCCAGGAAGCCGTTCCACTCGCCGCCCGCGTCCTTGCTGCGCGGCTCGATCACGCCGTGCCAGTACTTGTTGAGGATCGCCAGGTCCTCCGGGCTGCGCCGGGCCAGCGACCCGACCAGCGAGGAGGCGAGCGTCTGGGAGCTGAGCGCGGCCGCGCCGAAGAACGTGGAGTGCAGGATCGCGTCCTCGAGCACACCGATCTGCTCCGCCGTGGACAGCGCGGACTCCAGGCGCTCGTCGTCGCTTGTCGCGGACGCGGACGCGGCGCGCAGGTCGGCGAACGACTGCAGCAGCACGTCGAGCAGCGTCGGCGGGACCTCCAGCTCGATGTTGTGCCGGCGTAGCAGTTCCTCGGTGCGGAACCGGACGATCTCCGCCTCGCTCTTGCGGTTCGTCACGACCGGGATGCGGACGAAGTTGAAGCGGCGCTTGAGCGCTGACGACAGGTCGTTGACGCCCCGGTCGCGGCTGTTCGCGGTGGCGATGATCGAGAAGCCGGGCTTGGCGAAGACGATGTTGTCGTCCTCCAGCTCCGGGATGGACACGTACTTCTCGGACAGGATCGAGATCAGCGCGTCCTGCACGTCGCTCGTCGACCGGGTCAGCTCCTCGAAGCGGCCGATGACGCCGCCCTCCATCGCGGTCATGATCGGCGACGGGATCATCGACTGACGGGACTGGCCCTTGGCGATCACCATCGAGACGTTCCACGAGTACTTGATGTGGTCCTCGGTGGTGCCCGCGGTGCCCTGCACGACGAGCGTGGAGTTGCGGCTGATCGCGGCGGACAGCAGCTCGGCGAGCCAGCTCTTGCCGGTGCCGGGGTCGCCGATGAGCAGCAGGCCGCGGTCGGAGGCGAGCGTGACGATGGCCCGCTCGACGAAGCTGCGGTCGCCGAACCACTTCTGCGGGATTTCGCGCTCGAGGCCGTCGGCGCGCTCGGAGCCGAGGATGAACAGGCGCACCATCTTGGGGCTGAGCCGCCAGGAGAACGGCTTCGGCCCGTCGTCGACCGACTCGAGCCAGTCCAGCTCGTCGGCGTACTTGGCCTCGGCCGGGGCGCGCAGCATGTCACTCATGAGGAAATCTCTCCTAGTTGTACAGAGTCAGGCGACGAAGTTCTTGAGCTCGGTGACGAGCTTGCGGATGTGACCGGAGATGACAGGCGTGCCCAGGTCCTTGAACTTCTTGCGGAACCACGGGTCCACGCTCTCGGTGCCGGAGCTGTTGACCGAGCCGACCGGGATGAACTTCACCCCGGACCGGTAGACGGCCTCGATCCCGGCGTAGAGCGGCTCGGACGCGCCGAACTCGTAGAAGTCGGAGATCCAGACCATCACGGTGTTCCGCGGGTCGGTGATCTTGGGGCGGGCCATCTCCATCGCGACCGGGCCGTTGTTGCCGCCGCCCAGATTCGTACGCAGCAGCACCTCGAACGGGTCGTGCACCCAGGCGGTCAGGTCCAGCGCACGCGTGTCGTACGCGATGAGGTGCACGTCGACCTTGGGCAGCCCGGCGAAGATCGAGGCCAGGATGGTGCAGTTGACCATCGAGTCGACCATCGACCCGGACTGGTCCACCACGACGATCAGCTTCGCCGGCGTCACCCGCTTCGCGGTCTGCTTGTAGAACAGCCGGTCCACGTAGAGGCGCTCGTCCTCCGGGTTCCAGTTCGGCAGGTTCTTCCAGATGGTCCGGTCGATGTCCAGGTTGCGGAACACCCGTTTCGGCGGGATCGACCTGTCGACAGTGCCGGCGCTGGCCTGCGCGACCTGCGTCTTGAGCGCCTCGGCCACCTCATCGACGTACCGCCGGATCAGCAGTTTGGCGTTCTTCAGCGCGACGCCGTCGAGGTTGTCCTTGTCGCGAAGCAACTGCTCGATCAGCGACATGCTCGGCGTGAGCTTGGCCGCGAGCCGTGGATCGGCGAGCACCTCACGCAGCCGCATGCGCTTGACCAGGTCGCCCTCGATCGCGGCCAGCGCCGGACCGAGATCGACGCCGAAGCCGTGGCCGGTGCCGCCCTCCCCGGTCGGCGTGCCGGACCTCATCGACGGCCCACCCGCTCCGGCCGCGGCCGCCCGGTTGCGCAGCGCGCCCGGCTCGCAGCCGAGCGCCCGCTCGAACCAGCCCGCGTCGGCCTGCCAGCGGGATAGCTGGTCCGCGCTTACCGCGCCGTTGCCGGTGGCGAACACGTTGAGCAACAGCTTGGACGCGAGCGCGGCCCGGCGGACCTCGCCGGAGCGGTCGTCGTCCGCAGTGGTCATCAGGCCGTCGATCTCGGCCTCCAGCTGCGGGAACCGCTGCACGACGTTGTCCACCGAGACGGACGGGTCGAGCAGGATTGACGGCAGCCCCAGGTCCTCGACGATCGCGACGCTCGACGACTCGAGCGTGGGCTGCTCCTCCGGGTCGAACAGCCGGGCCAGCAGCCGCCAGTAGAGCACCTGCCGCCGGTTCTCCTCCGAGGCGGTCATTTCCGCAGCAACCTTCCCGCGCGCTCGCGAAGCACGTCGACAGCGGTCCCGGCGACGGCCTCGGCCTTCGCCGCCTTCGCATCGGTCGGGCCGTTCGCCCAGTCGCCCGCGTGCGCGACCACCGCCTTCTTCTTCACGATCGCCTGCACCGCAAGCGGCTGCACGGACCAGCGGCCGCCGTCCCAGCGCAGCAGCCCGAGACAGGCGGACGCAGCGTCGGCAAGCGCCGGGGTGAGCGGCCCGGCAGCCGGCAGCCGGTCATGATCAACTGCAACATCAAGACCCCCCTCCAGCAGCACGGGTACGGCGATCGCGGCCGGATGCCGGTCCAGCGGCGGCACCGGGGGCAGCGTCGCGCCGGCCAGCCGGACCCGCGCGGTGGTGAACGGGTCCGCGGCCTCGCCCGGCGTGGCCCGCGCCTCGTCCCAGATCAGGTCGCCCGCCGGGGTGAGCAGCATGCCGTCCACCTCGACCGTGCGGTGCTCCGCAACCATCGCGCGGAAGAACGGGAAGCCGGACAGCATCCGCCAGGCTGACGGCCCGGTGATCGTGTCGACCTTCGCCGCGGCCACGCTTGTGCGCACCACGCGCACCTCGTCGCCGGTCTCCAGCACCGCGTGCGCCTGCGCCCGGAACACGGTCGGGTGCTCGTGCAGGTCCACGCCCAGGTAGAGCAGCCGGCCGGTGACCGGCGTCGCCTCGTACCCGGGGAAGCCGTCCTGGGAGAGCAGCAGCGCACGGGTCCACAGGTCGGCCCAGCGGCGGACCGGCACCCGGTCAAGCGTGGCGACCGGCGCGGCCGCCCGCAGCTCACCTGCGAACCCGTCAAGCAGCACCGCGAGCCGCCGCTGCGCCGGGTCGGCCAGCAACGCCTGCACGGACTGCGCACCCGCGGCCGCAAGCTCGTGGTCGACGCCGCGCCAGCCGGAGATGGCCAGCTCGCGCAGCCAGGAACGGCTGCCGGCCAGCAGCTGACCGGTGTCCGCCACAGCCGGTGTGACAGTCCACGCGGCGCGGGACCTGCCGAACGCGGTGTCCACCGAGGCGAGAAGCGCGTCATGGGCGGCGCCGAGCAGAGCGGCCCGGGCACCGGCAAGCGCGATCAGGTGCTCATCAGTCACCGTACCCGCGATGATCTTTCCGACGGAGTCGGTGACCCTGTCGGCCAGCGGCGAGCCGGCGAACGCGGCCGCGAGCTCCTCGAGCGCGCCGGCGCGCTCTTCGTCCAGCCGGGCGAGCCCGTGGGTGAGCGCGTCATCCAGGCCGTCGACGAGCGCGAGCACGTCGCCGAGACCGTCCGGCACGGTGTCGAGCATCAGCTCACCGCCCCGGCCGCCGGGAACCACTGCAGCTCGGGCAGCGGGTCGGTGCTGGCCGGCAGCTCCAGGTAGGCCAGGTGGCGCAGGAAGCTGGCGAACACCTCGGCCGCCCGGTTCTCCGCGCCTGTCGTCTTCAGCGCGGACATCACACTCGCGCCCTCCGGCACCTCGGCCTTCAGGTAGCGGGCCACCCGGTCCGTGCCGTACTGCAGCACGGCCTCCGCGACCAGCGACTCGATGTGCTTGCAGGCACGCCCGTAGGCCTGACTGAGCCCACCGCACGGCCGGTTGTTGTTGGTGTTGCAGCTCAACCCGTGCTCCCCCGCCGTCACCGACGACACGTAGACCCGCTCGATGTCCGAACCACTCGACACCACACCCTGCAGCCGCCCCTCGGCCAGCTCCACGAACGGCACCTTCGCCAGCTTCCGCGGCCGTGCCGGCGCGACGACCTGTGCTGCGCTGCGCCGCTCATAGGCGACGCCATCGCTTGTCACCACCAGACCTCCTCACGAACAAGTGCCGTAGTTGTATCGGACCGGTCCGACAAAATCTGGCAGGATCCGGTGGCGTGTGGGAGAAATCGAGCGCCGCCGGACGCCCGGCCTGGCGTCATACACCCTCCGGGGTGTTGTTCCGGGAGATTCCGGCCGGGACGTTCCGGATGGGGATGTCCGAGCCGGAGGAGGCGACGCTTGCCAACCTCGAGTTCGCGGAGTACGCGCCGACCGCGCACGACCTCGCCCAGATGCGGCCGGTGCGCGAGGTCCGGGTCGGCGCGTTTCTGATGGCACGTCACCCGCTGACCGTCGCGCAGGTCAGGCACTGGCTGCCCGACTACACCGACGACTACGCGGACGGCGACGACGACCGGGTGGCCCGGCTGGAGTGGCCGTCCGAGCTTGTCGACGCGATGCCGTTCCGCCTGCCCAGCGAGGCCGAGTGGGAATATGCGGCCCGCGCCGGGACGACCACGCTGTGGCATCGCGGCAACCTGCCGCCCGGCGAGGAGGACGTGCTCGACACGTTCGGCGACGAGGACGCGACGGCCGCGGCGGAGAACGGTTTCGGCCTGTCGGCGATGGGCTCGACCGGCGACCTGTGCGCCGACACCTACCTCGACGGGTACGAGAACGCGCCCGCGGACGCCCGGCCGCGCACCGGCGAGGACAGCGAACGGGTGGTCCGCGGCGGCGCAGCCGACCTCTACCCGTGGCAGGGCGTGGACGAGTGGCTGATGATGCTGCCCGCCATGCGCTACGAGTGCGGGGAGTTCGCCTCGGTCCGGCCGGTCGCCGCGCTGCCGTGAGCACCTGAGGTCCTCGCCGAACGGGCGAAAGTCGTCCAGGTCAGCGGCATCTAAGAGCCTCCGAGGGCCGAGTACGACACCGGCCAGGGCCCCTGTCTCGAGGCGACAAGCAGCCGGGCGGTGGTGTGGCTGACCGACACCCGCATCGACCGCCGCTGGCCGGACTTCAGCAGCCGGGCCGCCCACCTTGGGGTCGGCAGCATGCTCTCCCTGCAACTGCACGTCGCGGACGACACCATCGGCGCCCTCAACCTCTACGCCCGCCCTGGAACGGTCCCGACAGGCGCCCGCTCGCTCGTCGCTGCTCCGGCTAAGGTGCTGCCATGACCGAGGTGGAGATCTTCACGGACGGCGCGTGCCGGGGCAATCCCGGGCCCGGCGGCTGGGGCGCGCTGCTGCGCTACGGCAAGCACGAGCGCGAACTGCGCGGCGGCGAGGCCGGCGAGACCACCAACAACCGGATGGAGCTGATGGCGCCGATCTCCGCACTGGAGACGCTCACCCGCCCGTCAGTGGTCCACATCCACACCGACAGCACGTACGTCCGGAACGGCATCACCACCTGGATCAAGGGCTGGAAGCGCAACGGCTGGCTGACCAAGGACCGCAAGCCGGTCAAGAACGCCGACCTGTGGCAACGCCTCGACGCGGCCTGCACCCGTCACACGATCGAGTGGCACTGGGTGAAGGGCCACGCCGGCCACGTCGAGAACGAGCGCGCCGACCGCCTCGCCGCGGCCGGGCTTGAGGACGCGGTGGCGGCCGCCAAGGCCTGAGCACCCTGCCGCGTGTGCGAGACTGCGCCGCATGAGCGAGGATGAGCCGGTCGAGCTGAGCACGCTGCTGTTGCAGGGTGAAGAGATGATTCAGCAGCTGGCGGCGGCGCACGCCTCGTGGGGGCTCGGGACCGCGCAGGAGTGGGGCCTGGACCAGCGGACCGGCGTCATCACCTGGACGTTCCCGGACAAGGTGGCGTCCGCCCCGGCGCAGATCATCGGCAGCCACAGCCCGTCCGCCGAGTCGTGGCTCTGGGCCTGGGCCAACGGCTCGATCCTGCCGGAGATGAGCCGGGACTCGCGCGCGATCCGCGACTGGGCGATCCGGCACGGGCAGAGCGCACTGACCGAGCCGAAGCTGACCGCGGACGAGGACATGGTGGCCACGCTGGCGGCCCTGGCCGTCCGGATCACCGAGGCAACCGGCTTCTACCGCGCGCCGGGCGGCAGCGCCACCCCCATCATCACCTTCGGCCCGGTCACTCTGACCGCCTCCGACGGCAGCGTCTCCACTGTCGACGTCGACCTTCGATGATCAGCCGAGGCCGGTGCGGTCGTGGGTACTGACATCGCCGGCGGGGTGGAGAGCCGCCCGCACGGGCCGGGCACGCCGTGGCACCTGGCCGATGTCGACCTGAGCGCGCTCCCCCGGCACTACGACGCCTTCGGCCTGCTGTTCGGGGTACGGAACTACGCTGGTTTTGCACCTGTCGCGCCCGGTCGCGGCCTGCCTGATGACGCGAGCCCGGAACTGCGCGGTCTCCAACCCGGGGACGGCGAACACGATCACACCTGGGTCTCCTGGGCGGAGCTGGCCCGAATCGACTGGGACGCACGAGCACCGCGCGTCGACGACCGGATCCACGAGTACCGGCTGACCGGCGAAGGGCTGCTCGCCGGCGGTAAGGCCGCTCATCATGGCGCCGACTGGCGTGCGGCGGCCGGCGACCACGCCGATCCCCGGGGCAGCAGCTACCCGGAGGGGACGGAGTGGCGGGCCGGCGATCGGATCTGGCGGGTGGAACGCCTCACCAACGGTCACGTGTTGCGTGACGATCCTGAGCTGCGCGCCCTGCTTGACACCATGCGCGACCTCGCCGGGCGGTACGGAGGCGAGAACGTACGGCTGACCGTCTGGTTCGACAGCTGAAGCACCGTGCCGGGGTCAGTGCCCGTCGGCCGCCGGCGGTCAGCTGGATCGACAGCAGCTCGCCGCCGGCGGATGGGCACAGGATCGCGTGTGGTGTCCCGTGCTTTGCTCTTAAGAGGCAGGCACCGCCGCGCTGAGCTGCAGCATCAGCTGGATCTGGGCCGTGCGGGACTCGTCGATGCTCTTGGCGAGGGACTTGGCGTCCGGGTTGACGCCCTCGGCCGCCTCGGTCTTGGACATCTCGACCGCGTTGTGCTGGTGGCCGGTGAACAGCGCCAGGAACGTGGGGTCGAAGTCGGCGCCGGAGGTCGCGCGCAGGGAGTCGATCTCCTCGGTGCTTGTGGCGGGGAGGCCGCCGTGGTCGGCGTGGAGGTTGACGTCGGTGGCGGCGCTGTCGGCCTCACCCCAGGCGGTCAGCCAGGATTTCATTGTGGCGACCTCGTCGGTCTGGGTGGCCACGACTGCGGAGGCGAGCGTCTTCAGCTGGTCGCTTGTGGACTTCTCGGCGGCGATCTTGGCCATCTCGACGCCCTGCTGGTGGTGGTTGACCATCATCTGCAGGAACATGACGTCGTTCTCGTTGTGCTCGCCGGTGTTCGCGGCGACGTTCGTGCCGGCAGCCGGCGTCGACTCGGGGGTGGGCGTCGACGGGGCGGTGCCGCAGGCGGTGAGCGCGGCGGTCAGGGCGGCGGCGGTGATCAGGGCTGCGGTCAGGCGGCGCTTCATCGTGGGCTTCCTAGCGGAGGAGTGTGGGGGTGGACCGTGCGGAGCCCGCCGTCGGAACGGGCTCCGCACGGAGAACTGTGATTACTTGACCGGCAGCCAGAGCGCGAGCACGAGCGGCGGCTCCCAGCCGGGCAGCGTGGTGTGGCCCTGGCGGCATTCGTAGGTGACGCCGTCGAACGTGACCTTGTCGCCGGTCTTGTACGCGGTCCAGGACTTCCAGGTGCCCGAGGCGCCACCGGTCGCCGGCGCGGAGGTCGAGGCGGACGGTGCGGGGTTGTTCGCCGGGGGCTTCGGCGCGGCTGTCGTCTTGGACGGGGACGGGGACGGGGACGGGGACGGGGACGGATTCGCCGGGGTGGTCGTGCCACCGCCGCCGCCCACGTTCAGGTCGACGCAGTTGTAGAACGCCATCGGCGTGTCCGCGATGTTCCACACGGCCCGCACCGTGGTCCGGCCGGAGAAGCCGCTCAGGTCGACCTGGTGCTTCACTGTGGCGGCCGGCTGTGCGCCGTTGTCGTTGAACTCCGCGACCTTCTTGCTGCCGACGAAGTACTGCCACGTGGTCGTCTTGTGCCGGGCGGTCAGCACCCAGTTGAACGTCGCGGACTTGCCGACCGAGGTGGCCGGCCAGGTGCGCGCGTCGTCGGCGAGCGCCGAGAAGCCGGCGATGCCGCCGTCGCAGCTGGTCAGACCCTTGGGGCCCTCGACGGACTGCGGCTCGAACTGGATGGCGCCGCAGTCCTTGACCGCGCCGCTCGCGCAGTTCGCCTGCCGGCTTGGCGGCGACGAGATGTAGCCGTGCGCGCTCGCCGGAGACGCGATCACCAGGGAACCGGCGACGGTACCCAGCGCGAGAAGTGACGTGGTGAGGGTTCTACGCATGACGAACGGTGCTCCTTCGTAGGACGGACCCGCCGAGTGAATCCCTGGACGGGAGGGGGTCACTCAGCGTGAGACTCACGCTAGAAGAAGGTCGCCTAAGGCAAGATCATGCATTCCCTAAATCTTCTTTATGATCCGTTCCGCACCGCATGATCCATTGACCGGATCGCGGAGCCCGGCCGCACTGGCGGTTGCGGAGCGTCACGGCCACGCTCCCGGCCGGCAGAGAGAAGATCACATTCAAGGGCCTGCCACGGTACGGGTGTCAGCGGGAGGCTCCGGCCGTGTCAGCCGGCATCCGCCCGCCTGGTGAGCGCGTTCCTGCTGGGCAGCGCCCCCGGGCCGTACCGTGGAGGGTGGCGTGTGATCGTGGGTTGGGCGCCGCGCAGCGGGTGGGCGGCGCCCGGTGGATCAGATGCGGTCCCAGAGCGCCGGCACGTTCGGGGGTTCCCAGCCGGCGATTGAGGTGTGGGCCTGCTTGCAGCGGTAACTCGCGCCGCCGTAGGTGACTGTCGCGCCCACTGTGTAGCTGGCGCCGGCCGCCCAGGTGCCGCTCGCGGGCGGCGGGGTGGTCGGTGCGGGAGTGGTGGGGCGCGGCGTCGGGGTGGGAGTCGGGGTCGGGGTGCCGCTGCCGCCGCCGAACTGGAGGTCGACGCAGGAGTAGAACGCGTTCGGCGTGTCCGAGATGTTCCAGACCGCGAGCAGCCGCTGCCGGCCGGAGTAGCCGCCGAAGTTGATCGTGTGGCGCACTGTCGCGCCCGGCTGAGCGCCGCCGTCGTTGAACTCGGCGACCTTTGACGAGCCGATGAAGTACTGCCAGGTGCTTGTGGCGTGCCGCGCGGTCAGCACCCAGTTGAACGTGACGGACGAGCCGACCGGCGTGGCCGGCCAGCCCTTGGTCTCGTCGTCGAGCTGGGCGAACCGGCCGACGCCGCCGCTGCACTTGGTGCGGCCCTTGGGCGCCTCGACGGACTGCGGCTCCCACTGGATGTCGCCGCAGTTCTCGATGGTGCCGCCGGCGCAGAGCGCCTGCCGGCTGGGCGGGGAGGAGATGTAGCCGTGCGCGCTCGCGGGTGCGGCGATGACGAGCGTGGCCATCAGCGTGAACGACGCGGTAAGCGCCGTGGTGAGGAGGGATCTCCGCATGCCGGGGCTCCTTCGGGTGGGGGCTGCGGGCCGCGGCCGATGCCTGCGCGCTGTGCCGGAGATGTCCGGACACAGCGCTGCGGCCCAACCGCCGGTGCGCCCTCCACCCGGCGCCTGACGTGCACGTCAGCCTACTGGAAACATACTTAACAGTAAATGTCCCCACAGGTGGAATTCCGGCGACGGAGGTGATCACTCAAGCATCCGTGCGGACCGTTCCCAGAGTTCGCGGGCCAGGACCGGGTCGCCGGCCTGACGGTGCCGGCGGCGGACCGGGCGGCGCTTCTCGTAGTACGCGCCGGACTCCCAGTCGACGCCCGGCCGCCCCTCGGCCAGCCAGACCAGCTGCTCCGCGCTCTTCTCCGGCGTCATCATGACGGCCCGGCCCAGCCGGCTCGCATAGAAACGGCGGACGAAGCCGGTGCTGCCGCCCGCGAAACCGCTCGCCACAGTCCCCGGATGGAACGCGACAGCGTGCATCCCGCGGCGGTGCAGCTCCGTGGTGAACAGCTCGTTCTCAAGCTTCGCGGCGGCGTACGCGCGGATCGGGGTGTAGCTCTTCTCGCTTTGCAGGTCGTCGAGATCGACCCGGCCGAGCAGGCGGCCACCGTCGCTTGACGTCTGGATCACCGACGCGCCGCTCTCCGCCAGCCGGTCCCACAGCAGCCGGGTGAGCAGGAACGGCGCCAGGTGATTGACCTGGAAGGTCTTCTCGAAGCCGTCGCCGGTGAGCGTCCGGGCCCCGAACACGCCGCCGGCGTTGTTGGCCAGGACATCGATCCGGGGGTACGCCGTGAGCAGCTCGTCCGCGAGCCTGCGCACCTCGTCGAGGCGGGCGAAGTCGGCGACGAAGCCGTCCGTGCCGAGTTCTCCGGCGACCGCACGGGTTCTGGCCGGATCACGGCCGACGATCACGACGCGGTGGCCGTGCCGGCTCAGGATTCGGGCGGCCGCGGCGCCGATGCCGCCGGACGCCCCGGTGATCACGATTGTGGTGGACATGTGGGCCAGGCTGCCCGTTCCTGAGCACCCACGGATTGGACGTTCCGGAACATTGGAGAAAGCGGAACTGGCGTGCGGTCCGGTGGCGGCTACGTTTGGTGGGTGCAGCAGTGGGTGGAGAGCGTCGAGATCCTGACCGGGAACGATCCGGTGGGCACGCTGACGCTGGTGCCGGACGTGTCGGCGTCGCTGATCTACGGGGCACTCAAGGGCGACGACGCCGTGCTGATGGCGGTGGGCGCGCACAGCAGGGCGCAGTACCACGTCGACAAGCCGCTGCGGTTCGGCGTGCGGGTACGGATCCGCCCCGGGCACGCACGGGCGGTGCTCGGCGTGCCGGCGGCGGAACTGACGGACCGGTTCGTACCCGCGGCAGAGCTGTGGGGTGCGGCGGACGCCGGTCGGTATGCCGATGACCTGGCCGCGTTGACGGCCCGGCTGACCGCGGCGGCATCGGGGCCGGCAGAGCAGTCGGTCAGGTCGCCGGCCGCCGGGGTGGCGTTGTTTCCCGGCCGGTCGGCAGTGGCGTCAGCCGGTTCCGGGACGGCGCCGGAGTCCGGTGACCGTCTGTGCCGGCCGCTCACCGGACGGCACGACATGCTGGCCGCGGCCGTCTCAGACCTGGCCGCCGGCGCACCGACCGGGGTCGCCGCCGCCCGGCTCGGCATCAGCGAACGCCGGCTGCGCACCGTCTTCGCCCGCGAGATCGGTCTGTCACCAAAACACGCGGCCCGCATCCTGCGCCTGCGCCGCGTGCTCGAGCGCGCGCCGGGCCGGGGCGGCTGGGCCGCGGTCGCGGACGAGACCGGCTTCTTCGACCAGGCGCACCTGATCGGCGACTTCCGGTCGCTGATGGGCGTGTCCCCGGGCGCCTACCTCGCGGGCCGGGTGCCGCACTCCGGGCCGTGCGTGCGCCGCTACTGATGGTCGCGGGCGTACCGGGCGGGTGACCGCCCGTACCGCGCCCGGAACGCCCGGATGAAATGACTGCTGTCCGCGAACTGCCAGCGCGCCGCCACCTCCGACACCGACCGCCCGCCGGTAAGCGCCGCCCGTGCCTCCTCCAGGCGGCGACGCCGGATGTAGGCGGTGGCCGGCTCCCCGGTCGCGGCGAACGCGCGACTGAGCGTCCGCACCGAGACGTGCAGCTCACGGGCGAGCACGGTCGGCGTCAGGCCCGCACGCGTCAGCCACCGGTCGGCGAGCGCGCGGGCGGCCCCGGCAAGCGCGGGTGCCAAGGCCGGCTCGTCGCCGTCGACGTACCTGTGCACGACGCCGCGGGCCAGCTCGATCAGCGCGTTGCGGGCCGCGTCCACACCCGCGTCGGTCAGGTCGTCGATCGTGTCGTGAAGCAGGCTCGCGTGCGCGAGCAGCAGGCGTGCCTCGGGCGCGGTGGCCGGCCCGGTGATCGGTGCGCCGCCGGCCGGCCCGTCGATCGCGCCGAGCGGCAACCCCACCGTACGGGCTGTGGTCCGGGCGGCCGTCTCGAAGGCGTGCAGCCCGGCCGAGCGCTTGACCAGGAAGCGGCCGGCGTGCAGCGGGAACTCGGCCTGGTCGTACCGCAGCGTCCAGGCGCCCTGCCGCACCAGGTAGAGCCGCAGCTCACCGGGCCCTTCGCGGGAGACCTCGGCCCGTACCCCCGACACGGTGTGGAAGTCGGAGACCGTCACGTCCCAGGCGCGGGAGTCGCGGCCGCGCACGTCGGCGCCCGGCAGCAGCGGCGGGCAGCCGCTGATCCGCTCCCTTCGGCCCGCGTCGCCAGGCGTCTCCCGGCATTCCGTATCGACCCGGGTGGTGCCACGAAGTGAACTCACAGCTGCATCTCACCATGCTGTCCTGGACGTTCCATGTGCTGGCCGCCGCGTTCAAGTCGACTGCCGGTCCCGCTGCATAGCTTTCTCCGCATGGACAACACAGGGAACAACGGCCGCGTGGTACTGGTCACCGGCGCCAGCAGCGGCTTCGGCCGGCTGACAGTCGAGGTGCTGGCCCGGCGCGGCCACACCGTCTTCGCCGCCCTGCGCGACGTGGACGGCCGGAACCGGGCGGCAGCGGAGAGTCTGACCGCGCTCGCCGCCGCGGATCGGCTCGACCTGCACGTGGTCGAGCTGGACGTGACGGACCAGTCGGCCGCGGACCGCGCGATCGCCACGATTGTCGAGACCGCCGGCCGGCTCGACGTCGTGGTGAACAACGCCGGCGCGGTCTTCGCCGGTCCGGTCGAGGCGTATACCGCCGAGGAGGGCGCCCGCCAGTTCGACGTGAACGTGTGGGGCGCCCTGCGGGTCAACCGGGCCGCGCTCCCGCAACTGCGGAAGCAGGGGCACGGGCTGCTGATCCAGATCAGTTCCGTGTCGGACCGGGTGACGGTGCCGTTCACCGGGCTGTACGCGGCGAGCAAGGCCGCCCTGTCCGCGCTGACGGATGCGTGGCGGCACGAACTGACGGCGTTCGGCGTGGAGTCGGTGACGGTGCAGGCGGCACCGTACGAGTCCAGTCTCGGCGCGAACGGCACCATGCCCGCGGACGGCGCGCGACTGGATGCCTACCTTCCGGCGCTCGGCGCGTTCATGACCGACCTGACCGCAACGCAGAACGCGCAGGACCGCGACCCGCAGCCGGTCGCGGACGCCATCGCCGAGCTGGTCGAGGCGCCGGACGGAAAGCGTGCGCACCGCACCGTGGTCGGCCCGCCGGCGCAGCGGGACGCGATGGACGCGCTCAACCGGGCGACCGCGGAGACCGCGCAGGCGGTGGCGGCCGACATGGGCATCGCCGCGCACGTTCACGGAGGCTGATCCTCGTGCGGCCGGGGGCGTCGCATCGATGCCCCCGGCCGGCCTTCCCCGCCGACAGTTCAGCCCTTACGCCGCAGTTCGCGCAGCAGCCCGTGCCGGCGCAACGCCCAGGCCAGGCGCCGGACGCTGGGATGCCTGACGAACAGCACCACGGCCCGGCGGATCAGGCCGAGCCGGTTGTCTCTCTGCTGGTTCTCGACCGCCTCCCAGATCAGCGCGCGCACTGTCGCGTTGTCAAGCACCGCCCGCACCTCGCGCCGTACCACCGGATCCTCCGCCGCCGACGCGATCGCCGCCGCCTGCCCCGGCCGGTCCGCGAACGGCTCCGCCACCGCAGCGACGAGCGGCCGCCGCACCTCCTCATGCTCGAGCAGAAGCAGCACGGCCTCCCGGATCTCGTCCGTGTCGAGCGCGGACCGCAACAGGCTCAGCAGGCTGCGCTCGACGTCGCGGTCGTGCTCCTCGTCCTCGGACACGGCAAGCGTCGCCAGCAGCACGGTGATCTCATCCAGATCCACCAGGTGCCGCACCCCACTGCGAAACTCCGGCAGCACCCAGGCAGCCTGCAGCCCTCTGACGAGATTCCGATTCATGGCCCCCCGCTACCCGGCGGCGGCGGTCGCTGAAACGCGGAGACCGATCAACACCGCATCGCCACGGTACGAATGTGCTGTCACAAAAAGCCGTCCGGGTGAAGGCAGCCGTTCTGTACTGAGTTGGCCGGACGTTTCGTGCGGGCACGCGAGGGCAGGGGCAGTACATGGGTGGTACGACTGGTGAGGTGGCCGCGCTGAAGGCGGAGGCCGAGAAGCTGTTCTCCGTGCATCAGGCGCTCGTCGCCGAGGCCGCGGCGTCCCGCGAGTTGGAGGCGGTGACCGCGGCCTACCGGCGGCTGGCCGAGGCGGCGACCGCGGTCGAGCAGGCGGGGCGGGCCTGGGATGTGGCGCGGGCGATCCCGGGAAGCAACCTGACGGTCGCGGATCAGGCGGAGGAGGCCTTCTTCGCCGCGGACGCGCACCATCGCGATGTGGTGCGGGAGGTCGGGCCGCTGCTGGAGAGAGCGCTTGCCGCGGCGGCAGCGGACGCGGTCGCGGTGAAGGCGTCGAGCACGGCGTTCCGGGCGGCCCAGGACGCCTATTTCGCGGCGCTGGCGCGGCGCTGAGCACACGACAAAACGCAGGCCAACCTCGTACCCCCGTTATCTGTTGTTGATCTTTGACCGTTTGGCTCAGGGCATCGACCGCTGGCAGATCGTGCAACATCGAATCCGGTCACGCAGGGCTACGTTCCCCCGGAGATACCGCCCGATGTGGGGAGGTTTTACCAAATGGCGCTGCTGTCCGCACTTGACCGCCAGCACACCATCGCGCCGCCGGGGTATTCCCGGTGGCTCATTCCGCCGGCGGCGCTCGCGGTGCATCTGTGCATCGGGCAGGCGTACGCCACTAGCGTGTACAAGTCGTCGCTGATCGCGCACTTTGACGCGTCGGCGACCTCGATCGGCATCATCTTCAGCATCGCGATCGTGATGCTCGGGTTGTCCGCCGCGGTCGGTGGCACCTGGGTGGAGCGCAGCGGGCCGCGTAAGGCCATGTTCGTCTCGGCCTGCTTCTGGGCGACCGGCTTCCTGGTCGGCGCGCTCGGCATCGCGACCACGCAGCTGTGGCTGGTCTACCTGGGCTACGGCGTCATCGGCGGCATCGGCCTGGGCATCGGCTACATCTCGCCGGTGTCGACGCTGATCAAGTGGTTCCCGGACCGTCCGGGCCTGGCCACCGGCATGGCGATCATGGGATTCGGCGGTGGCGCGATGGTCGCCAGCCCGCTCTCCCGCCAGCTGCTGTCGTTCTACGACCCGAACTACGACCCGGGCAACTCCGCGTCGCTGGCGTCCGGAAGCGCACTGGTCTCGCTGTTCGTCACGCTCGGCATCGGCTACTTCCTGATCATGATGTTCGGCGTGTTCAACGTGCGTGTGCCGGCCGACGGGTGGAAGCCGGAGGGCTGGGACCCGGCGACGGTGACCGCGAAGCCGCTCGTCACCACCGCAAGCGTCTCGGCCGCCAACGCGATCAAGACGCCGACGTTCTGGTTCCTCTGGATCGTGCTGTTCTGCAACGTGACGGCCGGCATCGGCATCCTTGAGCAGGCCTCGCCGATGATCCAGGACTTCTTCCGGGAGAACGGCACGTCGTCAGTGACGGTCGCCGCGGCCGCCGGGTTCGTCGGGCTGCTGTCGCTGTTCAACATGGCGGGCCGGTTCGTCTGGTCGTCGACGTCCGACCTCATCGGGCGCAAGCCGATCTACATGCTGTACCTCGGGCTCGGCATGGTGCTCTACGCCACGCTTGCCGCGGTCGGAAACGCCGCCACAGTGCTGTTCGTGCTGCTGGCGGGCGTGATCCTGTCGTTCTACGGCGGCGGGTTCGCGACCGTCCCGGCGTACCTGCGGGACATCTTCGGCACCTACCAGGTCGGCGCGATCCACGGCCGGCTGCTCACCGCGTGGTCCGCGGCGGGCGTGGCCGGGCCACTGATCATCAACGGGTTCCTCGACGCGCAGGGCAAGCCGGGCACGCTCACCGCTGATGCGTACCGGCCGGCGCTGTTCACCATGGTGGGCGTGCTCGCGGTCGGCTTCATCGCGAACCTGCTGGTCCGCGCGGTCCCGGAGAGGTACCACGAGCCCACGAAGCCGGCCGGCCCGGTGCTGGCGGGCGCCGGCACCTCACCCGAGGGGAGCAAGGATGTCTGAGGGTACGAGCAAACCGGCCGGGCAGGGCCTCCGGCTGATCGTCTCGTGGGTGCTCGTCGCGGCGCTGCTGGGCTACGGCGTGATCCAGACCGGTATCACGGCGGCGAAGCTGTTCACGCACTGATATACGGGTGCCGCACGTCGGCCGGCTCGGTGTCCCATCTGCGGACCGGGCCGGCCGATCCCGTCTCATAGCGGGGCCAGCCGGGGTCTCCGGTGCTGGCGAAGTCAGTCCAGGCACGGCGCATGGCCGCGGAGAGCGGGGCGAAGTCGGGCGGCGGGTGATTGAAACCGGCCATCAGATCGGCATGCAGGTGCAACTCCCACGGCGGCGCCGGCCGGGACATCTCGGAAACCCTCGTGTCCCAGCCGATAGGCGACCGTGACCACCACCACGCCATGGCCGGCCAGCGTCGCACCGTCGTACTGCGGCATACCCGGCCAGCCGATCCGCCACCCGCCACCGTGCAACCACACCATCACCGGCAGCCGCGCGCCACGGCCCGGATCCGGCGACCACACGTTCACAGTCAGCCAGTCAAAGCCACGATCAGCATCAAACCACGTGGGTACGCCCGGCGCGGGCGACGGCTGCGGCACGGCCGGACCGAACTCGAGCGCATCCCGCACCCCGTCCCACGGCTCCGGCCGGACCGGCGCCGCGAAGCGCAGATCGCCGCGCGGCGGGGCGGCGAACGGGATGCCCTTCCACACTCCGGACACACCGCGCACCGCACCGCTGTCCGTACGGGCCACCGAATCGCTCATGGCAGCGACCGTACCGATGTGAGGTTGGCCGGATTGCTCAGGACACGCCCTATCCCTGCCGACCGTTTGCTGCGAACCCCATTGACCGGGCATGTGCTGTCCGGTGACCCCAACCCCCGTTCCCCGCGGAAGGCGTGACGATGTCCACGGAATCCTTCAGCCCCGCGCGGCAAGCCCCCGACCCGCCACCCGGGCCGGCGGGGGCGACGTCGTCAGCGGAAGCAGAACTGGTCAACGCGGCCGGTCTGGTCCCGCCGCCGCCCGGCCCAGCCATCCCCCACCCCGCTGTCGGGCCGCTCGCGCCCGCCGACGAACTCCCGAACCCCCGCTACGCGGACCCGGACGTGTCCGAGTCGTACCCGCTCCCGCGCCGTTCGGCAGGCGCCCAGATGCCCAGCGGCAGCTGGCAGGCCTTCGCCCCCAAGCCAACCCCGGAGTCTCTGAGCGCCACGAACGCGCAGACACCGGGCGGCGGCCTGGAGAACCTCACGCCGAGGACACCGGCCGGTCCGGTACCGGCGGTCGACGCGGACAACGCGCCGGTCGCGGGGGTCGGCGCGCGGTCCCACGATCGCCCGATCCCCGGTGCCGACGAGACCGCCGGATCCGAGGCGGAGCCGCGCGACCTGCCGACAGCCGGATTCCGGCCAGCGGACTCCGAGTCGCCGGGCTACCAGCCGCCGAAGGGCGGGGCAGCGTCGCCGCACTCCCAGTCCCCGGCGAAGCCGGCCGAGGGGGCCCACCAGGCTGAATCGCGCTCGTCCTACAAGCCGCCGACACGGCGGGGCACGACCGAGGCCCGGCCGTCCGCAGCAGGGGGCACCGGCGGTCCCACGCCGCGGGCGGAGTCCGGAAGCGCGCCCGCGTTCCGGCCCGCCGGACCGTGGCGTGCGGACGCCGGCGCCAACAGCAGCCCCGCGCCGCGGCACGGCCTCCCCAGCACCAGGCCATCAGCCACACCCAACCCGACTCCCACGACCGGCACAGCCTCGCCGGCGTTCCGGCCGGCGCGGGGTGGGTTCACGTCCGGGGCCGGAAGGCCGGCCACCACGGACGCCACCGGGGCGACCACGCCTGCCCGCTCGCCGGCTCAGCCGGTCAAGCCCGCGGACATGTTCGTCAAGGCGGCCGACATGTTCGCCACGTCCGCCGACGCGGCCACCGCTTCCGGCGGCACGACGGCCGGCGTACCCGTCGACTCGGCCACCAGGCACGTCGGCGTGCCCGCCGTCGACCCGTCCGCCGGCTATGCCGGCGGTCCGACCACCGACGCCCCGACCAGGCGAGACAGCGCAGCCGGATACGCCGGCAGCGCGACCACCACGAGCGGTGGCACGACCACCGATCCGTCCAGCGGCACCGCCGGCTATTCCGGCAGTGCGGCCGTCGACGCACCGGCGTGGTCCGGGAGCGCGTCCACCGTCGATCCGACCGGCGGCACCGCGGGCTACTCCGGCGGCACCGCGGGCTACTCCGGCGGTACGGCCGGCGGCGTGGGCGCCAGCCGGAACAGCGCTGCCGGATACTCCGGTGGTGCGGCCATCGACGCACCTATCGACCCGCCGGCTTGGTCCGGCGGCGCGTCAACCTCTGGTCCGTCCGGCGGCGCGTCAACCTCTGGTCCGTCCGGCGGCACGGCTGAGCACTCCGGCGGCACGGCTGGGCACTCCGGCGGCACGGCCGCGGACGCGCCCAGCAGGCGCAACGACGCTGCCGGATACGCCGGCGGCGCGGCTATCGACGCGCCGATCGACGCGCCGGCCTGGTCTGGCGGCACCTCCGCCGTCGATCCGACCGGCGGCACCCAGGGCTACTCCGGCGGTACTGCCACCGATGCGGGCACCGGTCAGTACAGCGCTGCCGGATACACCGGCGGTGCGGCCATCGACGCACCCGTCAACTCGCACGCCAGGCGCGACAGCGCTGCCGGATACGCCGGTAGCTCGGCCACCAACGCGCCCACCAGGCGCGGCGATACTGCCGGCTACCCCGGCGGTGCGGCCATCGACGCACCCGTCAACTCGCACGCCAGGCGCGACAGCGCTGGCGGCTACGCGGGCGGTGCGGCCGTTGACGTGCCCATCGGCACGCCGGCCCGGCGCAGCGGCGCTGGCGGCTACGCGGGCGGTGCGGCCATCGACGCACCTATCGACCCGCCGGCCTGGTCCGGCGAGGCTGCCGGCTACGCCGCTATCGACGCGCCGATCGACCCACCCGCGAAGCTCGTCGGCGCACCCGCCGGCTTCGCGGCCATCGACACGCCCATCGACCCGCCGGTGACGCGTGGCAGCACCATCAGCGTCGCGCCGATCGACACGCCCATCGACCCGCCGGCGCGGCTGGCCGGCGCTCCCAGCGTCGCGGCCATCGACACACCCATCGACCCACCCGCCCGGCGCGTCGGCACTCCCAGCGTCGCCCCGATCGACACCCCGATCGACCCACCGGCCCGGCTGGCCGGCGCCCCCAGCGTCGCCCCGATCGACACGCCCATCGACCCACCCGCCCGACTGGTCGGCGCCCCCAGCGTCGCCCCGATCGACACCCCGATCGACCCACCCGCCCGACTGGCCGGCGCCCCCAGCTTCGCCCCGATCGACACGCCCATCGACCCACCCGCGAAGCTCGTCGGCGCGCCGGCCGGCTTCGCGGCCATCGACGCGCCCATCGACCCGCCAGCCACGCGTGGCGCCACTGCCGGCTTCGCGGCCATCGACACGCCCATCGACCCGCCGGCAACGCGTGGCGCCACTGTCGGCCTCGCGGCCATCGACGCGCCGATCGACCCGCCCGCCAGGCGCGTCGCCGCGCCGGCTGTCGACCCCATCGACACGCCGATCGATCCGCCGGCCAACCCCAGGGTTCTCACCCGGCCGGTGGCCGAGACCGCGGCGCCGATGCCGGCCACCCAGGTCGCCCCGGTCGCCGGCCCGAAGCCGGCGGCCCAGGTCACCGCGCCCACCCCGGCTGCTCAGCCGGCTACCTACAAGCCGCCGGTGCGGAACACCACGCCGTCGCCGGCCGCCCAGCCGGCCGCGCCACGGCCGGTGCCGGAGACCGCCGCGCCGAAGCCGGCCGAGGCCGCGGTCGCCAAGCCGGCGGCCGAGCTCGAGCGCGTCAAGCGGCCGGGTGGGACGACGAAGCCGAAGGCGAAGCTGCCCACGCTCACCCAGCCGACGGCCTTCACCACGCCGGACGCGCCCGTCGCGCAGGCGAAGGATGAGTCGGCGGCCAAGGAGGAGGAGAAGTCCGCCGAGGAAGCCGCGGTGGAGACCCGCCGCAAGGAGGACCGGGCGGCGCTGCGCCGCGCCGAGGTCCTGCTCGCGATGGGCGACGCCGACAGCGCGCTCGCCGAGGCCGGTCCGGCGATGGCCCGGCTCGCGTCCGACGCGGACGTGTGGCTGCTGATGGCGAGGATCCGGATCGCGCTCAAGGATGTGCCGGGCGCGCTGCGGGCCACCGAGACGGCGACAAAGTTGAACCCGGACAGCGCTGCCGTCATGGCCGTGGCAAGTGAGGCGATGGCCGCGGCCGGGCGCAGGCAGGAGGCGCTCGCCGCCGCGCGGGCCGCGCTGGGGGCCAACCCCGGCAACCCGCACCTGCAGCATCTGGTCGCGACGCGGCTTGTCGAGAGCGGCCAGGACCGGTCCGAGGCGGACAAGCTGGCGCGCGCCGCTGTCGCGGCGATGCCGGACGAGCCCGCGTTCCAGGCCACGGCCGCGATCACGCAGGGTTCGCGGCACCGCCGCGGCCGGGGCGCGGAGGCGGACGAGGCCCCGCCGGTCAAGGCGGCCGCGCCCGGTCAGCCGCGTAAGGCGCTGGCCCTGGGCTGGTCCGGGAACCCGACCGGCGCCTCCCCGGAGGAGCGCGCCCAGGAGAAGGAGAAGGAGAAGCCGGCCGGCCGTCGTTGGGGCTGGGGCCGGACGGCCGCGCTCGAGCTGCCCGCGGGCCCGACCGGCAGGGCGCCGGCCGAGAGCGAGCCGATCGTCTCGTTCGTGGAGTCGCTGAAGGGCGACGTGCAGGGCGCGAACGGTGACCTCGTCGATGTGGCCGAGGCGGACGTGCGGTCCGCGCCCGCGTACCGGCCGCCACGTCCGGTGCCGAAGCTGTCCGACGACCACCTGGCCACGAAGCCGTGGGCGCGTGGCGGCCCGAACTCGATGACCGCGATGCGTCCGCAGGCACCGGACTGGTCGTCGATGGCGGGCGGCCTGGGCACCGGCGGCTCGTGGAACGCGCACACCGGCTCGATGCCGGCCGTGGGGTCGGGTCTCAGCGGGGTCCGCTGGCCGATGGCCCGGCTGGGTCTGACCGGCGTGCTCGGTGCGGCCGCGGCCTACGCGAGCATCACCTGGGACCTGGCCGACACGGCCCGGCTCTCCGGCGGCATCGCGCTCGGCATCATGGTGCTGATGCTTGTGCAGTTCGTCCTGTCGCTCGGCCGCGACGGACGCCGGGCGCTGTCCCGCGCGTTCGACTCGGCGCGCCGGGTCACCGCGGTGGTGCTCGGTCTCGGCAGCGCGGTCGCGCTCGGCGTGGCTACGGCCGGCCCGGTCGACCGGATGCCCTGGGTGCTGATCGGCGCGGCCTCGGCCGGCCTGCTCGCCGCGCTTGTGGCAGCCACCGAGCCGCGCTCCCGGCGCCGCTCCCCGGGCCAGCGCTGACCCGTTTCCCGCCGCCGTCCCTGACGGCGGCGGGAAACGACGCCACCGGCAACACCGCCGGAATCGACTCCCCGCCGCCTGAGGAACGACAGGCGGCGGGCCGCACGACCGGTACGGGAGTCACACCGCCCGGCCGAATCGGTGGGCTCCGCCCTCGCATCAGGAGGGCGGAGCCCAAATCCCGCAGCCCGCACATCCCCGATGTGCGGGCTCGCTGGTGTGCAACCGCACGGCGCTCTTACCGCGGGGCCGCGCGGCGCGGCACCCACGAGCGGGCCTCGCTGACATGCAGCCGCGCGGCGCTCTTGTCTCTGGGGCCGCGCCGCGCGGCACCGGAGCCCGCGGGAGCGTGCGGGCCGCAACCACCGCGGAAGCGGGAAGAAAGGGTTTGTGCGTCGGCCGCAGGTCGATCTCGGCTGTGGCGTGCCGGAGGTGGAGCGGCCCGCGCCGCACCACCGGGCGGTGGAAAATGAGCGGATGACCGCACACGATCTCGTCCGTGAGCTGCCCGACATCCCGGAGCTGCAGGATCGGTGCCGGGCGCTGGCGATGCTTGAGGCGATCGTCGGGTACGGCTCCGCATATCCCACGTACGTGTACGACGCGGCGTGGGCGCCCGGGGTGGAGCTGGCGTCGATGCGTAACGGCGGCGGGGACGAGTGGGACATCGCGTTCACGGCGGACGGGGCATGGATCCGGGGGTTCGATCACGAGTCCCCGATGTCGCCCTACGGGAACGAGGACCTGGCGCTGTGGCCGGGCCTCGTGGAGAGTGTGCCGGGGGTGTTCGCCGCGCTTGTGGCGGAGCCCGCGTTCCAGGCGGAGGACTGTCTTGCGGCGACGTTGTGCGTGTGGCGGCGGATCGGCGACGACGGCTGGCGGACCGGCGACGTCTCCTATCCGGAGCATCACGCCGGTGATCCGGATGGCGCCGGCTGGATGTTTCAGACGCTTCTGCGGCCGTCCGGCTACCGCGAGTGGGCCGAGGACATGTGGGAGGTCACGCTGGACGGTGACGCGGTCGACGCGGTGCTGGCGTTGCGGCCGCTGACCCCTGAGCTGCTGCGCGGGCTTCATCCAGAGGCGACGGTCGGCGGGCTCGTGACGGTGGCCGGGCACATCGGATATCCGATTTCGGCGAATCGGGACGCGGTGTAAGTCGGATGACATTCCCGGCCGGGCGCGACCGGGCCGCAACCTCGGCCTGGCAGCATCGAGGGATGGGGCGACGGAGGGACGAGCAGGACAGCGGGCTTGGCGTGGTCTACGGCAGTCTGGACACCCAGGTGTTGCGGCGGAAGCGCCGGTCGGCGGGGCGCCGGGCCGGCATGGTCGCGGCGGTGCTGCTCACGGCCGCGCTGATCGCGGCACCGGCCCTGGTCTACGCGGGCATGCTGCCGGACGCGCCGCTCGAGGGCGCCGTCGTCCCGGCCGCGATTGAGGCGCCGTCGTCGGAGACTCCACCTCCCACCGGCCCGATCACGGTCGGTGAGCTGCGGAATGTCTCGCTGGCCCGGGTGCCGGACGGCTGGACCTGCCCGGCCGGCGGCTTCACTGTCACGGAGAAGCCGTCCATCGGGGACGTGTGGGCCACGTCGATCACGCACGGCGATGTGGACGGCGACGGTGCGGAGGATGCGGTAGTGGTGCTGCGCTGCGTGTTGAAGGAGTCGGCGGGTCCGGAGGCCGCGGTCGCGTTCACCCGCCTCGGCGCGGATGTGGTGCCGATCGGCGTGATCACGGTGACGACCGGGTCGACGGTGCAGTGGCTGTCCGCGGTCGATGTCCGGCCCGGCGGCCCGATCACCATCACTGTCGGTGACCTCCAGCCGTATGCGGATCAGCTCCCCGAGTGGACCCGCCGGCTCGACGCCGAGTTCCTGTACGCGGGTGCGGGCGAGTTCGCGGGCGGGCTCCCGTCGTTCAGTCCCCTGGAGAATCCGCAGTCCAGAGCGAGAACCGACCTGTGGGTACGGAGTGGGAATCTCACCTTCGACGAGGAGGGCGAGGGCACTGTCACGGTGACCGTCGCCAACCGCGGCCCGGTCATCGCGGACGACGTCTGGCTGTCGCTCGACCCGGGTGGCCCGCTCTCCGCCCGCGGCCAGGGCTGGAACGAGTGTCTTGAGGTGCGCACCTCCCCACCGTGGGCCGTCCCGCCGGAATCGGGCCGCTCGGTCCCGTGGACCACCCCGTCCGGCGCCACCCCGTCCCCGCTCCCGTCGATGCCGCCGCTGAGCGCCGCACCTGTGCAGTGCCGGATCGGCGACCTGGAGGCGGGCGAGGAGCTCCGTCTCCTGCTGGTCGTGCACCGGAGCGGCGGCGGTGCGGCGGAGGGTTCGGCGGTGGTCTATCGGCGGGCGCTCGGCGGCGCGCCGGTCCCGGACCTGAACCCCGCTGACGATCAAGCCGCGCTGGCGGTGCAGTGATGTGGGAGGCCGCGTTCTGGGGTTTCGTCGGGGGGTTCGCGCTGCTCGTGGGCGCGGGGCTTGGGTTGTTGCGGCCGGTGCCGGAGCGGGTGGTCGGGCTGGTGATGGCGTTCGGCGCCGGCGTGCTGATCTCGACGATCTCGTTCGACCTGGTGGAGGAGGCGTTCGAGGAGGCGGGGGCGGTGCCGGTCGGCATCGGGATAGTGGCGGGTGCGCTCACGTTCTTCGCCGGTGACGCGATCCTGGACCGGAAGGGCGGCGACAAGCGGAAGCACCCGACCGCGGCCGCTGGGGGTGCCGCGTTCGCGCTGGTGCTTGGTGCCATGCTTGACGGCATTCCGGAGTCGGCCGCGATCGGCGTGTCGCTGCTCGGCGGCGGCACGGTGAGTGTGGCAGTGGTCGCGGGCGTGTTCCTGTCGAACGTGCCGGAGTCGTTGTCCGCCGCGGTCGGGTTGCGCGCGTCCGGCAGGTCCGCCCGGTGGATCATGGGGTTGTGGCTGGGCGTCGCGGTGATCTCGGCGGTGTCGGCCGCGCTCGGTTACGTACTGCTCGGGAGCGCGGGCGTGGGCACGATCGCCGTGGTGCAGGCGTTCGCGGCGGGGGCGATCCTGACCATGCTTGCGGACACGATGATGCCTGTCGCGTTCAAGGACGCCGGCCCGCTTGTCGGCATCGTGAGCTGCGCGGGGTTCCTGCTGGCATTCATGCTGTCGCACTCCTAGCATCGCCGGCAGGCCCAAGCGCACTCACCACGTGGCCTGCAGGCCCAAGCGCACTCACAGCGTCGCCGGCAGGCCGAAGCGCGGAAAGAGCCGGTCCACGTCCAGGTAGTTCGTCACGCCTGTGATGTGGCCGCCTGCGGTCTCCAGGGCGATCAGCGACCACGGCGTGTGCCCGGCCGGCGAGGCGCGGTACTGCCCGTACCCCAGGAGGCCGTTGATCTGGATCGGGAGGAGGCGGGAGCCGCGGCAGCCGGACCCGGTGCCGGACATCCACGCGCGGATGTCCGCCGGGCCGCGCAGCCAGAGCGGGAGCGGCGGCATGGAGAGCGTGGCGTCCTCGTGCAGGAGTGCGGTGAGCGCGTCCAGGTCGTAGGCCTCGAACGCGCGTACGTAGCGGTCGAGCAGCTCGGTCCGGGTCGCGTCCATGGCCGGGTGCACGTCGTCGGCGCCCACGGTGGCGAGCGTGGCGCGGGCGCGTTGCAGCGCGCTGTTGACGCCCGCGACGGTCATGTCGAGCAGGCCGGCGACCTCGGCTGCGGACCAGGACAGCACCTCGCGCAGGATCAGCACGGCCCGCTGTTTCGGCGGCAGGTGCTGGAGCGCGGCGACGAAGGCGAGCCGTACGGTGTCGCGCTCCGCGACCACGGCGGCCGGGTCGTCCGGGATCGGGCCGATCCAGGCCTCATCGCCGAGCGGCACGCCCG
Source organism: Catenuloplanes sp. NPDC051500 (assembly GCF_044454585.1). NCBI lineage: Bacteria > Bacillati > Actinomycetota > Actinomycetes > Micromonosporales > Micromonosporaceae > Catenuloplanes > Catenuloplanes sp. NPDC051500. The sequence continues at coordinate 380,723 of NZ_JBITDX010000007.1, forward strand.
GTGACTCCGCGTGACCGGAGCCGGCCGGGCCGAGGTCCATCGGGCGGACCCGCCGCTGCGCGCCGGTGAGCATGCTCAGGCACACGTTCGTGGCGATCCGGTAGAGCCAGGAGCGCAGCGCGGACCGGCCCTCGAAGCGCTCGTAGCCGCGCCAGGCCCGGACCATGGTGTCCTGGACCGCGTCGTCGGCCTCGAACGCGGAGCCCAGCATCCGGTAGCAGTACCCGGTGAGTTCCGGCCGGTAGGTCTCCAGCGTGAGCGCCACGTCGGTCATGGTGGAAAATTTATCCTCCGGGCCGATGAGTTCCGGACCCCTCCCCGGTCTGACCCGGTGTAAGAACATCACCGAGGAGGCAACATCATGGCGTACGCCGAGGTCAACGGCCTTAACCTGTACTACGAGGAGCACGGCGAGGGCACCCCGCTGGTGCTGATTCACGGCGGTCTCGGCAGTGGCGAGATGTTCGGCCCGATCCTGCCGCTGCTCACCGCGCGCCACCGGGTGATCCTGCCGGACGTGCAGGGCCACGGCCGGACCGCGGACATCGACCGGCCGATCGACATCCGCACGATGGCGGACGACATCGCCGCGCTCATCCGTCACCTGGGGCTGGACCGGCCGGACGTGGCCGGGTACTCGCTCGGCGGCGGCATCGCGCTGCAGCTCGCGATCCGGCACCCGGAGACGGTGGGCCGGCTGGTCGTGGCGTCGGCCGGCATCCGCCGCGACGCGAACGATCCGGAGCTGCTGGCCCAGCAGGGTCAGGTGAACGCGGCCGCGGCGGAGTTCATGAAGGACACGCCGATGTACGAGCTGTACCACAGGGTGGCGCCCCGCCCCGAGGACTTCCCCCGGCTGCTCGACAAGATCGGCGCGTCGATGGCTGTCGACTACGACTACACCGAGGAGGTCCGCGGCCTGCAGGTGCCCACGCTGATCGTGGCCGCGGACGCGGACATGTGCCCGCCGAGCCACTTCGTCGAGGTGTTCGCGCTGCTCGACGGCGGGCTGCGGGACGGCGGCTGGGACGGCTCCGGGCGGGCCAAGGGCGGTCACGCGCTTGCCATCCTGCCCGGCCTGACCCACTACAACCTGTGCGACTCCCCGCTGTTCGCCCAGGTCACTCTGGACTTCCTCACACCCTGACACCATCGTGGGTACGCGGCGGGAGCACCCGCTCCCGCCGCACGGCATCGACGGCGGGCATGGCTGGCATCGACACGAATTGTTTCCGCTCGATGGCGAGGGTCGATACGTTGGGGCGCGAGTCGACCGAAGGAGACACAGAATGCCGGTGGTCAATCCCGAACGGGGTGCCGCGAAGGTCCAGCTCGTTCCGCCGAACCCGTACGGTTACCTGCTCGTCATGGCCGAGATCGACCCGGCGTCGGTGACCACCGACGTGGACGCGGCCGAGCGGGTCGCGATCCCCGCGGACATCGAGTCGCCGAGTGAGCGGCGCGCCGAGCTGCACCGGAACCTGAAGGGCGTGACCGGCGCGCTGCCCGGCGTGCGGTCCGTGTCGGTGTTCGAGGCGATCCTGTTCGCGCCCGGCAGCCTCGACCGGTTCGCGCCGCGGGGCGCCGGGCGACCGGCCAGGTACGACACGCTGATCGTTGTGGAGACCGATTCTCCCGCGGACGCCGTGGCGCTGCGGTCGCATCAGGCGTTCGCGGACCTGGTGGCCGTGGTGTCCGCCGCCGGCACGTTCACTGACGTGCTGCCGGTGACGAACGCCAAGAAGATCGACGACGTGGACCGAGCCCGCGGCGGCGTGTTCCTGTTCAACTTCTTCTTCGCGGAGGACCCGGAGGCGCTGCTCGACATCTGGGACTACACCGCCGGCTGGTGGCTGACGAGGGGCAACATGCTCAACTCGGAGCTGCTCCGCCCGGCGGCCGAGTCCGGCTACGCGCTGATCAACAATGCGCGCTGGGACGGCGTACGCGAGCCGGCCGACGCGTTCCGGCACCCGAGCTACTGGGAGTTCGTGCTGGCCAACATCGACGCGCAGAGGGCGACAGCGATGCCCTCGCTCTATCGCCTGGTCAGCTGATCAGAGCTGCTGCGCCTGCCGGGTCAGGCAGGCGCGCAGCCAGGCGTGGGCCGGGTCGCCGGTGCTTGCCGCGGTCCAGTAGAGCACCTCGACAAGCGGTTGCAGCGGCACCGGCGACGGCAGGATCGTCAGGCGGGCCTGCTCGCAGATCAGCCGCGCGAGGCGTTCCTGCACGAAGCTGACAAGCGGCGTACCTGTCAGCAGCAGCGGCACGATCACGTGGGCCTGCACGTTGAGCTCGCTGATCTGGGTGATGCCCTGCGCTTCCAGCTCAGCGGTGAGGATCCGCGGGTTGCCGATGTACCGCAGCTCGCGGAAGCGCTCCGCGGTCACCTGCGCGTCGAGCGCCGGGTTGTCCCGGTCGCCGACAAGCATGAAACGGTCCTCGAACAGTACGGCCCGGGGCAGGTCGTCGAGCGCGGTGGCCAGCTGCATGGGGCAGATCAGCAGGTCAACCGCGGAGCGGCGCAGCTGGTCCTCGAAGTCGTCCGCGAACGCCACCACGTTCAGCCTCAGTCCGGGCGCTTCCGACGCCAGCGTACGCAGCACCGGCTTGAGCAGCATCAACGTCACGTAGTCGCTTGTCATCACGGTGAACGTGCGGCGTGCGGTGGCCGGGTCGAACGGGGTGCGCACGCCGAGCAGCGCGTCCGCGGCGGCGACCAGCTCCCGGACCGGTTCGACAAGGGACTCGGCCAGCGCGGACAGCCGGTACACCCGGCCGTCCCGGATCAGCAGCGGGTCGCCGAGCTGTTTGCGCAGGCGGCCGAGGGCGGAGCTCATCGCGGGCTGGCCGACCGACATCCGCTCGGCCGCGCGGGTCACGTTCCGCTCGGTGAGCAGCGCGTCCAGGAGCGGCAGCAGGTTGAGATCCACGCCCCGCAATGTCATGGGTGAGGAGCCTAGCGGGGTCAGCGTGCGGTCCGGGTGTCCGCCAACTCGTCCACGATGAGCAGGTCGGCGCGGAAGCGGCCGGTACGGTAGGCGGCCCGCGCGACCAGGTGCGCGGCGACCGGCGCGGTGGCGAGCTGGAAGACCGCGATCAGCACGAGCGTGGTGACGTCGACCGGGTCGCGCAGGCGCAGCGCGCAGCCGGTCAGGATCAGCAGCAGGCCGAGGACCTGTGGTTTCGCGGTGGCGTGCATGCGGGACAGCAGGTCGGGGAAGCGGCACAGCGCGATCCCGGCGGCCAGGCAGAGCAGGCCGCCGCCGATCATCAGGAAGACGGCGAGGACGTCGATCACGAGCGGTCCCCCTCGCCTGTGCCGGAGCCGAGCCGGGCCACGCTCACCGAGCCGACGAAGCCGAGGATGGAGAGCACCACAAGAACCGGGAGCGCGGTGGCGTCCCGGCTGAACGCGGCCTCGGCGGCGATCGCGGCCACGACCACGGCGAGCAGCACGTCTGTGGCGACCACCCGGTCGAGCACGTCCGGGCCGCGCAGGATGCGGTAGAGCGTGAGCCCGGCCGCGACGCAGAGCAGGACGGTCAGGGCGACGGCGGATGTTGTCATGCGTGGTCCTCCTGAAAGTTGCGGTCAACGGCGCCGGCTTTCGGTAGCCGGGGCGGCGCGATCTTCACGGCCGACGGCAAGCCGGACGAGCCGTCGCCGGCTGCGGGATCGGCCGCCCTCGAAGGGCCTGTCGCGTGCAGGATGCGGTCCTCGAGGCGGACGACCGCCGCCCGTGCCCGCTCCACGTCCGCCACCGTGCGCACCCCGATGACGTGCACGTAGAGGATCGCCCGGTTGCGGTCCGCCTCCACCACCAGACTGCCCGGAATAAGCGACAGCGCGGACGCGGTGAGCGTGATGTGCAGGTCTGATGACGCCCGCAGCGGCACCGCGATGATCGCGCTGGCCGGCGGCGGCCCCGGCCGGATCGCCAGCCACGCCACCTGCGCGCTGGCCAGCACCAGGTCGCGCAGGAAGCAGCCGGCGAACAGCACGACCCCGGCAGGGCTGATCCGGCCCCCGAACGGCACCAGCGGCAGCGGGAACACGATCAGCGCCAGCACCGCGACGACCACGCCGCCGACGATTGTCCACGGCCCGGCGTTCCCCCAGAGCAGCAGCCAGACGGCCACCATGCCGAGCACCGCCACCGCGCGTTCGAGGAGCGTCGCGCGTCTCACTGTCCCACCTCCGGCAGTTCCGCGACGGTCCGCACGTAGGCGTCCCGCCCGATCAGGTCCTCCGCGGACGATTCCGCGATGCCGAACAGCGGCCCGGCCGCGACGGTAAGCGCCACGCCGAGCGCGACAAGCGCGATCGTGGGGGCGACCATCATCGCGGGCAGGCCCGTCACGACGTCCGGCGACGAGTCCGGCGCGGGGGGCGACTCGGACGACAAGGTCGCGTCGTCTCCGGCCGACACCGGCACCATCGCCCCGGTCACCGGCACCGATACCGCCGCCACCGACCCCAACAGCACAGGATCGGCCGGGGGTACGCCGGGCATCGCCGGGTTCGGCACCCGCCAGAACGCGAGGTTCCACACGCGTGCGATCGCGTACAGCGTCAGCAGGCTCGTCACCGCTCCACCTGCGACGAGCGCCCACGCCAGCCACCCGCCCACTCCTGCCGCGGCCTGGAACAGCCCGACCTTCCCGAGGAATCCGGAGAACGGCGGGATGCCGGCCAGGTTCAGTGCCGGGACCAGGAACAGCACGCCGAGCAGCGGGGACAGCCGGCCCAGCCCGCCCAGCCGGTCCAGCGCGGTCGATCCGCCGCGCAGCTCGATCAGGCCGGCGACCAGGAACAGCGTGGTCTGCACGACGATGTGGTGCGCGGTGTAGAAGATCGACGCGGACAGCCCGGCCGTGGTGGACAGCCCGATGCCGAGCAGCAGGTACCCGATGTGGCTGATCAGCGTGAAGGACAGCAGCCGTTTGATGTCCGACTGCGCGACCGCGCCCAGGATGCCGACCACCATGGTGAAGAACGCGACCACAAGCAGCAGGTCCGCCACCCGCCCACCGGGGAAGAGCAGCGTCTCGGTACGGATGATCGCGTACACCCCGACCTTGGTGAGCAGCCCGGCGAACACGGCGGTGACCGGCGCGGGCGCGGTCGGATAGCTGTCCGGCAGCCAGGACGACAGCGGGAACACGGCCGCCTTGATGCCGAACGCGAGCAGCAGCATCCCCTGCAGCACGAGCCGCAGGTTGTCCGGAAGCGCGTCAAGCCGGTCGACGAGCTGCGCCATGTTGAGCGTGCCGGTCGCCGCGTAGACGAGCCCGAGCGCGGTCAGGAAGATCAGCGAGGAGAGCAGCGAGACGACGACGTACGTGGTCCCGGCCCGGATCCTGTTCTCCGTGCTGCCGAGCGTGAGCAGCACGTACGACGCGACAAGCAGGATCTCGAACCCGACGTAGAGGTTGAACAGGTCCCCGGACAGGAACGCGTTGGTGACGCCGGCCGTGAGGATCAGGTACGTCGGGTGGTAGACGGACAGCGGCGTGTCCTCCGCGCCGTCCGCCATGCCCTGCCCGATCGAGTAGACGAGCACGCAGAGCGTCACCGCGGACGACACCGTGAGCATCAGCGCGGCCAGCTGGTCCGCGACGAGCACGATGCCGAGCGGCCCCCAGCCACCGACCGCGACCGCGAGCGCGCCGTCCTGGGTGGAGAGCACGAGCAGCGCGAGCGACACCAGCAGCGTGGCGGAGAGCGCGGTGAGGCTTACCGTGCGCTGGGCCCGGGGCCGCCGGCTGAGCAGCAGCGTTATGGCGGCGCCGAGCAGCGGGATGACCACCGGCAGCGGGACGAGGAACGTCATCGGGTGACCTCCTCGTCGTCGGTCAGCGGCAGCGCGTCGCGCTCGGCAAGCACGACGATCCGCTGGTCCTCGACGTCGTCCTGGACCTCGTCGTGGCCGGTGATGTCGCGGCTGCGGTAGGCGAGCGCGAGCAGGAACGCGGTCACCGCGAGCGTGATCACGATGGCGGTGAGGATCATGGCCTGGGGCAGCGGGTCGCTCATCTCCCCGGCCGGGACCGTGCCGACGATGGGCGTACCGCCGGCCCGGCCGCCGCCGAGGATGAGCACGTTGGCGCCGTGCCCGAGCAGGATGACGCCGATCAGGATGCGGGTCAGGCTGCGTTCCAGCAGCAGCACCACGCCGGCCGCGAAGAGCACGCCGACAAGCACGATGTACACGAGGTTGGGGGTCACGCGGTCACCTTCTCCCGATCTTGACCTTGGTCCTGGTTCTGGTTCTGGTTCTGCTCACTGACGTCCGGTTCGTCGACCGCGGCCGGCTGCGGCTCCGCGCCAAGGCTGCGCAGGATGTCAAGCACCAGCCCGACGACGATCAGGTACACGCCCACGTCGAAGATCGTGGAGGTGGCCATGTGCAGATCGCCGAGCACCGGCACGTGCAGATCCACGATCGCGGTCTGCAGCACCTGCCCGCCGAGCAGCATCGCGCCGACGCCGGTCCCGATCGCGATCAGCAGCCCGGCGCCGAGCACCAGGCCGGCGTCCACAGGTGCCGCGCGGTGCAACTCCCGGCGGCCGCCCGCCAGGTAACGCACGGTGAGCGCAAGCGCCGCCACAAGCCCGCCCGCGAACCCGCCGCCCGGCGCGTTGTGCCCGGAGAGCAGCAGGTAGATCGAGAACAGCACGATCGTGTGGAAGATCAGCCGGGTGACGACCTGCAGGATCACCGACCCGGACTGCGGGCCGGCCGTCCGCTCCGCACCGGCCCACGCGGCGCGCCCCGGCGACGGCGTCTCGGCCCGGCGGCGCAACGCGGAGGTGCGCTGGAAGATCAGGCTGGCCACGCCGGTCGCGGCCACCACGAGCACGGAGATCTCGCCCATCGTGTCCCAGGCCCGGATGTCGACGAGGATCACGTTCACGATGTTCGACCCGCCGCCGTAGCTGACGGACAGGTCCGCGAAGCGCTCCGAGATCGGCGTGGCCGTCCGCCCGCCGCTCGCCACGAACGCCATCCCGGCCGCGGCCAGCCCGACCGCCACGCCGAGCACGATCCGCAGCCGCCGGGCCGTGCGCAGCGGCCGCGCGGAGAACGTCGCGGGCAGCCGCCGCAGCACGAGCACCGCCATCACGATGCTCGCGGTCTCGACGAGCGCCTGGGTCAGCGCCAGGTCCGGCGCGCCGTGCAGGATGAACAGCACCGACACGCCGTAGCCCGCGGCTCCGGCCAGCACGAACGCGGCCAGCCTCCGCTGCGCCCGGACCGCCCCGACCGCGGCCGCGATGATCGCCACCGCGGCCACGGCCTGCAACGGCGAGTCCCAGATCCGGAACGCGGTCGGCCACGGCGCGCCGGCCGCAAGCGCGGTCCCCGCGATGATCACCAGCACGATCAGGATCACGCTGAGATACCCGGGCAGCGATCCGCGCTGGGTCGCACCGGTCAGCTCCACGGCGAGCCGGTCCACGCCGCGCAGCACCTGCTCGTACCCCCAGGCTCCGGCACTGATCCGCTGCTTCTCCGCCCTGTCCCGCGTCATCCGGAACACCGCGTAGCCGCCCGCAAGCACCAGCACCGTCAGCGCGAGCGGCAGGTTCAGCCCGTGCCACAGCGCCAAATGCAGATCAACCCCATCAAGCCCCTGCGGGTACGGCTTCAGCGCGCTTTCCACGAGCGGGGCAGCCAGTCCGCCAACGACACCGAGCGCGCTGAGCAGCACCGGTGCGGCGAGCAGACCCGGCCCGGGGGCATGGACGGCGGGCACCTCCACCCCGGGCCTGGTGCCGAACGCGCCCCACAGGAACCGCAGGCTGTAACCCACGGTGAGGGTGGCGCCGAGCACAAGCGCGACAAGGACGAGCGTGTCCGTGGGCTCGCCGGTCGCGAACGCGGCGAACAGCGCCTCCTTGCCCACGAAGCCGAGAAGGGGCGGCGCGCCCGCCATCGACGCGGCCGCGAGCGTGGCAGCGACCGCAAGCACCGGCAGCCGGCGGCCGAGCCCGGAGAGTCTGCGTAGGTCACGGGTGCCGGTGGCGTGATCGATCGCGCCGACCGTGAGGAACAGCGCGGACTTGAACAGCGCGTGCGCGAGCACGAGCGTCAGCCCGGCCAGCGCCGCCGCCCGGGTCCCGGCGCCGAGCACCGCGACAAGCAGTCCGAGTTGGCTTACCGTGCCGTACGCGAGAAGCAGTTTGAGGTCGTGTTGGCGCAGCGCGGCGAGGCCGGCGACGACAAGCGTGGCGAGCCCGGCGCCGACCGTCAGCAGCTGCCAGGCGAGCACGCCTGCGAACGCCGGGGCCAGCAGCGCGACAAGGAACACCCCGGCCTTGACCATGGCGGCCGCGTGCAGGTAGGCGCTGACCGGCGTCGGTGCGGCCATCGCGGCCGGCAGCCACGCGCCGAACGGCAGGATCGCGGACTTGGCAAGCGCGCCCGCCAGGATCAAAATGACCGCGACAGTGCCCCAGGTGCCGGCCGGCGGCGACTGCGCCAGCTGCGACCAGCGGTGCGTGCCGGTCCCGGCGCCGAGCATGATGATTCCGACAAGCATCGCCAGGCCGCCGAGCGTGGTGACGAGCAGCGCCTGCATGGCCGCGCGCCGGGCCGCCCTCCGGCCGGGGTCGGAGGCGATCAGCAGGTAGGACAGGACGCTTGTCAGCTCCCAGAAGACGTAGAGCAGCAGCAGGTCGTCCGCGAGCACCAGGCCGAGCATCGCGCCGGCGAACGCGACGAGCAGACCTGCATGCCGTGCCTGCTCCGCACGGTCCTCGACGTAGTGCGCGCAGTACGCGAGGACGAGCGCGCCCACGCCGCCGACGAGCAGCACCATCAGCCAGGAGAGCGTGTCCAGGCGGAGCGCGAGCGAGAGGCCGAGCTGCGGGATCCACTCGACGGTCTCGGTCGCGGACCGCCCGGTGCGGGTGGCCGCCCAGACGGCGGCGCCGGCCGGGGCGAGCGCGACCAGATAGAGTCCGCGGCCGCCGAGCGCGCGGACCAGCGCGGGCGCGACGACGGCGACGAGAGCGTGGATCACCAGCAGTACGAGCACGGGCCCCCCGGGCGGTCTGTGCCGGGATGCGCCGCACCTGCCGGGCAGGTGGCGAACGCGCCACCCGGCGGCGAACGATTACTGAGGCAAGCATCGCGGGGCGGCTTGACGGTACACGCACAGCGATATGTCAGTTACATGACGATCTCCCCGGCCACCACCCGCCGTCCGGGGTGTGGACGCCTGGCCCCACAATGGCGCCATGATCCGCTTTGTGCTCAACGTCCTGTGGGTGATCTTCGGCAGCGGGTTCCTGCTCGCGATCGGCTACGGCTTCGCGGCGCTGATCTGCTTCGCGTTGATCGTCACCATCCCGTTCGGCGTGGCCGCGTGGCGTCTGGCGATCTACTCGCTCTGGCCGTTCGGCCGCACGATCGTGCCGAAGCGCGGCGCCGGGCTCGCCTCCGGCCTGGCCAACGTGCTCTGGCTGGTGCTGGCCGGCTGGTGGCTGGCGCTGTCGCACATCATGGCCGGCATCGCGCTCTGCCTGACGATCATCGGCATCCCGTTCGGCATCGCGAATTTCAAGCTGGTCCCGGCCGCGCTCTGGCCACTCGGCCAGGAGGTCGTCGATCTGGATGAATTAACTGCTCGTATTTGACACAGTCACCATCTGTGCCCGAGCCCGGAGTAAGACCGGACGTGGGGGTACGTAGACCGGGGGAAGGACGCGCACGATGTTTTCACCGCCGGACCGTTCCGGCAGCTATCTGGACGCCCGGCCCGAGCTGCGGATCGTGGACCTGGACGAGGCGCTCGCGGACGCCTGCCGGACGCCGCAGGACATTCTGGACCTGGCCGCGGCCGTGCGGATCGACATGGACGACGTACGCGGTGGCGACCTGCTGCGACGGCTTCTCACCCGCACCCGCCGCGCCGGGCGGGTGCGGGCACTGCTGCTCGCGGCCCACGACCGCTGGCCGGACCGCGACGACCTCGCCTGGCTGCACGCCTCGATGGGCGGCCGGCCGGGGTGAGCCCCGTGCCTCAGGCGTTCCGCACGGCGAGGACGCGCAGCACGCCTGAGGCACGGGGTCCGGCGGTCACGACAACCAGCAGATCACCGCGTCGCCACAGGCGGCGGCGCGGGTGAAAAAGTCGCGGATGGCGGGCAGCCGGCCGGCCAGCACGGGCAGACCGGCCGGCGCGTAGAGGTGGTAGAGCCCGGCGCGGCGCAGCTCGGCCGCGGTGACGCCGTGGATCAACTCCTCCGGAGTCAGGTCACGAAACGCGGCCGCGGCCGTGCGGACCTGGGCCGGCGTCAGGTAGCAGGGCGGGTCCGAGTCCCACTGGGCGTCCTCCGCGGACGGCGCGGCGAACGGCTCCTCGCCGTAGACCACGTCGACCGGGAAGTCCCGCCGCCGCAGCAGGAAGTCGATGCCGGCCCAGTCGCCCTCGGTGCCGCACCGGGGGCCCTCGCCGTCGGCGATGAACTTGCGGACCGCGGTCAGATCACCGCGCAGCGGCTTGAGATCCGCGGGCGCGGCCCGCATCCACTCTCCAAAGAGTCCCATGGCCGGAGACCTTAGAACACAGGTACGACAGAAATCCGGCGCACCGACAGTCCTCGATCCGGCCGAAACTGATCAGCAGCTCAGATCTGGTTCTCGCCGCCGTCGACGTACAGGTTGGACCCGATGATGAAGCTGCTGTCCGCGGACGCCAGGAACGCCACGGCCGCGGCGACCTCGTCCGGGCGGCCCATCCGGCCGATCGCGATCGCGGCGCCCTTGCCCGCCTTGAACGCGGCCGCGTTGTCCTCGCCGACCAGCTCGTCGACGCCTGTGGTGTCGATCGGGCCGGCCGAGATCGCGTTGACCCGGATGCCACGGCCGGTCAGCTCGTTCGCCCAGGTGCGGGCGAACGACCGGATCGCGGCCTTGGAGGCGGCATACGCGCCGAACGCCGGCGTGGCGTTGTCCGCGGCCGTGGACGCGTTCAGGATCACCGAGGCGCCGTCGTTCAGCAGCGGCAGCGCGTCCCGCACGGTACGGATCGTGCCCTTCACGTTGACGTCGAAGATCTGGTCGTAGTGCTCGTCCGCGGTCTGGTCAAGGGTGGCGAACCCGGCCGTGCCCGCGTTTGCGAACAGCACGTCCAGGCCCTTGCCGCGCGCCCGGACCGCGTCGTAGACCGCATCCAGTCCGCCCGGCTGCGCGATGTCGCCCGGCACCGCGGTGACGCCCTCGCCGATCGCCGCGACCGCGTCGGCAAGCAGGTCGGCGCGCCGGCCGGTGATGAACACGTGCGCCCCCTCGGCCACCAGCCGGGCCGCGGTCGCCCGGCCGATCCCGAGCGTGCCGCCACCCGTGACAACAGCCGTCTTGCCTTCGAGCCTGAGCATTCTGACCTCCTGATATTTCCGCACCGATCGGTGCAGAAGGCGACCGTAGCACCTCCAGACCAGTCGGTACAGAAGCGGGTAGGATTGCCGGATGGACGTCACACGCAAGGCGCCGATCGGCCGGCCACGCGGCTTCGACGCGGACGTGGCGCTGGAGCGGGCGATGCTCGTCTTCTGGGAGCAGGGCTACGAGGGCGCCAGCCTGGCCGACCTGACCACGGCCATGGGGATCACCAAGACCAGCATGTACGCCGCGTTCGGCAACAAGGAGAACCTGTTCCGCAAGGCGCTCGAGCGCTACCTGGAGGGCCCGGCCGCCTACACCGCGCTGGCGATGCACGAGCCGACCGCGCGCGCGGTGGCCACGGCGTTCCTGGCCGGCGCGGTCTCGGCCTGCACGTTGCCCGGGTCGCCGTCCGGGTGCATGACCGTGCAGGGCGCGCTTGCCGCCGGCGAGCCCGGCCACACGGCACGCGACCTGCTGGTCTCGTTGCGCGGCACCGGCCAGGAGCATCTCCGCGACCGTTTCGCGCGGGCGGTCGACGAGGGCGACCTGCCGGCCGGCGCCGATCCCGCGATGCTGGCCCGGTACGTGATGACCGTGGGCAACGGCATCGCGGTGCAGGCGGCCGGCGGCGCCACCCGTGACCAACTGCAACGGGTGGCGGACGCGGCGCTGCGGAACTGGCCGCCCATCTGAAACCCTGAGCCGGCCAGCGCCCGAACCTCCCCCGGGGGTCGCGCGCGGAACGCGCGTACCCCCCGTGTCAGGAGGGTTTGAGCCAGAGCACGCCGAGCGGCGGCACGCGGAGGACCGCGGACACCGGCAAGCCGTGCCAGGGGATGTCGTCGGTGTAGATGCCGCCGAGGTTGCCGACGCCGGAGCCGCCGTAGACGTGGGCGTCGGTGTTGATCACCTCGGTCCAGCGGCCCGCGGACGGCAGGCCGATGCGGTAGTCGTCGAGCGGGCCGCCGGAGAAGTTCGCGACGCAGGCCATGGTGCTGCCGTCCGGCGCCAGGCGCAGGAACGCGATCGCGTTGTGGGTGACGTCGTCGCTGAGGATCCACCGGAAGCCGGCCGGGGTGGTGTCCTGGGACCACAGTGCCGCGTGGGTACGGTAGGCGCCGTTGAGATCCGTGAGCAGGCGCTTGAGGCCGGCGCGCTGCGGGTCGTGCAGCAGGTACCAGTCGAGGCCGCGCTCCTCCGACCACTCCCGGTCGTCACCCAGCTCCGCGCCCATGAACAGCAGGTTCTTGCCCGGGTGCGCCCACATGAAGGCCATCAGCGCGCGGGCGTTCGCCGTCTTCTGCCAGGTGTCGCCGGGCATCTTGCCGACAAGCGAGCCCTTGCCGTGCACGACCTCGTCGTGGCTGATCGGCAGCACGTAGTTCTCCGACCAGGCGTAGACCAGGGAGAACGTGAGCTGGTGGTGATGGTACTGCCGGTGGACCGGGTCCTTGCTCAGGTAGGTGAGCGTGTCGTGCATCCAGCCCATGTTCCACTTGAAGCCGAAGCCGAGGCCGCCGTGGTCTGTGGGCGCGGTGACGCCGGGGAACGCTGTCGACTCCTCCGCGATCATGAGCGTGCCCGGGTACTGGCGGCCGACTGTCGCGTTGACCTCCTGGAGGAAGCTGATCGCGTCCAGGTTCTGGTTGCCGCCGTACTGGTTGGGCAGCCACTCCCCCTCTTTGCGGGAGTAGTCGAGGTAGAGCATGCTGGCGACCGCGTCCACCCGCAGGCCGTCGATGTGGAACTCCTCGAACCAGAAGAGCGCGTTCGCCACAAGGAAGTTGCGGACCTCGGGGCGGCCGTAGTCGAAGACGTAGGTGCCCCAGTCCGGGTGCTCGCCGCGCCGCCAGTCGCCGTGCTCGTAGAGCGGCGTGCCGTCGAACCGGGCGAGCGCCCACTCGTCGCGCGGGAAGTGCGCGGGCACCCAGTCCAGGATGACGCCGATGCCGGCCTGGTGCAGCTCGTCGATGAGCATGCGCAGCTCGTCCGGGTCGCCGAAGCGGCTTGTCGGGGCGTAGTAGCCGGTGACCTGGTAGCCCCAGGAGCCGCCGAACGGGTGCTCGGCGAGCGGCATGAACTCGACGTGCGTGAAGTTCATCTCGGCCAGGTAGCCGACCAACTCGTCCGCGAGCTCGCGGTAGCCGAGGCCGGGGCGCCAGGAGCCGAGGTGCACCTCGTAGACGGACATCGGCTCGCGGTGCGGCTGCCTCTTCGCTCTTGACGTGATCCACTCCGCGTCGGCCCACTCGTAGTTCGAGCGGTAGACGACCGAGCCGGTGCGCGGCGGGACCTCGGTGTGCCGGGCGAGCGGGTCGGCCTTCTCCCGCCAGTGGCCGTCCGCGCCGAGGATGCGGAACTTGTAGCGGGCGCCCTCGGGCACTCCGGGAACGAAGATCTCCCAGACGCCGGAGTTGCCCATCGAGCGCATCGGCCAGCCGTCGTGGGCGTCCCAGCCGGTGAAGTCGCCGATGAGCCGGACGCCCCGGGCGTTGGGGGCCCAGACGGCGAAGGCGGTGCCCTGTTCCGTGCTCTGGGCGCCGAGGACGGTCCAGAGCCGTTCGTGCCGGCCCTCCGCGATGAGGTGGAGGTCGAGCTCGCCGAGCGTGGGCGGGTAGCGGTAGGGGTCGTCCTGCTCGTCGCCGTCGACATCGAGGCGATAGTCGGAGACCTTGTCCGGAATTATCGTCTCAAAAACGCCTTCGGGGTGGACGCGCTTCATCGGATATTTCGTGCCGTCATCCGAAATGACCGAGACGTCGCTCGCACGCCTGCGGAGCGCGCGCACGACGGTGCCGTCACCGCTCGGGTGCGCGCCCAGGATCGCGTGCGGGTCGTGGGCGTTGCCGGTGATCACGCTGTCCATGGCGCTCACCCTCCGATCCGCTCGACGGTGAAGATGTGGGCGGGGTTGACCGCCGGGTCCAGGCGCACCGCGTTGTCTGAGGCGCCCCAGACATAGTTGGCGCCGCTCAGCTGGTCATGAAGCCGGATTCTGTCGTGCCAGTCCAGGCCGAGCGACGGCATGTCCAGGCTGACAGTGGCCCACTGCACCTCGTTCGGATCGAACGAGGTGGCGACCAGGATCGTGTTCGCCGAGTCCGGGTCCTTCTTGGACCAGACCAGGACGGCCGGGTTGTCGCAGTCGTGGAACCGCAGGTTGCTCAGCCAGTGCAGCGCCGGGTTCTGCTTCCGGATCCCGTTGAGCGTGGTCAGGTAGCGCCGGAGCGAGCGTCCCTCAAGCTCGGCCAGCTCCCAGTCGCGCGGCCGCAGCTCGAACTTCTCGTTGTCGAGGTACTCCTCCGCGCCCGGCCGCGGCTCGTGCTCGAACAGCTCGTAGCCGGTGTACATGCCCCAGCTGGGCGACAGCATGCTTGCCAGCACCGCGCGGATCTTGAAGATCGGCGGGCCGCCGTGCTGAAGCGACTCGTGCAGGATGTCAGGCGTGTTCGGCCAGAAGTTCGGCGTCATGTAGTGCGCGGCCGCGACCAGCTCCTCGCAGTACTCACGCATCTCCGCCGCACTGTTGCGCCAGGTGAAGTAGGAGTACGACTGGGTGAAGCCGATCTTCGCCAGCCCGTGCATGATGGCCGGCCGGGTGAACGCCTCGGCCAGGAAGATCACGTCCGGGTCGGTCTTCTTGACCTCGCCGATCAGCCAGTGCCAGAAGTCGAGCGGCTTCGTGTGCGGGTTGTCCACCCGGAACGCGCGGATCCCCTCGCCCATCCAGTGCCGCACGATCCGCAGCATCTCCGCGCGGATCCCCTCGGGATCGTTGTCGAAGTTGAGCGGGTAGATGTCCTGGTACTTCTTTGGCGGGTTCTCCGCGTAGGCGATCGTGCCGTCCGCGCGCGTGGTGAACCACTCCGGGTGCTCGGTGACCCACGGATGGTCCGGCGCGCACTGCAACGCCAGGTCCATCGCGACCTCGAGGCCGTGCGCGGCCGCCTCCGCGATGAACTGCCGGAAGTCCTCGGCCGAGCCCAGGTCCGGGTGGAGAGCGTCGTGGCCGCCCTCCTCCGCGCCGATCGCCCACGGCGAGCCGACGTCCTCCGCGCGCGCGATCAGCGAGTTGTTGCGGCCCTTGCGGTGCACCCGGCCGATCGGGTGGACCGGCGGCAGGTAGAGCACGTCGAAGCCCATCTCCGCGACCGCCGGGATGCGCTTCGCCGCGGTCTGGAACGTGCCGGACTGCGACGGCAGCACCGCGCCCTCGGACCGCGGGAAGAACTCGTACCAGGCGCTGAAGAGCGCCTTACGGCGATCCACCCAGAGGGGGTACGACTCGGAGCTGGTCACCAGGCGGCGGACCGGCTTCTCCCAGAGGAGGTCCTCCAGTTGCAGCGCCGGCGTGGTGCGTTCCTGGAGCGTCAGGCTGTCGTCGCGCAGCGCCTCGGCCGCGGCGAAGATCTGTGCCCGCTCCGCGCGCGGCGTGGGGACCACGGCCTCCGGGATCTCGGCCGCGTTCTCGATCACCGAGCCCTGGCCGTACCGGTAGCCCCTGTCGGTCAGCTGGATGCCGGCCCGGCTCTCCGCGTTCAGCGGCAGCGTCCTGGCCGCCTCGGCAAGCAGCGCCGCGCCCTCGGCGAGATCGTTCGCGAGGTCGGCGATGCCCTGGCCGGCCGCGAGCTTCTTGGTTACCGCGCCGTGCCAGGTGAGGTAGGGGTCGTCGAACGCCTCTATCCGGAACGTCCACGCGCCGGTCTCGTCCGGGCGGATCAGCGCCTGCCACCGGTCCAGGCCGAGGCCGAGCGGCCGCATCCTGGTGAACGCGCAGTCGGCGCCGTCCGGGCCCTGCCAGACGACGTTGACGCCGAGCGCGTGGTGGCCCTCCCGGTACGCCGTCACGGTCACCGGCACCAGCTCGCCGACGACCGCCTTCGCCGGGTAGCGGCCCGCATCCACGCTGGGGGCGACGTCTTCGATGGGAAATCGTCCGGTCACCCTGCAAACGTAGACCAGCGGACCGCGTTCCGCGCGCCGAGAAGATCTAGAGTTCGCCGAGCATCTTCTCCACGCGCTGGATCACGAGCGCTGTCGCGTCCGCGTCGTAGCTCGGCAGGCTCGAGTCGGTGAACAGGTGCACGCTGCCCGGGTAGAGGAACAGCTCGCCGTCGGCCGCCTCCTTGACCAGCTCGCGGGCCGCGTCCACGTCGCCCTCGCCGGAGAAGAACGGGTCGTTGTCCATGCCGTGGATCTGCACCGGCGTGCTCGCCGGCCAGGCACCGAACTCGCTCACCGGAAGGCAGCCCTCAAGCAGGATCGCGGCGCGCGCGCCCGGCCGGGTCTGGGCGAGCATCTGCGCCGGGAGCGCGCCCATCGAGATACCGGCGTAGACGACGTTCTCGGGAAGCCGGTCCGCGGCGGCCCTGCCCCGTTCGGCGATCTGCGGGAACCCGATCTCCTGCGCGTTGACGATGCCCTCCTGCACTGTGGCGAAGGTACGGCCGTCGAGCAGGTCGGGGGTGTGGACGGTGTGGCCCGCGGCCTCGAGGCGGGCGGCGAGCGCGCGCACCCCGTCGGTCAGGCCCTGTACGTGGTGGAACAGCACGATCTCGGTCATGGCCTCCATCCTGCCCCGGATTCCCGACAGCGCATGTCGGGAACGCACGGCATGATCTCTTTCGTGCGCGCCTCCCGGATGATGTCCCTCCTCCTGCACCTCCAGGTACGCGGCCACGTCACCGGCGCGGAGCTGGCCCGGCTGCTCGAGGTCAGCGAACGCACAGTCCAGCGCGACGCGGAGGCGCTTGCCGCGTCCGGCGTGCCGATCCGGTCCACCCGCGGCCCGGCCGGCGGCTACCGGCTCGACGGCGGTTACCGGACCCGGCTGACCGGGCTCGGGCTGGACGAGGCGGGCGCGCTCGCGTTCCTCGGCTTGGCCGGCCCGGCCGCGCAGCTCGGCCTGGGGTCCCTGCTCGAGGGCGCGCGGACCAAGGTGCTGGCCGGGATGACAGGCGAGGCCCGTGACCGGGCGTCCGCGACGGCAGCGCGTTTCCATCTCGATCCGGTGCGGTTCTTCGGCACGTCGGAGCCGGTCCCGTGCCTGCCGGGGGTGGCGGCCGCGGTGTGGTCGGACCGGCGGGCGCGGATCGTCTACACGGTGCGGTCCGGGGCGACGTCCACCCGCGACGTCGATCCGCTCGGCCTGGTCCTGGCGGCCGGGGTCTGGTACCTGGTCGCACTCCGGGACGGGGCCCGCCGCACGTACCGCGTGTCCCGGATCCGCACGGTCGAACCCCTTCCCGATCCGGTCCGCCGGCCGTCCGGCTTCGATCTCGCGGGCGTCTGGGCCGAGTCCCGCGCCGACCTGGAACGCGAGAAGACCGCGGTGTCGGTGACGCTCCGGATCGCCGCTCACGCCCTCCCCCGGCTCCGCGAAGTCCTGCCGGTCCACGGCCAGTCCCTGCTGCCCGGCGCTCCCACAAGCGAGTGGGTCGAGCTGACGGTGCCCTTCGAGAGCGCCGAGTGGTCCTTCACCGCCCTGCTCGGCCTGGGCGCCGCCGTCGAGGTGATGGCACCCGCGGATCTCCGCACCCGGATAGCCGGCGAACTGTCGAGCGCCGCCGCGCAGTACCGCGACGGCGGGCGACGCGGACAGGACCCGGGGTGATACGTTCTGGGCCGCTGCGACCCAAGGGGGTGAGTCCGATCAACGGTGTGACGACAGGTCGGCGCTCCCTCCCGGACAGAGGCTAGGGAGCGCCCACACAGGGCATCCGAAAGGCCTTCACGCGCATGCGTTTCACATCCAGGGCGTCTGTCGACGGCGTCCTCGAGCAGGACTTCCTCCACAACGACATTCCCGGTGTCCGGTGGACACCTGATGACGACGGCACGGACCGGCCGCTGATCCTCCTGGGTCACGGCGGCGGGCAGCACAGCAGAGCGCCTGGCGTCCTGGCGGGTGCCCGGCGGTTCGTGACCGAGGGCGGCTTCACTGTGGTCGCGCTCGACGCGCCGGCACACGGCGGACGACCGAGAACCGCCGAGCACGAGCAGGCCATCGCACACCTGCGGGCGGGCGGCGGGCCGGCGGCGTTGCACCGGCTCCTTGCGGAGCAGAGCGTTCCGGAGTGGCAGGCCGTCCTCGACGCGCTCCCGGCCGGGCCGGTGGGCTACTTCGGCCTGTCGATGGGCTGTGCGCTCGGCATCGCCCTGATCGCACGGGAACCCCGCATCCACGCGGCCGTCCTCGGCCTGCTCGGACGCGAGCCCCACGAAGGTCCTACAGGTCCCGAAGGCCTCGAAGCTGATGAGGCCGCACGCGTCACCGTACCCGTGCAATTTCTGATGCAGTGGGATGACGCACTGGTCCCGCGACACGCGAGCCTCGCGCTGTTCGACCGCCTCGGGTCAGCGGAGAAGACGCTTCACGCGAACCCGGGCGGCCACGGGGACGTCCCGCGCTTCGAGACCGGGAACGCGCTGCGGTTCTTCGCCCGCCACCTGCGGTAACGAATCGTGGTACCCCTTCCCCGGCGGCAGGTCCGCCGCCGGGGAAGGCGAGGCCTGTCACAGGACGGAGCGGTACACCTCCATCGTGGCCTCCGCGATCGCCGGCCAGGAGAAGTGGTCGACCGCACGCTGCCGGCCGGCCAGGCCCATCTGCCGGGCCCGCTCCGGGTCGGTGATCAGCTCGTTGACCGCGCGCGCGAAGTCGTTCACGAACCGGTCCGGGTCGGTCGGGGTGCCGCTGCCGTCGGAGACCTGCTCGATCGGGACCAGCAGGCCGGTCACGCCGTCCTCGACGACCTCCGGGATGCCGCCGGTGGCCGTGGCCACGACCGCGGTCTCGCAGGCCATCGCCTCCAGGTTGACGATGCCCATCGGCTCGTAGATCGACGGGCAGACGAAGACCGTGGTGTGCGTGAGGATCTGGATGACCTCGGGCTTGGTGACCATCTCCGGGACCCAGACGACGTTGTCGCGGGTGGCCCGCAGCTCGTCGACCAGGCCTGCCACCTCGGCGGCGATCTCGGGCGTGTCGGGCGCGCCGGCCAGGAACACCAGCTGTGCGGCCGGGTCGACCTGCTGTGCGGCGCGCAGCAGGTACGGCAGGCCCTTCTGGCGGGTGATCCGGCCGACGAACGTCAGCGTCGGGACGCCGGTGGCGATGCCGAGGCGTTCCAGCACGTCGGTGGCCGGGTCCGGGGCGTACTGCGCGGTGTCGATGCCGTTGTGCACCACCCGTACCCGCGCGGGGTCGACCTGGGGGTAGGCGGCCAGCACGTCGCGCTTCATCCCCTCGGAGACCGCGATGATCGCGTCGGCGGCCTCGATGGCCGTCTTCTCCACCCAGGACGACAACGCGTAACCGCCGCCGAGCTGCTCCGCCTTCCACGGGCGCAGCGGTTCGAGACTGTGCGTGGTGACGACGTGCGGCACGCCGTGCAACAGCTTGGCCAGGTGCCCGGCGAGGTTGGCGTACCAGGTGTGGCTGTGCACCACGTCGGTGCCGGCCACGCCGGCCGCCATGGCCAGATCCACGCCCATCACCTGCAATGCCGGATTTGCGTCCTTTAGTTCGGTAATATCGGCATACGCCGTAGCGTCAAGCCGAGGAGCGCCGAAACAGTGCACATTGACCGACGTCAGCGCGCGAAGCGCCGCCGCCAGGTACTCCACGTGCACGCCGGCGCCGCCGTAGACGGATGGCGGGTACTCCCGCGAGAGAAGGTCGACTCTAAACCTGTCAGTGCCCACCATCGCACCCTAAACAAAGATTCGCTTCCCGGCTGGCGGAGCGCCCCCGCCCTGGTTAACGTCCTTCCATGACGCCCAAAGTTCTCGCCATCGTCCTGGCCGGAGGTGAGGGCAAGCGGCTCATGCCGCTGACCGCCGACCGTGCCAAACCGGGCGTGCCCTTCGGGGGCATCTACCGGCTGATCGACTTCGTCCTGTCGAACCTGGCGAACGCCGGCTTCCTCAAGATCGTCGTGCTCACCCAGTACAAGTCACACTCGCTGGACCGGCACATCACCCAGACCTGGCGGATGTCGAATCTGCTCGGCAACTACGTCACGCCCGTCCCGGCGCAGCAGCGGCTCGGCCCCCGCTGGTTCGCCGGCTCCGCGGACGCGATCTACCAGAGCCTCAACCTGATCAACGATGAGGATCCGGACTACGTCATCGTCTTCGGCGCGGACCACATCTACCGGATGGACCCGCTGCAGATGCTGCAGGACCACATCGACTCCGGCGCGGACGTCACAGTGGCCGGCATCCGGCAGCCGCTGTCGATGGCGGACCAGTTCGGCGTGATCGAGGTCGACGAGAGCGGCCGGCGCATCTCCGCGTTCCGGGAGAAGCCGTCGGACGCGATCGGTCTCCCCGACGCGCCGGACGAGATCTACGCCTCGATGGGCAACTACGTGTTCACCACGAAGGCGCTGATCGAGTCCGTGAGCAGCGACGGTCTCGACCTGTCCAGCAAGCACGACATGGGTGGCAACATCATCCCGAGTTTCGTGTCGCGCGGCACCGCGAACGTCTACGACTTCCGGGACAACGTGATCCCGGGCAGCACCGAGCGGGACCGGGCCTACTGGCGGGACGTGGGGACGCTCGACTCGTACTACGAGGCGAACATGGATCTCATCGCGATCCACCCCATCTTCAACCTCTACAACATGCAGTGGCCGATCCTGACCGACCATGCGCCGTACCCCCCGGCGAAGTTCGTGCACGGCTGGGAGGAGCGCGTCGGCCGGGCCGTCGGCTCGATGATCTCCCCCGGCGTCGTGGTCTCCGGCTCGATGGTGGAGAACTCGATCCTCTCCCCCGGCGTCCGCGTCCACTCCTGGGCGAACGTCAGCGGCTCCGTCCTGCTCGACGGCGTCGACGTCGGCCGGCACGCGGTCGTCCGCAACGCGATCATCGACAAGAACGTCCGCATCCCCGAGGGCGCCGAGATCGGCGTCGACCTCGAACGTGACCGGGAGCGCTTCACGGTCTCGGACAACGGCATCGTCGTGATCGGAAAAAACCAGAGAATCGACAAATAACCCCCCGGGGGTACGCGCGTTCCGCGCGCGAGCCCCCGGGCGGCTTCGCCGGTCCGGGCGCTGGACGGCTCACAGGCGGGCGGGGGTGAACCCCGCCCGCCTCCGCGTGACAAGGTGCACACTCCGCGTACAGTCGACGGCTCTGGAATGTTCTTTCTCCGGGCGGTGCCGTGGAACTCCTCGTGCAGGCGTTGAGCCAGCTGATCAGCCATCTCGTCCAAGTGATGATCGACAAGCGACATCAGGAGAGCACCCTCTCCGACCGGCTCGCCCGGGCCCTTCTGCGCGAGGTCGAGCAGCGGCTCGGCACGGTGCGCGGCGGTGAGTTCGCCAGGCTGCCGGGCGGCGACTGGCGTGCGGCGGCGGACGCGGCCGCGGCGACGGTACGCCGGATGACCCCGTTCACGATCAGCGACGCAATCGACGCGGACCTGCTGCCCGACGTGATCACCGAGCGGGCGCTCGCCGCCGACCCCGGCCGTGCGGAGGCGGCCGGGCTCAGCGACAACGGGCGGGCCGTCTACCGGCGGCTGATCGCCGAGGCGTCCGCGCAGATCGTCGACTTCGTCCTGCGGCACGACGAGTTCCCCCGGCACGCGGACGCGACGATGCTGCGCCGCAGCCACGCGATGCAGGCCGAGCTGACAGCGGTCCGCAAGGCCCTGGAGCCGTCCGCACGGGACCAGGCGTTCGAGACCCGGTTCCGCCGTCAGGTGGCACAGCGGCTGGACAGCCTGCAGCTGTTCGGCGTGACGCTGCAGCGCTCCGGCGCGTACTCGCTGAGCACCGCCTACCTGAGCCTGTGCGCCACCCCGGACAGGCCCGGCGGGAGCGTCGCGCGGATCGCTGTCGAGACCGCGCTCGCCGACCGGGACCACGTCATGATCCGTGGCGAGGCCGGGTCCGGCAAGACCACGCTGCTGCAGTGGCTGGCCGTGAACTCCGCCCGCGACGACGGTGTGCTGCCCCGCGGCTGGGGCCCGGCCGTGCCGTTCCTGATCACGCTGCGCCGGTTCGCCCGCGGCACGCTGCCCGGCCCGGACACGTTCCCGGAGCAGGTGCTGCCCGCGCTGGCCGGGGAGGCGCCGCCCGGCTGGGCGCAGCGGGTGCTTGACGCCGGCCGCGGCCTGGTGCTGATCGACGGCGTGGACGAGCTGCCGGCCGCGCAGCGCGCCGAGGTGTGGACGTGGCTGCACGACCTGCGGGAGACCTACCCGAGGTCCCGGTACGTGGTGACGTCCCGGCCGCCGGCGCTGGACCAGACAGTGCCGGTGCCGCCCGCGTTCGGCACGTTCATGCTGCTGCCGATGGGCTCGGCCGAGGTGCGCGCGTTCATCGCCCAGTGGCACGCCGCCATGATCCGGACCGCGCGCGACCCCGCCGAGGCCGACCGGCTGGCCGGGTACGAGCACGAGCTGAACGACAAGATCGCCCAGCGCCGGGACCTGCGCCGGCTGACCACCAACCCGCTGCTCTGCGCCGTCATCTGCGCGCTGCACCTGGACCGCTTCCGTCAGCTGCCCCGGGACCGGATGGGGCTCTACCACGCGGCGCTGGAGATGCTTCTGGTCCGCCGGGACGAGGCGCGCGCGGTCGAGCCGGACGGCCCGGTGCTCTCCCAGGCCGACCAGGAGACGCTGCTGTCCCAGCTGGCGTACTGGCTGGTCCGGAACGGACGGTCGGACGCGGACCGCGGCGAGGCCGGCCGGCGCCTGGCCCGCTACGCCGCCGCGATCCCACACCTGGCCGTGCCCGCCGGGACACTGCTCGACCAGCTGCTGCTGCGCTCCGGCGTGCTGCGCGAGCCGGTCCCCGGCCGGATCGACTTCCTGCACAAGACGTTCCAGGAGTACCTGGCCGCGAAGGCGGTGCTGGACGAGGGCGACGTGGACGCGCTGATCGCGAACGCCCGCGACGACCACTGGCGCGAGGTGGTGGTGATGGCGGTCGGGCACGCGCGCCGCCCGGAACGCGAGCGGATCATCCGCGGGCTGCTGCACGCCGGGACCGTCCTGGCCGACCCACGGCGGCACTCCCTGCTTGCCGCGGCCTGTCTGCAGCACTCCGGCCCGCTCGACCCGGCGCTGACCGCGGAGGTGAAGGCGCGCGCGGAGCAGCTGATGCCGCCGGGCAGCGTCCACGAGGCGAACCAGCTCGCCAACGCCGGCGAGGTGGTGCTCGACCTGGTCCCGGACATCGGCGCGCTGACCGGCGCCGAGGCGCTGCTGATCCTGCACCTGATCCGCCGCTTCGATCCGGAGGAGGCGCTGCCGGTGCTGGCCCGGCTCGCCCGGCACCCCGCGCCCGAGGTCCGCGCCCAACTGGCCGGTTCCTGGCCGGAGGTCGCGCCGGAGGAGTACGCCGGCGCGGTCCTCGCCCCGATGGACCTGTCCGACGTCTACGTACGCGCCGACAGCGACGCCCGGGTGGCCGCGCTGGCCACGCTGCCCGGCGTGCGCAACCTGATCGTCCAGAACGCGGACGCCGGCCTCAGCGGCTGGCAGGGCGACACCCGGGTCACCCGGCTGGCCGCGGCCGGCGTCCCGGTCGCCCGGCTGACCGCGTTCACCTCGGTCGAGTCGCTCGCGCTCTACAAGTGCCCCGGGTTCCGGGACGCCGGCGGACTGCTTGACGCGCCGCTTACCGACGTGGCGCTGCTCGACCCGCCGCAGCGCAGCGAGCTGCACGCCGGCTGCGCGGACCTGCTCCGCGACGTCGCCGCCAAGCCCGGCCTGCGCACGCTCACGCTAACCAACACGTTCTGGCGCACGGCCGGCTCGCCGGACGTGGTGCTCGGCGACGACGTCACCCACGTCCGGCTGCTCGCCGAACCCTGGATGATCATGCTGACCGGCAAGTGGGACCGCGCCTGGTGGAGCATGCTGCGCCCGGCCGGACGCCGGCACTGGCCACGCCCGCCGGTCACCGTGCTGCGCGGGTCCCGCCGCCGGGCCACACCGCTGCTGCGCGGGCCTCGGGTCGGCGAGGCGCTGCGCGAGCTGACCGTGCTCGGCTGGCCCACGCCGGCCGAGGTGCACACGCTCGCCGGCTGGCCGGGCCTGCGCGTGCTGCGGGTGATCGCGGCCGACGAGGACCTGCGGTGGAATATCGACCGCGACGGGTACGAGTACCCGTACCTCGACCTGACCGAGGGGTTACGGGCCACGCTGTGCGGGCTGCCGGCGCTGGATCGCGTCGACCTCACAGTGCTCGACCCGGACACGTCGAAGGCGCTGGCCCGCGGCGAGTCCCGGCCGCCCGCCATGCCGGAGCTGGCGACCTGGCTGGCGGCCCGGGTGCGCGGCGTCGGAGCGGCCACCGAGGTCACGTTGAACGGCCGGCCACTGCGCGCCGCTTCGGCGTGAGCGGCCGGCCGCTGGGCGCTGCTTCAGCTGTGAACGGCCGCAGCCGGCGCGCTATCCGAGCTTGAGGAGCAGCTCCGCGAGCGCGTCCGGAACCGTGACCATGCAGTCGTGGCCCGATTCGAGCGTCCACACCTCGCCGTCGACCGGCCGCCGGGTGACGTCCGGCGACTCGCCCACGCAGTGGATGTGGGTGCGCGGCACCGCCTGCCCGGCCGGGTCGTCCATCCGCACCGGTTGCCTGTAGCAGCGCACCGGCTCGTCGCTCAGCATGCCGCTCACCCAGGCCACGTCCGCGGGCGCGGTCACGCCGAGGAACTCCACCGGGAACGGCGGCACCCGCCAGCCGTCGACGGACGACTCGATCATGCCTGCGATCTCGGGCATCACGTCCACCGCGGTCTCGCCGTCGACCGGGACCATCGCGTCCAGGTAGACCAGGTGCGCGACCCGCTCCGGCACCGCGTTGACCACGCCGGAGATGATCATGCCGGCGTAGCTGTGCCCGACCAGGATCACGTCGCCGAGATCGCGCTCGCGCAGCAGCGTGACGATGTCGCCGATGTAGGTGTCGAGCCCGATCTCCGGGGTGAGCAGGTGCCGTGTCTCACCGTGGCCGGTAAGCGTCGGCGCGAGGACCCGATGGCCGGCCGCGGTCAGCAGCGGCGTCACCCGGTCCCACACCTCGCCGCTGTGCCACGCGCCGTGGACAAGCACATATGTCGCCATGCTGGTACTACCTCTCCTGCGGTTACGCTTGCCCTTCGATCGTGTCCCGCCGGAGGAAACGGCACAATCAGGCACTTTCCGGTGCCCCGGTTCTCGTCCGGTGCCCCGGTTATCTGGAGGTAACCATGACGGCAGGCGGTCCCTGCACCGCGCCGCTGGTGGCGGACAAGTGGTCGCTGCCGGTGATCGGCCGGCTCGCCGACGGCCCGCGCCGGTTCACCGAGCTGCGGCGCGGCCTGCCCGGCATCAGCCAGCGCGTGCTCACCGCCACGCTGCGCGGCCTGGAACGGGACGGTTTCGTCGACCGCATCGTGTACGCGGTCATGCCGCCGAACGTCACCTACCGCCTCACCCCGCTCGGCGAGAGCATCCTCGACGCCACCCGCCCGATGCGCAGCTGGAAGAACGCGCACCTGCCGGAGGTGGAGCGGGCCCGCCTCGCCTACGACTCCCGGCCCGCGACCGGCTCCCCGGACGATCCCGGGCTGACCAGCCCGGTCTCATAGGCGACCACGACCGCCTGCACCCGGTCCCGCAGCCCGAGCTTGCCGAGGATCCGGGCCACGTGCGTCTTCACCGTCGCCTCGGACAGCCGCAGCTCGCCGGCCAGCTCCGCGTTGCTCAGGCCACCGGCCAGCAGGCGCAGCACCTCGGTCTCGCGCGGGGTGAGCGTGGCCAGGTCGCGGTGCATCGCGGCGGTCTGCGGGTCACGGCCGGCGAACCGGGCCACCAGGCGGCGGGTGATCGTGGGGGCGAGCAGCGCGTCACCGTCCCGGACCATCCGCACGCACGCGACCAGGTGCTCCGGCGTGACATCCTTGAGCAGGAAGCCACTGGCCCCGGCCGCGAGCGCGGCATAGACGTACCGGTCCAGGTCGAACGTGGTCAGCACGATGATCCGGGGAGCCTCGCCGGTGCCGCTCAGGATCCGGCGGGTCGCCTCGAGACCGTCCAGCTCCGGCATCCGCACGTCCATCAGCACCACGTCCGGACGGGTGCGCCGGACCGCGTCGATCGCCTCCGCGCCGGTCGCGGCCTCGGCCACCACCTGCACGCCGCCGGCCGTGAGGATCATCCGGAAGCCGGTCCGGACCAGTGCCTGATCGTCGGCGACCACCACGCGCACGCTCATGCCGCCTCCAACGGGATCGACGCCTCCACCCGGTACCCCGCGCCGGGGCGGGGCTCGGCACGCAGCGTGCCGCCGTAGACCGCGAGCCGTTCGCGCAGCCCGATCAGCCCGTGCCCGCCGGTCGGGCCGGGCGCGGCGGGCAGCACCGGCGCGGTGTTGCCGACCTCGACCCGCAGCGTCTCCGGCGCGAACTCGACCACTACCGTGGCGGCGGCGCCGGGCGCGTGCCGGACCATGTTCGTCAGCGCCTCCTGCACCACGCGGAAGGCGGTCAGCCCGATGCCGGGCGGGACCGGGCGCGCCTCGCCTGTGGTGTGCAGCCGCACCCGTACCCCGGCGTCGTGAAGTCGTGCGACAAGCGCGGGCAGACCCTCCAGCCCCGGCTGCGGCTCCTCCGGCGCGTCCGGCTCCGGCGCGGAGAGCAGGCCCATGGTGTGCCGCAGCTCGGTCAGCGCGGACCGGCCGGTCGACTCCACCGCGAGCAGCGCCTCCCGGGCCTGGTCCGGCGCGGCGGCCAGCACGGCCCGGGCCGCGCCCGCCTGGATGACCATCACGCTCACGTGGTGCGTCACCACGTCGTGCAACTCGCGTGCGATCCGGGCCCGCTCGCCGGCCACGGCGTCGCGCAGCGCCTGCTCCTGCGCGCGGGTCTCGGCCTCCCGCCGCCGCCGGTCCTCACCCGCGCGCCGCGTCCACACGTGGTGCCCGCCGGCCGCCGCGACCAGCGGGGCGAGCAGCACGAACGGCAGGTAGGCGCCGGGCACGGTGATCAGCGACAGGTCGCGCAGCGCGGTGACAAGCAGCGCGGCCACCGGCACGGTAGCGGCCGCGGCCATCCGGAGCGGGCTGTGCGCGGCCGCGCTGTAGACCGCGATCAGCGCGGTGACGAGCACACAGGGGTAGAGATTCGGCTGTCCCGCGCCGTGCGTCACCAGGGCGAGCGACGCCGCGGCAAGCGTGGCCCAGAGCACTCCCAGCGGATAGCGGCGGCGCAGCACAAGCGGCGCGCACAGCACGAACACCAGCAGCAGCGCGCCCAGCTCGGCGCCCGGCTGCGTCACGTCCATGTCAGGCACCGGCACCGGCGGTATCGGCGGATGCGGCGGGACCGGCATCACCCTCCGGGGCACCGCGACGTCGTCAGTCGCGGCCCGGAAACAGGCGAACGCGAGCACGGCCGCGAGCGCGCCGTCAAGCAGCAGCGCCCGCCAGCCCGGCCGGGGCAGCGGCCCGGTAGCCGCGAACAGTGTCACGGCATCATTCTGGACGCCGCACAGGCCAGCCGGAATCCGCCACAGTGTGCAGCGCGACTACATCGCAAGGATGACCCTCCACCCACGACGGTACGGCCGGTGCGCCGCCGGGCCGACGCGCGGCACCCGGCGTCGCACCTAGTGTTCTGTCTCGTAAATAGGTAGTCGGTTGGTACGGTGGCGGTTGTGAATCGTGCCGCCGCGCCTTTGGTGCTTGATCCGGGTCAGCGTG
>NZ_JBITDX010000008.1:0-91656 GCF_044454585.1 Catenuloplanes sp. NPDC051500
CTGGACCGCCACCACCGAATCGATCCTCGCAAAAGTCCGACGTGGACGCGTCGCCCTCCAACAAACGACTACTCAAAACTGAGACAGAACACTAGGGGGTCACGGCACCGTCGCCGGAGGCTGCTCGGCGGGCTGCGGCTGCGGCGGCTCCGACGTGCCGGGTGACCGCCGACGCCGGGAGCGGGGCGTCCACCAGTTGGCGTCGCCGAGCAGCGTCATCACGGCGGGGACCAGCAGGCCGCGGATCACTGTGGCGTCGACGGCGATCGCGACGGCCAGGCCGAAGCCCATCATCTTGATGATCGGCTCGTCGCTGAGGACGAAGCTGGCGAAGACGCAGACCATGATCAGGGCGGCCGAGGTGATCACCACGCCGGTCTCGGCGAGGCCGTCGCGGACCGAGCGGCGGTTGTCGTGGGTGCGGTCCCAGGACTCGCGGACGGCGGTCAGCAGGAAGACCTCGTAGTCCATCGAAAGGCCGAAGAGCAGGGCGAACAGCATCGTCGGGACGTAGGCCTCGATCGGCACCGGGCCGTCCAGGCCGATCAGCCGCGCGCCCCAGCCCCACTGGAAGACGGCGGTGAGCGCGCCGTAGGCGGCGGCGACGGAGAGCAGGTTCATC
Source organism: Catenuloplanes sp. NPDC051500 (assembly GCF_044454585.1). NCBI lineage: Bacteria > Bacillati > Actinomycetota > Actinomycetes > Micromonosporales > Micromonosporaceae > Catenuloplanes > Catenuloplanes sp. NPDC051500. The sequence goes on from NZ_JBITDX010000008.1 coordinate 623, forward strand.
ACGGCGGCCTTCACGGCGATCACCGGCGCCCGGAACGCCACCAGGACCAGCAGGCCGCTGAGCAGGACCACGACCACGATGACGTACGGCATCCGCTCGCCGACCCGCCCGGCCAGCTCGCCGCGCACGGCGGTCTGGCCGGTGACCGACACGTCCACGCCGTCGATCTCCAGCGCGGCCAGGCGGTCCACTGTGTCGAGCGTGGCCGGGTCGCTCGGCGCGGTGTCCGGCGTGACCCGCACGGAGGCGACCAGGCCGTCCTCGGCCAGCCGGGCGGGGGCGGCCTGCGCGACGCCGGGCACGGCGGTGACCGCGCTGGACAGTGACGCGAGCCGGGGATCGGTGCGCGACGTCGCGGCCGGGGACAGCTCCACGACCAGGGTGAGCGGGCCGTTCGCGCCGGGGCCGAACGCGGCGGCCATCGCGTCGTAACCGGCCCGCTCCGCCGACGATGCGGGACGGTCGCCCGCGTCGGTCTGGCCGAGCGTCATCGCTGTCAACGGCGCGGCAAGCACGAGCAGCAGCAGGCCGCTGGCCAGCGCGTAACGCCACGGCCGGCGGATCACCCGGTCGGCGAGACGACCCCAGAGCGAGACGCCGCCGGTACGGGTCCGGCGCACCGGAAGCGCGGCGATGCGCGGGCCGAGCAGCGTGAGCAGCGCGGGCAGTAGTGTGGTGGCGGCCGCGACCGCGACGATGACCACCACACCGGACGTCCAGCCAAGCGTGGCCAGGATCGGCACCCCGGCGACGCCCAGGCCGGCCAGCGCGACCACCACTGTCCCGCCGGCGAACACGATCGCGCTTCCGGACGATGCGACAGTTTCGGTGACCGCGGCCCGGACGTCGTGGCCACGGTTCAGCAGCGCACGGTACCGGGTGATCAGGAACAACGCGTAGTCGATGCCGACACCGAGCCCGATCATCGTGGCAAGCGTGGTCGCCACGGACGGGATGCCGGTGAGGTGACCGGCCAGCCCGATCCCGCCGACGCCGATGACAAGCACGATCGCGGCCGTGACCAGCGGCAGCGCGGCCGCGACCAGACCACCGAACGCGACCACGAGCACGGCAAGCGCGACCACGATGCCGATCGTCTCGCTGTGGCCGGTGCTGCCCTGCGCCCGGGTGAGCGCCCCACCGGGCAACACCTCCAACGCGAGCACCGCGTCCGACCCGGGGGTCTCTGCCGCCGCACCGCCGGGCGTCTCCGCCACTCCACCGCCGGGCGTCTCCGCTGCCTTCATCACCTCGGCCGTCATCGCCTTGGTCACGTCCTGGGGGCCTACGTCGAGGGTGACGTCGAGGTAGCCGGTCGTGCGGTCCGGGCTGAGGACCGGCGTGCCGACCTCGCTGACGTGCGGGGCCGAGGCGAGCCGGGTGGCCAGGTCCCCGATGATGGCGTCGTCGAGCGGCGTGCCGCCCGCGCTGAAGATGACCTGGCCGACCGCGTTGTCCGAGGCCGGGAAGTGCGCCTCAAGCACGTCACGGCCGTGCTGGCCGCTGCTGCCCGGGAGCGTGGCGTCCTCGTCGACCGGACGTCCGCCGACCGCGACAAGCGTGGCGACCACGGCGGTGAGCAGCAGCCAGGCGGCGATCACCGGCCAGGGACGGCGGGTGGTGAAGCGTCCACAGCGGACCATCAGGCGGTGCATCGCGCCCGATTCGATGGTGCTCATTCCGTACCCTCGCAGGTTGTTGATCTGTCGGTTGTCACGGCGCCACCGGTGACGGCCAGGAGCAGGCCGGCCGGAGTGGCGGAGATCCGCTGGTAGGTGAAGCCGTCCGGGAGCGCGGGCAGCGGGACCGTGCGTGGGTCCGCCCGTTCGCCGGGGAGCCGGGACGCGGGCAGGCGAAGCCCGAGGTCGGCCAGTTCGACCTCGCCGGGGGTGATGGTCAGCTGGTCGCCGGTCACGGTGAGATCGGCGTAGACGGTGACGGCCATGGTCAGGCCCCGCAGCGGGATAGAGGTGGCGATCATCAGGCGGCCGGCGTCGTCGCCGCCGAGCCGGGCCCCGCTGAGCGTGGTGTCCCGGCCGGCCAGGAGCGTGCTCAGACCGGAGTAGTCGATCATCGCGCTCGCGGTGATCGAGTCCGCGCCGCTGCCGCGTACCCCCGTGGCCCTGATGTCGATCTTCGTCAGGGCGATGTCGTGGACCGTGGCCGCATCGGCGCGCAGTCGGACGTCGGCGAACGTGCCGCCGGCGAGCTGGGTCAGGAACGGGAAGCCGCCGACGGACACCTCCGGGTCGGTGAGGGTGACCGCGCAGCTCAGGCGGGTGGTGAGGCGGTGCTCGGCGATCGCGGCGGCGGTGCGATCGGCCACGATCGGCACGACCAGGACCGCGCCGGCCGCCGCGGCCGTGAGGACCGTCCGGCGCCCCGGTGGATGTTTTCTGGACACCGCGACATGTCACCAGCCGCGGGTGCCGGGCTCGTGCGAGCACGATGAGAGTTGGAGGTGAAGTGGTGACGTCAGGCGCTAGCGGGGCAGCGTGAACCGGACGGTCGCGCCGGAGATGCCCACGTCGCCGCCGTGCGCGCGGACCACCTCGGCGACGATCGCGAGCCCCAGCCCGGCCCCGTCCGCCGCGGACCGGGCCGCTCCGGCGCGCCAGAACCTGTCGAACGCGTGTGCCGCAGCCTCCGCGTCGAGGCCGGGGCCCTCGTCGCTGACCTCCACGCGTACCAGGGAACGCTCGTCGGTGAGGCGTACGTGCGCGGCCGTGCCCGGTGGCGTGTGCGCCCGCACGTTGCTCAGCAGATTCGCCATCACCTGCCGTAACGCGTCCTCGTCGCCGGTGACCACGCAGCTCTCCGGGCCGTTCGTGGTCAGCGGCCGGTCCGGCGCGATCGCTGTGGCGTCCGCGACCGCGTCCCGGACCAGCGCGGCGAGGTCCACCGGCCGGTGCCGGGTGGGCGGCTCCGCGTCCAGGCGGGCGAGATAGAGCAGCGAGGTGACGAGTGCTGCCATCCGGGTCGCCTCCTGCTCCAGGCGGCGCAGCACGTCCGGGCGGGTTCCCAGATCCACCACGCCGGTACGGACCAGCTGCAGGTAGCCCAGGATCGCGGTCACCGGCGTGCGCAGCTCGTGCGACGCGTCCGCCACGAAGTCCCGCATCCGGCGTTCCGAGCGTTCCCGGGCGGCAAGCGCCTCCTGGATCCGGGACAGCATCCCGTTGACCGCGGACGTCAGCCGCCCGACCTCCGTGTGCGGCCCGTGCGGCGGATCCGGCACCCGGCGGTCCAGGTGCCCGTCGGCCAGCTCGGTCGCGGCCGCTGCGATGTCGTCGAGCGGGCGCAGCCGGGCCGCGACCAGCCATCTGCCGAACAGTGTCAGGCCGGCGAGTGCGAGCAGCGACGTCACGGACGCGACGGTGGCGAGGCGGCGCACGGTCGCGTCCACCGGTTCAAGTGACAGCGCGACGAGCACTGTCATCTCCGCGTCCCGGACCACCACGGCGCGGTAGCCGCCGACGTCCTGCGGGTCCGGGTCGTCAAGGTCCGCGCGGTCGAGCAGCGGGTGGGACGGAAGCGGGACCGTGCCGACCAGGCGCAGCGTGCCGACCTGCGGGCCGCGGACCTCGATCAGCAGTTCGGTGACGGAGACGACGTCGCGGATCGTCTGCGGGCGCTCCTCCGCGCTGACCACCTGCAGCCGGTAGCGGTGACGGGCCAGCTCCGCGGCGGCCCGCAGCTGGTCGTCGGTGCGGTCGATCAGGTAGGCGCGGAGCATGAACGCGGCGGTGCCGGTCACGATCACCAGGCCGAGCGCGGTCAGACCGGCGAACGCCAGCAGCAGCGAGCGGCGCAGTGTCACGGCGTGATCCTTCGCAGCGCGTAGCCGAAGCCACGGTGGGTGACGAGCAGCGGCGGGCCGAGCGGGTCCAGCTTGCGGCGCAGGTAGCCGACGTAGGTGTCCACGACGTTCGAACTCGCGCCGAGCTCGAACTCCCAGACCGCGCGGTAGATCTGCGCCCGGGACAGCACCCGGCCCGGATTCTCCAGGAAGTAGCGGAGCAGCCGCAGCTCAGTGGGGGACAGCCGGATCGTCTCGCCCCCGCGGCGTACCTCCAGAGTGTCTTGATCCATTTCCAGGTCCGCGTAGCGGAGCAGGTCCTTGCCGGGCGGGGCGGTGCGCCGCAGCACCGCACGCACGCGCGCCAGCAGCACGTCCATGTCGAACGGCTTGGTGATCCAGTCGTCGCCACCGTGGGCGAGCCCGGCGATCTCGTCCGCCCGTGCGTCCCGTGCGGTCAGGAAGACGACTGCGGCGGTTGACCCGGCCGCGCGCAGCCGGCGGCACACGTCCACGCCGTCGCCGTCCGGGAGCATCACGTCGAGCAGGATCAGGTCCGGCTGGTCGTGCCGCGCCGTGGCCACCGCGTCCGCCGCGGTCCCGGCCGTGCTCACCGCGAACCCGTGGAACTCGAGGACCGTCCGGAGCAGGTCCACCAGGTTGGGCTGATCATCGACGACGAGGATGCGGGCGCTCATGTGACAGGCATCAGATCACGGCGGGATGTGAACTCGATGAGAAACCGGTGGCGTGCGTTACCTAGAGTGTTACCTGCCGTGTGGCCTCCGCGGGTGGACGAGGACACTGAGTGTGTCCGACGACCCTGGAGAAGCAGCATCGTGACGACGGAGTCCGGTTCCGGAGCAGACGGCCAGAAGGTGAGCTTTGACCGCTATGCGGGCTCGGCGCTCGCGTTGCCGGACACGCAGCCGGAGACGCTTCATGAGCTGATGGCCGAGTTCAACCGGTTCATGATGGTCTACCGGTTCGGGCTCGCGGAGATGAGCACCAAGGTCAGCATCCTGGCCGAGGAGCTGTCCCACCGTACGGCCGGGAACCCGATCGAGCACGTCAGCACGCGGCTGAAGACGCCGGCCAGCCTCACCGCGAAGGCCCAGCGCATCGACTGCCCGCTCAACTTCGACGACCTGCGGGACCGCATCCGCGACATCGCCGGCATCCGGATCGTCTGCAGCTTCGCCTCGGACGTGTACACGGTCGCGGGCATGCTCACCCGCCAGCCGGACGTCACGCTCGTGCAGACCAAGGACTACATCGCGGAGCCGAAGCCGAACGGGTACCGCAGCCTGCACCTGATCGTCGAGATCCCGGTCTTCATGTCCGAGCGGGTCATCTCGGTGCCGGTCGAGGTGCAGCTGCGCACGGTCGCGATGGACTTCTGGGCGAGCCTCGAACACAAGATCTACTACAAGCACGGGCAGGACATCCCGGCGCCGTTGCGGGCGGAGCTGATGGCGACGGCCGAGGACGCGGCCCGGCTGGACGTGCGGATGGAACGGCTGCACCAGCAGATCCACGGGCCGCGTCACTGACTCAGCTGTCGGCGGTCTTGGTGAGGACCGTGAAGGCGGCGTCGAGGTCGACGTCCCAGTCGGCCCCGGCCTGGTCGCGGACCTCGGCCTCGAAGGCGACGCCGGGCTTGTCGCTCGCCTCGATGTCGGTGACGGTGCCGCCGCCGGTCGCGGTGCGGGCCGCCTGCTCGACGGAGACGCGCTCGGCGTCGGTGAGAGCGCGGGCCTCGGCGCCGGTCTCCTCGCCGGTCTCCTCGGTGTCGTTCTTCTGGGACACCACCGCGAAGTTCTTGTCGAGCGCGACCTCCACCTCGGTGCCGTCCGGCTTGCGGACCTCGACCTCGTAGGCGTTGTCGTCGTCGGCCTCCACGTCAAGCACGGTGCCGCCGCCCACCGCCTGGACCGCGGCGTTCCCGGCACGGTCGCGGTCGCCGCTGCCGACGTCGGCACCGGCCGTGGAGGCCCACACGCCGCCGCCGACGCCGAGCGCGGCCACCACGGCGGCGGAGCTGATGATGATGCGCTTGCTGTTCTTCATGGTGTGGTGCCCTTCTCGTCGGGTGATGGGCACAGCCTGCGCGACGCCGCCTGAATCCTCGCTGAAAATGCGTCAGGCCGGCAGCCGCACCGTGAACCGCGCCCCGCCGAGCGCCGACTCCGCGATCGTCACGGTGCCGCCGTGCGCGCCGACCAGCTCCGCAACGATCGCCAGCCCGAGCCCGCTGCCCCCGTCGTCCCGGGCGCGCGCCTCGTCCAGCCGCACGAACCGCTCGAACACGCGTTCCCGCTGGTCGGCCGCGATGCCGTGCCCGTCGTCGTCGACAGTCAGCTCGACGCCGTTCCGCACCGGGCGCACCGCGACGGCCACTGTCGAGGTCGCGTGCCGGGCCGCGTTGTCCGCCAGGTTCCGCACCACCTGGGCGAGTGCGGCCGGATCGGCCCGGACCCGCCCGGCAAGCACGCCCGTGGTGTCCACGGTTACTCCGGCACGGCGCAGACGGCCCGCCTCGGCAAGAACAAGATCATCACAATCCACCTCCTCGCGGGTACGGGTGAGAGCCCCGTCCCCGGCCCTGGTGAGCAGCAGCAACTGGTCGACGAGCCGTTGCATGCGCGCGGACTCCTCGAGCACGGTCTCCGTCAGCTCACCGTCCGGCAGCGCGCCCGGATGCGCGCGGGACACCTCCGCCGCCTGCCGGATGCTCGTCAGCGGCGACCGCAGCTCGTGCGACGCGTCCGCGACGAACTGCTGCTGCCGGTCGCGTGAGGTCTGCAGCCGGGCCAGCATCCGGTTCATGGTGCGGGCCATCCGGTGCACCTCGTCGCGCGACGCGGGCTCCGGCACCCGGCGGTCCAGGCGGTCACCTGTGATCTCCTCGGCCTCGCGGCGGATCCGCTCGATCGGCGCCAGCGCGCGGGCCACCACGGTCCAGGTGACGCCCGCGACAAGCAGCAGGATCAGCGGCAGCCCGAGCGCCAGCGGGGTGACCAGGGCGGACGTGGCATCGTCCACGTCCTCAAGCGATACGCCGACAGTGATCGTGTAGCCGGCGGCCCGTTCGGTGGCCATGACGTAGCGGTGTTCGGCGCCGGGGAGGAGCGTCGGGCCGGGCAGCACCACGCCGAGCGGCTCGGAGGCGGCGACGACCCGGCCGTGGTCGTCGAGCACCTGCCAGACCACGTCGTCCGGACCGTCGTCGTCACCGTCGCTCTCGTCGTCCGGCGGTGTTGCCGCACCCGGCTCGGTCGGGGTGGGCGTGGGCGGGCCGGAGGCGGTGATCTGTGCCGCGATCGCGGACGCGCGCTGGTCGGCCTGCGCCTCCAGCCCGTCCCGCAGCGAGTCGCGGACCATGAGAACCAGGCCGGTGGCGCCGATCGCCAGCGCGGCCGCGACCACAGCTGTCGCACCGGCGGTGGCCCGCACCTTCACCGAGGAGCGCCCGAGCCACCGGCCGCCATCCCCGGCCTTCGCGGTCGCGCGAGTTCGCCGCCGGAAGCCGCCCGAGCCCGGCCCGCCGTCGCCGTTGGTGAGCGCTGCCCGGTCCCGGTCCACTGTCACGTCCGGGCGCTGGTCATCCACCGTCGCTCTCCAGCCGGTAGCCGGCACCCCGTACCGTCTCGATCGCCTCCCGGCCGAAGGGCCGGTCGATCTTGTTTCTGAGATGGCGGATGTAGACCTCCACGATGTTCGGGTCGCCGTCGAAGTCGAAACCCCAGACCGTGTCCAGGATGTCCCGCTTGGCGACCACGTCCCCGCGATGCCGCGCCAGGTGGCTGAGCAGCGCAAACTCCCGCGCGGTCAGTTCCACCTCGGCCTCGCCGCGCCAGACCCGCCGGGCGGCCGGGTCCAGCCGCAGGTCACCGGCGGTGATCTGGGCCGGGCGCTCCCGCGCGCCACGCCGGGCGATCGCGCGCAGCCGGGCCACAAGCACCGGGAACGAGAACGGCTTGGTGAGGTAGTCGTCCGCGCCGGTGTCCAGCCCTTCGACCTGGTCCCACTCGCCGTCCTTCGCGGTGAGCATCAGGATCGGCGTCCAGTTCCGCTCCTCGCGCAGCGTGGCACAGACCCGATAGCCGTTCAGCTTCGGCAGCATCAGGTCCAGCACGATCGCGTCGTAGGTGTTCTCCCTGGCCAGCCAGAGACCGTCGACGCCGTCGTGCGCCACGTCGACTGTGAACCCCTCGGCCGTCAGACCGGCCCGGAGCGTACCGGTGAATCGTTTTTCGTCATCGACGAGCAGGACACGCACGGTCCGCATTGTCCCGCACGCCTCCTGAAGCCCGGCTGAACGTTGGTACCATTCGTCGACTTTCGACCCGTGGAGGACCGTGTGGTGACCGCCCGACCCCGGACGCTGCTCACCGCGGTCCGGCCGGAGACCCAGCGCCACCTCTACGACTTCTTCGATCAGTTGCGCGACGCGGACCCGTGCCTCTGGGACCGCGGGCTCAACGCCTGGGTGGTGACAAGCCACGAGCTGGTGAGCGCGGCCGCGTCCGACCCGCGCCTGTCGTCAGTGCGCTGGACCGACCCGGACGACGTCGAGGACGAGCTGCGCCAGGTCGCCGCCGTGCTCAGCCGCACCATGCTCTACCGGGACGCGCTTGAACACTCCCGGCTGCGCAAGGCCGCGAGCCGTACGTTCACCGCCCGCTCCGTGGAGGCGCTGCGCGCGCCGCTCACCGCGGCCGTCGACGCGACCCTCGACCGGTTGCTGCCGTCCGGCCGGATGGACGTGGTCCACGACCTGGCCGTGCCGCTGCCGTTCAACGCGATCTGCGCGCTTATCCACGTGCCGGAGCCGGACCGCGAACAGATGCTCGTCTGGTCGGACGACGTGGCGGTCGCGTTCGGCAACGCGCGCCTGACCCCGGAGGAGAAGGCCGCTGCCGATCGCGGCATGTCCGGCATGGTGGAGTATTTCGACTCGCTCATCGACCGCCCCGAGGCGCTGCTGCAGCCCGGCGCGCTCAGCCGCGACGAGACGATCGCGAACACGGTGCTGTTGCTGCTCGCCGGCCACGAGACCACCACGCACTACCTCGGCAACGCCGTGCTCGCCCTCCTGCAACACCCGGACCAGGCGAAACGCCTGGCCACCGAGCCCGCGCTGATGGCCACCGCGGTCGAGGAGCTGCTGCGCTGGGACAGCCCGCTGCAGCTCATGCTCCGCCGCGCCACCACCGGCCTCAGCTTCGGCGGCAAGGACATCGCGGCCGGCCAGGCGATCCTGCTTGTCTGCGGCGCCGCGAACCGGGACCCGGCCGCGTTCCCGTCGCCGCACGTCCTGGACCTGGGCCGCACCGGCGGGGCCCGGCACGTGGCGTTCGGTCACGGTCCGCACTTCTGCCTGGGCTCAAGCCTCGCCCGCCTGGAAGGTGAGATCGTGTTCCGCGCGCTCCTGGACCGTCTCCCCGGCCTCCGCCTGGCCGACACCGCCCTCGCGTGGCACCCCAGCCTCAACTTTCGTGGCCTGGACCGCCTGCTTGTCGAGTGGGACTGAGCGCACTCCGCCAGATCGACACACCCGTCTCCGGAGTCGCCGCGACGTCCGGCACCGGGAGGCCCGACAGCCGGCACAGGTCGCTTACGGCGTCCGCGAAGCCGCCGGCCTGCTCGAACACCTCGAGGTACTCGCCGTAGACAGTGTCCACGGTCAGGTGAATCACGCGGGCGTCACCGTGCTCGACACTCATCGCGGAGAGATCAATATGCGAGATCTCAGACCACGGCAGCGTGTACACGTCGGTGCGGCCGGGCCGCATCTCCGTGCCGAACGCCGACAGCAGCGGCTCGGTCACAAGCGTCACAGTGATGCCGTCGCCGCTCACCTCGATCTGCTGCACCGGCGCATCCTAAGCGGCGGTACGCGGGGTCGGCACAGCCGTTTCTCGCGGCCCGCTGCGATTCAGGTCAGGAACTGACCGCAATCGACTGCATGATCCTTGGTGTGACCGACGATATTCTGCTCTCTCCGGACGCCGTCCCGTACGGCGGCGCCGTCCTCAATCCGTTCGTGGTCGTCGATGACGCCGCGCGATTCGTGGACTTCGTGGCCCACGTGTTCGGCGCGGCCGAGACCGTCGAGGCGCGGACGTCGATGCCGGACGGCACGCTCATCCACGCCCAACTCCGGCTCGGCACTGTCGACCTGATGGTCGCCGACCGGATGGACGGGTGGCCGGCCCGGCCCGGCCTGCTGCAGGTGTGGGTGACCGACGCGGCGGCGGTCCTCGACCGGGCCCGCGCCCGCGGCGCCACCACGGTGACCGACCCGACCCCGTTCTACGGCGAGACGACGCTCGCCCGGATGCTCGACCCCTGGCAGACGCTCTGGTGGCTCTACCAGCCGGCACCCGGTCAGGCGGATCCGGCGCCCTCCTGGGAGGGCGGCTCCGACACCGTCTTCACCACCCTGACCAAGGCCTTGACGTCATTGGCCTGAGCGCCGGCCGCGCAGGGATGCCGAGAGCCTGTCCGCGGTGATGCCGATAGGTGGGTGGTTCGGCGGCAGGTAGCCTTCCCGAGGACGGTTCCTCGTTCAGGGATGCCTTCGGCGGAGTCAGAATGGGGTGAACATGGCGTATGCGGCAATGACGCTGGCCGGCCTCGCCGGACATCTGGCCGGTGAAGGCGATGAGAAGGCCCGCTGGAAGTACGTGTGGGAGTTCCTTGAGGAATATCGGTGGGAGCCGGTAGAGGCCAAGCCTGGCCTGCTTCGTGAGGCGCCGCCCTCGACCGGTCATGAGCAGTGGGACGCGTTGCTGGCCGCGATGGCTGAGCATCTTGCCGCGCAACTCGACCTCGGCCCGCCCGCGTGGACGCAGGCACGTGTGCTGCGGACCCCATGGTTTCCTTCGTCGCTGAGGTCCAAGCGCATGGAGGCCTTTGTGTGGGCGCCTGCCGCGTTCCGTAAGCACGGTGTTTACCTGTCGGCACGAGATCTAGAAGCCGCATGAGCGACGGCAGACTGCTCGACCGGGCAGAGCTGGAGCGCGTCTTCGCGGCTCTCGGCGATCGACTGGTGCGTAGGGGCGTCGTTGCCGACATCTTCGTCGTCGGTGGTGCTGCGATGGCGCTGGCATACGACGCCGAGCGAGTGACTCGTGACGTCGACGCGACGTTCATCCCCCACGGGGTAGTCCTGGAGGAGGCGCGAAACGTCGCGGACGCGATGGGCCTGCCGCGGTGGTGGCTCAACGAGCAGGCTAGCGCCTACGTGTCGACACGCAACGATGACGGTAAGCGAAAGGTCTTCGATCATCCCGGGATTCGGGTTCTGGCGGCTTCCCCGGAGCATGTCTTCGCCATGAAAGCGTTCGCTGCGCGGAGCCGGGACGAAGAAGACCTGCGAGCCCTTGCTGAGATTATCGGTATCTCGTCGGTGGGGGCGGCGCTCGAGATATGCGAGCGATTTTTCCCATCCGAGCCGTTGCCGCCGAGATCCCAAGCCATGCTGGAAGATTTGTTCGCGTAGGTTCTGCTATTTGATATTGGGCAGCCTCGAGTCCGGCAGCTCGACAAGGGCGCAGAACGCCGCGGTAATTGAGCACAACCTCAGCCTTCGGTGTGCCCCGGGCGTCGCGGGTGCAGAAGTGCTGGCTGAGGTGCTGGTACGGCACGGGTCAGAAGAGGGACATCTGGCCCGGGGTCGGTTCGCGGCGGTGGCGTTGGGGACGGCGGAAGACCGGCGGGTGCGGTTCGGTGGGGCGGGGCACGGTGCGGCCGGCGGTGAGGGACCAGAGCGCGGGGCCGAGCGTCAGCGGGCCGACGGCGGCGAGCGCGGCCCGGACGACGGCGGAGGCGAGCGGCAGCCGGGCGCCGTCAAGCGCCGGGATCGGCAGGTCGGTGCGCATGCGCATCAGGCGCCGGTTGCGGTCGACGGCCGCGCGGGAGGCAGGGTCGGCGAGCCGGTCCGCGCAGGGGGCGCCGACCGCGTCCCGGACCGCGTGGCCGCCCGCGTCGAGGTCCGCGTAGGCGGCGTCGACGGTGCCGAGCGCGTTCAGCAGGCGGGCGGAGGTGGCGGCGCCGAAACCGCGTACCCCCGGCAGATTGTCCGAGGGGTCGCCGCGAAGAGCGGCATAATCCAGATATTGCCACGGGTGTACGCCGCAGAGCTCGTGCAGTCCGGCCGGGTCGATGAGCACAGCCTCGTCGAAGCCGCCGTTGCGGATGCGCAGCACCGAGGTGTGCTCGTCGATCAGGGCGAACGCGTCGCGGTCGCTTGTCATCAGGATGGAGCGCCAGCCGGAGCGGCGGGCGTGCGCGGCGGCGCTGGCCAGCACGTCGTCGGCCTCGTAGCCGCCCGGGACCACGGTGCAGAGGCCGGCGGCCCGGAGCAGGCCGGGCGCGGCGGCGAGCTGCGTGACCAGCTCGCCGGGCTTCGGCGGCCGGTGGGCCTTGTAGCCGGCGAAGTCGGCGCGCCGGGTCGAGTGCTCGGGGCAGTCGAAGCCGACAACTATCGCGTCCGGGCGCAGCCGGGAGACGGCGCGAGCGGCGTATCTGGCGAAACCGCGAAGCGCCCACGCGTCCTGCTCGGCGTCGGGCGCACCCGCGTGGTAGGTCCGGTGGATCAGGCTGTTCCCGTCCAGCACGAGCAGCAGCGGGGACGGGGTCGGCACCCGGAAAGAGTAGCGCCCGCCGGAACCGGCACACGGGGCCTGGGCGCGGACGTACCCTCTCGGGCATGACGACACAGACGCTGAGCGTCGACGGGGCCGAGCTGGTGTACGACGTGCGCGGCCCGATCGCCGCGCCGTTGCTGTTGATGATCGGCCAGCCGATGACCGCAGACGGGTTCACGGAGCTCGCCGGGCACTTCGCGGACCGTACGGTCGTCACGTACGACCCGCGTGGCCTCGGGCGCAGCACCCGCTCGGACGGCCGGCGGGACCACACGCCGGAGCGCCAGGCCGACGACCTGCACGCGCTGATCGAGGCGCTTGGTGCGGGGCCGGTCGAGGTGTTCGCAAGCAGCGGCGGCGCGGTGACCGGGCTGGCGCTTGTGGCCCGGCACCCGCACGACGTGATCACGCTTGTCGCGCACGAACCGCCGATCAACGCGGTGCTGCCGGACGAGGCGAACGCGGTGCGGGCCCGGGCCGGCTTCCACGAGGCCTACGAGAAGGGTGGGCGGGGCGCGGGCATGGCGCAGTTCATCGCGATGACCGGGTGGCAGGGCGAGTTCACCGAGGAGTACTTCGCCCAGCCCGCGCCGGATCCGGCGATGTTCGGCATGCCGGCCGAGGACGACGGCGACCGCGACGACCCGCTGCTGTCGAAGCACTCGTGGCCGATCACCGACTACCGGCCGGATGCGGCAGTGCTCTCCGCCGCGCCGACCCGGATCGTGATCGCGGTGGGCGAGGAGTCCGCGGGGACGTACACGGCACGCACGGCGGAGGGCACCGCGCGGCTGCTCGGCCAGGAGGTCGTGGTGTTCCCGAGCCACCACGGGGGTTTCCTGGGCGGCGGGTTCGGCTATGCCGGCAAGCCCGCGGAGTTCGCCGCGCGGCTGCGTGAGGTGCTTACGGGCTGATCCCGGCGGAATACCCCGGCAGGCGTGCAGGGCCGATGTAGGACGGTCAGACCGGACCGGCCAGCCCGCTCCTCAGCGGCGTGCTCAGCACCACAGTCGTCAGGTCCGCCGACGCCGGCCGGCCGTAGTGCCAGCCCTGCCCCTTGTCGCAGTCCAGCTCGCGGAGCAGCGCGGCCTGCTCCGCGGTCTCCACGCCCTCCCCGACAGTGGTCAGCCCGAGGCCGTGCGCGAGGTCGACGATCGCGCGGATCATCGGGGCGGAGCCGGGATCGGCAAGGAACGAGCGGTCGATCTTGAGGATGTCGATCGGGAGGTCGCGCAGGTACGCGAGCGACGAGTAGCCGGTGCCGAAGTCGTCGACTGCCACCCGTACCCCGTCCCGGCGCAGTTCGCTCAGATGCTCGTTGGCCAGCGCGGCGTGGGCGGAGCCGACAAGCACACCCTCGGTGATCTCCAGGACCAGCGCGGTGGCGGGCAGGCCGGAGTCGAGAAGGGCGCGCCGTACCGTGACCGCGAAGTCCGGCTCGCGAAGCTGGCGCGGGGAGACGTTCACTGTGACGAGCGTGCCGTGCCGCCGGTGCCAGGGCTCGGCCGCGCGGCACGCCTGGCGCAGCACCAGGTCGCCGAGCGGCACGATCAGGCCGCTGTCCTCGGCGGCCGGGATGAACGCGTCCGGCGGGAGTGGGTCCCGGCCGGGCGGGTACCACCGGACCAGCGCCTCGACCGCGTCGAAGCGGCCGGTGCGGAGCGCCACGATCGGCTGGTAGTGCACGGTGATCTCGTCGGTGAACAGTGCGGCGCGCAGGCGCTCCACGATGGCGATCCGCCGCAGCCGGGTCTCGCGGAGCGCGGCCTCGTACACGGTGATCCGGTCCTTGCCCTCGGCCTTCGCCGCGTAGAGCGCGAGGTCCGCGTCGCCGAGCGCCTCCGCGGCGTCGCGCACGCCGGTCAGCGGCCGCAGGCCGGCGCTCGCGGTGACGTGCAGCCGGTGGCCGCGGACCTCGAACGGGTCGCGCAGCGCGGACAGGATGCGGGCGCCGAGCGCGGCCGGGTCCGGCGTGCCGGTCAGCACCGCGAACTCGTCGCCGCCGAGCCGGGCCAGGCCCTGCCCGCCGGTGGTGGCGCGCAGCCGGGTGGTCACGGCCGACAGCAGCGCGTCCCCGGCCGGGTGGCCGAGCGAGTCGTTGACGTGCTTGAAGTCGTCCAGGTCGAGCACGAGCAGGCTGCCCGGCCGGTCGCCGCCGAGCGCCCTGGCCAGCCGCAGTTCAAGCTCGGTGCGGTTCGGCAGGCCGGTCAGCTCGTCGTGCAGCGCCAGCCGGGCCAGGCGCCGCTGGGTGTGGTCGAGCCGCAGCACCAGCAGCATGCCGACCACTGACGTGATGGTCAGCGGCAGCACCACGTCCACCACGTCGTACTCCTGCTCCTTGAGGTCGAGCAGGAAGGCGACGGCCGTGACGACCGGGTTGACCGCGACCAGTACCGCGTAGATCAGGCCGGCACTCCGGCGGGACCTGATCCGCCCGGGCTCGTCGTCACGCGTGGTGGGCCATCGGCCGGCCATGGCCAGGAACAGGTAGAGCAGCGACCAGCCGGTCACGCTGAGGCCCTCGCCGGCCCAGTCGCCGCCCGCGTGCACCGACAGGAAGTGGGCGGTGTCGGCGACGCTCACCGAGACGACCGCCAGCAGCAGGAACACGTGGGTCGCGGTCAGCCGGGCGGCGACCGTGACCAGCCGCACCGAGGCGGCGATCAACACCAGATCGAACAGGGGGTACGCCATGGCGGCGTCGGTCAGGTCCCACGAGCCCCGGTCGTGGATCATCGGATCGTAGAGCAGGAACCAGCCAAGCAGCGCGACGGTGCAGGTCACGACGCCCGCCTCCACCACGCCGCCGCCCGCCGGTCCGTGCTCCGCCGGGAGCGCGAACAGCGCGGCGCCGATCAGCAGGTACATGGCGAAGTAGGCGAGGTCGATCGGGGCGGACGGCGCCGAGTCAAGCAGGAATCCCACACCCCACACGGCGCTGCACACCGCGCCGATCGCGGCGCCCGCGCCGAGCAGACGCCACGGCAGCGGTCGCGCTACAACGCGCGCCCGGCGCAGCGCGGTGCCGGCCGCCACCGTGCCGAGCACGGCGTAGACCGCCTCGTGCACGGCGGCCGGCAGCAGCGGTGCGACAGCGGCCGGCGGCAGCCCTGCGAGCAGCAGCCACCACGGCCTTCGCGCGTCGTTCACCTGGCCCATTGTCGGTCGTGCAGGTGGTTTTGTCCTACAGACCGAGCGCGAGAAGCACGTTTCCCGTCCGTGCCGGGTCAGAGTGCCACATAGTCGAGCCGGACCGACTCGGTGTCCTCGCCGGCCGTGTCCCCGAAGCTGAAGACCTCAAGCGTCACCCACCAGGTCGTCGAGGCCACGTCCTGCGGCAGCATGCCCAGCTCGGCCGTGAACGACGCGCAGTTGCGGTAGATGGTGATCCCGTTGACCGGGCCCGGATGCGGCACGGCGCTGCCCGTGCAGAGCACCTTCTTCGCGCCGCCGGTGCCGTACGCGGTCCACCGGAAGCGGGTGCCCGGCACGGCCTGCTTCGCCGCGTCCCTGCCCTTCCCGGCGAAGGAGATCTTCACCGGCTTGCCGTGCAACGACTGCAGCGCCAGCGGGCTGGCGGGCGTGGTGATGGTGGCGGTGGGTGGCGGCACGAACTTCGCCTTGATCGTCCCGGCGCTCGACGTGTCGCCCGCGCCAAGCGTCGCGGCAAGCGCGGCCACGGCGATCCCCGTCATGACTGACATCTCGTCCCCCTGTCGTGATGTGCCGGGCGGTGCGCCAGGCCCTCACAGCCCAGCCCTGTTCCGCCTCCGGCATGGCGGGAACTGTGAAGAACTGGCCGAAGGGACGATGTGGGGCGGCCGCCGATCCCCGAGTCGGTGAAGGGGGCTCCCGCCGCACGCTGAGCCGGCCGCGCCCGGCGAGCGACGCGGCCGCGCCGAGCACGAGCAGCAGGATGCCGGCCGCGACCGGGATCAGCACGCGCTGTCCGGTGGCCGGCAGCCCGCGACCGGGCGGCTTCCCGGCCGCCGCGATCGGCGTGATCCGGTCCGGGGCGTAGGCGGGCGCGCTCGTGCCGTTGCTGCGCACCGAGACCCGATAGGACACTCCGGCCGGGACGGTGAGCACGCATCCGAACGACCGCCAGTCGAGCGTCTCGCAGGTCGCGCCGCCCGGCTCCGCGTAGGCGACGTAGTTCGCCACGCCAAGCTCCATCGGCGGGTTCTGCCAGCTCACCCGGATCGACTCCACGCCGGGGACGGCGACCACATTGACCGGTGGATCCGGCACCGAGGCCGGTGCGGCGGCGGACGGGCTGGGCAGGACGAGCGGGGTGGCCGCCACGACGAGCGCGACGGCAGACCCCAGGCGGAAGATCACCTAGACAAAATAGGGCATAAACCCCTAAATGACCATGTCGCCTCGACGGCCCGGCCCGGCCTGTCGCGTCCCGGGGAGTCACCGCCGTGCGTCTCGACTCGCGTCCCGGGAGCCACCGCCGTGCGTCTCGACGCCGAGCCGGGCCGGCGGGGTCGTCAGCCCGATGCGAGCAGCGCCGCCTTGTCCGGCTTGCCCGCGGGTGTGAGCGGCGTCCGCGCGATCACGGTGATCCGGCTGGGCACGGCCGCCTCGCCCAGCTCGGCACGGACCACGGCCCGCAGAAGATCACAATCCACAGACCCGGCCGCGGGTACGACAAACGCGCGCACCGCCTCCCCGGACTGCTCCGACGGCACGCCGACCACGTGCGCCTCCGCCACCGACGGGTGCCCGGCGAGCGCACGCTCGATCGGCACGGCGTACTGCACGTTCGCGTTCACAATGATCACGTCGCGGGTGCGGCCGGCCAGGTGCAGATATCCGTCCTCGTCGATGCTTCCCAGGTCGCGGGTACGCACCCAGCCGTCCACGAACACGGCCGCGCTCTCCGCCGGGTCGTCCAGGTAGCCGCACGCCTGCGCCGGCGTCCGCGCGAACACCTCGCCGATCGCGCCCACCCGGCACACCCGGCCGTCCTCGCCGCGGACCTCGACGTCGACGGACCCGGGCGGGCGGCCGACCGAGGACCGTACCCGCGAGGTCGTCATCTCCTCCGGCGACAGCATGGTGATCATCCCGGTCTCGGTCTGCCCGTAACCGTGGAAGACCACCGGGCCGAGCCTGTCGATCGCGTCCGCGAGCAGCGCCGGGTCGAGCGGCGAGCCGGAGACCATCAGCGCGCGTAGCGAATCAGGCCCGGGACCGCCGGCCGCGACCAGTGCGCGCAGCTTCGGCACGGTGATCACGGTGGAGGTGGCGTGGTGCCTGACGATCGCGCCGGGCAGGTCCGGGCGTGCGGCGACGAGCGTGCCACCGGCCGCGAGCGCCATCACGCCGTACTCGAACATGACCTGGCTGGCAAGCGTGCCGAACACCAGGTGGCGGCGCAACCGGGGGGCGAGCCGCCGGATCACGCCCGGCCACCGCTCGGGGTGCGGCGCCCATCCCGCGCCGAGCGCCGCATAGGTCTGCAGGCAGCCCTTGGGAAGGCCGGTGCTGCCGCTGGTGTGGATGACCCGGGCGATGTCACCGGGCCGCGCGGCCGGCCGGAGTTCCGACACCGGCCCGTCAAGCAGCTCGGGCAGCGACAGCACGTGAGGTGCGCCGGACAGCTCGGCGGCGCGCGCGGGATCCACGATCACTGCCGCGTCGCCGTTGCGCAGCAGGTGGGCGAGGTGTGACGCGGGCAGGCCGGGCCGGAGGCCGGTGACGCGCGCGCCGGCCACGTGCGCCGCCACGATCGCCGCGAACGCCTCGGCCGTGACGCCGACCGCGAGCGCCACCCCGTCACCCGGCCCGATACCGGCCCGGGCCAGGCCGCCGCTGATCCGGCCGATGAGCGCGAGCAGCTCCGCGCCGCCGGTGTGCCGGTCGCCCTCCTCGAACACCGTCCGGTCGCCGGCCGCCAGGAGCAGATCCAGAATCACCTGTGGGTACGGCCGGTCAGTCATCGGCCAGCGCCGCCTTCACGAAGATCTCCAGCGGCAGCCGGTGCACCGCGGGCAGATCCCACTCGTTCTCCAGGTTCTCCGCCAGGTGATGCTCGCCGCGGGGTGCGCCGTCGACGTAGTGCCGCACCACCGGATGCAGATAACTGGCGTCGTGCGCGGCGAACGGGTCGTTCTCCGCGATCCGCGGGACGGAGACGTCGAACGGATCCACGGTGTCGTGGTCCGGGCCGTACTCGAGCGTCACCACGAACGCGTGCCGGTGTGCGCCAAGCCCGCCCTCCCTGAAGAACGAGACCGGCACCTCCTCGTGGTACGCGGCCCGCTCGCCGTCCACTGTGACGACGTCGCCGAGCACGCCGAACTGCTGCCACAGCCCCGAGGAACTGTTGACCCGGGTGATGATCGCGCCGGCGATCGCGGACTGGCCGAGCTCCACCGAGGGCCAGGGCACGTCCTCGTACCGCTGCATCAGGATCTTGTGCAGTGCCCGCACCGCATAACGGAAGCCGTGGATGAAACCGTTCGTGGACTTCTTGAAGTCGCGCTGCTGGCTGAGCGTGCCCGCCACGTACAGCCCGGGGACGTCGGCCGACTCGAACGCCGGGGTCTGCGCCGGGAACCGGTCGTTGATCGCCAGCCCGGGACGCGCGCTCGCGCCGAAGATCGAGGCGTCGAACCGGAAGCCCGTGCACAGGATGATGCGGTCGTAGTGCAGCACGCGGATAGCCTCGACCGTGCGCGCGTAGCGGAACTCGACCCGGAACCCGCCCTCCGGCCGCCGCTCGATCTTCTCCACGGTCCCGTCGAGCACCGCGTTGCCGGACTTCAGCTGGTAGGTGTCGAGGAAGGTGTTGTTCACCGCCCGCAGATGCCCGACGTAGTGCGTCTGCCACGCGAACCGGATCGAGTGCGGACCGGCCACATGCACGGCCGCGGTGGTCTCCACGAGCGCGTCCGCGGTCTCGAACGCGGAGTTGCCCTTGCCGATGATCAGCACCCGCTGGTCGGTGAAGTCCGCAGGGTCCACGCTCACGGTGTCGTAGCGCTCGGCCAGCTCCACACCCGGAATCGACGGCACGTAGAGCTGCGAGACGCCTGTCGCGACGATCAGCCGCCGGCAACTGTGCACCTCGCCCGAAGCGTCTGTGAGTGTGAAGACGCCGTCGGCGCGCTCCACCCGTACCACAGCGGTGTGGTAGTGGATCCTGCCCTTGAGTGGCGCGGCGAAGTCGGCGAGGTAGCGCAGCAGATCGTCCGCACCCGGGAAGTAGCGGCGGCTGTAATTGGCGAAGCGCAGCGCCGGATCGTCGGTAAGCAGCGAGTTCCAGTCCATCCTCATCGCGCGCTCCGGATCCGACTGTCCGGTGTAGACCTTGTTGATCGAGATGAGCTGCCGGTGGCGCGGATAGGTGCGGAAGAACGTGCCGGGCGCCGGACCCGCCTCGAGCACCGCGAAGTCACGGCCGTCCCGCTCCAGCAGCGCGGCGAGCTGCAATCCGGCGGGCCCGGCACCGATGATCAGATAGTCGCGCGTCATGCCAGGCGAGGCTATTCGGGGCTTTTCAAAGCGACTCTGAGAATCGCGGCCTAACCTCGCCGGACATGGCGCTCGACCTGCCCGGCCCGCTGCACCTCGACGACCTGCACGCGGCCGCGAACCCCATCGCCGTCGACCTGCCCGCCCCGGCCCGTGCGGCCGTGCACGCGGGCCGCGAATTCCTGTCCGAGGCGCGCGGCCCGATCTACGGCTCCACCACCGGCTTCGGTGCGCTTGTCGGCTACGCCGGGCGCGCGACCGGTGCGGACCAGGCCGACAACACGCTCGCCCACCTCGGCGCCGGCCAGGGCCCGGACCTGCCGCTGCCGATCGTGCGCGCCGCGCTGCTGGTCCGGGCCGGCTCGCTCGCGCGCGGCCTCTCCGGCGTCTCCCCGCACGTCATCGACGCGCTCACCGCGGCGCTCGGCACCACGTTCACACCCGCGGTGCCCCGGTACGGCTCGGTCGGCGCGTCAGGCGACCTGATCCCGCTCGCCTACGCCGCCCAGGCGTTGCGCGGACGTGGCCACGCCTACCTCGACGGGACCCGGCTACCGGCCGGCGACGCGCTTGACAAGGCCGGGCTCACCCCGCTCACCCTCGACGGACGGGACGCGCTCGCCCTTGTCAACGGCGTGTCAGTGACCACCGCGGCGCTCGGCCTGGCCCAGCGCTCGGCCCACCGCTCACACCGCGCGCTGCAGCTGCTCACCGCGCTGCTCGCCGACCTGCTCGGCTGCGACCCGCAGTTCCTCGACGCCCGGCTGATCGCTGCCTACTCGCACCCCGGCGCCGCACGGGTGGCGTCGTTCCTGCGCGAACGGCTCGCCGGCGTGACACCCTCAGGTGACCGGCCGCTCCAGGAGCCGTACAGCATCCGCTGCGCGCCCCAGCTGCTCGGCGCCGCGTCCGACGCGCTGTCCTACATCGACGGTGTGCTCGCGGCCGACCTCACCTCGGTAAGCGACAACCCGCTGCTGTTCCCCGGCCCGGACGGCGCGGTGCTGCACGGCGGCAACTTCTTCGGCCAGCCCGCCGCGTTCGCCGCCGACCACCTCGCACTCGTCCTCGCGCAACTCGGCAACCTCGCGGAACGGCAGCTCGACCTGCTCGTCGACCCGGCCCGCAACACAGGCCTGCCGCCGATGCTCGCGGCCGGGCCGGGACAGCAGCACGGGCTCCAGGGCGTCCAGCTGGCCACCACCGCGTTCGCCGCGCACCTCCGCCGCGATGCCACGCCGGCGAGCATGCAGAGCCTGCCCACGAACCTGCACAACCAGGACGTGGTCCCGTTCGGCACGCAGGCCGCGCTTCGCGCCTATGACCAGGCGGAGTTGCTTCATCTGCTCTGCGGATCGCTCGCGCTCGGCCTGCGCCAGGCCGCGCACGTCGGCGCGCGTAATCCCACCGCACCGGCCTGCGCGGCGCTGCTCGACCAGCTCGAGGCCGTCATCCCGCCGGTTGACCCGGACCGCCCGCTCGACGCGGACGTCCGGCGGGCCGCAACGCTCGTCGCCGCCGCGGCCTGAAACGTCGCAGTCTGATTTGGTGCGGCCTAACTCGTCGCGGCCTGAGTCGCTGCGCCCTGAGTCGTCGCGGCTGAAACGTCGCGGCCTGAAACGCCGTGGCGAGGGCGAGCGGTGAGGCCGTGGGCGCGATCGTGTCGCCGGCACGGTCACCCGGGTCTCCGGCGACCGCGGGCTCCGAGAAATCGCCCAGGTGTCATCGGGCCCGGTAAGCCCCGCTCAGCTCAGCGCCGCCACGATGTGCGAGGAGCGGTTGCCCGGGTGGGCGGCGAGACGGTCGAGCAGGACGCGGGTGTCGTCGGTCCAGTCCGGGCCCGGGACGAGGATCCTGCCGGGCGGCACCTCGTCCCGGCCGGTCTCGGCGAGCGCGGCCGCGCGTACCCGCCGGTGGTCTATGTTCCGGGCGTGAAGCGCCGCGCCGCCGCCGAAGTTCTCCCGGAACGCGGCGGTCAGGTGCGGATAGGCGGCCGCGACCTCGTGCGTGATCAGCATGGCCAGCAGCACGTCGTCGGTCCGGGTGGCCCGGTTCTGCTCCCTCGCGAGCCGGTCCGCCTCCACCCGCACCCACATCACCGGGTGCGCCGCATGGTTGATCTCCCGGGCGAACACGGAGAACAACAGCCGGTCCCGCAGCCCGCGCCCCCGGTAGCGGACACGGCACAGCAGCGCGTCGCGGGCCGGGCGCAGCTCCGGGTCCAGCCGGTCCGCGCGCTCCGGCACGGTACCGGTCCCCGCCGCCCGCCGCACCTCCGCCGGATCCACGCCGGCGTCCCGGAGGATCGCGGGCGCCTCGGCGGTGGGATCGCTGAGCAGCGCGGCAAGCAGCGCCATCCGTGAGTCGTTGGTGACCGCACTCAATGCGGCATATGCGGCAGTCGAGATCGGATAGACGTGGTCGTACACGTCCCGTGCGGCCGGAAAACCCTCGAAGTCGCGCTCGACGGGCTCGGTGTCCGCGCTGACCACCAGCTCAGCGCCCGGCTCGGCCGCGACCCGCCCCGGCATGGCCAGCACGGTCCGGACCACGATCGGCGTGACCTCGAACGCGTCAAGCAGCGCCCCGGTCTCCTTGTCGTGCGCCGCCGAGTACAGCAGATGCCCGGTCCCGATCGCCCCACCCCCGGCCAGGCCTCGCGCCCGCGCGAGCGTCGTCGACAGCCTGTCCCCGACCGCAACCTCGTCCGCCATCGTCGTCCCCTCACTCGCCGATCCCGCCCTCGACAACGACGCTATGCCCCGCACCCCGCCCTTCCCTCGCCCCGACGGCCGATCCCGCCTCTATCCATAGGTAGAGGCGTTTGAGTTTTTTCTGAAACCGGGCGCCTAGCGTCGCCGGGGTGATGGATGTGACGCGGGATTACCTGATTCTCGGGGCGGGGCCGGCGGGGCTGCAGTTGGCGGCGCTGATGGAGGCGTCCGGCGAGGACTTTCTGGTGCTGGAGCGGGCGTCAGTGCCCGGCGCGTTCTTCGCCCGCTATCCGCGGCACCGGACGCTGATCTCGATCAACAAGCCGCGGACCGGGTCGGCGGATCCGGAGCTGAACCTGCGGCTGGACTGGAACTCGCTGCTGTCCGGCGATCCGGCGCTGCGGTTCACCCGGTACAGCGACAGGTACTTCCCGGACGCGGACGACCTGGTGCGCTACCTCGCGGACTTCGCCGAGCCGCTGAAGGACCGGATCCGATACCAGACCGAGGTGGTACGGGTCGCGCGCGCCGACGACGTGTTCACGCTGACTGACAGCTCAGGCAGGGAGTACCGGGGCCGGCGGCTGATCGTGGCGACCGGCGTCTCGAAGCCCTACCGGGCGCCGATTCCCGGCATCGAGCTGGCGGAGAACTACGCGGACATCTCCACCGACCCGAAGGACTACTGGGACCAGCGGGTGCTGATCATCGGGAAGGGGAACTCGGCGTTCGAGACCGCTGACGCGCTGATGGAGACGACCGCGGTGATCCATGTGGCGGGGCCGAGTCCGGTGCGGTTCGCGTGGCGCACGCACTACGTCGGGCATCTGCGGGCGGTGAACAACAACTTCCTGGACACGTACCAGCTCAAGTCCGCGAACGCGGTGCTTGACGGCGCGGTCCGCAGCATCGAGCGGGACGGGGACGGTTTCCGCGTCGCGTTCGCGTTCTCCCGGGTGAACGAGTTGGTCAAGGAGCTGCACTACGACCGGGTCATCGCGTGTACCGGGTTCGCGTTCGACGCGGGCATCTTCACCGGCACGGCCCGGCCCGCGCTGACCATCAGGGACCGGTTCCCGGCACAGACCGCGGCGTTCGAGTCGGCAGACGTCCCCGGCCTCTATGTGGCGGGCACGCTCAGCCAGCAGCGCGACTTCAAGAAGTCCACGAACGGCTTCATCCACGGCTTCCGGTACACGGTGCAGGCACTGCACAAGATCCTGCGCCAGCGGTACGAGAATGCGCCCTGGCCGTCCACGCCGCTCGGCCCGGATGACGTCGCGGACGCGATCATCGCCCGGGTCAACCGCTCGTCCGGCCTCTGGCAGCAGTTCGGCGTGCTCGGCGACGTGGTCACCGTCGACGGCGGGACGGCCGCGTACCACGAGGAGGTGCCGGTCGCCTTCCACGCGGAGGGCGGGCTGGGCGCGCACCGGCATGCGTTCGTGGTGACGCTCGAGTACGGCCCGGAGCACGACGCGGTGGACCCGTTCGACATCGAGGTCTCCCGGATCGCGCAGGACACACCGGGCCAGGCGCACGACGCCGCCTATCTGCACCCGGTCGTCCGTCACTACCGGGACGGCGTCCTCACCGGCACGCACCACCTGGCGGAGAATCTGGAGAACCAGTGGGACCGGCCGGACGTCCACCGGAAACCTCTGTGTGCCTTCATCGCCTCTAGGGTCACGCCATGACCGTAGTGACGTTGAACGATGTGGCCGAGCACGCCCGCCGACGCCTCGCACCGCCCCGCTACGACTTCTTCGCCGGAGGTGCCGGTGAGGAGCGCACGATCCGGCACAACACGGACGCGTTCGACCGCCGGAGGCTGCTTCCCCGGGTGCTGCGTGCGACGGGCACGCCGGACCCTGGCCTGGAGCTGTTCGGCGTACGCACGCGCGGCCCGGTCCTGATCGCGCCGACCGCGTTCCACCGGCTGGCGCACCCGGACGGCGAGGCCGGCACGGCGCGCGCGGCCCGGGACGCCGGCACCGTGATGGCGGTAAGCATGGCGGCCACCCAGTCGCTTGAGGAGATCTCGGCGGCCGGCGGCCCGCTGTGGTTCCAGCTCTACCTGCAGCCGGACCGGGACTTCACCGCACACCTGGTGAAGCGGGCGGCGGGCTGTGCCGCGCTCGTGGTGACCGTGGACTCGCCGGTCTTCGGTCACCGCGACCGCGACCTGCGCAACAGCTTCCTCGACCTGCCGGACGGCTTCGCCTGCGAGAACATGCGTGATCCCGCCACCGGCGTTGTCCGGGACATCGTGATGGACCCGGCGCTGGGCTGGGACGACATCTCCCGGCTGCGCGAGAGCACGAGCACGCCGATCCTGCTCAAGGGCATCGTGCACCCGGCGGACGCGCGTGAGGCGGTCGAACGCGGCGCGGACGGGATCATCGTGTCCAACCACGGCGGCCGTCAGTTGGACAACGCGGTCGCCACGCTCGACGCGCTGCCGGGCGTGGTGGACGCGGTGCAGGGCCGGATCCCGGTGCTGCTCGACGGCGGCGTGCGGCGCGGCACGGACGTGGTGACCGCGCTGGCGCTCGGCGCGGCCGCGGTCCTCATCGGACGGCCGGTGCTCTGGGGGCTGGCTTATGACGGCGAGCGGGGTGTGCGGCAGGTGCTTGAGCTGCTGCACGAGGACGTGCTGAGCGTGATGGCGCTGTGCGGTGCTGCGACCCTTGCAGATCTGACCCCGGACCTGCTGACGACATGATGCGCCTCTACGCCGTACCCCCGCTGCTTGTGGGTCTGTGGTTGCTGCCCCGGTTTCTGCCGCCGGCGGTGGTGCGGCTGCGTGAATGGATCTTCACGCGGGTGAACGGGACGGTGGGCATTCCGGTGCCGGGCCCGCGCGTGGGCGCGGAGCATTTCCTGCGCGTCTACGAGGATCCGGCCGCGGACGGGCGCAGCCGCGGCGCCGGACTGTCCGACCTGTTCTGGTACTGGCTGGCCCCGGGGCCGCAGATGCACCAGGAGCATCTGGAGCCGGGGGAGCGGTACGCCGCGGTGGCGCGCGTCAGCAGGCGGGTGCTTGCCGTGCCGCACGCCCGCTCCGATCAGCTGGCGACCGACGCGATCCGGAACGCGCTCGACCGCCTGCCCGCGCACAGCTCAAGCCACCTGAGGCTGCGGGACGCGATGATGCCGGTCTGGGCCGAGGTCTACTACGAGCTGGTCTTCGCGGAGCCCTGCCCGCCCGGCGCACGCGCGATGATCGTCGCGAACGCGCACGACGTGGTGACCGCGCTCAAGGGCTGCGGGCTTCGGCACCTGGACCGCCGCGACCGCCTGACCCGCTATCTCCGGGCCCGGATCGAGGACGGCAGCTGCCCGGTCGTGCTGCCGCCGCCGTTCACCGCGCAGGAGACCGCCTGGTACCTGCAGGGCGCGTTCTTCAACACCGCGGTCGTGCAGATGTCCGAGGCGGCCGCGCACGTGCTGCTGGCGATCGCGCGGCATCCAGGCCTGGTCGGCGCCGAGCCGGACGACGACGAGCTCGACCGGATCATCGACGAGACGCTTCGCGTGCACCCGCTCTTCGGCGTCGCGCACCGGATCACGTCCGCGCCGATCGAGGTGTCCCCGGCGGTGACGCTCCCGGCCGGGTCCGTGCTGCTCTTCAACTACCTCGCCTACCAGCGCACCGGCCCGGCCGCGGACGACACGTTCGACCCCGGCCGGTGGCTGAGCGTCCGGCGGCGGGACGCGCACTTCATCCCGTTCGGCGTGACCGCGAACCGCGCCTGCCCGGCCCGCGGCTCCGCGCCGGTGATGCTGCGCGCGGTCACCCGCGAGGTGCTGCGCCGCTTCACGCTCGCCTCGTCCGTGGCGCACAGCCGGTCGCTGCCGTCGCGCGGCCCCTGCTACCTGACGCCGGCCGGAGTGCGCCCGCCGGGCCGGGCGCGGCTGGCCGCCATGCGCTTCCGGGACCGGTGGGCGGACGTGGGCCGCAGCCTCACCCAGCTGCTGCTGGGGAGCTGGATGGTCGTCGACGCGCGGCGGCAGCGGTTGTGCACCACCTACTTCGAAGGGGGAGGCCTGTGAGTCCCGTCGACCTGGCGCCACGGTTCTTCATCGCCGTGGCAGTCATCCTGCTCTTCTGCCGACTCGTGTCCTGGCTGCTCGGCCGGGTGGGTCAGCCGGCCGTGGTAAGCGAGATGCTTGCCGGCGTCCTGCTCGGCCCGTCGCTGCTCGGACTGCTGCTGCCGGACGTGCAGGCCGCGCTCTTCCCGCGCGAGCTGTACCCGGTGCTCTACGTGGTCGGTCAGGTCGGGCTTGTCATCTTCATGTTCCAGGCCGGGTACGCGTTCCGCTCGCACCGCATCGACGGCCTGGCCGGCACCGCGGGCGCGGTCTCGGCCGCGGGCGTGACCGCGCCGCTCGCGCTCGGCGTGCTGCTGGTGCTTGCCGCCGGCGACCGCGCGCCGGTGCTCAAGGACGGCGTGCCGATCGGTGTCTCCGCCGCGTTCGTGGGCGTGGCGCTGGCGATCACCGCGTTCCCGATGCTGGCCAGGATCATCACCGAACGCGGGCACGCCGGCACCCGGCACGGCTCGGTGTCGCTTGCCAGCGGCGCGATCGACGATGTGGTGGCCTGGATCCTGCTCGCCTGCGTGCTCGCGGCCGCGTCCGGCGCGGTCCTGCCCGCCCTGATCACGATCGGCGGCGCCGCGCTCTTCGCGGTGCTGATCTGGTACGTCGCCCGCCCGCTCACCCGCAGGCTGATGGAAAGCGACCGGATCAGCGAGACCGCGCGCCTGCTCGGCATGGTGGCGCTGCTGTTCCTGGTCGCCTGGTACACCGACGAGATCGGCCTCTACGCGGTGTTCGGCGCGTTCTCGATCGGCGTGATCATGCCGCGTACCGCGCGCACGGAATCGGTGGTGGCCACGCTTACCCCGATCTGCCAGATCGTCTTCCTGCCGTTGTTCTTCACCTATTCCGGGCTGCGGACCGAGTTCGCGTTGCTCTCCGACCCGGCGGTGCTGCTCTTCGCGCTCGCCTGCGTCACGCTCGCGGTCGCCGGCAAGTTCGGCGGCTGCTGGGCCGCGGCCCGGTTGCGCGGCGAGTCGCAGCCGGTCGCGCTGCGCGTCGGCGCGCTGATGAACGCGCGCGGCCTGATGCAGCTCATCGCGCTGAACGTGGGGCTCGAGGCCGGGATCGTCGGCCCGGCGATGTTCACCGCGCTGGTGCTTGTCGCGCTGGTCACCACGCTGATGACCACGCCGCTGCTGTCCTGGCTGGACCGCCGGGAGGTCACCGCGGTACCTGTCTCCCCGGCTGTTGTTCTCGGGTCCCGCTGAATTCGTAGACATTTACCACTGTCGTTGGGTATTCAACCTGTGCGATTCTCTGGAAATGCGCAGGAACGGATCTTCTGTCGCGCATCGCCTTCTGCTTGTCGAAGACGACGCCGACCTCACGGAGACGCTTACCGAGGCGCTGGCCGGCGAGGGATACCTCGTCGACCACGCCGCGGACGGACACCGCGGGCTCCACCTCGGGCTCAGCCGCCCGTACGACGTGCTGGTGATCGACCGCGGCCTGCCCGCGCTCGACGGCCTCGGTCTGCTCACCCGGCTGCGGCAGCGCGCGGTCCCGGCCCGGGCGCTGATCCTGACCGCGCTCGGCACTGTCGACGACCGGATCGCCGGCCTCGACGCCGGCGCGGACGACTACCTTGGTAAGCCGTTCGACTTGGACGAGTTGAGCGCCCGGCTGCGTGCGCTGTGCCGCCGCACCGCTGACGCGACCGAGGCGCTGCGGATCGGCGCCGGACTGCTCGACCTGTCGATGCGCGAGGCCGTGCTGCCGACCGGGGACCGGGTGCCGCTCTCCGCGCGCGAGTTCGAGCTGCTGCGGGTGCTGGCCGCCCGGCCCGCCACCGTGCACTCCCGGTCCGAGCTGCGCCGCCGGGTCTTCGACGAGGCGCACGCCGCGTCCATCGTGGACACCTACGTCTACTACCTGCGGCGCAAGCTCGGGCGCGCGGCCGTCCGTACCGTGCACGGCCTCGGCTACCGGCTGGGGGAGCTGTGACCGGCGACGCGGCCGACCGCGCCGCCGTGGCCCGCGCCCGCCGGCAGATCGGGCTTGTCGTCGGCCTGCTCGTGGTCGGCCTGATCGCGCTTGTCGGCGCCGTCTCCCACGCGGTGCTGGTACAGGGTCAGGCCACCCAGATCCGCCGCGAGCTGCACTGGAACGCGCAACGCGCCGACCCCGGCGGCCCGCCCGGCTGCACCTGGCTGATCATCTCCACCGGCGGCGTGCTTGACACCGGCGCGCTCCCGCCGCCACCCGGCTTCCCGCTCCGCGAGCAGCTCGACGCGGTCGCGGCGTCCGGCGGCGTCGAGCTGACCGAGACCGCCCGCAACGGCACTGTCTACACAGTGCTCACCGAGCGCCGCGGCGACGCCACGGTGCAGGCCGTCTTCGACACCCGGTACCAGCGCGCCGACCGGTTGCTGCTGCTCAAGGCGCTCGGCCTCGCGGAGGCGCTCGGCCTGCTGATCGCGCTGCTGGCCGGCCTGCTCGCCGGCGGTCACGCGGTGGCGCCGCTCGCGGACGCGCTGCGCCGCCAGCGCCGGTTCGTCGCGGACGCCAGCCACGAGCTGCGCACCCCGATCGCCCGCGTGCACACGCGTGCCCAGCTGATGGCGCGCCGCGCCTCGCTCCCACCGGACCAGCGCACCGACCTCGACCGGCTGATCGGCAACACCCGGCTGCTCGGCGAGATCGTCGACGATCTGCTGCTCTCCGCCCAGTTCGGCAACGCGCAGCCCTCGGCCGACGTCGACCTGGCCGCGCTGGCCCGCGACGTGGTCGCGATCGACGCCGACCGCGCGGCCGCCCGGGGCGTCACGCTCACCGCGGCCGGCCCCGGCGCGCCGCTGATCGTGCCCGGCGTGCCGTCCGCGCTGCGCCGGGTGGTGAGTGAGCTGATCAACAACGCGCTCGCGCACACGCCGCCCGGCGGCACCGTCACAGTGACGGTGGCAGCCGGCCCGGCGGGCCGGGTGGAGCTGACCGTGACCGACACCGGTGCCGGCTTCGACCCGGCCGAGGCCGGCCGCATCTTCGACCGCTTCCACCGGGGCCGCGCCTCCGGCTTCGGGCTCGGCCTCGCGCTGGTCCGCGAAGTGGTCGAGAAGCACGGCGGCAGCATCGAGGCGACCGCCCGGCCCGGTGGCGGCGCGACGTTCGCGGTCCGGCTGCCGCCCGCCAGGCGTTACCTGCGGGCCGCCGCCGTCGCGGGCCAGCCGGTGGACACCTCAAGGTCGTCGTAGAGGATGTGGCTGTCCGCCCGCGGCGCGAACGTGGTGTCACCGCCGCCCGCGAACGACGAGAAGTACGCGCTGTCCACCTGATCGCCGTTGCTGACGAACCGCAGGCCGGTGATGTGGGCGGTGCGGGCGCCGTTCACCCACACCTCGATCGCGCCGTCCGGGTTCGCCGCTCCGCCGGAGACCGTGTTGACCGTCAGCCGCTGTACCACGTTCACCCAGCGGTCCTGCGGCCAGGTCAGGTTGATGTCGGCCGCGTCGCCGTACTGGCTCTCATGATCCATCGAGTAGTAGTAGATCGACGCCTTGCCGTCGCGGCCCCAGATCAGGCGGGAGCTGAACCCGTTCGTGCCGTCACAGGCCTGACCGCCGGAGCAGGAGTCACCGCCGGCCAGCCCGAGGCCCACCTTCCCCGCGAAATTCGTCGTCCCGAAGCTGAAGCCCGGCCCGAACCGCACCCACTGCGACACGAAGTAATCCCGCCGCGGATCCAGCGGGAACGGCGCCTGCGCCCCCGACTTCTCCGGGCCGATCTCGCCCTTCGGGTAATCCACCCGCAGCGCACGCGAGCCGGAGTGCGCGGCCGTGGCATCGGCCCGCGCCCGTCCGCTCATCCCCAGCTCCCACTCGGCGGCCCACCCGTCGGCCGCCCACTCGCCCTTGCCGTAAGGCGTTCCGGCGGTGGCCCGCTCGAAGTCCGTGGCCAGCACAGTCCTGCCGTCCGGCGCCTTCGCGGGCGGCGGGCTCGGGCTTGGGCTCCGGCTCGGGCTCTTCGACGGCCCGGCGCCCAGGCCCGCCTGGAAACCCGGCGACGGCGAGGCGGCAGCGGAGGCGGGCGGCGGCCCGGTGGAAGCGGGCGGGGACACGACGATCGGCGCGGCCGTCGGGTCGTCACCGGCACACGCCGCCGTCCCGGCCAGACCGGCCACGATCAGCGTCGCGGCGGCCGCCCTCCGGTACCTGCCCTGCCCTCGCTCCCCGAACACAAGGTCAAGGTACTCCTGAGCAGCGCCGAGTCGTACCGTGGCAGGGGTGAAGAGACGCCGCAGGCGGCACAAGCCTTTGATCTTCCCACTCTCGTCGGACTAACTGCCCGCACGCTCCCGCGGGCTCCCGCCCCGCGGTGGCACGATCAACACCCGCACTGGGCGGTGCGGCCGAGTCACCAGCGGCGCGGGCCGGTCCCGGCCGGTGCCGCGACAGTGGTGCTCGTGCCGGACGACCGGAACGCGAGCTACCGGGTAAGGCGCACGCCGGCCTGACCCGCGTGACGCGATCCCCCATGATCGAAGGTGCCGGATCGATCATGGGGGATCGGCAGGACCGGCGTCTCAGCCCTTGAGGTGGACCTTCAGGCTGCTCGGGCCGCGCATCATGCCGCCCGGGATCCACGGGATCTCCGCGAGCGGGCCGGTGGCGCGCAGGTCAGGAAAGCGCCGCAGCAGCGAGCCGATCGCGGTCGCGGCCTCGATCCGGGCCAGCGGCGCGCCCAGGCAGTGGTGGATGCCGTGGCCGAAGGCGAGATGCCGTGGCACCGCACGCGTCACGTCGAGCGTGTCGGCGGCGGCCCCGCCCTGCTGTGGCGCGTCCCGGCTGGCGGAGCCGAGCGCGACCACCACCACGTCGCCCCGGCTGATGGTGACGCCGTCGAGATCCACGTCCTCGTGCGCGTAGCGGAACGTCGACTGTTCCACTGACGGGTCGTAGCGGAGGAACTCCTCGACCGCGTTCTGGATCAGCTCGGGGCGTTCGCGCAGCAGGTCGGCCTGCTTCGGCGCGCGCAGCAGTGCCACCACCGCGTTGCCGATCAGATTGACCGTGGTGTCGTGGCCGGCGACGACAAGCAGCGCGGCCGTGCCGATCAGCTCCTCCCGGGAGAGCCGGCCGTCCTCCTCATTGGACTGCCCGGCGAGCGCGGAGAGCAGGTCGCCGCCCGGCGTCGCGCGCTTGCGGTCGACAAGCGCGGCAAGATATCCGGTGAGGCTTGCGGTGGCGGCGCGCTGCTCCTCGGACGGCGGGCTCAGCGCCAGGCTGGTCCAGGTGCGGAACTCGCCGCGCTCCGCGCCCTCCGGCACCCCGAGCAGCTCGCAGATCACTGTGACCGGCAGCGGCTCGGTGAACGCCTCGACCAGGTCGACTGTGTCGTGCGGGGCCATCGCGTCAAGCAGTTCGTCCGCGATCTGCTGCACGCGCGGCGCGAGGTCCTGGCTGCGGCGCGGGCTGAACGCGCCGGCGACCAGGCGGCGCAGGCGGGTGTGCGAGGGCGGGTCCGACTCCAGCATGTTGCCGCCGAGCCCGACGCCGGCCTGGTGCACGGTGAACCCGAGCGCGGCCAGCGACTCCTGCGCCGGCGCCGGGTCCTTGCGCAGCGCCGGATGGGTCAGCGCGGTGCGTGCCGCCTCGTAGCCGACCACCACCCAGGCCTCGACCCCGCTGGTCAGCCGCGCCCGATGCGCCGGGCCGTGCTTCCGCAGCTCCGCGTACCGATTGGGGGAGTCCGCCTTGAACTCGGGGGTAACAACGAACATGGGGTGATCCTCTCCACCGGTGACCGTGCACAGTGGAGACGAGTTGAGCGGCGCCGAGGTTCACAACCCCTGTGCGCGGCGGGCCGCGTCCTGGCGCAGCACGGCGAGCGCATTGAGCTCCGCGATGCCGGTCGCGTCCAGGTGCTCCGCGTAGGTGCGCAACAACCCCTCCACGGTCTCGCCCACGCGGGCCTGGGCCGCGCAGTCCGCGTCCGCGAGTGCGACCTCGATCTCGTGCGGGGAGGCGGTTGGTGGTGCGTCCGGCCCGTACTCGGCGGCCAGACTCTCCTTGGCCTTCTGCGGGCTGGCGTAGGGGTGGCCCTTCGCCGCCATGCAGCCGGCCCAGCCGCTCAGCGCCCGCTGGTACGCCGGGTCCTTGACGGCCTCGAGGTAGCCGTTGTTGTGGTAGTCCTGCGCCAGATGATCGATTCGGGCGGCCTGCATCGGATCGCCGAAGATCCGGCCGCGCGCGTCCGCCACGCATCCACTGCCGGGAAAGCTGTACTCGGTGCCGCCGCGCAGGGTGATCGCGGCCCGGTCGGCGTCGGGGCCGAGCAGCGCGGTGTGGAACTGCTCCTGCCGCCCGGGTGGCAGGGACCGCAGGTATGCCGCGGTCGGGCTGGTGTCCTCCGAGTCGGCGGAGGAGCGCAGGCGATAGCCATCCCGCTCTCGCTCGGACCGCATCGGCCGCCACTCCTCGTCGGCACGGGGCAGGTCGGTGGTGGTGACGGTAAAGCCGGCAGCGGCCATGCACGCGTCCGAGAGCCGGTTCTCGATTCGCTTGAAAAGCAGCTCATCCTGGTAGTACGTGCCGGTCCGGGTGATCAGTGCTGCGGCCGCGGCCGTCAGCGTCGTGGCACCTGGCCGGATCCTCGCCGGCTGCGAGGTGCAGCCGGCGAGGACGGTGACCAGGGCGACGACACACGCCAGCCGGGACGTCGATGCGTTACGCATGTCGTGTCCTATTAGGTCAGGATGGGATCAGCACCAGTTGTTCGATCGGATGTTGTTGTCCCAGGTGTTGCCGAGCCCGGTGGAGTAGTTCGCCAGGTTCGTCCGGGCGCCGCCGATTCCGATGTTGTGTACCGGTGTGCCGTAATTCGTGTAGTAGTAGACGTGCGCCGTGCAGCTGGTGCCATTGTTGAAGAGCGACGAGGCGCAGTCGTTCCAGGTCCCGCTCGGGCAGCTCGCGTGCGAGAACGCGCCCCAGTTGGGATTACTGCCGGACAGCCTTCCCGGGCCGTCGCTGTAGTTGATGTAGTTCCAGAAGCAGAGGTTGGTCGGGGTGCAGTTCGGCGGTGCCGCGGCAGCTGCGGCGGCCGGTGCTGACTCGGCCAGGACGGCCGCGCTCTGTGCGACCGAGAGCCCCTGCGCGGCGGGAGCGGCGGAGGCCGCAGACGTGCCGCCGAAGACGACGGCAAGCATTGTTGCCGCGCCCAGGATCAGCATCCGGATCCGGATTTTGGACATGTGATTCCCTTTCTCCCCATGAAGAGCGATCTTCGTGGCGACCCCCGTGCCAAGAATTGCCGGCGGTGTGGACCGTCACGGCTGACGGATTCATCAAAGCAGAGTTCGTCAATTCGTCAATGACTTTCGAAGGTGGTCTAAAAAACCAGCTGACGGCGTTTTGCTGCCATTTTTAATCTAGCGATTTGTGCTTATAGAGCATGAAGCACTAATGGATCGTGTCACCGTTCGGACACTTTTGAAATGGCATATTGGAATGCCACTATGGGGTCCGGTGGATCCCGGAACGGGGTCGCCACGAAACACGGGGGAAAGGAAATCGCATGTTCAGGACCCGAAATCTGATCCTGGCCGCGGCGGCGATGCTCGCCGTCGTCCTCGGCGGCACGTCGGGGGCCTCTGCCGCACCGGCGTCCGCGGCGCCGCCCGGATGCACGGCCGGCTACCTCTGCCTCTGGCCGTCCGGGACGAGCAGCGGTCCCGTCAGGATCAGCGGCAGCCTGCCGGACTGGTCAGTCATCATCGTGTCGTCCTGCCCCGGCGGCATGCTGGCCGGCTGCCCGCTCTCGGCGGCGTTCAACAACGGCATCAACTGCACGGCGCATCTGTACACGCTGGCCAACTACGTCGGGGCGAGGTTGGACATTCCGCGCGCCACCCTCGTCAACCTGTCCGGAGGCTCCGGCAACCGGTTCGCCTCCAACAACTGGTGCTGACCGGCGAGACGACCCGCACCACCCACAGTGGACGTCGTCCGGTGAGCGGTGCGGGCCATCATGCCGTGAACAGCACCGCGGCCACACCCAGGATCGCGGCGCCGAAGACCGCGTAGACGACCGGCAGGACGAACCGTGTGACCAGCCCGACGCCGAGTTCGCGGCGGCGGCTCAGCAGCACGACCAGCGGCAGACCCACCAGATAGGACAATTCAAGGGACCAGGCCGCGAGGGCACGGAGGTGAGCCCCCGCCCCGAACGAGCCGGCCAGCCAGCCGCCGAGCAGGTAGGGCCAACCCAGGATGACGATGCCCAGACAGAGCGCCGCCACCACGGCACCGGCCGCGCCGAGACCGCCACTGTTTCGTCGTGTCATGTCGTCCCCACCCTTCAGCTGTAGAGGTCGTGGCCGTACCGCGCGGCCAGGTCCCGGTAGGCGTTCGCGAAGGTCTCCGCGCTCAGCCCGGTGGTCGGGGTGGCGGCAGTCGGCGCGCCGAGTGAGTCAAGCGCCACCCGGGTGCGGCGGGCCGCGTCCCCCAGCTCGATCTCCCGGATCAGGCTCGCGCCGGACTCCGCCGCGGCCTTCAGCGACGTGAGGTGCGCCTGGACCTCACGGTCCAGCTCGGCCCAGAGCGCGTCGGCCCGGTCGCCCTGCAGCCGTGCGGCCAGCACCGCGGGGGAGTCGGGCGGCAGCCCGGCGTCGTCGTGCCGGTCGATGCCGTTCCAGATCTCCCGGAGCCGCTGCCGCTGTACGAGCGCGCCGGCCAGATCCCGCACCGCGGTGCCGAGCAGCCGCTCGGTGTCGCCGTCCAGATTCAGCACGGCCCGGTCGGCCCAGATCCGCTCCGCCAGCCGCAGCCCGCGGTGGAGGTCGTGCCGGTCCTCGTCCGAGGTCAGCACGTGCACGTCGTCGGCCGGGGAGTGCGCGGCAGGCTCTCCGGCCCGCCCGCGCAGTGCGCTGGTCATCGCCGTGAGCATCGCGCGGGCATTGAGACGGGGCGCGGACGCGTCGCGCGCACCCGGGCCGGTCGCGGTGCCCGTGCGCAGGACGGTCGAGGTGCCCGTGCGTGGGCCGGACGCGCCGCGCGCACTAGGGCCGGTCGCGGTGCCCGCACCCAGGCTGGTTGCGGTGCCGCCTCGGACCAGGGTCGCGAGCCGGTTGGTGCGGTGGTAGGCGACGCCGGTCCAGGCGAACGCGGCGAGCAGCGCCAGGCAGGCGACCCGCGCCGGGACCAGCAGGTCCGCGACGGTGAAGACCGCGCACAGCAGCCCCAGGCCCAGCACGGTGACGACCCGCGTGGTGAGCAGGCCGCCGTGCCGTCCGAGCCGGTCGCCGGCTGGCATGGTCACCTCGACCAGCCAGCCCCGCCGGGTGCGCTTGCCGCCGGGCACGGAGACCGGCCGGGCGGCCACGACCGTGCGGTCGGCATCCGACAGCAGCCAAGTATGCGATGCCACCGGAACCTCCAGACACGATCGACCAACACGAGTGCCGGTCAATCGACGCCGGGTGCCGCCCCGGTAGACCTTGTGGTCTGGCTCACAAACGCACAGGTTCGGTAAGTCGCTGCAACATGGCCTCGTCCGGTGAGCCGGGCGCCGCGGTCAGGATCACGACTTTCAGCTCCGCGTCGCCGTCCGTCACCACGTCGCAGTCGACCTGGATCGGACCGTCCGGGTGGTCGACGATCTTGTGTTCCTCCCGGTGCGCCGCCACGCCGCCCTCCGCCCAGAGCGGGGCGAACCGGGCGTTGCTCTCGGAAAGCGCCCTGATCAGCGCGGTCAGCCGGCGGCTGTGCGGG
The DNA here is from genome assembly GCF_044454585.1 of Catenuloplanes sp. NPDC051500. Taxonomy (NCBI): domain Bacteria; kingdom Bacillati; phylum Actinomycetota; class Actinomycetes; order Micromonosporales; family Micromonosporaceae; genus Catenuloplanes; species Catenuloplanes sp. NPDC051500. The sequence continues at coordinate 37,092 of NZ_JBITDX010000008.1, forward strand.
AACCGGCCGGTCGCGCGGCGCAGGTCGGAGACGATCGCGGCCTCGACCGAGCCGCCGGTCAGGGAGATCACCCGCCGGTGCGAGATCCGCGGGCGGCCAAGGGCGGCCGGGGCGGCCGGGGCGGCGGCGGGTGGGATCGCGCCGCCGGAGAACTCACCGTCCGGCAACCCGGCCAGCGAGCCCGCACCGCCTCGAAGCGGCCCCGCGCCGGTCAAACCGCCGGTCAAAGCGTCAGGCGAACCGCCGGTCAAAGCGTCAGGCAGACCGCCGGCCAGACCGCCGGCCAGACCGCCGGCCAGACCGCCGGCCAGACCGCCGGCCAGACCGCCGGGCGAACCGCCGGCCAGACCGCCGGGGGAACTGCCGGTCAAACCACTGGGCGAACCGCCGGCTAGACCGCCGGGCGAACCGCCGGCTAGACCGCTGGGCGAACCGCCGGGCGAACCGCCGGCCAGACCGCCGGGTAACGCGTCGGGCGGGAATGTGTCGCGGGCGAAATTGCGCAGTTCGGGCGGGGTCTGCGCCGGATCGCCGAGCAGTGCCGCCCAGGTGGCGTTCCACCGGATCAGCTGCCAGTCCGCCGCGAAGATCGCCACCGCGGCACCGCCGAGCCGGTCGACCATGCGGGCCAGGCCGGCCGGAACCCGGTCGGAGATCTCCCCACCGGACGGCGGGACCAGGCCGGCCAGCCGGTGCAGGTGGTCGCGCTCGGCGCCGGTGAGCTGCAGCGCCCGGGCCAGCGCGCTCACCACCTGCGCGGACGGCGTGGCGAACCGGCCCTGCTCCAGCCGTACCACGTAGTCGACGGAGATGCCGGCCAGCTCGGCCAGTTCCTCCCGCCGCAGGCCGCGCGCGCGTCGTACCCGGCCGTTCGGCAGGCCCACGGCGGCGGGGGAGAGGCGGTCGCGCCACGATCGCAGCGTCACGCCGAGTTCGGTCATGAGTCGATTGTGCCGCGCACGGCGTACCCCATGGTGGTAAGGATCTTCTCTGGTTGGGGGTCTGAACTGCGCGAACGATGGTGGCATGACCATCACCTTCATCACCGGGGCCAACAAGGGCCTCGGCCGCGAGACCGCCCGCCGACTGATCGAGGCGGGACACACGGTGCTGCTCGGCGCGCGTGACCCGGAGGCCGGCGCGGCCGCGGCAGCCGACCTCGGTGCCCGTTTCGTCCAGATCGACGTCACCGACGACGAGTCAGTGGCGAAGGCCGCCGCCGATGTCGAGGCGCACGAGGGTGCGCTCGACGTCCTGATCAACAACGCCGGCATCCACGGTCAGTTCGGCGACCCGAGCGGGCTGACCGGCGCGGACGTGCTGACCGTGCTTGACGTCAACGTGGCCGGCGTGGTGCGGGCCAGCACCGCGTTCCTGCCGCTGCTGAAGCGTTCGCCCGACCCGGTGATCATCAATGTGACCAGCCGGATGGGCGACCTCGGGGCTACGCACGACCCGTCCCGGCCCGAGTCCGGCGCGATCGCGCCGACCTACTGCGCGTCGAAGGCCGCGCTGACCATGCTTACCGCGCAGTACGCGAAGGCGCTGCCCGGCATCCGGATCAACGCGGCCGACCCGGGCTACACCGCCACGGACCTCAACGGGCACAGCGGGCACCAGACCGTCACCGAGGGTACGGACGCGATCGTCGCGCTGGCCACGGAGGGACCGGGGCACCGGTCCGGGCGGCTCGTCTCCCGCGACGAGGAGGTCGTTTGGTAAGACGGGAAAATCGCCCATTGATGGGTAAGTCGACCACCCGCAGGTGATTTTCTGGATCTTGTTGATCGCACCGGACCCGAGCCGCGTATCTCCAGCAGACGGCCCCTTCTGAAGCGGGCGCGGACGACTGTTGGGGGTAGAGGGAACAGTGGCGCAGGGACCGCCGACGACCTCATGGGTACGGTACGACGACGCCGGAGGGGGCGCACGCCGCTCCCGAGGCGGCGACAGCGACGGGTATGACGACCGCACCGGCTACAACGACCGCACTGGCTACGACGACCGGGGCGGTCGCGGCGCCCGCGACGACCGGGGTGGCTACGAGACCCGCGACGACCGGGGCGGCTACGAGGCCCGCGACGACCGTCGGTACGACCAGCCGACCACCGCCTGGGAGGCCGGGTCCGGCGCGTACCAGCAGCCCGGTGACAGGCAGGCCGGTGGCTACCAGACCGGCGGCTACCAGCAGGTCCGCGGCTACGACAAGGGCGAGGGCGGCGGCGCTCAGCCGTGGCGCCGCCAGCCGCCGGACGCCTACGAGGACGCGGCCGCCGCCGGGCGCTACCGCAACGACGCCCGGACCGTGGACGCGCCCGGTGACGAGCCTGCCAACCCCTTCAGTGGCAACCGGCTCTTCACCGTCCTGCTGTTCCTGTCCGGGCTCGGTGCCAGCGTCTCGCTCTGGATCTTCGACACGCAGCCGGGCGCGATCAACGACCTGCCCACGCTGATGCTCGCGGTCGGCCGCGTCACCGGGCTTATCGGCGGCTACCTGCTCTTCATCCAGCTGCTGATGATGAGCCGTGCCTCGTGGCTGGAGGACTGGGTCGGCGCCCGGGACCTGCTGCGCTGGCACCGCTGGCTCGGCACGTCGCTGTGTGTGTCAGTGGTCGCGCACATCGTCTTCATCGTGTACGGCTACGCGCTGACGGCCGAGACGGACGTGGTGTCGCAGACCTTCACGATCATCACCACGTTCCCGAAGATGGTCGAGGCGCTTGCCGCCACCGTGATCATGATCTTCATCAGCCTGATCTCGATCCGTGGGCTGCGGCGGCTGCTGCCGTACGAGATCTGGCACGGCCTGCACCTCAGCGCCTACCTGATCCTGCTGCTCGGCTACGGCCACCAGGTCGCCAGCGGCGCGGATCTCAGCGGCCGGTTCGCGTCCGTCTTCTGGCCGAGCCTGACCGCGCTCGTCATCTCCGCGGTGGTCTGGGGCCGGGTCGTCGAGCCGCTCTGGATGAACCTGCGGCACCGCTTCGAGGTCGTCGAGGTGGTCAACGAGGGCCGCAACAGCTTCAGCGTCTACGTTGACGGCCGTGGCCTGGAGAGGCTCGGTGCGCAGGGCGGCCAGTTCATGCGCTGGCGCTTCCTGGCCGGCGGCGCGTGGTGGCAGTCGCACCCGTTCTCGCTCTCCGCCGCGCCGAACGCGCAGTGGCTCCGTCTCACTATCACCGCTGTCGGGGGCTACACGGCGAACCTGAAGGAGCTGCAGCCCGGCACGCGCGTGTGGCTGCAGGGGCCGTACGGCACGTTCACCGCGGAACGGCGTACCCAGAAGCGCGGGCTGCTCATCGCGGGCGGCAGCGGCATCGCGCCGATCCGTGCGCTCCTCGAGGACATGCCGGCCGGGACGATCGTCATCTACCGGGCCAGCCGCCCGGACGAGGTGGTGTTCCGCGACGAGCTGGAGGAGCTGGCCCGCAAGCGCGACGCCCAGGTGTTCTACGTGGTCGGCTCGCGCACCGAGCCCGGCCCGCGGCGGCTCTTCACCACCGACGGCTTGCGCGAGCTGGTGCCGGACGTGGCGAACCGCGACGTCTACCTGTGCGGGCCGCCCGGCCTGGTCGAGGCCGCTGTGGAGACGCTTCGCGACCTCGAGGTGCCGAAGGGCCAGATCCACCTCGACCCGTTCGAATTCTGACCCGGCTGAGCACCGAGCCCGTTGAACCGTGTGGACGCGCCTCCCGTACCCCCTGGTGACCTTGTTTTGACGTTAAGGAGATCGTCCGGTGCGACGCAGTACCGCAGCAGTCCTCGGCACCCTGACCGGCGTTGCCATGATCGCCGGCGTCCGGATGACAGTGCCCACGCAGATCGTGCCCGTCGCGGAGACCCCGGCCGAGGACGCGGCGGCCGACGCTCCCGAGGACGACGCTCCCGCGAACGACGCTCCCGCGGCGGGGAAGAACGATGACAAGAACGGCGCCGCCCCGGCCGGTGACGAGGACGAGGACGGCGGGGACGGCGGTGGCGCGGCCGCCGGCGGCCTGACCGACGGCACGTTCAAGGGTGCCGGCGCGAAGAACGCGTACGGCACGATCCAGGTCACGATCACCGTGAAGAACGGGAAGATCAGCGCGGCCGACGCGACCTACCCGACCGCCGGCAACAGCGCCACAATCAACCCGGCCGCGGTCAAGAAGCTGAACGCGTCAGCGCTCAAGGCCGAGACCGGCGACGACGTCGACGCGGTCTCCGGCGCCACGTTCACCACCGGCTCCTACCGTGAGTCGCTGCAGTCCGCGCTGGACAAGGCGAAGGTCTGAGCCGGTGCGCCACGTCGAGCAGGTCATGGGCACGGCGGTAAGCATCGAGCTGGCCGACGACCGTCCCGCCGGCGAGCTGCGCACCCTGATCGCGGACGTGTGCGGATGGCTGCACGAGGTCGACGCGCGGTTCAGCACGTACAAAGAGGACAGTGAGGTCAGCCGCATGCGACGCGGCGAGCTGACCTACGACGGCTGCCACCCGGATCTGCGGCACGTGCTCGGCGCGTGCGCGGACCTGTGGCGTGAGACCGGTGGGTTCTTCGACGCCTACGCGGGCGGCACGCTCGACCCGTCCGGCTACGTCAAGGGCTGGTCCGTGGAGGTCGCCTCCGCGCGGCTCGCGGCCGCCGGCTGCCCGACCCACTACATCGGCGCGGGCGGCGACATCCGGGCCCGTGGCGACCGTGCGTGGCGGATCGGCATCCGGCACCCGTGGCAGGCGGACAAGCTCGCCTGGAAACTCTCGGTCACCGACGGCGCGGTCGCCACGTCCGGCACCTACGAACGCGGCGGTCACGTGATCAACCCGCGTACCGGGCGCCCGGCGGCGTATCTGCGCTCAGTCACCGTCGTCGGCCCTGACCTCACGCTCGCCGACGCCTACGCCACGGCCGCGCTCGCCATGGACGCCGACGGCCTGCCCTACCTGGAGAAACTCGCCGCCGAGGGGTACCACTCCGCCGCCGTCACCGAGGACGGCCAGGCCTTCACCTCGCCCGGCCTCCCGATCGCCTCCTGACCTGTCTTCCCGCACCGAGAACCGGCAGGCTCGTCCCGAAAACGGTGACGGGGTGTGAGGGCTCCCGAATGGACGGACTAAGATTTCTCAATGCATCTGGAGCCCGGACAACTGCGCCTGCTGTCCCTGATCAGCCGGCACAGCTCGACGTCGGCCGCCGCGAGCGAGCTGCGGATCACGCCGGCCGAGGTCGCGCAACAGCTCGCCCGCGCGGAACGCGACTGCGGTGTGCCGCTGGTCCGGCGCGGCCCGCGCGGCGAATCACTCACCGCGGCCGGTCACCTGCTCGCCCGGCACGGCGCCGAGATCGACAGGCACACCGCGCAGGCCACGGCCGGCCTCGAGGAGCTGCTCGGCCTGATGTCGATGCGGCTGCGGATCGGCGCGTCCCAGACCGCCGCCACGCACCTGCTGCCGCCCGCGCTTACCGGCCTGCGCCACCGCCACCCGGAAGCGGACCTGTCCGTCGCCGACCTGCGCACCGAGCAGGCCGTACCGGTGATCGAGGACGGTGAGCTGGACGTGGCGGTCATCGCCACCTGGGACGGCCCGCCCAAGGCCGCGGAGCACATCGCCCTGCACCCGCTGATCACCGACCCGCTCGTGGTCGTCCTCCCGGAGAGCCATCCGCTCGCCGCCACCGCCGACCCGATCGCGCTTGACCAGCTGCACGCGGAGCCCTGGGTCGCGATCGCCCCCGGCGCCGACGCCCGCGAGCACTTCGACCGCGTCACCGCCGCCGCCGGCTACCTCCCGGACATCCGCTACCAGGCCGCCTCCTACGACGTGGCCCAGGCCTTCGTCGCCACCGGCGCCGGCGTCACGCTCGCCCCGCGCCTCGCGCTCACCAACACCCCAGGCATCACCCACCGGGAACTCGACGGCGCCGGCCTCCAGCGCACCCTCTACGCCGTTACGCTCGCCGACACCCGCCTGACCCCCCTGGCCGACATCTTCCTGAACCTCCTGCACGAGGCCTCCGGCGCGCTCGCCACCCGCTGACCCCACCCCACAATCCAGAGCAGAGGCATCTTCCCACTCTGTGGGTGGTCCGGCCCGCACGCTCCCGCGGGCCCCGGTCGGCCCCGGGGGCCTCCCTTCCGGTTCCGCGGTGGCCGGGAAAAGCGGGGTGCGAGGTCTGTCCTGCGCTTGGCGGCGTGCGCCGGCTAGCCGATCACCGCACGCAGGTCGCGGATCACCTCTGACGCGATGGCCGGGTCCAGGCGGCCGAACGGCAGGTGCCGGTCCCCGGGCGCCTCGGTGACGAACGGGCCGTCGATCTTCTGGACCGGGAACCGGGTGGGATCGCCGATGACGATGCCGGGCTCCATGGTGAGCGCGACGGTCCGGCGGCCGGGCAGCGGGCGTGTGATGTCGATCTGGACGCCGCCCTCGAAGGGGTCCCCGCGCCGCCAGCCGCGCCGTTCCAGGCCGAGCAGTCGTGCGGTCTCCACCGTGGCGCCCGCGAACGCCTCGGTGCCGGTGCTGAACACCTCGCGTGCCACCTGCGGGAACGGCTGGATGATCTCGTAGTCGTCGAGCACCTCGCCCCACCCGCTCAGGTCCGTCCTGGCCGGGTGGGGCAGGCCGATCACGGCGTCGTCCGCGACGGCCAGCGCCATGTCGTCGAGGGTGGCGAAGGTGCGATCCTCCGCGACCCGGAAGACCCGCACGGTGCCGTCGGGGTGGTGGGCGCCCCAGAGCAGGCGGTGGACCACTGCCCACAGCAGCGGATGCCGGACCAGGAACCGGCCGAACTCCGCGCCGGTCCAGCGCCGGTCCTCGACCATCGCCCGTTCCAGCCGGGCGATCTGGTCGGCGGCAAGCACCCGCGCGTCCTTCTTCAACGCGGCGAACCGGGGGGACGGCGCGGTCTTCCGCCGCTTTCCGGCCGGATCCGTCACGTACGGCCGGAGCTGCTCGTCGAAGCGGACCAGGTAGCCGTCCAGGTCGAGCGAACCGTCCGCGGACAGGCCGAGATCCGGCACGATCCGGTCGGCCAGCTGCTCCTCGGTGAGGCCCCGCGCGTCGGCGAGCTCGGCGATCGTCTGCCGGGCCCGCTCCTTCAGCCCCTTGAACGTGACGCGCCGCGCGATGCCGTTCAGGTGGATCAGCGCGGTGTCGGTGCCGATCGTGGCGAGCACCTCAAGCCCGGCGACGGCCTTGGTGTGCCCGTTCTGGCCGGGCCAGGCGCGGATCACGGCGGACAGCCGGCGGACCGTCTCGTCGTCGCCGATCAGGCCGAGGCCGGTCAGCGCCCAGTCGTCCGCGGGTGGTGTGCCGGCCTGCTGCCACCGCCGGAACACCGCCCAGCCGAACTCGGCCAGGTCGCCGGTGTCAAGCAGCTCCCGGGCGATCGGCACGCCCGGGTAGACGCCGGGCCGGGAGATGGCAAGCATGGTGAGCAGGTGCCGGGCCGAGGCGGCCGGAAGGACGCCGGAGCCGTCGCGCAACCGCACGCGCGGCAGCGTCTCCGGATCGGCCCACTCCACCTGCGGGATCTTTGTGGGCAGCACCGTCAGCGGATCAGTGTCCAGGATGGACTCGATCGCGGCGGCCGCCTCCGGGCCGTACCCCCGGGCGCTCTGGGTGATCGTTGCCCGGTCCAGGATCCGGAGCGCGGTGTGCGCGGCGAGGCGGGCCGGGCCCGGTCTGCCGAGCGCGGCCGGGATCAGCGCGCGGGCCGCCGCGTCCGGGTGGCGCAGCAGCCAGGTCCGGGCGAGTCCGCGCAACGACTTCATCCGGGTGAACCAGTCGGCCATCAGCGTCGCCACCTCGGGGCTGACCAGCGGCATCAGCGTGGGCGCCGCGGCCCGGTCGCGTCGCGCGATCCGCAGCACAGCGGGCAGCGCGGCCGCACCCCACCTGGCCACGATCGGCGGCAGCCACCCGTCCGGCGCGTACAGGTACGGATCCCAGTCCACGAGCACGGGCAGGGCCGCCTCCGCCGGGCCGAACGCCAGCAGGTCCAGATCCTCCCCGTAGCCGACCTGACCGGCCCGCACGCGCGCTGTCAGGGTGGCCGGGTCGTCGATCACCCGGCCCGGCCGGAACCGGGGATCGTCGGACTCCGCGAACCGCTCCCGCTCGCCGGGCGCCCAGCGTGCCTCGGCGGGCAGATCCACGTGCAGGCCCGTGACCACGACCGGCGCGGCGGGCCGGCGAGTCACCGTCCACGGTGGATTGACAAGCACCGCGTGCAGGGCGTCCGCCGGAGCCTCCTGGGCGGGCAGCGTCGGTAGCGGCATCATGCGTCGTCTCCCGGGTTTCGGTCGGGCCGGACACCACATCGGACCCGGAACGGCGCAACTCTAACGACCGGCTGTGACAGTCCGGGGCCGCCGGATCATCTGCCGGGCGGTACAGGCTTCAAGTCGTTGTCAACACACGCACGTCACCATGGCGACCATGACGATCACCGCCGGCCCATCGGCGACCCGGAAAGGGTCGCAGATCCGGGTGCGCGACGCGCGCCCCGACGACCTCGACGGCGTGAACGCGCTGCACACCCGCTGCTCGGCCGCGAGTCGCCGGGCGCGCTACCTGACCGCCCGCACCGGGCTGCTGCCGCGGGAATGGCAGCGGCTCACCGACCCGGCCCGCGGCCACTGCCTGCTGGCGTTCGCGCCGTGGGCGGCCGACGACCCGATCGGATACGCCACGCTGTCCCACACCGGCGAACCGGGCGAACTGGAGCTGGCCGTGCTCGTCGAGGATCTGTGGCAGGAGGCGGGGGTCGGCACCGCGCTGGTCGGGCACCTGATGCGGCTCGCTGTGCGGGACGGCGCGCAGACGCTCGTCGCGTACGCGAGCGCCCGCAACGACCGCGCCCGCCGCATGTTCCAGCGCCACGGCGCGACAGTGACGGTCACGCACGGCGAGATCCAGGCGGCGCTGCCGCTCAGCCCGGCATGACCACGCTCTCCAGGATCGTGGTCCGCGCGTCGCGGGGACGCCAGCCGAGCGCCTTGGCCCGGTCGTTGTGGATGACCGGGCGCCGCGGCTCGTCACCTGGCGCCTCCTCGACTCGGCGGCCCAGCACGGCCGCGACGTCCAGATAGCTGGTCGCCGGGTCGTCGCTGACCGCAAGGAACCGGCGACCGGCGGCCTCGGGCGCGGCCATCACGCGCAGGTGCAGATCCGCCACGTCCCGCACGTCGACGATGCCGAACCGGGCCCGGGGCACGACAGGCATCGTACCGTCGCGCAGTGCCGTGATCAGTTGCAGCGACGAGCCGAGCGTGGTGGTGAGCGTGGGACCGAGCATGAACGTCGGGTTGACCACCGCCAGCTCGACGCCGTCGACCTCCCACGCGGCCCGCTCCGCGATCGCCTTCGACCGCGGGTAGGGGGCCAGGCCCGGCGTGTCCGGATCGGTCCAGTCGTCCTCGGTGAAGTCCGGGACCGCCTTGGGCGAGTAGCCGACCGCCGCGAACGACGAGGTCAGCACGGTCCGGCGGACTCCCGCGTCGCGCGCGGCCCGCAGCACCCGGAGCGTGCCCTCACGCGCCGGGACGATCAGGTCGTCCGGGTCGGCCGGCTGCGTGGCCGGGATCGGTGAGGCCACATGATGGACCTCAGCGCAGCCGTCCAGCGCGGCCGGCCACCCGTCGTCGTGAAGCAGGTCCGCCACGACCACTGTGAGCCCGGCGTCGTCCGCGCCGCCGCGCCGGACCGCCGCGCGCACGTCCGCCTCCCGGCCCGCCGACCGGACCGTGGTCCGCACGCGCCGGCCGTCCCGCAGCAAGGCGGCGATCAGATGCGCCGCCAGATAGCCGGACCCGCCTGTGACAAGGGTTTCCGTGTTGTCCATGCGGCAAGCGAACCAGCCCTCAAGCGCTTGAGGTCAAGCGTTACCGCGGCACCTGCCCCAAGGCCACGATCAACAGCATCATCCGGTACGCCTCCGGCAGGTCCCGGGCCGGGAACGAGATCGTCCGCCCACCCGGCAGCCGTTCCACGCCGGGGATCAACGTCGCCAGGTCGACTGTCGCACCCCACACGTCCATCTCGAGCGTCACCTGCCCGTCGATCCGGAACGGCTCGATCTCCGCCACCGAACGCACGGCAGCGGCCGCACCCTCGCGCAGCCGCTCACGCGCCACGGCCGGATGCAGCGTCACGGCCGCGGCCTGCCCGAGCGCCTCCTTGACCGCCACGGTCACCGTGCCCGGCGACAGCTCGGCCAACTCCGCACAGGCCGCGTCGTCACCGGCGATGAGCGCGACCGGCGCGCCGTGGTGCCCGGCCATCGCGGCGTTGAAGCCGATCTCGCCGTAGGTGCGGCCGTTCAGCCGCGCGGACAGCACGCCGTCGCTCATCGTGTGCGCCAGCACTGCCGGCCCGGCCCCGGCCCGTGCGTGATAGCCGACGAACATCACCGCGTCCGTCCGCTCGTCCAGCCCACCCAGCATGCCCAGCGGCCGGGGCCGCCCCCGCACAAGCCGCACCCGCCGGTCCAACTCCTCCGTGATGATGTTCCGGAACGGCCCGTGCGCGTCCGCGACAAGCACGTCCGCGTTCGGTGCCGCCGCCAGCACGCCCTCGATCACGGCGTTCACCTCGGCGGTCATCAGCGCCCGGCCACGCTCGTAGTCGTACCGCTCCGGGTTGGTCTCCGCCGGGTGCACCACACCGGAGACCCCTTCCATATCGGCCGAGATCAAAATCCGCATGGCGCCATTCTCACCCGAAACCATGCGCTCCTGCGCCTACCGGGAGACCGATGGGTTTCCCGGCCACCCGCGGGGCCGGGGCCCGCGGGAGCGTGCGGGCCGGGCCACGGCGGGAGTGGGAAGATCAAGATCTTGATCTTTGAGGGCCGTGGGTACGCTGCGGCGATGCGGATATTGACCTTCAACACGCTGTTCAAGGGCGATGTGCGGGCGCGGCTGCGGGTGCTCGGCGGGCTGTTGGAGCGCTCCGACTACGACATCGTGTGCCTGCAGGAGGTCATGTTCCGGCGGAGTGCGGGGCTGCTGCGCCGGATCGCGCCGAGCTACCGCCATCACGTCTACGCCGGGGCGCCGCTGTTGCGCGGTGGGCTTGTGGTGCTGTCGCGGGTGCCGATCGCGGCGCAGCGGTTCGTGCGGTACCCGGTGGCCGGTCACGTGCGCGGCGAATGGCTGATGCGCAAGGGCTTTCAGGTGGTGACGGCCGGGGAGCTGGTCGTGGTGAACACACACCTGTCCGCGAATCGGGACGACGACTGGTCGGACGGCAACCGCTACACCCGGGTGCAGCGTGTGGAGCTTGAGTTTCTCGCGTCGCGGATCGTGCGGGACCGGCCGGTCGTGGTGGTCGGCGATCTCAATGTGCCGCGCACGAAGCCGATTCTCCGGGACTTCCTGGCGGCGACCGGCCTGCGGGACGTGCTCGCCGGTGACACCCGGCCGACCTACCGGCCCACGGCGGAGTTCCCGAGGCCGCCCGCGTTCGACCACGTGCTTGTCGGCTCCGGGCTGCGCGCGAGCGCGGAGTTGGTCTTCCAGGATCCGGTGCGGCTGGCGGGCGGGCGTGCGGCGTTCCTGTCCGACCACTACGGGGTGGCGGCCGAGATCGAGGTTTGAGTACCACTACTCATGGGCTTGAGCTGCGCTTTCACGGAGGCTGTGTGAAGCGCCGGCACGGGGCCGGCCACCTCACCCCTCGGAGACGTCGCCATGAACACCTCGAAGCCCACTCCCGCGTTCGTCGGCGCGTCCTGGGCGGCGCTGCTGCTCGGCATCGTCTGCTTCGCGGCCGGCCTGTGGAACTCGGGCATGGCCCGGAGCGAGAAGGGCTTCTACGCGGCGGTTCTGGTCCTCGGCGTCTACGCCGCGGTGTCGGTGCAGAAGTCGGTCCGGGACCGCGCCGAGGGCCTCCCGGTCTCCGCGATCTACCTCGGGCTGTCCTGGGTGGCGATGGCGCTGGGCGTGGTGATGCTCGTGGTGGGCCTGTGGAGCGCCGGGATGACGCTCAGTGAGAAGGGCTTCTACGGCCTCGCGTTCGGCATGAGCCTGTTCGCGGCCGTCGCGGTGCAGAAGAACGTGCGCGACTCGCTTGCCGCCCGTGCGCAGTCGTACACCGTGCCGCAGGAGCCGTACTACCCGCAGCCGCACGCGTGAGCCGGCCGCAACCCGTCCAGCACGATCTCCAGCAGATGCCGGGAACGGCGCTCCCACTCCTCGCCCCGGTCACCGCGCCACAGGAAGGCGACAAGTAACAGCAGGTCTCCGGCTTCGACGTCGTCGCGCACCACGCCGGCGTCGCGGCCGGCGCTCAACAGTTGGTCGATCGCCGCGGTCACCGGCTGGTAGTGCTCGGTGCTCAGGTCCGCGTACGTGGCGGCGTGCAGCACCGACGCCAGCCCGTGCTTGACCCGGCCGAACGCGGCCAGCCGGTCCAGCCACAGCCGGAGCGCCGCCATCGGGTCGTGCGTGGTCAGCAGTGTCCCGGCCGCGTCGACGAGCCCTGTCACGTCCTCCCGGTAGACCGCCATCAGCAGCGCCTCCCGGCTGGGAAAGTGCCGGTAGAGCGTTCCCTGCCCGACGCCGGCCCGTTTCGCGATCGCGTGCAGGCTGACGTCGGTCGCGGCGGACAGCTCCTCCCGCGCGACGTCAAGGATCCGCGCCCGGTTCTGCTCCGCGTCCGACCGCTGGGCCATGGTCACACCCCTCTCGCTGGCTAACCGGACAACTGTCCGCTAGTGTCGGAGACGTCAGCGGACAACTGTCCGCTTGGATTCTAAGGGGTGTCTCATGTCCGGAATCACCGGCAAGGTCATCGCGATCACCGGCGCCAGCGACGGCATCGGCGCCGCCACGGCCGAGCTGCTCGCCGCCCGCGGCGCCCGCGTCGTGCTCGGCGCCCGCCGCGCCGACCGCCTCGCACAGGTCGCCCACCGAATCACAGGTGCGGGAGGTGAGGCGGCGTTCCTTCCCACCGACGTCACCCGCCGCGACGAGCTGGCCGCACTGACCGCGCTGGCCCGGTCCCGCTTCGGCCGCCTTGATGTGCTGGTCAGCAACGCGGGCATCGGCCCGATCTCGCCCTTCGCCGACCTGCACGTCGACGAGTGGGACGCGATGATCGACGTCAACCTGAAGGGCGTCCTGCACGGTATCGCCGCCGCGCTCCCGATCTTCCGTGAACAGGGGGCCGGCCACTTCGTCAACGTCGTCTCCGTCGCCGGGCTCGCGGTCCGTCCCGGCATGGCCGTCTACGGCGCCACAAAGAACGCGGTCCGCACCATCTCCGAGGGCCTGCGCCAGGAGTCGGCCGGCGCCTACCGCGTCACTGTCGTCTCGCCGGGCTTCGTCCGGACCGACTTCACCGACACCATTCCGAACGCCGAGCTCCGCGCCTCCCTCGCCGCGGTGAAGGACCGCATCGCCATCCCGGCCGCGTCCATCGGTGAGGCCATCGCGTACGCCATCGCCCAGCCGCCCGCGGTCGACGTCAACGACATCGCCGTGCGCGCCACCGCCCAGGACTGACAGGTGCGGCGGGCGTCCAACTCCCGGCGGGCGGAGATCATTCCCGGTGGGATCGGAGTGTGAAGAGTACGGTAAACCGACTGTTCCTATCTCTGATGATCGGTATGACGTCATAGTCTGCCGGGGTGACGACCGTTGACTTCTATTTCGACCCGGCCTGCCCGTTCGCCTGGATCACGTCCCGGTGGATCCTCGAGGTGCAGAAGCACCGGGAGGTCGACCTGCGCTGGCACGTGATGAGCCTGTTCGTGCTCAACGAGGACCGCGACATCGACGCCGACTACCGTGAGACGACGAACCGGTCGCTCGGCACGGTCCGGGTCGTCACGGCGGCCTGGCAGCAGCACGGCGACGCGGTGCTCGGCCCGCTCTACACCGCGCTCGGCACCCGCATCCACAACCAGGGCCGCAAGAAGGACCTGGACACGGTCATCCCGGAGGCGCTCGCCGAGGTCGGCCTGCCCGCATCGCTGATCGAGGCCCGCACCAGCGACAGGTGGGACGCCGCGCTGCGCAAGTCCCACCACGAGGGCATGGACCCGGTCGGCAACGACGTCGGCACGCCCACGCTGCACATCGACGGCGTCGCCTTCTTCGGCCCGGTCCTCAACAGCATCCCCCGCGGCGACGACGCGCTCCGCGTGTTCGACGGCGCGGTGGCGCTCGCGAGCTTCCCGAACTTCTTCGAGATCAAGCGGACCCGTACCGGCGAGCTGAACTTCTCCTGAGTAGCCCTCAGGACCGCTAAGGCGCGGCCGAAGCGATCCGATTAGGCGGATATGCGGCGTCTGGCGGTTGTCGTGATCGCGGGAATCGCCGTCCTGCCAGGCTGTGCCTCACCGGCGCCATCTGCCATGGCGACCGGTGAGGTGCAGGTCGGGACGTGCAAGGACAAGACGCTCGCGGAGGAGATGGCCGGGTTCAGCGACAGCGCACCGGCCGTGCCGTGCACGGAGCCGCACACGCTTGAGACCTACGGCACCGGCACGCTTCCGGACGCGGTCAAGGCGCTCGGGCCGGCGCGACCCGGCCCGGAGATCCTGGCGGGCGTGGCGGCCGAGGCCTGCTCCTACGACCCGATCCGGCCCTACCTCGGCGCCACCGCGCCGGACCAGACCTGGGGCATCGAGGTCTTCGTCAAATTCCCCACCCGGGCGGAATGGACGGCCGGCGTCCGTACCGTGCTGTGTGATCTCGCCGTGGGCACGGGCGGGCCGCCGCGCACAGTGCTGCCGCTGCGGGACGCGCTGCGATACACCGACTCGGCGCGGCTGCGGATGTGCCGCGCGGGCGACACCATGGTGACCTGCGATCTGCCGCACGACGGGGAGCGGGCCGGCGACGTCGACGCCTCCGGGGCGGACCCGGACCGCACGGCCCGCTGCGAGGACGCCGCCCGTGCCTACGCCGGCGGCCCGGTCCCCGCCGCGGTGACGCTGCGCGGCGGCACTGCCGAGTGCTGGATCACCGGCGAGACCACGACCACCGGCACGGTACGCGCCGGTCTGGTGGCCAGGTGAGCGAGCGTTTCACCTCCACCGGCAGGCATGCGGGGCACCGGAGCGAGATGATCCACCTCGACCCGCCACCGCCCGCGAGGCCCCGGCGCGTGCAGAACCGGGCCACCCCCGGCTGGCTGCTCTTTCCGGTGCTCGCCGCGGCCGCGGCCACGGTGCTGCTGGCGCGCCTGTTCCTCGGCGGCCCGATCGGGCTCTCTGACCAGGGCGACGGCAACCGCCTACTGTGCAGTCTGGGCCTGCGGCAGGGCAACCCCTACAACTCCTCGACGACCGACTACCTCTACCTCATCTGGTACGACCACACCTGGTATGGCGAGGACTGCGGCGCGACCGGCACCGGCGAGACCTACCACTCGACGCAGCTGTGGCTCGCCTGGCTCGCGAAGGCCCTCACACACGCGCTCACCGCCACGCAGGGCCTGGACCTGCGCATTCTGGGCGTCGTCTGCGCGCTGCTGACCGGGCTCGCGATCGCGGGCGTGGCGATGGCGGTCCCGCGAGGCCGCGTGGTGGTGGCCGGCGCGCTCACCCTGATCATGGCGGACGGCACGTTCGCCGGGTACCTGATCTCCGCCTACAGCGAGCCGGCCGGCTTCGTGGGCCTGCTTGCGCTTGTCGCGGCCGTCCTGCTCTACCTGCGGAAACCGCGCTTGTGGGGACTGCTGCTGGTGGCGTGCGCGGCCGCGTTCACGATGGGTGCGAAGACACAGACGGTTTCGTTGCTCGCCTCTGTCGTACCCCTGCTGCTTCTGGTGGGTGGGGTTCCGCTCGTCGCCCGGATTGTCGTATCGCTGGCGCTGACCATCGGCGCCGTGACCTTCCTGGGCGCGCAGCCGGAGCGCTTCACCGTGCAGAACGACTACGCGGCCGTCTTCGTCGAGATGCTGCCGCACAGCCCGGACGCCGCCGCCGACCTGCGCAGACTCGGGTTGCCGGAGCGCTGGACGTCGTCCGCCGGGCTGCCTGTCAACGCGGAGGGCAGCGCCGCCCACGACCCCGAGTTCTACACGTTCACCGCGCACGCCGGGCTTGCCGACCGGCTGGGCGTCTACGCGGCGAGCCCCGGGCGGCTGTTCGGCATGTTCGGGCGCGGTCTGGACGGCATGGGTGAGCTGCGTGCCACCTACGTCTTCTCCTATCCGGAATCGGCCGGGCGCGGGCCGGAGGCGACCGAATGCCGCGTCTGCGTGGTGCAGACGGTCTGGAAGGGCACGATCGGCAGGGCGTCCGCGCTGCTCGTGCTCGCGGTGCTGGCCTGCGCCGGGATCTGCGCGTTCACCGCGTTCTCCGCGGACCGGCGGCGTCGTGCGACCGGCGGCACCGGCCTGTTCCTGGTGTCCGCCGTGATCGCCCAGTTCTGGACCGTCATGCTTACCGAGGGCGCTTCCGACCTGATCAAACACCTGGTCTTCGCGAACCTGCTCTGCCTGCTGCTCTTCGTGATCACCGGCGCCGCCGTCGCCACCCTCCGCGACCACTCCGGCCCTGTGCACTGGTCGGACACCGAGGCAGGAGATGCGCTCTGACCAGGGCCCGGCGTCATGGGCGCTGCACGCGGCTTGGGCGAGCCGGCTCAGCGCACGTGGAAGTGACCGACCCGGGTCCGGGTCTCGCTCCTGACCCTGGGACGCCAGCCCACTGCCACGCCTGCGCCATGGATGACGCGCAGTGAGGCCGGGCCGCCACGCACCGCCGGACGGCGGGCCGCTGAGGCCGCGTGGGCGGCGATCATGCTCGGTGGCAGGAGCGCATCGATGTCGGTCAGATCCCGTACCAGCGCGGTGACGACGTGGCGCAGCTGCTGGCGCGCCGCCTCTGTGTCCGGGGCGCTCAGTGACGTGTCGCGGCAGATCGCCAGGGCATCCCGGATCTCTTGCTGCGCCAGCAGGTACGCCATGTCGACCGGGCAGCCGGTGAGTCGGTGCCGGATCACGGTGCGCTGGACATTTCCGTCACCGATCGAGACACCGTGACAGCCGGTGATCTCGACTTTCATGCCATCGGTGCCCTGCGCAGTAGCGGGCCGGGCGGGTGGCGGCGCGAAACTCCAGAACGTCCAGCGCCGCTCCTCATCCACGTAATCGATCAGCGAAGCGATCTCGATCACCGGACGCTTGATCTCGCAGTCATGCACGACGATGAGCGTCGCGTCCGCGCCGTACATCACCGCCCGTGAGTCCTCGACCGTTACCGCGCCGACCGGGCTTTTTGGCATCCGCCCGTCGATGCGGCCGTCCGGCGCCGGTAGCACGATCACCTCGGGTGCACCGCGCTTCGTGATGACCGCAAGTGCCGCTTCCAGGAGCGTGATCCGCTCCTCCGCGGATGACCAGGGTCGCTCTATGACGTGTGCCGCCGGAAGAAGTTCCTTCAGCACCGTTCCGATCGTGCGCAGGCGGCCGTCCAGGTCACCGAGGTCGAGGCTTCGCAGGTCGCGAATCGTGTCGCGGTGACTCGGCAGCCAGCGCAGGGCGTCGATGCCCTCGGTGAGGCGGTCGATCCGGTCGATCAGATCGCGCTGCTCCCTGATCTCCAGAAGCTCGGACTCCCACGCCTCGCGGGTGAACGTGGTCAGGGGCAGATCGCAGATCTCGGATTGGGGCGACCACGGCTCCTCGAGCCCCGGAACGTCAGAGATACGGGGGAGGCCGGGCTCCTGCGCCTCCTGCACGGCAGTCCGTTCCGGAGGGAAGCCGGGGTGTTCGAGTGGCGCGGCGCTCTCCCCGGCCGGCTCGCCGCCGCCTCCATCACCCTCGGCAGGGCCGGGCTCATCGTCCAGGTCCCGAGGTTCGCCGGCCTCGGGCTCGTCGGCTACCACACCGTTGTGGCCCAGACTGGTGAAGATGGACCGGTCGGGCCACTCGTCATCGCCTTCCCGCATCTCAGGCTTACTGAATTCGCTCGGTTCGGATCGTTCGAGCATCGAAGACCTCCCCCACCGAGGATTGCAGAAAGTGTCTACATTGCAACCCTCGGTGGTGGAAGGTTAGTGGACCAGCGAGACCACGCCGGCGTCCAGGTCGTAGCGGGCGCCGACCACCGCCGTCGTCCCGGCCTCGACGCGCTCGCGGACGATCTCGCTCTGCGCCACGATCGCCGCGGCCTGAGCCTTGATGTTCGCCTGGACCGCCCGCTCGACGCCGTCGGCAGCGGACGCGTACGGCGCGACGATCGGGCGGAGCGTCTCGACGATTGTGGCGATGTGGCCGGGCGCGGTGGCGCCGGTGTTGATCGCGTTGATGGTGGCGCTGACGGCACCGCAGCGCTCGTGGCCGAGCACGACGATCAGCGGCGGCGCGAACTCCTCCACCGCGTACTCGATGCTGCCCAGCAGCAGGTCGTCGACGATGTTGCCGGCCACGCGGTCGTCGAAGAGGTCCCCGATGCCCTCGTCGAACAGCAGCTCAGGCGAGACGCGTGAGTCGGCGCAGCCCAGCAGCACGGCCCACGGGTGCTGACCCGCGGCGACCTCGTGCAGGCGGTCGAGCGTCTGGTGCGGGTGGCGCGAGTGCCCGGTGGTGAAGCGGCGGTTGCCGGCGAGCAGGCGGCGCACGGCGGCGGTCGGCGTGGTCGGTGCCGGCTCGTCCTTGGCGGCGGCGTGCGCGGCGGCCGGGAGGGCGAGCACACCGGCCGCGACACCACCGGCGGCGAGTAGCGAGCGACGGCCTATGGCAGGGATCGGCATCGAATTCTCCTGGTCTACCGGTTGTAAGACACAAGCATTCTTTGCCTGGATCTTCACCGGTGTCAGCCCCGGAGTCCTGCGACACCGACCACAGTGCAGGCGGTCATCGAGACCGCACGGGTGGCTACCGAAGAGATGTGGACCGGCCGATGTGGACTGTGGGTCAATCCCGCCGCGCCATGATCAGGGTCCACACCCCGACCGCGAGCACCACGCCGACCACGAACTCGCCCACCAGCAGCAGGCCGCTGAGCAGCCAACTCCGCTCAACGCCGCCGAGCAGCACCTCGACCACGGTCACGGTCACGAACACGCTGCCGATAAGCAAAATCAGGGGTACCGGGCGCTGCGGCTTCGGGTCGGCGCTCATCGGCCCACGATATCGCCCCCGGCGCAGTCGATCTCCACGGGAAGGTGACGCACCCTGACCAAGCCCTCACGATCAAAAGCCCCATATGGTACGGATGGGCGCGCACCCCCCGGCCGTGTCACAGGCCCTCTCGCGCTCCCGGCCCGCGGCGGCTACCGTCACCCCATGCTCGGAACGGTCTTCACCCTGGTCATCGTGGGTCTGGCGGCACTGATGCTGCTGGCCTTCCGGTGGCACTGGGGGGTGACCGACCGCGCCCTCGACCGCGCCGAGGCCGACCTGGCCCGCCTCGACCGCGCCGCCCTCCGCCGCCGACTGCACGGCGACCCGGACCCGTATTCGCAGCACCCCGGCCCCGGCGCTCACTGACCGGAGTCGTTCGGGGCGCTCAGGGGAGCAGGCCGAGCAGGCGGGCCAGCGCCGGGGACGGGTCGTCGGCGCGCCACATCGCGGCGGACGTGATCGGCCGGTCCGCGTCGGTGAGCGGGACGTACGCGAGGCCGTCCGTGCGGAGCAACCGGGCCGACTCCTGGACGAGTGCGGCACCGAGCCCGGCCGTGACGAGCGTGAGCTGGGTGCCGAGTTCACCGGCGTGCCGGACCGCGCGCGGCGTGACTCCGGCCCGCGCGCACATCGCGACCAGATCGTCGTGCCAGGCCGCGCAGACGTCCCGGCGCAGCAGCACAAGCGTCTCGTCGGCGAGGTCGGTGAGGCGGAGCCGGTCCCGGGCGGCCAGCGGGTGGGCGGCGGGCAGCGCGACCAGGAACCGCTCGGTCGACAGCGTGCGGGTCCGCAGGTCCGGCTGCCCATGGGTGACATCGCCGAGCGTGCTGAGGAACGCGATGTCCACCAGGTCGTCACGCAGCGGCTGGCCGAGCGTGCCCATCTGCAGCTCACGCAGGCTCAACTCCACGTCCGGCGCGGCCTTCTCGAACGCGGCGAGCGCGGCCAGGAACGGCGGCGACGACGCGGTGGGGTGGTAGCCGACCCGCAGCCGGCCGAGTTCGCCGCGCCGGACCCGGTCCGCGACCGCCTCGGCCGCGCGCGCCTGATCGAGCGTGCGCCGCGCCTCCACCAGGAACAGCCGTCCGGCGTCGCTGAGCGCGGTCCGGCGGCGTTCGCGAATCAGTAGCGTGACGCCGAGCGCCGCCTCCAGCCGCAGAATCTGCTGGGAGAGCGCGGGCTGGGCCAGATGCAGCCGGGCCGCCGCGCGCGCGAAGTGCAACTCCTCCGCGACCGCGACGAACGCCTCCAGGTGCCGCAGCTCGAACTTCATGCACGCACGTTATCAAGCCATCCAATAACAGTCTTTGATGTTATGACTGCGGCTTTCTACGGTCGACGGCATGGACATCAGCTCTCTCCACGGCCGCGTCGCGGTCGTCACGGGTTCGACAAGCGGCATCGGGGCCGTCATCGCCCGCACGCTCGCGGCGGCCGGCGCGGCCGTCACCGTCACCGGCCGGGACGCGGCGGCCGGCGAGGCAGTGGCGAAAGGGCTGCCACGCGCCGTGTTCGTCCCGGGTGACCTGACAGACGCGGACGTCCGTCGCCGGATCGTGGACACGACGCTCGACACCTTCGGCCGGCTCGACATCCTGGTCAACAACGCGGCCGTGCACAACCGCGGCCCGGTGACCGAGGACGACTTCGACCGGGTGGTGGCGCTCAACTACCGCGCCGCGTTCTTCCTCACCGAGACCGCGATGCCGGCGCTCACCGCGTCCGGCGCGGGCCGGGTCGTCAACGTCAGCTCGATCGGCACGATCAAGTCCTATGCCGGCGGCGCGGTCTACAACTCGTCCAAGGCCGCGCTCGACAGCCTGACCCGCTCCTGGGCTTTGGAGCAAGGGCCCGCGGGGGTACGGGTGAACGCCGTCAACCCCGGCCTCGTGCTGGACGGCCCGATGTCCGAGCCCAAACGCGCCCTTCTCGACGTCGAGCGGCACGTGCTCCCGTCGATCCCGGCGCGGCGGCTGGCGACGGCGGCGGACGTGGCCGCGGTCGTCACGTTCCTCGCCGGCCCCGGCGCCGACTTCCTCAACGGCGTCATCCTCCCGCTCGACGGCGGCATGACGGCCTGACCCCGCCCCCGCCCCCTGATCGCCTGAGCCGGTCGTCAGGCGCGGGACCACCAGTCGAACGGGCGGGGTCCGGGGCGGAAGCCGTGGGCCTCGGCCATCGCGGCCGCGTCGGGGAAGCCGCGGGCGAGATCCTCGGGACGGTGGGCGTCGCTGCCGAACGTGACCGCGTCGCCGCCCTCCTGGTGCCACCAGCCGACGATGACCGGGTCGAGCGGAAGCCGGGTGTTGATCTCCAGGGCGCGGCCGGAGCCGGCCAGCGTGCGCAGCGCCACCCGGAACTCGTCCTCGAACGCGTACGGGTCGAACGGGCCCTGGTCGACCGGCCAGCGGCGGGCCGGGTAGTCGATGTGGGTGAGCGCCTCGAACGCGTCCGACCCGAGGATCAGCCGCGGCAGTTCGGTCAGGTAGTCGCGGACCACGTCCGCGGCCGGGCGGAGCAGGTACGCGGAACCGGCCTCCGCGATGCCGTCCGGCACCGGCAGTGAGTGCAGTGAGCCGAGCACGCGCTCGAAGCGGCCGCCGGCCAGGATCTTCGCGACCGGCTCGGCGTGCCAGTGCGGCTCGCCGAGTTCGAGGCCGGTGAGGATGCGCAGGCCGGGGAAGAGGTCGCGGCAGCGGTCGACGGACTCCAGGTAGCCGTCGACGTCAAGCGGCGGCGCGGTGAAGTCCAGCCAGGCGGTGTGGTCGAGGTGCTCGGTGAACGCGAGCGCGGGCAGGCCGATCTCGACCGCGCGGGCGCAGGTGAGCTCCATCGACGCGCCGCCGTTACGCCGGGCGTCCCAGGAGAACTCGCTGTGCACATGGCTGTCCGCGGGTATCACGGTGATCTCCTCGTTCCGGTGCGCCGCCGTGGGGGAGCGGTCCAGCACCAGGCTCCATGATCGGCCCCGTGCCTGGCCAGCCCTGCCGGGGTGGTAGACGCCCGCGGGGTTGTGACAGTGACCACCCGCGGATCCGAGGCCGCGGGAGCATGCGGGTCCGGGCCACGGCGGGAGCGGGACAGCGCCCTGGTCCGGCTCTTGTTGTGGAGAGAGCCGGACCGGCGCGCGGGTCAGGACAGGCGGCTGGCCGGGATCGACCACTCGGCGCGGCTGCGGCCGAGGAAGCTGAGCGCCCAGCGCAGCATCGCTGTGGTGCGGTTGCGGCCGCGCTGCAGGTAGAAGACGTGCACGCCGAGCCACATCAGCCAGCCGAGCGGGCCGCCGAGGTTGAGCGGGCCGATCGCCGCGACCGCGTTGAAGCGGGACACGACCGCCATGTTGCCCTTGTCGAAGTAGGCGAACGGCTTGTCCGTGGACCTGCCGGCCAGGCGGCGCGCGATGGTCCGGCCGGCGTAGGTGCCGCCCTGCATGGCGACCTGGGCGACGCCGGGGAGCTTGTCGCGCGTCATCGACTCGCCGACCACGAAGATCTCCGGGTGGCCGGCGATTGTCAGGTCGGGCTGGACCAGGATGCGCCCGCCGCGGTCGGTCTCGGCGCCGGTGACCTCCGCGACGCGGCGGCCGAGCGCGGTGCCGGAGACGCCGGCGGCCCAGATCTTGGTGGCGGCGTCGATGTGCTCTACGCCGTCCACGGTCTCGATCTTCACGCCGGTGGTGTCGACGTCGACGACCTTGGCGCCGAGCCGGATCTCCACGCCCATCTTCCGGAGGCGCTTCGCCGCGCTTGCCGAGTTCGGCGCGCGGAACGTGGGGAGCACCCGGTCGACCGCGTCGATAAGCACGATCCGGGCCGTCGCCGGGTCGATGTTGCGGAACGTGCCGCGAAGCGTACGGGTGGCTATCTCGGAGATCGAGCCGGCCAGCTCCACGCCGGTCGGGCCGGCACCGACGATTACGAAGGTGAGCTTTCGCGCGGCCTCCTCCGGGTCGGTGGCCAGCTCGGCGGCCTCGAACGCGCCGAAGACGCGGCCGCGCAGGTCGAGCGCGTCGTCGAGCGTCTTCATGCCGGGGGCGTGCTCCGCGAAGCCGTCGTTGCCGAAGTACGACTGGTTGGAGCCGGCCGCGACGATGAGCGTGTCGTAGCCGACCGTGTAGTCGCCCTCGGGGCCGGAGGCGGTAACCGTCTTGGCGGCCGGATCCACGTCGGTGACCCAGCCGAGCCGCACCTCGGCGTTCTTCTGCCGGCCGAGCAGGTCCCGCACGGGTGTGGCGACCTCGCCGGGGGACAGGACACCCGTCGCGACCTGGTAGATCAGCGGCTCGAACACGTGGTGGTTGGTCCCGTTGATCACGGTGACCTGGACCGGTGCCTTGCGCAGCGCACGCGCCGCGTTGAGTCCGCCGAAACCGGCGCCGACGATGACGACCCTGTGTGCGGTGTTCTGTGTCATTCTCCACGCTCCCGTTCCATCCTGATCAACGGACGGTCGGGGACCGGAAGTCCCGTTTCCGGCTGAGTCCATGGTCACCGGGAGGATCTCCCGGCATCCGTCACGAACGAGCCTTCTACCTGGTCCCGCGTGCACCCTGAGAACGGGTTGCGCAGTCCGTCGTCAGGGGTGTGCAGCGAGGACGCTAACTGATCAACAAATCAGGGGCGGAGGCGGTACCGCCGGCGCGGCGAACGACCACGCCGGCGGTGCGGGGGTCAGCAGGGTGTTTCGATGAAATCCTGGTAGCTGGTACGCCGTCCCCACGAGTCGGTGTCGCCCTCGCAGTAGGTACGGATGCCGCCGACAAGCGTGGTGTGCGCGGAGTCGGAGTAGAAGTAGAGGTCACAGGTGTAGCCGAGCTGGCACACGCGCGCCTGGGCGGGCGAGCCCGGCACCGCGAGGAACGCGGCGACGGCCAGGACGGCGGCGATCAGGGTGCGTCGGAGAAGCATGCGGGTGGCCTTTCCGTAGGGGGTGCCCGCAGCTTTGCCCCACAGTGGACAGTCAGCAATCGGTCGCGGTCGCTTCTCACCCCATCCGGGAACCCAGAGCAACGCGACGAATACCGTCAGTGGGGGACGGGCGGGGAAACCCCGCCCGTCCCGCACCAAATCATCGGCTAGCGGACCAGGTCGCGTAGTCAAGCGCGCCGAGCCGGGCCGTGCCGGGCGCCGGGACCAGGCCGTCGTCCGGCAGCGCCGCGCCGAAGTAGCCCACGGCCGGGTCCTCGACCACTGTGCGCGGGTCGTCCGCGTCCGCAAGCACCCGCGCCACGATCTCCGCGAACCGGAACACCTCCGGGCCCGCCACCTGCACCGTCTCGTTCGCGGCCGGGCCGGTCGCGGCGTCCGCCACCGCGGCCACCACGTCGTCCACCGCGACCGGCTGGAACTGCGCCGGCGGGATGTGCACCTCCGTGCCCACTGTCGAGTTCTGCGCGATCCCGGCGATGAACTCGAAGAACTGCGTGGCCCGCACGATCGTGTACGGCACGCCGGACTCCTTGATCAGCGCCTCCTGCGCGGTCTTCGCCCGCAGGTAGCCGGAGTCCGGCATCCGGTCCGTGCCGACGATGGAGAGCGCGACGTGGTGGCCGACGCCCGCCTTCTGCCCCGCTGCCAGCAGATTCGTGGTCGAGGTGGTGAAGAAGTCACGCACCTCCTGATCGCCCCAGGCCGGGGCGTTCGTCACGTCCACCACCACGTCCGCGCCCTCGAACGCGGCCTCCAGACCCTCGCCGGTGATGCTGTTCACGCCGGTCCCCGGCGACGCTGCCACGGTCTCGTGGCCCTCGGCGCCGAGCCGGCTCACCAGCCGCGAACCGATCTGCCCGGTACCGCCGATAACTACGATCTTCACTGTTGTCCCTCTCGTCAGCGGAGTGTCCGTAGGTGAGGACCGGGTGGGTGGCCGTTCTGTGACAGGCGCTCGAATATGATCGGCCGATGCCGGATCCGCTGAGTGACTTCCTCGGCACCCGCGACCGGCTGTTCGGGATCGGCTACCGGATGCTCGGCAGCGTCGCGGAGGCGGAGGACCTGGTCCAGGAGACCTGGGTGCGCTGGCAGCGCGTCGATCACGACACGGTGCGGGACCCGGTCGGCTTCCTTGTCACCACGATCACCCGGCTGGCGATCAACGAGGCCACGTCCGCGCGGGCGCGCCGGGAGACGTACCCGGGGCCGTGGCTGCCGGAGCCGGTCGCCACCGGACCCGACCCCGCTCTCGGTGCCGAACGCGCGGAGGCGATCGAGCTGGCCGTGCTCCTGTTGCTGGAACGGCTCGGTCCCCGCGAACGGGCCGCGTACGTGCTCCGGGAGGCGTTCGACTACCCGTACCGCCGGATCTCCGAGATCGTCGAGGTCAGTGAGGCGAACGCGCGGCAGCTCGTCACGCGCGCCCGCACCCATCTGGCCGAGCACCGCCGCACGCCCGCCGACCCGGAGACGCACCGGCGGCTGCTTGAGGCGTTCCTGGCCGCGGCCCGGGACGGCGACGTGCGGCGGCTGGAGGCGGTACTTGCCGGCGACGCGGTCTTCCGCTCGGACGGCGGCGGGCTGGTCAGCGCCGCGACCCGCCCGGTCACCCGGCACCTGCCGGACTTCATCGCCGGGCTCGGCCGCAAGCTCGGCAAGATCGCCGCGACCTGGTCGATCGTGACCGTGAACGGGGGCCCGGCGATCCTTGTGACATCCGCGGACGGGCCACGGATGCTGATCGCCGTCGAGGTCGCGGACGGCCGCGTGCACGAGGTGCTTGCCGTCCGCAACCCGGAGAAGCTCACCGCGTTCGCCTGATCTCCCACCAGGCCGCTGCCAGGCCCACGGTCAGCAGGACGCCGCCGACGACCGCGAGATAGGCGCCGTAGGTGTCGGTCCGCGGCGTCACCCACAGCGCGGCCAGCCACCAGCTCACGTGGAACCCGCCGTGCACCGCCACCGCGGGCCAGACCGAGCCGGTCCGCAGCCGGAAAACGGTCGCCAGCAGCGCGAACCCGATCGGCAGCAGCAGGAACAGCGCCTGCTCGCCGAACGAGGTGGCACCCGACCCGGAGAGCAGGTGCGGCGCGCCGAAGACCAGCACGGACAGCGCTGTCACACCCCAGATCGGCAGGCGGCCGAGCGCGGACTGCACCAGATAGCCGCGGAACAGCACCTCCTCCGGAATGCCCTGGAGCAGGAACGCCTGGGTGAGCATGGTGAGCACCACCCATCCGGAGATGCCCGGCTGACTGACCGCCCGGGTGGTCAGTCCACACACGACAGCAAGCACCGTGCCGGCCGCGGTGCACGCGGCGATCACGGCCAGCGCGGCCAGACTGGCGCCGAGCGCGGGCCGTCCCAGCCCGAGCGCGGACACCGGCCGCCGGTCTATGCCGCGGACCAGCGCTGTCGCCAGCCCGATCCCGGCCGCGGTGGAGCAGAGATGGACCGCGACGGTCTGACCGGTGCCGTCCGGGAGCAGCAACGCGACGACGCCGGAGAGCGCCGCCACGAACATCGCGATCAGGGTGAGCAGCGCGCGGACCGGAAGCGGGAGCCGCGGCCGTACCTCTGTCTCTGTCGTCGTCATGCCACGAAACGCTATTGACGCGCGGGATCCGGCACATCGCGCCACGGTCATGGCCACGACCATGACCTCGGTCATGGTGCACAGTCATCCTCAGGCGGGTCGACCCGTACCCCCGGCGCTTCTAGGGTTGTGTTCGTGAACAAGGACCGGCCGTGGCTGATCAGCATGTTCTTCTGGGGCTGCCTCGCATCGCTGATCGTGCTGCACATCGCGGCCTGGGACCAGAACGCCGGCGTCCGTGCGCTGCTGGCCGTGCTGATGTGCGCGATCGCGCTGGTCTGGCCCACGCTGCGATGGCGGCGCGGCGCCGGGCGGTGGGCGGCCACGGCCGGCTTCCTGCTGCTGGCGCTGCTGATCGGCGTGGTGGAAGGCTCCCAGGTCAGCTTCTTCCTGCTGCTTGTCGCGCTCTGCAATCTCACGCTCGTGTTCGGCCTGCGGGCCGGCGCGGTCACGACTGCGGTGCTCGTGGGGCTCCAGTTCACCGCGCAGCTGACCATCGGCCACCGATCGCCCGTGCAGTCCGTCTACGAGGCACTGGGCATCGCGCTGAACGGCGTGTTCGTGATGGCGCTGGCCACCGCCGTGGGCGAGGCGCGCGCCGCCCGCGACCACGCCGACCTGCTCCACGAGGAGCTGACCCAGGCCCATCAAGAGCTTCGGGGGTACGCCGAGCGCGCGCACGAACTGGCAGTGGCCGAGGAGCGCGTGCGGATGGCCCGCGAGCTGCACGACTCGGTCGGCCACCACCTCACGGTCGTCAAGGTCGGCCTGGAGAACGCGGAACGGTGGCGCGACCGCGAGCCGGACGCGGCCTGGCAGGACGTACGCCAGGCCAAGACGCTCACCGGTGACGCGCTTCAGGAGATCCGCCGGGTGGTCCGCGCGCTGCGGCCGCCGCAGCTGGAGGGCCGCCGCGGCAGCGAGGCGCTGCGCGAGCTGGCCCGCACGTTCGACGGCACCGGGCTGGAGGTGTCGATCGAGGTCGACGGGGCGGAACGGCCGCTTGACGCCGCGCGGGAGATCGTGCTGTTCCGCGCGGTGCAGGAGAGCCTGACGAACGCGTTGCGCCACTCGGGTGCGGGCCGGGTGGTGGTGCGCCTCGGGTTCACGCCCGATGCCGTCTCGCTGAGCGTCACCGATGACGGGCGCGGTGCGGAGGGAGCGGCGCACGGGTTCGGGCTGACCGCGCTGGCCGGCCGGGTCCGTGACGCCGGGGGTGTGCTGCACGCGGGCGACGCCGGTGGCGGCTTCCAGGTCCGGATCGAGTTGCCGTCCCCGGATCTCAGCGGTGCGCCGGATCTCAGCATTGCGCCGGATCCTGCCGGGCTCGCGGGTGCTTCGAGGAATGGGGAGAACCGGGCATGAGCGCACCGATCCGCGTGGTCCTCGTCGATGATCAGGATCTGATGCGCCGCGGCCTGTCCCGACTGCTTGAGCTGGAGCCGGGCATCGAGGTGGTCGGCGAGGCCGCGTCCGGGGCGGCCGCGCTCGACGTCTTCGCCCGTGTCGCCGCGGACGTGGCGCTTGTCGACGCGCGCATGCCCGGCATGGCCGGCGTCGAGCTGATCGCCCGGCTGGTCACCGACTTCCCGGAGGTGCACGCGGTGCTGCTGACCACGTTCGACGAGGACGAGTTCGTCTTCGGGAGCCTCCGGGCCGGCGCCCGCGGCTTCCTGCTCAAGGACGCGTCGCCGGAGACGCTGGTCGCCGCGATCCGTTCCGCGGCCCGCGGCGGCACGGTCATCGACGCGCAGGTCGCCGGCCGGGTGGTGGCCCGCCTCGACACCGCCCCGCGCGATCCCTCCCCGGCCGTGCTCTCCGCGCGCGAGGAGGAGGTCGCCCGCCTCGTCGCTACCGGCGCCTCGAACCAGGAGATCGCCCGCGCGCTGTTCCTGACCGAGGGGACTGTCAAGAACCACGTCTCCGCCGCACTCCGCAAACTGTCCCTGCGCGACCGTACCCAGCTCGCACTCGCCTTCAGCCACTTTGTATAGCGTCGTGAGATGACGCGCCGCGTTCCGGGCGCCGACGTGGGCGTAACCGCCGGGCGCGCCGGATGCTCGGCCCAGAACCGGCACACCAGTCCGCTGATCGTTTATCAAACGCCGACCCCACGGTGATCTCATCGGTGCGGGCCCGGCATGTCCGCCGCGCCCGCTGTGACGAGGAGACTGACCCATGAGCACCGAGACGCTTGCCGCGCTGGTCGACGGCCCGGTTCTGACGCCGGGCGACGCCGGCTACGAGGAGGAGACCGCGACCTGGAACCTGGCGATGATCGGCCGCCCGGTGGCCGCTGTCGGCGCCACGTCCACCGAGGACGTGCGGGCCGCGATCCGGTACGCCGCCGAGCGTGACCTGCCGATCGCGGTCACCGCGACCGGGCACGGCCAGGCCCGGCCCGCGGACGGCGCGCTGCTGATCAACCTGCGCCGGCTGAACGGGATCAGCATCGACGCGCAGGCCCGGACGGCCACGGTCGGCGCGGCCGTCGAGGTGCAGGACCTGGTCGACGAGGCCGCGAAGCACGGGCTGGCACCGCTGGCCGGCTCGTCGCCGAACGTCGGCGTGGTCGGCTACACGCTCGGCGGCGGGCTCAGCTCGACGCTCGGCCGCACCTACGGCTGGGCCGCGGACCACGTGCGGGCCGCGGAGATCGTCACCGCGGACGGCGTGCTGCGGCGGATCGACGCGGAGACCGAGCCGGACCTGTTTTGGGCGATCCGCGGCGGCAAGGGCAACTTCGGCGTGGTCACCTCGCTGACTGTCGGCCTGGTGCCGGTCACCCGGATGTACGCCGGCGGCATCTTCTTCGACGGCGCCGACGCCCGCCCGGTGTTCGACGCGTTCCGCCGCCTGGTCGCGGACGCTCCGGACGCGCTGACCGCATCCGTGGCGCTGTTCCGCTTCCCGCCGCTGCCGTTCGTGCCGGAGCCGTTGCGGGGCAGGCTCACCGTGCACCTGCGCTACACCTACCTGGGCTCGGCCGAGGACGGCGCCGCGCTGGTCAAGGACGCGCGCGCGGCCGGCACGCCGATCATCGACGCGGTGGGGGAAATGCCGTACACCGGCTTCGCCGCCATCCACGCGGACCCGGTCGACCCTATCCCCGCTTACGAGCAGGGCGCGCTGCTTCACGACTTCCCGGCCGAGGCCGTGGACGCGCTGTTCGACGCGGCCGGGCCGGGCGTGGACACACCCGTGCTGGCGTTCGAGATCCGGCAGCTCGGCGGCGCGCTCTCCCGCGAGCCCGAGGTGCCGAACGCGGTCGGCCACCGCGGCGCACGCTTCTCGATCTTCGCCGGGACCGCTGGTGAGCCGGGCATGGAGGAGCTGTTCCGCGAGCCGCTGTTCGGCCCGGTCCGGGCGCTGGCCCCCTGGGCCACCGGAGGGCGGCAGATCAACTTCCTGAGTGGGTACGAGACGGAGGCGGCCGACGTCGCCACCGCCTACGAGCCGGTCACCTGGGAGCGCCTGCGCCGGATCAAGTCCGTCTACGACCCGCGCAACCTCTTCCGGGTGAACTACAACATCCCGCCGCAGGCCTGAGTCGCTGCGGGAGGCTGCATAGCCTCCCGCAGAGCCCCCTTTCAATATGCACAATTCACATGTTTGGTGTTCTGACTTCGAGGTTTGTCGATTAGAAAGACGGCGACCCCGTTGTTACAGGTAAGGGAGCACAAACATGTACCGCACCCTCCGCCCGCCCGTACCCCGGCGGCTGTCAGTCCGTGTGCGACTCGCCGCGGCCGGCGGCGCCCTCGCGATCGTCGCCGCCGGCCTGGTCTCCGTTCTCACCGCCGCGCCCGCGCAGGCCGCCGTGTCCCAGCCGCTGCGCACCATGGTGGCGAACCTGCCGGTCGCCACCGAGGTCCGCACCGGCTACGACCGCGACCTGTTCAACCACTGGATCGACGCGGACGGCGACGGCTGCAACACCCGCTACGAGGTGCTGATCGCCGAGGCCACCACCACGCCGTCCGTCGGCTCCGGCTGCACGCTCTCCGGCGGCCGGTGGGCGTCCTACTACGACGGTGCGACCTGGACCGACCCGGCCGACCTGGACATCGACCACATGGTCCCGCTGGCCGAGGCCTGGGACTCCGGCGCCCGGAACTGGACCTCGGCACAGCGCCAGTCGTTCGCGAACGACCTCGGCGACGCGCGCACGCTCGCCGCCGTCACCGACAACGTCAACCAGTCCAAGAGCGATCAGGACCCGGCCGAGTGGATGCCGTCGGTCGCCTCCGTGGCCTGCCGCTACATCACCGAGTTCACGGCCGTGAAGGTCCGCTGGGGCCTGACCGTGGACACCGCCGAGAAGAGCAAACTCACCTCCGTCGCCGCCGGCTGCACCAACAGCACGGTCACCGTCGACGTGGTCCTCGGCGGCGGCGGTGGCACCACGCCCACCGCGACCGCGACCCCGACCGGCACCGGCGGCGCGTGCGCCGGCACCAACGGCACCGACGTCTCCATCCCGGACGCCGGCGCGGCAGTGACCAGCACCATCACCATCTCCGGCTGTGCCCGCGCGGCCTCCAGCTCCTCGACCGTCTACGTCAACATCACCCACCCGTTCCGCGGCGACGTCTCGATTTACCTCTACGCCCCGGACGGCACCTACTACGTGCTGAAGTCCGCCTCGACGACGGACAGCGCCGCCAACATCATCACCACCTACACCGCCAACCTCTCCGCCGAAACCGCCAACGGCGCCTGGAAACTCTCCCTCAAGGACAACGCCTCCGGCGACACCGGCACCCTCACCACCTGGACCCTGACGGTCTGACCACGGCCCGGCCCGGACGGCGCCGCCCAGCGTGCGTTCGCCGTCCGGGCCCGGCCGGCCGTAAGCAGAGCGGTGACGACACAGCAACCGCCGGAGCTGCCCTCAACGGCGGGTGTAGACAAGTCGAACCTTGCCGTCCTGCACGGAGTAGTCCGCCAGCCTCAGGTCGAGTGGCGGATGTCCACCGGCAAAGAGCGGCCGGCCGCACACCGATCTGCCCTGCCGATGCCCGCATGACGGGCTTGGACCGTGGGGGTCCGACAGGACCGCCACCCGCGGACGTCCGTGCCTGCCATTGACGACGCACACCAATCGGGGTTTTCCGGGCCACCCGCGGATCGGGCGGCCCGCGGGAGCACGCGGGGCTGGGGCACCGCGGGAGTGGGAAAATCAGCATTTATCCGCGGATAGCGGCGGTGCTCATCATGTCGTTGAGCTCGGGGGCGGGCAGCGGGCGGGCGAAAAGGTAGCCCTGGCCGTGGGTGCAGCCGAGGAGTTGCAGCTCGGTGGCCTGCGCGGGGGTCTCGATGCCTTCGGCGACGGTACGGAGGCGGAGGACCTGGCTCAGGCGGATCACGGCCTCGACGACTGCGGCGCCCTCGGGCGTGCTGTCGAGCTGGGAGACGAAGCTGCGGTCGATTTTGAGCACGTCGACCGGGAGGCGGGTCAGGTACTGCAGCGAGGAGTAGCCGGTGCCGAAGTCGTCGACGGCGATGCGGACGCCGTGGGAGCGCAGGGAGGCGAGGGCCGGGACCGCGGCGTGCTCGTCGACGATCGCGGACTCGGTGATCTCCAGGACCAGGTCGGAGGCGGGCAGGCCGGTCCGGGACAGGACCTCGAGGACGTCCGCGACGAGCGTCGGCTCCTGGAGTTGGCGCGGTGAGACGTTGACGCTTGCGTAGATCGCGGTGCCGGGGGAGCGCAGCTGCCAGGCGCGGACCTGGCGGCAGGCCTCCTCGAGCACCCACAGGCCGAGCCGGATGATCACGCCGGTACGTTCCGCGACCGGGATGAACTCGAGCGGCGAGACCGGGCCGAGCTGTGGATGGGTCCAGCGGACAAGCGCCTCCGCACCGACCGGGCGGCCGTCGGTGAGGTCGACAAGCGGCTGGTAGAGCACCTGCAGCTGCCCGTCCCGCAGCGCGTCCTCGAGGTGGTCGGCAAGTGCGCCGTCCCGAGCCCGGCGGTCGGTCATCGACGGCTCGTAGAGCCTCCACAGGTGCTTGCCGGCGCGTTTCGCCTCGTACATGGCCAGGTCCGCGCGGTGCTGCAGCTCGTGCGGGTCCTCGTCCGGCCCGGCGATCGCCACGCCGACGCTGGCCCGGGCCGGGATGCTGTCCGCGCCGATCCGGATCGGGCCGGTGGCGAACGCGGCCAGGATGCGCGCGGCCACGCCCGTCGCGTCCGCGTGCTCGCCGACGCCGGTCAGCAGCACCGCGAACTCGTCGCCGCCGACCCGCGCGGCCACGTCCGAGGATCTGATGTGCGCGCGCAACGTCCGCGCCACCTCGATCAGCATCACGTTTCCGGTGTCGTGCCCGTAGCGGTCGTTTACCTGCTTGAAGTCGTCCAGGTCCACGATCAGCATGGCGGTCCGCTCCCGCCGTCCGGCCGCGCGCCGCAGCCCCGCGTGCAGCCCGGCCAGGTTCGCCAGCCCGGTGAGCGTGTCCGTGACCGTCAGCTCCCGGGTGTCCCGCAGCGAGATCACCTGCCGGACCAGCAGCGCCCCGATGATCGCGGTCTGCGCGAGCACCAGCCCGCCCCAGAGCGTGAACTCCTGCCCCTGGATCGTGCCCACGAGCATCAGCGTGTTCCCGGCCGCGACGCTCACGTAGGGCAGGTAGGCAGACCAGGACGGCGACTGCGCCGCGGCCGGGGGCGGGCGCCGGCGTCCGGAGCCGGCCGAGTCCGCGCGCATCGCCGCCAGCGTCATCACCAGCGACGCCAGGGTCAGGCCCGCCACCACGGCCGGCGAGTGCGCCGCCTGCTCACCGCGCGCGCCGATCGACGCCCACAGCGTGTCCGCGATCGCGTAGAACAGCACACCGCCGAGGAGCGTGGTGATCGGATCGCCGAGCCGGGTCACGCCGCCGCGCAGCAGGACGGAGAAGACCGACACCGCGAGCAGCAGGTTCCCCACCGGGTAGCCGATGAGCTGCAGCCACAGCGAGGGCGGGACGCCGCTCAGCGTCGGATACACCGCGAAGTACCAGACAAGCATGAACGCGCCGTTGAACACCGCCCAGGTCTCCGCCGCGAACGCCCACAACTGCCGCCCCTCAAGCCGCCGCGCCGAGATCGACAGCACGCTTGCGGCGAGACAGGCGAACATGCCGAGCCCGCTGCACACGCCAAGCCACCAGGCGACGGCACTGCCGTTCACCGCGTTCACCGTCAGCGCGACGGTGGTGCTGACGGAGAGCGCCCGCCCGGCCGCGGCCAGGCGCCAGGTGAGACGGGCCCGGTGCCGCGCGGCCCGCAGCGCGTAGACCGCGCCGAGGCTGTCCAGCGTGACCAGGGTGAGGCCGAAGATCCCGCTGCGCGCGGCGGGCAGGGCGAGCGCGGCGACCAGCCCTCCGATAACGATGACCGACACTACGACCGGCGCCCCCACGCCCGTCCGTCGTCCCACCGCCGCCCCCTCGTCCTCACGGATACCCATCGCCTATTCGGCCGGGCGGCACGCCATTCAAGCGTTAAGAGCCATTCAAAACCGATCGCGAGGGTACGGCGGGGAGTGCGCGATTCGTCCGTTACGGCCCACGACCGTACCGCCGGAAAGGTCTTCATGGCGCAGGCTGCCGGGTCAGGCCTCCGGGGGTCGCCCGAATGGCGGACTTCGCGTGTCTTTTTGACGGTTCGCCTGTTGGGCCACACTGCGGGCCGTGCGGCCCGTACTATCAGCGCAGGCCTGAATTGCCAGCCAGGGGGTCTGGATCCCCCATGTCGCAAACAGGCCAGTGAGAGCCGCTCGTGCCCTCACGCAACAGAGGGACGTGGACTTATGCCGCACGAGGCACTTGTGGAGACCGAGGTGCAGGACCTCAGCGGGATGACGGTGTCCGAGATTCTGCGGCAGGACCCGGCCCGTTTCGCCCTGACGGTGAAAAACCTCGTCCGCCGCATCGACAAGCCCGGGCGCAGTATCAGCGGATACAACCCGCAGAGGCTCGACGGCTGACCCTCGGGTCCTCCTTCCGGCGGGTTGCCATCGCCCCGCGCCTGCCCAAAAATCGCGGTTAGCCGTTTCCGTCCTCGATGTCGCCCTCCCCGTGGCTGCGCATCGGCCTCGAATCGTTGACGCTGCCGTGGGAAGCCGTCATGTGTGCGTCGAGACCGAGGATGTCTGTTGTCTGCCGAGATCGCTGAATTCCCCGCCCATGTGCTGCCGGCGGACGACCTCCGCGCCCTGGCCCGAGGTGAGGGCGGCGCCGACGCGGTGCGGCGGTTCGCCTTCACCGAGCGGAGTTGGCGGCTGATCGCTCTGCGCCACCTGGTCTCCGCGCTGGAGGGCACGCCCGCGACCGGCCCGCTGTCCCCGATCGAGGACGCGCTCCAGGTGCTCACCGACGCGGAGACGCGGGATGAGGCCGCCGTCACCGACGTGCTGATGTATCCGCAGGCCGGTATCTGGATCGCGCACATGCTCCGTCGTCTGCAGGGCGTGGTGACCGACGACGCTCCTCTGTGGGTGGACACCGGATATCTGCACACGCTTGCGGCAACGGCCGCGATCCGGGCCGGTGCGCAGTTCACGCTGCGGGTGCCGGTCCGGTCCGGCGCGGTGGTCCTGCCCGGCCTCGGCCTGGCCTGGTTCCCGGGGATCGACGGTGCGGCCGCGGAGGTCCGGTGCATCGGCGGCGCCACCGAGATCGCCGTCGACGGTCATGGCAGCCCCGTCGCGGTCGGCGGGGCCGGTTGGCGCCCGTTGCCCCGCTGTCATGCGGAGTCCGGCGGGCGGCGGATCGGATTCGCGCTCGACGACGTCGACCCGTACCGGGACCTGCGGGGCTATTCGGTTCCGGCGCCCCTGGAGCCCGCGGACGTCGCGCGCTGGCAGTCGTTGCTCGACGACGCCTGGTCCATCCTGGCCGGCCAGGACCGGGCCGTCGCGGACTCGGTCGCGGCCGCGATCGCCTCACTGACCCCGCTGCCCGCCGCCGAGCCGTACCGTCCGCTAAGCGCGTCCTGCGACGAGGCCTTCGCGGCCGTCCAGGCCTCGATGCCGGACGACGCCGAGCAACTCGCGGTCACGCTCGTGCACGAGACCCAGCACGTGAAACTCGGCGCGCTCACCCACCTCGTCTCCTTCGTACGGGACACCGGCGGCCCGCTGTGCTGGGCGCCGTGGCGGGACGATCCGCGGCCGCTGCGTGGTCTGCTGCAGGGGCTCTACGCGTTCGTCGGCATCACCGGTTACTGGCGGCACCGTACGGGTCCGGCGGCGGAGTTCGAGTTCGCGCTCTGGCGCCTCCAGCTCAGGCGGGTGCTGTCCGGGCTGGCCGGCGACGACCGCCTCTCCGCCGAGGGTCACAGCCTGGTCGGCGGGCTGGCGTCCACCGTGCGTTCCTGGGGCGCCGGCCCGGTCTCAGCACCCGTGCAGCGCCTCGCCGAGCTGTTCGCCGCCGATCACAGTGGACAGTGGCGGGCGCTGCACATCGCCGCGGACGAGGCCTGGGTGTCGGCCGCGGCGGACGCCTGGGCCACGGGTGAGCCGTGCCCGGCGGCGGACGGGGTGCCCGTGCCCGCGCCGGTGACCGACACCGGCGCCCGGTGGCTCGACGGTCGCGCGGTGCTCGCCCGGATGTGGCTCGGTGACCCGGAGGAGTTCGCGATCGTGGCGAAGGCCCCCGCGGCGGTGGCCGGCCGGGTTCCCGGCACGCTTCCGCCCGACCTGGCATTGATCTCCGGTGACGTGGCCGGTGCGCGGGACGGCTACGTCCGCCACCTGTCGCATCGACGCGACGACCACCGGGCGTGGGTCGGACTGGGGCTCGCGCTCGGCGTGCTCGGAGAGCCTGCCGGACTTCTGGCGGATCGGCCAGAATTGGTACGGGCGGTCGCCCGGCGGGTCGATAACGCGGATCCGCTTCGTCTTGTCGCCTGGACGGCCGTCACGCGCGTCTCTTGTTGATTGTTCTTCGACAGGTACTATCGGTAATCCGGGCCCCCGGTATGTTTGTGCGTGCCTGGGAGGCGATTGCGGTGCATCCGTTCTGTGATGTGGTTCGGTGGTGAACGCGGGATTGCCGTCGGTGGATGACGGCCGGCTCGATGCCCGCGCGCGGATTCTGCATGGCATCGTCGAGGTGCTCGACGGCAGCGGACGCTTTGCCGGCACGCGTGAGCGGTTCGCGCTGATAAACGAGATATCGCGGCGCAGGCGGACACGGCTGCTCGGTGATGGCGAGGGCGAGACCGAGGACGGGCGGGCCCACCTCGAGCTGATAGTTCACAGGTGCGCGTTCCGTGATTGTCTGAAGGATCTGCTGGCCGTGGTTAGTGACCTTCTCTCCGCGGATCTCAGATATCGACTGCGTCAGCTCAACGATGAATGGGACGGAATAGACCATTTCTCGGACCTGAACTGGTGGCTGATCGAGGAGGTGCTGCATCAGGAGCCGGTAGGGAACTGCGGTGAGCTGTTTCGCGCCGTGCAATTGCACGAGCCGCCACCGGCGCATTGCGAGGACGCCTGGCAGATGTTCGCGAATCTCGCCGGGTCGAGCGGTACCGACCACGGCGTGCCGCTCTTCATGATCTTCCTGGAGCTGGTCGCGGACCTGCTCCCGACCGATTCCGGCAGGCGGATCAAGCAGCTGCTCCGCCGGCTCGCCTCCGAGTGGGGCGTCTCCGGCGAGCTGGAGCGCTGCGTCTACCGGTCCGCGCAGCGCGTGGGAGGTCGCGGTGACCGAGACTCCGCCCTGCTCATCCTGATCGACCCGCATCCGATCCGGCCCGAGACCTACACCGTCAAGCACTGGTACGGCTGGAGTGACGAGCCCGGAGCCCCCGACAAGCGTGGCGAGCAGGTCGTCGGCAGGGCCGGGCTGGAGAGCGCGGTCCGGGGCATCGTGCAGACGGCCGAGGTGGACTGGCGCGCCGACGACCGGCCGGGCCGCATCGAGTTCATTCTGCCGTTCTCCCTGCTCAACATGCCGGTCGAGCGTTGGCGAAAGGAGTCCGATCCGGATATTCCGCTTTTTCTCCGTTATGCGGTGGTGGTGCGTAGTCTCGATCGGTTTCGCGATCCCGGGCTGCATGCGGAGTGGCGCGCGCGGTGGAATTCGCTGTGGAGATCGCCGCGCCAGGCGCACTGCCGGTTCAGTGAGGATCATCCGTATCGGTTGGAGGAGAGCATCATGTTCGACAGTCAGGTCGTCGCGATGGTGCTCAGCGAGCCGCCCACGCTCCAGTCGCAGAACGGGCTGAACCAGCTTCACATCGCTATTCGGACCGGCGTACCCATAGTGATCTGGCATCGGGAGGGCAGTCCGGGAATCATATTCCGCCGGATGATCGAGGAGGAGATCGCCTGGGGTGACGGTGTTTCGAAGATGCCCGAATTCGCACGTCGCTTGAGGGCGTCCACCGCCGTGTCGGATGATGAGCCCACCGGGATCGGTAAAGATCTCGTGCTTCTCTGGGATGATCCGTTGTGCCTGCCGGAGGAGTTCGGTGACCGCGCGTCCTGAAATGCGGGGGAGGCGTGGGTCGATGACATTTCCGGAGTCGCGATGCACGGCGACGATCCCGCTGCGGAGGCGGACGCTTTCGGCGGCCGCGTCATTCAGCGCGCGGTCCGGTTGCCGGACGGATCCGAGGCGGACTGGCCGGTCGTCATCAACCCGTTGCCCGTCGATGAGTTCGCCCAGGCGCTCGTCCCGGCTGGCGGACGGGATGTCGTCCTCGCGGTGGACGGTCACCCGTCGATGGCAGTGTGGCGGGAGACGATCGCCGACTTCGCCGCGCTGCTCGGCACGCTGCAGTCGGTGGGCGCGGTCCGGTCGCGGCCGTTCGATGCCCCCGACGCCCCGGTGGCCGCGCCGCGTCTGTTACTGATCTTCACGGACGGTGCCGACCCGGCCTGGTGCCGCGGGCTGCGCGACGAGACGGTGCGGCGGTGGGCGACGGCCGGCCCGGTCGCAATCGTGCACCTGCTCCCGCACCGGATGTGGCGCCGCACCTGCCTGACCGCCGAACCGGTGCGGCTGGCCCGGACCGCCGAGGGTGACGCCAACACCGCGCTGGCCTGGCGGTACCCGCTGCCGGCGGCCGTGACCGACGACGCCGGGCCGGCGGCGGGCGGCCGGGTGCCGATCCCGCTGCTCGAGCTGGACCCCGGCTGGTTCCAGACCTGGCTGCGGCTCACCCTCCTGCCCGGGCCGGGCGCCACGGATCTGCCGTGTCTGCTGCTGCCCCGCCCGGCGCCGCAGTCGGCACCTGCCGGGCAGCGTGCCGGGCAGGTGGAGACGTTCCGGGCGGTCGCGTCGCCGGAGGCCTACGAGCTGGCCACCTGTCTGGCCGCGGCGCCGCTCAATCTGGACGTGATGCGTCTGATGCAGGCGGAGCTGTTGCCGGGCTCGGGGCCGGAGCATCTCGCCGAGATCCTGGTCTCCGGGCTGGTGCGGCCGGTCCCGCCGGACCCGGCCGCGGACGTGACCGGCCTGGTCACGCACGATTTCGGCCCGGGGGTGCGCGCCGGTCTGCTGGCCAAGGCGCGGCGGGTCACCACGCTGCGGGTGGTGCGGGTGCTCGACGAGTACCTCGGCGGTCTGCCGGCCGTCCGGCGCATCGCCGAGTCGGTGGCTGACCCCACAATCCGGTTCGGCGAGCTGCCGCGCGGCGAGCGGCGGTTCGCGGAGGTGCAGGCGGCGGTGTTGCTTGCGCTCTCCGGCGCGCACCTGCGGCTGGCCGGGCACATCCAAGGGCTGGTCGCGACCGCGGCCGGCCGTGAGACCGCGGCGGTCGCGGGGACCGCCGCCCCGCAATCATTGGAGGCCGAGATGCCACTGGGTCACGAGCCCGATGTCATCCCATCAGGCACGCCGGCGCCCGGCGCGGTACGGCCGTCGGTCAAGGTGCCGGCCATCTGGGGGACAGTTCCACCGCGAAATCCCAACTTCACCGGGCGGGCCGAGCTGCTCGCCCAGGTGCACGAGCGTCTGACCGGCGGCACGACCGCGGTGCTGCCGGAGGCGCTGCACGGCATGGGTGGCGTCGGCAAGACGCAGGTGGTGGTGGAGTTCGTCTACCTCAACGCCAGCGAGTACGACGTGGTCTGGTGGATCCCCGCCGAACGGCCCGCGCAGGTCGTGGCCTCGATGGCCGAGCTCGCGCAGAAGCTCCGGCTGCCGGTGAAGGCGGAGGCGGCGGCCGTCCCGGCGGTCAAGGAGGCGTTGCGCGTCGGCGTCCCGTACGCGCGATGGCTGTTGATCTTCGACAATGCGGACACGCCGGACGACGTGCGGCAGTACTTCCCGCTCGGCGGTCCCGGGCACATTTTGGTGACCTCCCGCAATCCGCAGTGGTCCTCGGTGGCGAAGGCGGTGGAGGTGGACGTGTTCCGGCGGGTGGAGAGCCAGGCGCTGCTCACCCGCCGGGCGCCGACGCTCGCGCCGGACGAGTCAGATGCGCTCGCCGAGGTGCTCGGCGACCTTCCGCTCGCGATCGAGCAGGCGGCGGCCTGGCTGGCCGAGACGGGCATGCAGGCCGGGGAGTACCTCGCGCTCTTCCGGGAGAAGCGCATCGAGCTGATGGACCTGTCGCCGCCCGCCGACTACCAGCTGCCGGTCGCCGCCGCGTGGAACGTGTCCCTCGATCATCTGGCGCGCACCCGCCCGGCGTCGCTGCGACTGCTGCAGCTCTGCGCCTTCCTCGCGCCCGAGCCGATCGCCCGCACGCTGCTGTCAAACGGCAACCGGATGCAGGTGACGCCGGAGCTTGGAGCGGCGTTGCGCGACCCGATCCAACTGGGCCGGGCGATCCGGGAGATCAACAGGTACGCGCTGGCCCGCATCGACCATGCGAAGAACACGATCCAGATGCACCGCCTGGTCCAGGCCGTCCTGATCGAGCGGATGTCGCCGGAGGAGCGCGTCGCCATGCGGCACGCCGCGCACCAGCTGCTTGCCACCCACAATCCGCAGGAGCCGGCCGAGCGCGGGCGGTGGCAGCTCTACGGCGAGCTCTACCCGCACCTGGTCGCGTCCGGCGCGATCACCGACGCGGAGGACGACTGGGTGCGCGACCTGGTCATCGGTGAGGCCAAGTACCACTCCTTCTGGGGGAACCCGCAGGAGAGCCTGCACATCTCGCAGAGCGCGTACGACGCCTGGAAGGAGAAGCTGGGCGAGGAGGCGCCGCAGACGCTTGAGATCGGCCGCTGGCTCGGGTACGTGCTCTTCTCGCTCGGCCGCTACCGGGAGGCCGCCACGCTCAACGCGTCGCTGCTGGAGCGCCACCGGCACGGCCCGGACGACAATCCGGAGAGTCTGCTTGAGGCGATGCAGGCGGTCGCGTCCGATCGCCGGGTGGAGGGCAGGTTCCAGGACGCGCTCGACAGGTCCCGTGAGGTCTACGACAGGTGCGTGCAGCTGTTCGGTGACGACGACCCGCTCACGCTCAACGCGGCCCACAATCTCGCGGTGAGCCTGCGCCTGGTGGCCCGGTTCGAGGAGGCGCTGGAGGTCGACATGTCCACCTGGCAGCGCAAGGTCCAGGTGTACGGGCAGAATCACGAGGAGAGCCTGCGGGCGCACCGGGGCGTGCTCATCGACCGGCGGCAGCTCGGCGACTACATCGCCTCCCACGAGGAGTTCGAGCGGCTTGCCGAGTCGTTCGTGGACAGTCTCGGCGAGCGCGATCCGCAGACCGTGGAGACGAATCGGAGCCTCTCCGTCACCCGCCGGAAGGCCGGCGAGCATCCGAGCGCGCTGTCCATCTCCCGGGACGCGCTCGAGCGCTACGCGGCCGCGTTCGGCCTGGACAACCCGGGCACCATGTCCGCGGCGCTCAATCTCTCGCTCGATCTGCGCCAGGCCCGCGAGCTCGACGAGGCGGAGGAGGTGGCGACCGAGAACATCGAGCGTTTTCATGCCGCGTTCGGCGAGGCGCATCCACACTCCCAGGCGGCCGAGGGCAACCTCGCGATCATCCTGCGGGAGAAGGGCAGCCCGCAGGAGGCGCGCACGCTCAACGAGGCCACGCTCGCCCGCCTGCACGACAGCGTCGGCCCGGACCACGTGCTGACGCTCAGCTGCACCACGAACCTCGCGAGCGACCTTTCGTCCTGGGTGACGTGCCCGCCGCCTTCGACCTGGACGACGGCCAGCTCGGGCTGTACCGCGCCACGATGGGCGCGGACCACCCCTCCACGCTCGCGGCGGCTCTGAACCTGGCGATCGAC
The DNA here is from genome assembly GCF_044454585.1 of Catenuloplanes sp. NPDC051500. Lineage (NCBI taxonomy): Bacteria > Bacillati > Actinomycetota > Actinomycetes > Micromonosporales > Micromonosporaceae > Catenuloplanes > Catenuloplanes sp. NPDC051500. Next base: position 78,890 of record NZ_JBITDX010000008.1, read on the forward strand.
CTGCGGGCGCTCGGGCGTGAGCCGGAGGCCGAGGCCCTGCACCAGGAGACTGTGGAGCGCTACAAGCGGGTGCTTGGCGTGAACCACCTCGCCACCAAGGAGGCGGCCGACTGGAAGCGCGCCAACTGCGACATGGACGTGATGCCGTTGTAGCAACGATCGCTAATTTTGCACGATCTGTAGTGATGCGACTTCGGAACGTGGTAATGCTGGGCGGCCAATGATCCATGCCGTCGATTGGATGGTTTCCGAATGAAACGTCACCTGCTGGTGCTCGCCGCCGTCGTCGTGTCCGTGCTGACCGGGGCGCCCGGTGTCGCGCAGGCCCACGTCAAGGCCCCTGCCGACTTCGTCGATCTGGCGAAGGTCGATCCGACCATCCTGATGGACATCCGCTACAAGACCTTCCACAACTTCGTGGGGCGGCCGGTGAACGGCTACGTGGAGCCGCTGTGCATCGTGACCCGGCCTACCGCGAAGGCGCTCAAGGTGGTGCAGGCCGGGCTGCGGCGCAAGGGCTACTCGCTCAAGATGTACGACTGCTACCGGCCGCAGCGCGCGGTCGACCACTTCGCGGCCTGGGCGGAGAAGGTGGATGACACGCTGACGAAGCGCGAATTCTACCCGGACGTGGACAAGTCGACGCTCTTCGAGGACGGCTACATCGCGCACCGGTCCGGGCATAGCCGGGGCAGCACCGTCGACCTGACGATCGTGAAGCTGCCGGCCGCGCCGCAGCCGCGATACGTGCCGGGCCAGCCGCTCGTCGCCTGCTACGCGCCGGTGGGGAAGCGCTTCAAGGACAACACGATCGACATGGGTACGGGGTACGACTGCTTCGACCCGCTTGCGAACACGCTCGACCCGCGGATCACCGGGCGCCCGCTCGCGAACCGGATCTGGCTGCGGGACGCGATGGCGGCGGCCGGGTTCAACGACTACGACCTGGAGTGGTGGCACTTCACGCTTGCCGGTGAGCCGTACCCGGCCACGTTCTTCGACTTCCCGGTCGCCCGGCGGTCACTTGTCTGACGCGGTGACGCCCGCCCTCACCGTGCGTGAGGGCGGGCTTTTTGTGGTCCAGGTCACATCCGTATCGCAATCTCTGCCGTGTCGCCGCGTCGACTGACCGGGCGTGAACGACAGTGCGGGGATGGACGAGGAGCAGTTGCTGCGGCGCGTCGGCCGTGGCGACCGGGCCGCGTTCGACGAGTTCTACAGGCGGACCGCGCCGTGGCTCGTGGTGCGCCTACGTCGCCGGTGCCGGGACGCGGAGCTGGTCGCCGAGGTGATGCAGGAGTCGTACCTGGCGGTCTGGCGGGCGGCCCCGGGCTACGTGGGCGACCCGGCGGGTGGCAGCGCGGCCGGGTGGCTGTGGACGATCGCGGCCCGCCGCCTCGTCGACGCGTTCCGGCGCGCGGCGCGGCACGACGAGGTGCCGCTGATCGGCGAGCCGCCCGGGGCCACCACGCCCGCGGCCGAGGACGAGGTGCTCGACGTGCTTCCGGACGCCGCGCTCGCCGCCGCGCTGGGGCGCCTCGCGCCGGAGTTGCGCACGGTGCTGAGGGCGATGGTCCTGGACGGCCTGACCGCCAGGGAGACGTCGGCGCTGCTCGGCGTGCCGGAGGGAACTGTGAAGACCCGGGTGCGCCGGGCCAGGATCGAGTTGCGGAAGGCGCTGTCATGAGCGAGATCCACGTGCCAGAAGACCTTCTGACGCGGTACGCCGCCGGCGACGACCTGCCGGAGGAGACGCTCTGGGTGCTTGAGGCGCACCTGGACCGCTGCCCGGACTGCCGGGCCGGGATGGCCGTCGCGATCGAGGCGGACCCGGCGCTCCCCGCGCTCGTCGAGTCGGTGCGCGCGACGATCGAGCCGCGACTCGGCCCCGGGCACGGGCGGCTCTGGCAGGCCCGGCACCGGCTGCGGCGCACGCTGGCCCGGTGGGCGGTGCCCGCGGTACTGCCCTGGCTGGCGATGACGATCGCGGTGCCGCTGGCCGCGACGCTGCTCGAGGCGGCCGGCCCCGGCGTCATGCCGCCGCTGTTGCTCCTGGTCGCGCCGCTGGCCCCGATGCTCGGCGTGGCGGTGTCCTGGAACCGCTGGACCGACCCGGCGCACGCGCTTGTCGCGGTCACCCCGCAGGCCGGCCTGACGCTTGTGCTGCGCCGCACGCTTGTGGCGCTGCTGGTGACGCTGCCGCCGGTGGCGCTCGCCGGCCTGGCGGTCGGCGCGTCCCCGGCCCGCTGGCTGCTGCCCGGCCTCGCGTGCACTGCCGTCGTGCTGGCGGCCGGCGCGTTCGTCGGCGTCACCCAGGCCGCGATCGGCGTGACAGTGCTCTGGTCGCTTGCGGTCGTGCTTCCCACCCTCGTGAACTCGGCGGACCCGGTGCTCCTTGACCCGGCCGCCACCCCCGGATGGCTCGCGGTGACGCTGCTCGCCGTGGCCGCGCTGACCCGATTCCGCAACCGATTCCAACTGGAAGGAACGTCGCGTTGATGCGTGCGCTGGAGATAGATGAGGAACGGCCACTGCGCTGGCCGGTCCGGGCCGAGGGCCTGTCGGTCCGTGCCGGGCGCCGCCTGGCCGTCGACGCCGTCGACCTGGACCTGGGGCCGGGCGTGCACGGCGTGCTCGGGCCGAACGGGGCCGGGAAGACCACGCTGCTGCGCGCGCTCGCCACTGTGGCGCCGCCGGTCGCGGGCACGCTGGAACTGATCGGCGAGCCGGTCCACAACGGAGGCGACCTGCGTACGGTCCGGCGCGCGCTGGGCTACCTGCCGCAGTCCTTCGGCTACTACAAACGCTTCACGGTACGGGAGTTCGTCGAGTACCTGGCCTGGCTGAAGGAGGTGCCGGCGCACGACGTCCCGGCCGCGACGCAGCGCGCGATCGACCAGGTCGGGCTGACCGCCCGCGCGAACGACAAGCTGCGCACGCTCTCCGGCGGCATGATCCGCCGCGTCGGCCTGGCGCAGGCGCTTGTCGGCGACCCCGGCCTGGTGATCCTGGACGAGCCGACCGCGGGCGTCGACCCGGGGCAGCGGCAGGAGCTGCGCACGCTGCTGCGCGGGCTCGGCCGTACCGCGTGCGTGGTGATGGCGACCCACGTCGTCGAGGACGTGGCCGCGGCCTGCACGGACCTGATCGTGCTGAACGAGGGCCGGGTGGCCTTCCGTGGCACGCCGGACGAGCTGGCCGCCCGGGCCGGCGACGGCGGCGACGAGCTGACCAGCACGTTCGAGCGAGGCTACACGGAGGTGCTCCGATGACGATCCGGCTGACGATCCTGGAACTGCGCCGTACCTGGCTGCCCTGGCTGGTCGCGCTGATGTTGTTCGCGGCGCACACGATGTCGATCGACGGGATGGATCCGCAGTGGCCCGGCCTGGTCGGCCAGACCGTGCTCGGCCATCGCATCTCGCTCTCCCTGCTCTGGCCGCTGGCGCTGACAATCGGCGTCATCATCGGCCGCCGCGACGGCGCGGCAGGCACGACCGAGCTGCTCGGCGCCACGTCCCGCCTGCCGTGGTCGAGACTCGCGCTACGCGCCACCCTGCTCTGCGGCGGGCTGGCCGCGGTCTACCTGGCCGCGATCGCCGACTCGATCGGCCTTGCGGTGCTTGACGCGGACACCTACTGGCCGTCCGCCTGGCCCTGGTCGCTGCTTGTCGGCGCGCTCGGCATCGCCGCGGCCGGGCTGCTCGGGCTCGCGCTCGGCCGCGCGCTCCCGTCACTGTGGACGATCCCGCTGTCGTTGCTCGGCGCGACAGTCGTATTCATCGCGCTGGAGATCGTCGCCAGCAGGACGGGTGCCCGTGCGCTGCTGCTGATCCCGTCGTTCGTCCCCGAGAGCGGTGTGACCATCGAGTTCCTGCAGGTGGGCGCGCGTACCAACGTGGGGCAGGCGATCTGGTTCGCCGCGCTTGCCGTGGCCGGCTTCCTGCTCTACACGCTTCCGTATCGGCCGCGGCCCGCCTCGCTGATCCCGGCAGGCGCCACGCTTGTCGCCGGCCTGGCCGCCGGGCTGCTTGTGCTGCCGCCCGCCGCGCAGGCCACCGCCCCCGATCCCCGCGCGACCGCACTGGTCTGCGCGGACGGCGCTCCCCGCGTCTGCGTCACCCGCGTCTACGCCGTAGTGCTGCCCGAGCTCACCGGCCCGGCCCGGGAGGCGCTTGCCGCGCTGAGCCGGCTCCCGAACGCGCCGACCGCGCTGATCCAGGACCAGAACCAGGGCCAGGATCCCGCCACGGTACGGGTACAGCTGACAATCGACAGCGAGGGCGGGCTGGTTACAGGTGGTCCGACGCTTGTCGAGACCCTGCTCGACGGCGCCGGCACGCTTCGCTGCGAGGAGTACACCACCCGCGAGGCCGACTCCCGCCAGCGCGCGGCCCGCTCCGTCGCCGGCGCCTGGCTGCTCGGCCGGACACAACCTCCGGACACCTACCTGGACGAGGACCGGGAGGCGACCGCCCGCGCCTGGGACGTGCTTCACGCGCTCCCCGCCGACCAGCAGCTCGCCCGCGTCGCGGCGCTTCGCGCGGCCGGCCTGGAGTGCCGCGCCGACCTGTTCGAGGTGCTGACCGGCACGGCCTGACCTCGACGGGGTACGGCCGTCACCGTTCGCGGTGGCGGCCGTACCCCCGCGTGCTTTTGATCTTCGTGGTGGCGCGGGAGCGCTTGAGCAGCCCGGCCTCGAGGCGATTCAGACCGACTCGATGGTCACGCCGACTCGACGGTCACGCTGATTCGGTGGTCACGCTGATTCGGTGGTCACGCTGATTCGATGGTCAGGGTGCCGAGGCCGGCGGACGCGTCGAGATCGAGACGGTCGGTGGCGTTCTGCCAGTCGCTGGTCTGGAAGACCTCGCCCTTCGCGATGCCGTTCTTGGCGCGGCCGTCCAGTTCGATCTTGCCCGCCCCCTGCCGGATCGCCGCGCGGGCCGGCACCCGGTCCGGCGTCCGCACGGTCAGCTGGTTCGCGCCCTTGGTAAGCGTGATCGGCAGCGTGCCGGACGGGCTCGGCAGGCTCAGGTCGAGGCTTGTCGCGCCGCCCGCAAGCGTCACCTCGGCCACGTCGGCCGCGCTCAGGTCGACCGCGCCCTCGTCCACGCCGGCCAGCAGCCGCAGCGACCAGCGGACCTGGTCGCTGAGCAGCACCTCCACCACCGCGGTGGCGTCCTTGTTCTCGCTCGGCTCCAGGAACAACCGGACCTCCGCCGCGGACGTGACCGCGTTCGGCCGGACGCCGCTCTTCTCCGGCGTGCTGACCCGGAACAGGTCGCCGTCAAGCGAGGTGGTCCGGACCGAGAGCACTGTCACGTCGGTGAGCAGCGCGAACGTGGCCTCGGAACGGCCGTTCAGCGGGGCGGACGCGCGGAGACCACGATCGGCCGGCGGTGCGGCGGGCTCCTCAGCGGCATCGTCCGCCGCCGGTGAGTCTGACTTGTCCGGCGTGGCTTCCGGCACCGGGGGCACGGCCGCGGTGGTCCTGTCGTCCGCGCCGCCGGGCAGCTGCACCACGATCAGCGCGGTCAGGCCGACGAGCAGCAGCAACGCCAGCGCCACAGTTGCCAGCACGCGCCCGCCGCGCCGGATCCGCGGCACGGACGAGGTCTCGCCGTCCCAGTGCAGGTCGTCGTCGTGGGCGGCCGGCTGGTGCTGGAAGTCCTCGGCCAGGATCAGGTTCTCGAACGGGTCCCGCGGCTCGTACTCCGCGCCGCTTGACTGCACGCCGTAACCGCGCGGCGGCGGCGTCCCGAGATCGTGCACGGCCGGTGCCGCCGCACGGGTGCCCGCCGTGCCCGCCGTGCCCGCCGTGCCCGCCGTGCCCGCCGTGCCCGCCGTGCCCGCCGTGCCCGCCGTGCCCGCCGTGCCCGCCGTGCCCGTCGTGCCTGTCGCGCCTGTCGACGCGCGGCCCGGCGCGAACTCCTCCGTCACCATCTGCTCCGGCGCGACCCTCTCCGGCATCGCCGCCTCCGAACCCGAGGCTGCCGCGTCCGAGCCCGAGGATGCCGCACCCGAGCCCGGGACTGCCGGATCCGAGCCCAGGGCTGCCGCGTCCCAGTTCTGGGCTGCCGTAAACGCGCCCGGGACTGCCGTGGATGCGCCCGGAGCGGTCATGGTCGCGCTCGACCCGGCCGAGCCCGCCCCGGCCGAGCCCGCCCTCTCCGTCATCGCAGCCGGCCGGCCCGCACCGGGCGCCGCCGTGGCCGGCACCGCCGCCGGTGGACGCCGCAGCACGCTCATCGGGGGACGCTCGCGCGACGGTGCCGGATCGGCCTCTCGCACGCTGTCCGCGAGGAGCGGCGCCTCGTTCTCGTCCAGGTGGTAGACGTCGGCGGGTGGCCCGATCCGGTGCGGTGCGTCCGGCCAGTAGTCAGCGATCGACGGCCACCCCGGCGGCGCATCACCGGCGTCCTGCTCCAGGCCGACCAGAGACGGGGCTGCCGCCTCCCACGACTTCTGACCTGTCGTTTCGCCGCCCTCACGCGTCACGGGTGACTCCCATCCTCGGCCTGCATCGTCCGCCCACCTATGGCACGCACGGAAAGCCGCCACGGATCAACGCATCGTGTGCGAACTCTGATCATGGAAGGGCTGCCGGAGGCGTACCCCCGGCGGCCGTTGACCGTGTTTGTGGTGGGTGCCGATCTCGGTGAGCGTCGTCGTCCGGGGTCGCGGCGGTACTCTGGCCTGCGTGGATCAAGAAGAGCGCATCGCCCTGTTCCTGGACTACGAGAACCTGGCGATCGGGGCGCGCGACCATCTCGGCGGCATGAAGTTCGAGTTGCGGCCGGTGGCCGACGCGCTCGCCGAGCGTGGGCGGGTGGTGGTGCGGCGCGCCTACGCGGACTGGTCGTACTTCGACGAGGACCGCCGGATGCTTACCCGATCGCACGTCGAGCTGATCGACATCCCGCAGCGGATGGGCGCGTCCCGCAAGAACGCCGCCGACATCAAGATGGTGGTGGACGCGCTTGAGCTGGCGTTCGAGCGCGACTACATCTCCACGTTCGTGCTCTGTACCGGCGACAGCGACTTCACGCCGCTTGTCCACAAGCTGCGCGAGCTGAACAAGCGGGTGATCGGCGTCGGTGTGCAGAAGTCGACGTCCGCGCTGCTGCCCCCGGCCTGCGACGAGTTCCTCTACTACGACCGGCTGGAGGGCGTGGAGATCCCGCCCGCGCGTCCCCGCCGCGGCCGCCCGGTCACGCCGCCGGAGCCGGTCGAGGTGCACGTGGAGGTCGAGCCGCTTGCGGAGCCCGCCGCCCCCGAGCCGGAGCCGCAGGCAGTGGCGCCGGTCCGGGACGCCGACTCGCTCGCCGCGCTTGTCGCGCAGACCGTGTCCGGCCTGCAGCACAGCTCGAACGGCGCGGTCACCGCATCCACGCTCAAGCGCACGCTGCTGCGTAAGGATCCGACGTTCAGCGAGGCGGACTACGGCTTCCGCGCGTTCGGCGAGCTGCTGCGCCACCTCAGCGAGCGCAATGTGGTCGAGCTGACCGGCGGCTCAGCCAAGGGCGACCCGGAGGTCTCGCTGCCGGAGCACGGCGACCGCGAGGCTGCGTTCGCCGTGCTGCGCACTGTCGTGTCCGAGCTGGCCGGCGACTCGGGCGCGGTCGCGCTGTCCGGCCTGAAGAACCGGGTCCGCAAGGTCGCGCCCGACTTCAGCGAGAAGAAGCTCGGCTACCGCTCGTTCCTGCAGTTCTGCAAGGCGGCCGCGACCGGTGGCGCCGTGGACCTGAAGTGGAGCGCCGACGCGGACGACTACCTGCTCACCGCGCCCTGAACCGCCCGGGCCGGGCCGGAACGTCAGCGACGGTGATCATCCGCCGGTGAGACGCAGGTGCCGGTGTGCTGCCATCCGGACGGGTGTGTTCGCCTCGCCGAAGCCGTCGTAGCCGCCGCGCCGCTCGACGACCTCGAAGAACACCCGGCCCCCGTGCACCGGCGTGTAGAAGTGGAGCAGCTCGCCGCCGTGCGCGTCCCGGTCGTAGAGGATGCCGTGCGCGCGCAGGTCCTCTACTGCCTGATCGGTCAGCGCGTAGCGGGCGGCGAGATCCGCGTAGTAGTTGTCCGGGATCGTCAGCGTCCAGCCGCGCAGCCGCGCCGCCGCGGTGAGAACGTCCGATGTAGAGAAGGCGACGTGCTGGGGCGCGATCACGCCGGGCGCCCAGTCGCCGCGGCGCAGCAGGGATGCCGGGAGCGCGAGCCGCACGCCCCGGTCCGCGGTGGCCAGGCCGAGCGACCGCATCAGGCCGAACGGCGCGGCGTACTCCTGGGTGGGCAGTCGCTCCAGTCCCAGCACCGAGTCGTAGAACAGGCCTGCCTCGTCGAAGTGGTCGAACGGCTGCGTGAGTCCGATGTGGTCGACAGCGGTCAGCCCGGCGCCGGGACCGGGCTGGTCGCCGGTCGGCAGGAAGTCGGCGCGCCACTCGTCGCCGGTGATGAAGACCTCGGTGCCGTCCGGCGCGGTAAGTGAGGCGAGCGACGTCTCACGCGGGCCGTGCGCACCGACGCGTGCGGGCGCCAGCAGCGCCTCCGCGCGGCGCAGTGCCGTGTCCGGGTCGTCCGCGGTGACCGCGAACGCGCTGATCGCGGCGCCGGGGCGGGTCACCGCGCTGTTCAGCACGACCCGGCAGGCTGACTGCTCCCACAGTTCGACGGGCTTGGTGCGGTGCTGGCCCGTGTGGGTGAAGCCGAGGCCGTGCAACGCCTCGCGCAGCTGCGGCCCGGTGTCGCCGTCCACAGCGATCTCGGTGAACGCGTGCCGGCCGAGCGCGGGGGCGGGTGGCAGCGGGCGTAGGCCGGCCCGGTCCTCGAGCGCGACGAGCGAGCGCATGGCGTCGATCGCGGTGCGCGCCGGGTCGGACTGGCGGAAGACGTCGTTGAACACCTCAAGGGACAGCGGGCCGTCGTACCCACTCGCCTGGATTGTGGTGATGAGGCCGGGCAGGTCGAACGTGCCCTGGCCCGGGAACAGCCGATGGTGACGGCTCCACTGCAGCACGTCCATCCGCAGGTGCGGCGCGTCGGCAAGCTGCACGAAGAAGATCTTTCCGGGGGTGATCGCCGCTATCCCGTCCGGGCTCACCTCGCGCGACAGGATGTGGAACGAGTCAAGGCACAGGCCGAGCGCGGGGTGGCCGGCAGCCTGGACGATCCGCCACGCGTGGTCCCAGGTGGACACGTGACGGCCCCAGGCGAGCGCCTCGTAGGCGATCCTGATCCCGCGCTCAGCCGCGAGTGACGCCAGTGTGGACAGTTGCGAGGCGGCCAGGCCGTCGTCATCGGCGGCGTGCGGCGAGACCGACGAGCACACGAGCATGGTGTCGGCGCCCAACTCCGCCATAACGTCAAACTTGAGCCGCGCGCGCCGCAGATTCTCTTTCAACAGCTCCGGGGGTACGGCCTCGAAGTCCCGGAACGGCTGGTAGAGGTCGATCGACAGGCCGAGGTCCGCGCACCGGGCCCGCAGTTCGGCCGGCGACCACGGCGACACCACCAGGTCGTTCTCGAACAGCTCGATCCCGTCGAACCCGGCCGCGGCTGCGGCGGTGAGCTTGTCGTCAAGCGTCCCGGAAACGCACACCGTGGCGATCGACCGCCGCATAATAGATCCCCTTAAATCCGCAGATATCCGGTGATGAGGTCGCCGAGCATCGTCCGGTAGTGCTCCCGCCGTGCGGGGTCGACCAGATCGCGGTCGAAGAGCGCGCCGAACGTGTGCCGGTTCGCCACCCGGAAGAAGCAGAACGAACTGATCATCATGTGTACGTCGAGCGCGTCCACGTCCGTCCGGAACACGCCGTTCTCCTGGCCACGCCGCAACACCCCGTGCAGCAGATCCACTGCGGAGCTGTTGAGGTCGACGAGTTGTGCCACCTGCGCGACATGGCGGGCATGCTGCGCGTTCTCCACGCCGACGAGCTTGATGAACGCGGGGTGCGCCTCGTGGTGGTCGAACGTGACCTCGGCCAGCCGCCGTACCCCGGTCAGTGGATCGAGATGTTCCACGTCCACGGCCCGCTCCGCCGCCCGGATCTCCGAGTACGCCCGCTCCAGCACCGCGCGGTAGAGCTGCTCCTTGCCGCCGAAGTAGTAGTAGATCATCCGTTTCGTGGTGCGGGTCCGGGCCGCGATCTCGTCGACCCGGGCGCCGGAGAACCCGCGGTTCGCGAACTCGTCGGTGGCCACGTCGAGGATCTCCGCCCGGGTGCGCGCGGCGTCCCGGCGTCGTTCCGCCGGTACCTCCACGGTCATGTCTGCCATCGCTCCAGTCTGCCCGCCGCTCTTGACATCGCCCGATGTGACCCGGATAACTAACGTACCAGTTCGTACATTGAAAGGGGTCGTTCATGCGGTGTGGTCTGATCGGCGCCGGGATCGATGCGTCGTTCTCGCCCGCGCTGCACGAGACCGAGGCCCGGCACCAGGGCCTCGACCTGACCTATGAGCTGATCGACGTGGACCGGGCGGGCACCCCGGCCGCGCTCGGGCGGCTGCTCGACGACGCCGAACGTGACGGCTTCGCCGGGCTCAACATCACCCACCCGTTCAAGCAGGACGTGCTCGGGCTGCTCGACCGGCTGTCGCCACAGGCACAGGCGATCGGCGCGGTCAACACGGTCGTGCTCCGCGACGGCGAACGGCACGGGCACAACACGGACGCGTACGGCTTCACCGCGTCCTTCCGTGCCGGGCTGCCCGGCTTGTCATTGGCGAACGTCGTGCAACTCGGCGCCGGCGGTGCGGGTGCGGCCTGCGCCCACGCGCTGCTCGGCATGGGCGCCGGGCATCTCACAGTCATCGACCCCGACCTCGACCGGCGCGGGCTGCTCGCCGAGACGCTCGCGCTGCACTTCGACACCGACCGGATCGCGGTGGCAGACCCCGTGGACCTGCCCGCCGCCATCGCACCGGCCGACGGGCTGGTCAACGCCAGCCCGGTCGGCATGCACAAGCACCCGGGCCTGCCGCTGCCGGCATCGCTGCTGCGGGACGGACTGTGGGTCGCGGACATCGTCTACATGCCACCGCGCACGCCGCTGCTCCGCGCCGCCCACGCGGCCGGGCTGCGGACGCTCGGCGGCTCGGCGATGTGCGCGTACCAGGCCGCCGCCGCGTTCCAGCTCTTCACCGGGCGCACCCCCGACACCGCACGGATGCTCCGCCACCTGGACGTCCTGCTCTCCTAGGAGTGCACATGACCCCACTTCCCCCACCCGTACCGCTGCGGCGGATGCTCGGCCCCGGCGTCGTCGCGGTCGGCATCGGCATGGCCGCCGGCGAGATCATTCTCTGGCCCTACCTCACCGCGATCGGCGGCCTCGGCCTGCTCTGGCTCGCCATCACCACCCTGCTCGTCCAGTTCGTCATCAACATGGAGATCGAGCGGTACACGCTCGCCACCGGCCAGACAGTGGTCGCCGGCTTCTCCCGCTGGTGGAAGGGCTGGGGCATCATCATCTGCCTGGCCGGCGCATTCCAGTACGTCTGGCCGGGCTGGGCGACCAGCGGCTCCACGGTCTTCACCTACCTGATCGGCGGCGGCGACCCGGTCTGGATCACCGTGCTCGTCCTGATCCTGATCGGCGCGCTGCTCTCCATCTCCAAGGTCGTCTACACCACTGTCGAACGCGTCGAGACGGTCAAGGTCGCGCTCACGCTGTTCTTCCTGCTCGTCGTGGTCGTCTTCGTCATCTCGCTCTCCACCTGGGGCTCCGGCGCCCGCGCGGCAGTCGTCGAATTCGGTCAGATCCCGCCCGAGATCACCTTCGTCCTGCTGCTCAGCGCGATCGGTGCGGCCGGCGCCGGCGGCGTACACAACCTGGTCCTGAGCAACTGGATCCGCGACAAGGGCTACGGCATGGGCGCCCACGTCCCCCGCCTCGTCTCACCCATCACCGGCCGCGTCGAAGCCGCCGGCACCGACCGCTTCGACCTCGACGTCGGCGCCGACAACCTCGCACGCTGGAAAATCTGGTGGCGGCGGGCCAACATCGAACACGGCGTCACCTTCGTCGCCGTCTGCCTGCTCACCATCACCATCATGAGCCTGCTCGCCTACGAGACGCTCTTCGGCCGCGACGACCTCAAGAACGACCCGTCCTTCCTCCGCATCGAGGGCGACATCCTCGCCGACCGCGTCGGGGTATGGCTCAAACTGCTCTTCTTCGCCATCGCCGCCGTCTCCCTCTGGGCCGCCGCCATGGGCCTGCTCGACATCATCGGCCGCGTAGCCGCCGACTTCGTCAGCCGCTCCTACCTGCCCGGCTCCCCCCGCTGGACCGAACCCCGCCTCTACCTCGCCGTCGTCTGGGCCGAGATCATCCTCGGCTCCCTCATTCTGCTGGCCGGCTTCACCCAACCCCTCGGCCTGCTCATCGTCTCCACCTGCGCCGCCTCCGTCGTCACCCTCCTCTACTCGATCCTCCTGGTCCGCCTCAACACCAGAGACCTCCCCTCCCCGGTACGCCTCCGCGGCTGGCGCCTGATCGGTCTCCTCCTGGCCATCGCCTTCTACGGCTTCTTCGCCCTCGCCATGGTCATCACCCAACTCCAAAAACTCTGACCCTTGCCCCGTCCGTCTCCTGCGCTGCCGGCACCTCCCTCAGAGGGCGCCGGCAGCGCGCGTCTTCCGCCGCCGCCGTTATGGGAGCGGTGGGTGGGGGGGGGTGATAGGAGAAAAAAGGTAGGTGGGTGTGTTGTTGGGGGGGGCGGCCGGGGGGGCGGGGGACAGGGGGAGGGGGTCGAAGAGG